>JAYULL010000123.1:0-38344 GCA_043763625.1 Sphingobacteriaceae bacterium | reverse complement strand
TTCGTGTTCGGATCGTTCAGGGATGCTGTGATGGGATAATCACCCACATTGCTGGTTTGTGTAGCAATCGTAGCATACGATGCGGTAATGCCATCTGCTGCAACATTACCGGTTAATGTACCATCCAGGGCCGGGTTGGCTACATCGTATGCTCTTGTCTTATCGTTTGCTGTTACTGTTAATGCTTTCGGTGTGATGGCAAACGTACTTGTTCCGTTTATTGTAACCGAGTAGTTATCTCCTGCACTTAGGTCGCCGAGGTTGTAAGGATAAGTGCTTACATTCTCACCTGCTGTCCGGGCAAGCTTTCCTGTAAAGCTGTTGCCGGTTATCAACGCTTCACTTGGTGTGTAGGCAAATGAGTTTGGATCGGCTGCACCGTAAACCTTTTTTTGATCTGCATCAGCTGACACGGTGATAGCTTTCGGTGTAACCTGTAATGTGCCGGTGCTATTTGTACTTGTTGTAAAAGTACCGGCACCACTAAATGTTGAAATAATAGTGTAAGTGCCTGCGTTCAATAAATGCGGATCATAAGCTAAAGTATATTTATTATCGGCTCCTTTATTTGCTGTGCCTATCGAAGTATTTTCACCTACAGTCGGATAATCTTTTAAGAAGAACTCCACTGAGCCCCCATTTGGTGAACCTCCTGAAGGTGTTGGAGCAACGGTAGCTATTAAGTTAATGGCAGCATCTCCGTAAATCGAGGTTGCATTTGTGAGGGTAGTGGTAGTGGCTGTGGCCGAATTGATGTTGTTAGCTTTTACAATCCAGTAATCATTTCCACCGCGATTAGCTTCTGTTTTGTTGCCACTGATCCCAGAGGCTGAAGTACCACCCAGGATGTATCCTCCATCGGATGTGAAATCGATGTATTGTGCATTCTCTACAACTAAACCTCCAAATGTCTTATCTGAAATATAGTTCCCCGTCGCATCCAATTGAATCATCCAGTAATCATTTGATCCATAGGAGTTTTCTAATTTGTCGCCACTTCTTGAAGATGACGATGTTCCGATAACGGTACATCCACCAGAAGCATCAGCTCTAATGCCGATTGCGCTATCGGTATTATTTCCACCCACGGATTTTTCCAGTACGATGTTTCCTGATGAGTTCAATTTGATCACCCAATAATCGGTTCCTATTGAAGTTGATATTTTGTCCCCTCCAGTACCGCTAGTGGTTCCACAGATCCAATACTCGCCACCATTTGTTACATCGATGGATTGTGATAGGTCTGTTGAGGTTGTCCCAATCGTTTTCTGCCACACAATCCCACCTGAAGCGTTCAGTTTAAGAATCCAGAAATCGGCAAGACCTCGGCTCGTATCAGTTTTATCGCCATCATTGGGGGATGCCGAGTCGCCTACAATAATGTAACCACCATCGGGAGTCTGTTTAATATCTTTAAAAGTATCGGTGCCACTTCCACCATAAGTGTGGTCCCATGCTTTTGAACCATCAGAATTTAGTTTTACTATCCAATAATCGTTTCCGCCTCTCGAAGCCTCCGTTTTAGTGCCAGGACTAAAAATGCTATTACCAGAGGCCGACGTCCCACCAACGATATACCCGCCGTCAGTTGTTTGGATAATCCTACTTGGATCGTCGTTAGCAGCGCCGCCGTATTCCATTTGCCAAACTGAATTTCCACTACTATCGAGCTTCACAATCCAATAATCGTTGACACCGAAATTAGTCGTCGTTTTATTCCCATCGTTTATCGAACCACTAGTAAGTGCAGAAATATAACCGCCGTCTGACGTTTGTTGAATAGATCTGCAAGCATCAGCCCCGCTACCGCCTAATGCAGTTTGCCATGTTATTGTTCCATTCGACGTTGCTTTTATGATCCATGCATCAATACCGCCCCCTAAAGAATTCGTAGTCCCTATCACTGTTTTATCTCCATTAACAATGCCTGTATTGGACTGGCCTCCAAGAACGTATCCTCCATCGGCAGTCTGATGAACTTCAAATAGGTTGTCAGTCCCGCTTGAACCGTAGGTTTTATCGAAAATCTTTTGAATTCCAGCAAAGCTATAGGCGTCAGTCTGTGCCTGACCATTGAAGCCTGTAAATAACAGAGCCATGAACCCGATCAGGAGGGTGGCGAATTTTGATTTCATAATGATGGTTTTTGAAAGTGAGAGGAAGATGTTTGCGATGAAGCGTAGTATATTTTTTGGTTTGTTGTTAATGAGGAATTCGTAGGAAAACAAACGGCACCCTGCGGCGAAACCGGAGGGTGTATATGAATGCAAAAAGCGTTAGTATCCATTTTCTTAGTTTGAAACAGGTACTATTAGCTTGGAGAAATAAAGAGGGACTAAACTGATCCATCATACTGAAAGGCAGATGGAGAAGATTAAGTCGATGTAGATTTTAGGAAAGTTTTCTCAAATGATCGGGTTAGCTAATTTGCTAATAGTAGACTTTAATAAGTCTAGTAAAAATACAAAAGGTGTTTTAAACTTACAAATAAATTTGGAAGATCTTTATACTTTTTATTTATCCAACATACTTGATTTTCAAACCTTTATTAGGAGGAACATATCGTAGTTTCGCTTGTCGCTTACGCGTGATTGCGATTTTGATTCTCGCTCTCATGGGCTATGGAATTACTTTACAACAAGCCGGCAAAGCGATTTAGGGATGGGCATTTTCTCGTTAGAAAATGGCGTGATTTTGACATGAGATACCTATCTATTTTATAAATCATTACCCTTCAAATCCCAAATAACAGACTCCGGTATCATAAGAAAGCGCTCTAAGTGTTCAAAGTATTCCCGCTCATGGGTACAAAACCGGAGTTACTCGAATTATTCAATTTAACTCCGGTTTTTTTTGTGGTAACTCTTTGTTAAAAAGTGAAATAAGCCTCAATCCTTCTTTCGTGTTTTCCTGTTTCTAAATCAATAAGAAATAATATAATGGGTGATAAGGCTACTCGTATCTAGCGGTTATGCATAAGAACCTTAAGATGACGGAGTAGACTTTAACCGGAAGCGACGGGTTGACGTTTAGTCAAAGATTTTATAATAAAAGTTTTAGAGTAATTATAATTCTATTAGTATTTTTTTAATGATCTTTGTACCCGGGTTTAATGAAAAAGTTCATCATCACCATATTAGCTGTTTTTTATCTTGGTGTTTCATCGGGAGCAACTATGCATTTTCATTATTGCATGGGGCAGCTTATTGAATGGGGACTTGCTTCAAAAAAATCAAAGGAGTGCAGCAATTGCGGAATGAAAGCCCGCACTGCTGATGACTGCTGTAAACATCAAAATAAACAGGTTAAAGTTGATTCTCCCCAAAAAATATCTGAATCTGTTTATCAAATTAAAGCTCCTGCCGGCAATATAATTCCGGCAGAATATTTTTCGGCTTCTTACTTGTATAGTCCGGATTTGATTGAGGAGCATCCAAATTCAAATTCGCCCCCCGGATTTGGGAAAGTCTCCACCATTGTTCTCCATTGTAATTTTAGAATTTAATACTGCTCTTTACTGTTAGGCCAATCCTCCGCTTAATATGGCATTGCTATGCCTTTCCCATTTGTTCTTAATATTTGATTAATCTAAAATGTAGAACCATGGAGGTTTTACTTAATGTATATCTAAACAAAATATTATTAAAACGATGAAAACTCTAATATTAGTTTCTGTAGCAGCTATAGCATTATCTATTTCTGCATGTAATTCAAGCAGTACTTCAGACAAAAAAGGATCTGCAGATTCACTCTCAGTACATACAGCGGGCACCACCTACACATGCACTATGCACCCGGAAGTAACAAGTGATAAACCGGAGAAATGTCCTAAATGCAAAATGGATTTGGTTGCAAAAGACACGACAGAAGACCACTCAGGTCATCAGCACTAAGCATAAACATGGTAGAGAAATTAATTGAATTTTCAATAAAAAACAGGTTTCTAGTTCTCCTGATTGCAGCAGGGATTTTTGCCTGGGGTATTTACTCGGTACGAAACGGCAAGATTGACGCTATTCCCGACTTGTCAGAAAATCAGGTAATTGTATTTACGGAATGGATGGGCAGAAGTCCTCAGATTATTGAAGATCAAATTACTTATCCATTGGTAACTAATCTTCAAGGACTACCGAAAGTAAAATACGTTCGTGCAAATTCGATGTTCGGAATGAGCTTTATCTTCATCATTTTTGAAGATGATGTAGATGTTTACTGGGCCCGTTCAAGGGTACTTGAAAGATTAAATTCTATTGGTAGCACCTTGCCTCAGGGTGTTACCCCTACCATGGGACCGGATGGAACGGGTGTTGGCCATGTGCTTTGGTATACATTAGAAGCTCCCGGAATGGACTTGGGCGAACAGAGAGCGGTACAAGACTGGTATATCAAATTTGCCCTCCAAAATGTTCGGGGTGTGAGTGAAATTGCTTCATTCGGTGGTTTTCAAAAGCAGTATCAGATTAGCATTGATCCCACTAAGCTTACTTATTATAAGCTCTCGGTGTCGGATGTAATGCGTTCCATAAGTTCAAATAATAACGAGGCCGGTGGCCGCAAGTTTGAGATGAATGACGTGGGTTATATCATCAAAACTACAGGTTATCTTAAATCCATTGAAGAAATGGAAAATTTAGCTATTCGTACCAAAAATTCTATCCCCATACAAATTCGAGATGTGGCAACCGTTCAAATGGCAGGAGAAAGCCGTTTGGGGATATTTGACTATAACGGTAGAGGTGAAGCCGTAGGTGGAATTGTGGTACTGAGGTATGGGGAAAATGCTGACGAGGTTATTCGAAGAGTAAAGGCTAAAATGATTGAGACCGGCAAAGGTCTGCCGGAAGGAATGAAATTTAATATCGTTTATGACCGGGGTAAGTTAATTGAAGAATCAATATCCTCCATAAAAAACACATTAATAGAGGAGATGATTGTGGTATCACTGATTGTTATTGTTTTTCTTTTTCATTGGAGAAGCGCAATTAGTATTATCATACAAATTCCAATTACCATAGCTGCAAGTTTCATTGTTCTAAATGCATTTGATATTTCATCAAACATTATGTCCCTAACAGGAATTGCCTTGGCAATTGGAGTGATAGTGGATAACGGAATTATTATGGCTGAAAATGCCTATAAACACTTGGCGGTAAGACAGGCAGAACTTACAGAGCTTAGAAACGGAGGAAAAACTAATGTATAAAAAATTTAAAAACTTTTTGGCAGGAAAAGGAAAAGAGGAGGACTATGTGCGACTCTCAAACGAAGAACGGTTGCGCATTATTGAGATGGCCTGTAAGCAGGTTTCGCGAGGTGTTTTCTATTCAACAGTAATTATTATTGCTTCCTTCCTGCCGGTATTCCTTTTGAGCGGTCAGGAAGGAAAACTTTTCCACCCATTGGCCTATACAAAGACATTTATCCTAATCATCGATGCTTTATTGGTGGTCACTCTTGCTCCGGTAATGCTTTCGTTTTTTATGAAAGGAAGATTCCGCTCAGAACACGATAACCCAATAAACAGGTGGTTAGAAAAAAGGTATGAGCCAATTATAAGGGCGTGCATGAAGCACAGAAAGACTACACTCGGCATAAATATATTGGCCTTACTTATAAGTATACCACTGGTAATGAGCTTGGGGAGGGAATTTATGCCTCCCTTAGATGAGCAGTCTATCTTATTCATGCCTGTAACCTTACCGGACGTGTCCAACGCCGAAGTAAAACGCATTCTTCAAGTACAAGACAAACTAATTAAATCCGTTCCCGAAGTCGACAAGGTTTTAGGTAAGGCAGGAAGAGCAAATACCGCAACAGATAATTCGCCTATGAATATGATTGAAACCATTGTGTCCTTAAAACCCAAGAGTGAATGGCGGCCGGGGTTAACAAAAAAAGATATTATAAATGAGCTAAATGCCAAACTTCAAATTCCGGGAGTGGTAAACGGCTGGACTCAACCCATTATTAACAGAATAAATATGTTGGCTACCGGGGTCAGAACAGATGTGGGTATAAAAGTTTACGGGCAAGATTTGAATAAAATAGCATCGGTATCGGAAGAAGTAAAAGGCCTGCTTCAAAATATAGAAGGTGTAAATGACTTATATGTGGAACCTGTTACCGGCGGAAAGTACCTTGAAATCGACATAAAGCGTGAGCAATTAGAGCGCTACGGATTAACCGGTGACGATATAAATAACACAATTGAAACAGCAATCGGGGGTGCGCCATTTGCTACAACTGTTGAGGGAAGAAGAAGGTTTAACATTCATGTAAGGCTTGGGCAAGAATACCGAAATAGTATTGACCGTATTAAACGTATCCCAATAAATTCCCCCGATGCCGGAATAATTCCGCTTTCAGCAGTATCAGACATTAAACTCTCAGACGGGCCTCCGATGATCACTTCAGAAAATGCGCTGTTAAGAGGAGCTGTAATGTTCAATGTTAGAGACAGGGACTTGGGGAGTACTGTTCAGGAGGCTATCGATAAACTAAATTCCGGGCTTAAGCTACCAAACGGGTATTTTATTGAATGGAGCGGCCAGTATGAGAATCTAATACGAGGTCAAAAAACTTTGCTTTACATTCTCCCGATAGTATTGGTCATTATATTCCTTTCGTTGTATCTGGCTTTTAAATCTGCAAGGGAAGCATTCTTAAGTTTAGTTACGATTCCATTCGCTTTAATCGGGGGAGCCTATATCATTTATTTTTATGGAGTGAATTTGTCTGTCGCCGTAGCGGTTGGTTTTATAGCCCTATTTGGGATAGCTGTAGAAACGGGAGTTGTGATGGTGATTTATCTGAATGATGCTATGCGTCAGTTGATTGAATTAAAAGGCAACTCAAGCGAGACAATTACAAAAGATGATTTACGAGAATATGTTATTAGCGGTGCCGCAAAACGACTACGCCCAAAAATCATGACTGTTTGCGTGGCCCTGTTCGGATTAATTCCCGTATTGTGGTCCAACGGAGTAGGAAGTGATGTAATGCAGCCGATTGTACTGCCAATGATTGGCGGAGTATTAACAAGCTCTACGCATATTCTATTAGTAACTCCACTTATCTTCCTGATGACCAAGGAGTATGAATTAAGGAAATTCGGAAAACTGGAGGTGTACGATGTCAAACACTAGAAAAGCACTGTTTCTCGTTGCTGTTTTCCTTGCAAAGGTTGCGCAGGGGCAAGAAGTTTTAACCCTTGATCAAATAATAACAGAAATCAGTCAGAATAACCCATCGCTTAAAGCATATGAAAGTCTGATTAAGAGCGAGGAGGCAAAAGTGGAAGGTGCCGGCGCTTGGACAGCGCCAATGGTGGGTGGCGGAACATTCATGACGCCCTATCCCGGCTCAAAAGTGATAGATGAGTCTGATCGCGGAGCATGGATTCTGTCGGCAGAGCAAGATATCCCTAATCCCGCCAAAACCAAAGCAAAAAAGGAATATCTCAAAACAAGGTCTGAGACTTACCTACATGGAAGAAATGAACGGTTAAACGAATTACGGACCAAGGCTCGACAACTGTATTTCGACTTATTAATATCCTATAAAAAACTACGGTTTCAAAAAGAGGGGTTGGGAATCATAAAAACGATGCGAAAGCTCGCTGAACTGCGGTATCCCTATAACCAAGGAACTCTAGGTCAAATTTTTAAGACAGAAGGAAGAACTTTTGAGGCTGATAATATGCTTGAAATGACACTGGCAGAGATCAGATCCGCTAAGATTGACCTGAACACATTAATGCACCGCAGCCCAACTCTCGATTTAGAGGTAGATACTGCCACATTAGTATCCTTCGATCCGATAGCAAATATTGATACCGCTTATTTCGCCGAAAATCGCAGTGATATCCGCCACATGGAGCATGATATTTATTCCATGAAATTAAACATTAACCAAATGCGTCAAGAGGCCAAACCGGATTTTAAAATTAGGTTTGAGCACATGTCGACCCGTGCGGCAATGATGCCGAATCAGTACACTTTAATGGGTATGGTCTCCATCCCGATTGCCCCTTGGTCATCCAAAATGTACAAGTCCGAAGTAAAGTCAATGAGTTTAGAACGAGAGGCGATGCAAGAGCAAAAAGAGGGAATGCTATCGCAAATGCTTGGAATGACGAAATCAATGGAAAATGAATTAATAACAATGCAAAAGCAGCTGTCAAATTATGAATCCAAAATTCTGCCGGCATTGAATAAGAATTTAAAAGTCAGTATGATTTCCTATCAAGAAAATAAGGCTGATTTGAACACTGTAATTGACGGATGGGAAGCAGTAAATATGGCTCAAATGAACTACATCGGTCAACTGCAGAACTTTTATCAAATGATTGTCGAATATGAAAAAAATATCGAACGCTAGTTTCCCAATTGCCGTGTTCTTTGCCGGTCTTTTGCTTTTAGGTTGTAAACGGAAACAACAACAATCAGAAATTGCAACCCAAGCAGCTGAATATTCTTGTCCGATGCACCCGCAGATATTGAAGAATGCGCCCGGATCTTGCCCGATTTGTAAAATGGATTTAGTACTGCAGCATTCGCATCACGAATATGGAGCAGCTAATGATAGTCTTACTAACTTGGTTATACCAACCGACGAAGTGGTTCTCTCAGGCATAAAAACTATAAAGCCGGAAAGAGGATCTCGCTTTGAAAAAATTACTGCGAAAGGGATTATTAATTATAATTCCAACAATCAAAATTCTATTTCTTCGAGGGTGACCGGAAGAATTGAACGACTGTTTGTAAAATATAATTATCAGCGGGTTGCAAAAGGTCAAAAGTTGATGGAAATCTACAGCCCCGACTTAGCGAATGCACAACAGGAGTTGCTTTTTCTTAAAAATGCCGGCGAGACAAGATTGCTGGAAAGCGCAAAACAGAAATTAAGACTTTTAGGGTCCACAGAGCAACAAATAAATCAGGTGCTGAAATCCGGGAGAGTTGACTATACAGTAAGCATATACAGTCCATACTCAGGCTATGTTTCAGAAAGTCAAACCTCGACCTCTCCGGTTAGCGCAACAGCTTCTTTAGGAAGTACAAATATCTCTGGATCAGACGGAGAAAGGTCTTCTTCTATGAATGAGATGAGTGGTTCCCAATCACGGTCGAGTATGCCTCCGGCGGCGCCGAGGCTTGCATCAAACTCTCCTACGCTATTGCGAGAGGGCCAATATATTTCAGTTGGGCAAAGGCTTTTCGGAATTGTTAATGCAGACGCCGTATGGGCCGAGTTTTATGTAAATACAAGCAATTTGGATCTCTTTAAAAGAGGCTCGTCACTTCAGATAGAATCAGTTGATGTAAAGAGCAAAAAAGCGCATGTGCCGGTTGGTCTTGTACAACCTTACTTTAGCCAAGGAATGACTTATTCACTGGTCCGGGCCACACTTTTTAACAAATATAGCCTTTGGAAAGTTGGGGAACTTATAACGGTAACTACCGAAAGTACACGAAAAATGGGATACCGGCTGCCTCGAACGGCGGTTCTTCAACTAGGTTCCCGTTATGTAGCTTTTGTTAAGAAAAATGGTGTTTTTAAGCCGGTGTACGTTCAGGTCCGTTCAGTAGGAGGTGAGTGGATAGACATAGGCGACAGCTTAGGAGAAAATCAAGACGTTGCATCGAATGCGTGGTTTCTGGTGGATAGTGAAAGTTTTATTAAAGTTAAAAATCCTGTATAAGAACAACATGGAAAGGAAAAGTTTTATTAAGACTCTAGTAATTATTATTGGTTTCGCTATTTATGTGTTTGCAGCAGCTTGTAAAAATGAGAAAAAGGTAACGTCGTCTCGAACCTTTACATGTCCGATGCATCCCCAAATTATCAAAGACAAGCCGGGAACATGCCCCATTTGTAAAATGGATTTGGTTCCTGTCAAAGCAACCGGCAATAAGAATGAACTTACCTTTAGCGAAGCTCAAATTCAGTTAGCAAATATCACTACTATGCAAATTGCAACGAGCAGTTTCAGCAGTTCAAAGTTGCTTGACGGCCGATTAATTACTAATCCGGAACTTTCTGAGGTTATCTCCGCCAGGTACTCGGGACGCATAGTTAAGCTCTTTGTTAAAGAGACAGGACGTCAGGTTTCAAAGGGACAGCCTCTATTCGAAGTTTTTAGTGAGGAGCTTCAGACACTTCAGCAGGATTATTTGTTGCAGGTAACACAGGCCGCTGCTTTTCCAAACGAGAAGATCTATGCCACCTTGCGGCAGGCGGCTAGGAATAAACTCCGATTATATGGATTTTCAAACGCTCAAATAGAAGCTCTTGCAAGGGCAAATAAAGTATCCTCGGTAGTTACGGTAAGTGCTACTGCGTCCGGAATAGTTAATGAATTAAATGTTTCTGAAGGACAATACATTTCAGAAGGTTCTCCTATTCTTACACTCGAAAACTTCAATCAGTTATGGGTGGAAGCTGATGTTTATTCTAGTGAGTTGGAGGCAATTAAGGTAGGAACGCCGGTTAAAGTTTCTATTACCGGTTTAAATCTTCCGCAACAAGCCCTCCAAATAGACTTTGTTTCTCCACAAATTGACCCTTCGACACACATTGTGAAGGTTCGAGCACCTATCAAGAACAACGGTAATCTTCAACCCGGCATGCAGGCTTCAGTTTTGCTGCCCACCTCTAAAGTAACCAATGCAGTTGCTGTGCCGCTTGATGCTGTAATTAGAGCGGGCACCGGCTCTCACGTTTGGATTAAAACCGGCAAAAATACATTTGTCCCCAAAATGGTGACAACCGGTGAGGAAGACGAACGTCAAATAATCATAACCTCAGGGCTGGGGGACGCAAAAGAGGTGGTTGTATCCGGAGCTTATTTGCTTTATAGCGAATATGTTCTTAAAAAGGGAGAATATCCGGTGGGCGGGCACGATATGAGTAAAATGTAGCCGGTTATTATCGTTCAATCAAAATTGATTATCGAAAACTTATAGTTTATCGATTGGCTCGCATTCTATTTTCCTGCTGCAAGCCGCTGCTTTGGGTGACCCAGTAGTTGAAGTATTTTGAGGAGGAGCTTCAACAAAGCAGGATTTGTAACAATAGCCCGGGTTGTTAAAGAGATTTTTTAAGGTAAACTGTCTACTATACCTGAAGCAAATGCAACACTATTAATATTTTCAAGATTCCTGTCCATTATAAAAGTCACTGAAAGGCCTTCCCGCTTGTTATAATTAAAAATCCTCTAAGAGTGGTCTATTCTGCTTTCTTGGCTTTCTTTTTGAACTCATGCGTTTAAACATCTACTATGAAAACATTATTTTTTAAAGACAAAAACTTGTCTTTCTTTAGAAAAATCTATCCCAACATTCTTTTTGGAATGTTCCTTACGCTGCTTTTCTTTTCTTCCTGTAAGCAAGAAGATAAGAATGATTTAAAAATTCAAGCTAAAGGCGAGAAACCGGAATGGAGGACGGAGCTAACCTCAGAAATGCGGGACGTGATTGACAAGTTAGAAAGTTTCGGCACACCTCCTTTAATCACTTTGTCGGTAGAAGAAGCTCGTAAAGCACCTACTCCTGCGGATGCAGCAAAAGCTGTGATGGAAGAAAAAAATATTCCGGTGCCTCCAAGTATGGTGGACACCGCAGGGAAGGATATTCCGGTTGAGGGCGGAAATATTCACATACGTATTTATACTCCTAAAGCATCAGGCGGTCCGTTTCCTGTAGTTGTGTATTATCACGGCGGCGGATGGGTAATCGCGAATTTAGATACTTACGATGCTTCGGCTCGAGGTCTGGCTGAGCAAGTTGAAGCAATAGTAGTTTCTGTTGCTTACCGACAAGCCCCTGAATATAAATTTCCTACAGCTCATAATGACTCTTATGCAGCGTATAAATGGGTTTTAAATAATGCTCAATCTATCAATGGGTTGTCAAAAAAAGTAGCCGTAGCCGGCGAAAGTGCAGGCGGAAATCTTGCTATTGCGGTAAGTCTAATGGCGAGGGAAGAAGGAATTCAGCTTCCCGTGCATGAATTATCTGTTTATCCGATAGCTTGCCATGATTTCAACACTGAATCTTACAAGAAATATGCTGACGCAAAGCCGCTTAACAAACCGCTTATGATGTGGTTCTTTAATCATTATGTGCCAAATAAAGAGGAGCGGAATAGTCCATTTATTTCTTTAATAAATGCTGATTTGAAGGGATTACCGGGGACTACAATAATAGCAGCTGAAATAGATCCACTTTTAAGTGAAGGCATGAGTCTGGCTTCGAAGCTGGAAAAGGCAAAAGTACCGGTTAAGTATAAACTGTACAAGGGAGTAACACACGAATTCTTCGGAATGGCAGCGGTGGTGCCGGAAGCGAAGGAAGCTCAAGAATTCGCCTCTGCCGAGTTAAGAAAGGCGTTTGACAAAGTTAATTAAAGAGAATAAAGAAAAATACTTCTTGATTTTAAGCAATTTTATTAAGGCTAAAATAAAACGTTCGAAATTCCATTTCGGGCGTTTTATATTTTGAAAGCGTTGTTCAGCAAAGGGGGTAAGCCCTTAAATTTCGCCTTCCAAGAATCTTTTAACTAATTCAGTTTCTACCAAATCGAACTCGTACTGCTCACTTTCGGTAAAATCCGTTTTCTCCTTCAATTCCTTATATCTATCCCGTAGGTCATTTTGATCGATCAAGTCTATTTCTTGCTCTATTTTCATTTTATAAATTTTTTAATCCTTTAATCCTTTGATTCTTTTATTTTAAGGATTTATCCGATAAAAAGTTTTGACCAATCACCATTTATCCTAATATCTCGAATGATACCATCAGTGTTGTATTAAGCTCGCAGGATATTTAGGACGGCTATTATTTTCTTAAAGAGATACTGCAGAATCCTCTTTTTGTTTGTTTTGTATAGAAAAAAATCTTTCAGCTTAGGTCAATCGCCTTTTTGCTAGCGTTAGAAAATAAGTACACTGCAAGTGCTTATAAACCTTACCCTATTACTCTGTCCTTCTTTGATCGATGGTTAACCCTCTCTCAGCGAAACTGTCGGGAGGATAGCCCGATAAATGTTTGTTGATATATAATTATGGTAGTCTTTTCGCTTGACCGAGCTTTTTTTGTTTCTTTAGAAAAAGAACCCAAATGAAAATAGCAACCTACAACGTAAACGGAGTAAACGGACGTTTACCCGTATTGTTAAGATGGTTACAAGAAACTTCGCCTGATTTGGTTTGTCTTCAAGAATTAAAAGCTCCACAAGAGAAATTCCCTTTATCGGCTATTGAAAATGCCGGCTACAACGCAATTTGGCACGGGCAAAAAAGTTGGAACGGGGTAGCAATTTTAGCAAAGAATTCAGAGATTCAAGAAGTAGTTAAAGGACTTGCCGGCGACGATGAAGATATTCAAAGCAGATATATTGAAGCAGTAGTGAAGGGCGTGCGTGTAGGATGTTTGTATTTACCTAACGGAAATCCGGCTCCCGGGCCCAAGTTTGACTACAAATTGAATTGGTTTAAACGACTGCAAGATCATGCAAAAGCTTTGTTGGAATTGAAAATACCTGTTGTACTCGCGGGCGATTACAATGTAATGCCGGCGGAAAAAGATGTTTACAAACCTGAGCGATGGGTAGAAGATGCGCTTTTTCGGCCTGAAGTTAGGACAGCTTTTAAAGAATTAACGGACCAAGGTTGGACAGATGCGATAAGAAAGCTCTATCCGGAAGAAACAATATATACTTTTTGGGATTATTTCAGGAATGCCTACGGCAGAAATGCCGGACTGCGAATTGATCATTTCCTTTTAAATCCACAACTTGAAAAAAGACTGGTTTCAGCCGGTGTAGATAAGCAAGTTAGAGGTTGGGAGAAGACTAGCGATCACGCTCCTGTGTGGATAAAACTGGCGGAAGAATAGTTAATAATATAACAACACTTCGCAAACATTTTGATAAATTAACAGCATTTTTAGCGGGTCGGGAAATTTTTAAAGAGCCGCAACGTCCGTACTTCCGGAAACTTTAATGAAATCGCCCACCGCAGTATCAATATTCAGGTAGTTTGAAGAGTATTTTAAAACTTCCGGGCCATTTATAAACAGGCAGGTATTTCCTTTAATTGTTTCGATAATAGGTTCTGTTAGCTCAACCGGAACTGCTGGACAACCGTGGCTTCTTCCTAATCGGCCGTGTTGTTTAATAAACGTTTCACTGACATAGGGGGCACCATGCACAACAACAGAACGAGGCAACGCGTTGGTGTTAAAATTATCATCCATTCCGTTAAGCTTCAGCGACTTTCCGTGTTTACCAAAATAAATATCACTTGTAACGTAGAAACCTAAGCTGCTTTGATGCGAGTTCTCCAGATTTGAAAACATAGTAGGCAGGTCATCTCCACTGCCTTGCCCGTGAGCAACAAGCGAGTTAAACAATATCTTTTTTGCAGCTAAATCTATAATCCAAAGACGTTTGGTTTGGCTTGAACGAGTAAAATCAACAATTGAAAGAATTTGTTTATCGACTGAAAGCCGGTTATTATGTTTTAGGTTATAATAACCCGTAACAGCTTTTTTGAAAACTACCAAATCTAAATTAGCTGAAGCCAAATTTGTTTCATTATAAAGAGTAGTAACGTATCCGTCAAAAATTTCAGAAGCAGTTATTAACTTACTGGCTGATTTTGAGTCTTCAGTTTCTTTCGCGGCGGTTATAACAATGTCTTTCGAAGTCCATCCTAAAGTAGAAGTCGCCAGTAATACGATGCAAACACAAACAGCAATTAACGAGTTTCTTTTCATAGACACTTTCTCTTTTGTTATTAGATTCAACGCTTTAATCAAGTAGAGATTGTACGAGAGCTAATCTTTTTTGTTATCCAAATATAAGGTAATTCTTCCGTTACATTGTTATGTTTATGTCAGGAAATGAGCAAGTTAGTATGTGAGAAGCCGATAAAATTTCCTCTAAAAGGACGATTTTCTAACTCACTATTAACTATCGTCTGTCGACTTAGACTATCAGGTTATTTTTAGCCAACCATTAAGTTACAACCCCTTATATCACTGTTATCAAACCTGCCTAAAATTTCGAAGCTACCTTCTTTCCGGATTTTTCCTAAATCTTGAGACGCAATAAAAGAGCATGAGTTTAAATTAGCTAAGTCAATAATATTTATTCCGCCGGTTTTTCCGGGAGGGAGAATCGTAAGCGGATCGTTAATATCCCGAATAAGGACTTTCATCCATTTAGGGCAATTAAAAATGCCGGCGCCTTTTGAATAAGCTTGCGATAAGAGCTCGGTCATTCCGTATTCGGAATGGACGGAAGGAACTCCAAATGCTGCACGTAAAATTTCATGAAGTTTTTCTCGGATCAGTTCTTTTCTCTTGCCTTTCATACCGCCGGTTTCCATTACAATAAGTTCCGGGAAGTTAAGTGAATAACGTTCTGCAAAATCAAGTAAAGCATAAGTAACACCAATCAAAATAGTCGGCGATCTGCTTTCTTGAAGTTCGTTTAAAGTCTGATATAAATCTTCATGGTTGTACAAAAAGTATCCGCTCTTTTTATTTTCGCTTATTCCGATCAGATCATTAACCATGTAAATAAGGGAAGAACCTTCGCGTTCGGAATAGGAGGGCAGTAAGCCGAGAACAGTATACTTCTTTATCTCGCCATAAAATTCCCTGAAACCTTTGCAGTAGCTTTCTTTATAAATTTTGACGTCACTAACTAAATGTTGGCTTTGGCTGCTTCCCGTAGTGCCTGAGCTGGTAAATATTATTTCCGGCTTTTGACTGGCGCTTATTATTTCATGTGATTTAAAAAACTCAATAGGTAAAAACGGAATATCTTCGAGAGTTGAGACCCTTGACGGATTTAGTTTTAGATTAGAAATAAAGTGCTTATAAACCTTACAGCTCTCAGCTTGAAAACGAAATACACCTAAGGCAATTTCAGTAAATTCGCGGGGATTAGAGATTGAAAAAATACGTTCGACAGAAATGTTCACCCTGCAAATATAATCTGCTCAGTTTTTATCTTTCATTGCAATCTTTTTAAAATAGAATCCGGTTAACGCGGCAAGTCCGGCAACGAAACCGCCTATTAAGCCGGTTAAAAAAACTATAATTAACCAATTAAAGCGGAGCCCGGGCAGCATAAACATTCCGGCCACTTTATTAGCAAGGATATTTTCATTCGGTAAGGTTTTTAGCAGCGCAAGAGAAACCCATAAAAGAAATATTGCTAAGAAGCCGCTTCCAAACGCTTTTCCGGCTTTTGGCGATTTCCATAGTGCAAAACCAAAGGCAACGGGAGCGATTACCCACCAGGGTAAGAAAAGTTGTAGGACCAAAGAGGTTATAAGTATCAGCAGTGAAGTCATGTTAATGCCTTAAAATCCATTTGGCCTTTATTAATTGATTCCGCTCTTGCGGAGATTGAAGTAAAAACAACTCTTCAAGTTTCCCGGTTCGCCAAGTTTCCAACATATCAGTATAGTAGAAACTCCCCGGATTACCTGATTGACCTCCGGGCAGAATTCCGAAACCTTTTGTCGCGCTACCTAAAGCTACAACCATTCTCCACGACGGCCCGTTACTTTCTCCTAAAGCATTTACTGAATATTTAGAGCCCCCTATTTCTAGTTTATCCGAACCGAATCCCGGTATTTTAGCTAAATGCGGAATGTTACTGCCTTTTAAGTTTGCCCATCGCCAAGCTTTGCCGATTGATCCGAATCTTCTTTCCAAACTGTCAACCGCAAACAGGAAGGATGCGCCGATTAACTCGTCTCGAGTTTCTTTTTCTTTAGTTTTTACATCGTCAAACCATTTAGCGTTCGGTTCTTTTAATACCATTTCAACTGTTCTGTCTCTCGAAGGAAAGCGCATCATTATTTTTTTGTCTTCAAAATCATCTGCCCAAATCCTCCTGAATAAATCTTTGTTCCAGATATCGAAAATGCTTGCTCCAACTTCCCCGGCATCGAAATAACGATTCCAAGCTTTAACAATATCAAAAGCCTCGTGTTGGGTTGCGGTAAGCTTTTGAACATCAACGGCAGCTAATAAGGTATCAAAAACGTTTTGAGCAAGAATGCTGTAATTATCGGTTTGCAGATCTCGTAGACTGTCGACCGTAATTTTGCTCATTTGAGCGAGACGAGTATTTATTCTATGCCCTCTTTCATATCCCGAAAAGGTCCAATTGATGTAATAGGGATAGGTTTTGTCTGTAGAAGATTGATTGGCAGAACTTACAAAACCTCTTGCAGGATTTTTTACGGTCGGGTTTTGTTCTGTCGGAATGCGCCCGTGCCAATCATTTTCAGGCACGCTTCCGTCTAAAATAAACTTCCCTTGATTGTTGTATTTCAGCGGTAAATAGCCGTTTGCCGTAATTGCAATGTCGTTCTCTACGCTTGCGAAAACGAAATTTTGCGCCGGTGCAGTGTATTTAGTTAAGGCTGCTCGATAGTCGTTATAATTTTTTGCCCGGTTTAAATAGTAAAAAGTTGATACATCGTTTGAAGGGTCATGAGCCACCCAACGTAGAGCGTTTCCTTCCTGAACATTTCTCGCTTTAGCAAATAAGTCCGGTCTTTGTTTGTTGAGATAGACTACCGGCCCGTGATGTGTATAAAATACAGTGTCCGTTATTGTTTCCCCACCTCTTATCTTGATTGTTTCTAACCGTGTTTTAGTGGGGATCCAGCGGTTGTTATACCGGTATTCTTTGTGCGAATTGTCTCTAAATTTAATCTGATACCAATCCAAAACATCAGCCCCAACGTTAGTTACTCCCCAAGCTACCTTCTTATTAAACCCAATAATAACGCAAGGTGAACCGGGAATAGAAACTCCGAGAACGTTAACTCCGGGAGCATTCAACTGCACTTGATACCAAATCGCCGGAAGGGTTAAATCTAAATGTGGATCATTCGCAATAATAGGAAAACCCGAAGATGTTTTACTACCGGAAACCGCCCAGTTGTTGCTGCCGATTCCTTCTTCTTTTTGTTTTGTTTTTAGAGAAGAAAATTGGCCGGAAGCCTCGATATAAGGAGCTTTAGGGATCGTAAGAGGTTTAAAATCCCACTTTGTTCCTGCCGGTATTATCGGGTCTTCACGAAAAGGATAATCGGGAAAGAGATCTTGTGTTACTTCTTTACCGTATTTTTTCAAAATGTTGGTCATATAAAATTCGTCCGAGCTTCCGGCTAAGGTGACCGACATAAGTTTAAGCAGCAAAGCGGTATTTAACGTTTTCCATTCTTCGGGTTTATAATCTAAAATTTTGAACTCGATCGGATAATTTTGGGGTTTTAAAGATCGGATGTATGCATTAACTCCGGCAGCATAAGATTCGATTGCGGCTTTTACAGGCGGGTCGTTATCCAGCGCTTCAGCCATTTTTTCGGCCCCGTAAGCCATTCCCAGTCTTCGCTGATATTTATCAATTTCAATTGCTTTCTTCCCGACAACCTCTGATAGTCGGCCGGCAGCAAAACGAGTTTGAAAATCCATTTGCCAAAGCCGGTCTTTAGCGGTAATGTATGCTTGGGTGAAATACAGGTCGTGCTCGTTTTGGGCAAAAATGTGCGGGATAGCGTGTTTGTCGAATACTATTTCAACTTTCCCTATCAGTTCCGGCAATTCAATTTCTTTTTCAGATAATTCTTTCGGTTCTGCATTTTGCCAAAATCCGGCAAAGGGGTTCAAAAGCTTTCCGAGAGGAGGAATATCACCAAGTTTGTTATCGAGCAAATAAATTAGCGCCGGTGTAAAAATCAAAAGAGTAATTGCCTTAATGTATTTCATTCGCCGGAAGCCGATTTGGTGTTATTGGATTAGTAATATATTTGTTTTGTACAAGTAGTTTTTCACTGTCGCGATACTACTCCTTTCTGATTAAGTAAAAAATTAAAAACCGAAATCCGAATAAAAACCTTATTAGTAAAGTGTGCTTGTGAATCGATAAACCTACACAAGTATTTATTGAAGTCAAGAAATATATTTCTAAGTTTATAGTGCATACTTCTTACCTCTAACCAATGCAAAAAGTTTACACATACTGCTGCTTATCTTTCCTGCTTATTGCTTTTAATTCAGTTGTTTTTGCGCAACAGATTATAGTTTCGGGGCTGGTAACCGAGCAAAGAACCGGCAATATTATTCCCGACGTTTCGGTAATCGTGAAAGGAACGCTAACCGCACAAAAAACAAACAATGCAGGGCGTTTTAGTATTTCGATCCCGCAAAAGCTTCCGGTGATTTTGGTTTTCTCGCACATTGGTTACGGAGCACTTGAAAGGGAAATAATAAGCTCCGAAAGAAATATTGCCATTGTCCTTGAACCTAAAGCAATTTTAGGTCAGGAAGTAGTTATTGCTGCGTCGCGAGTGCCGGAACGGATACTTGAATCGCCGGTTTCGGTAGAGCGACTGGGTGCTGTCGGCGTAAGAGAAACCGCCGCTCCCTCGTTTTACGATGCTCTTGCCAATATGAAGGGTGTAGAATTAAGCATACAAAGCATTACGTTTAAATCTGTAAATACCCGTGGTTTCAATTCAAACGGAAACGTTCGGTTGAACCAGTGGGTTGACGGCATGGACAATCAGGCTCCCGGTTTAAACTTCCCGGTAGGAAATATTGTCGGCCTTACGGATTTGGACGTAGAAAGTGTTGAACTGCTTCCCGGTGCTTCCTCTGCCTTATATGGTTCCGGCGGCACAAACGGCACACTTTTAATGAATTCGAAAAGTCCGTTTAACTATCCCGGCTTAAGCGCATACTTCAAAGCCGGTATTAATCACGTTGATAACAGGCAGGCGAAAGCGTCACCTTGGGAAGATATGGCATTTAGATATGCTCGGGTGGTAAACAAAAAGTTCGCATTTAAACTTACTGCTTCTTATTTACAAGCCCGCGACTGGCAAGGCGAAAACTATTCAAACTTTAACCGTATTGCTCGTGAACCGAAACAGGGAACAAGGGTCTCTGATCCTTTGTTCGACGGGGTAAATATTTACGGCGACGAACCGAATACCAAATACCCCACTTTAAATCAAATTGGAGCTTTGGTAAAATCAAGGGCTCCTCAAGTTCCGGCACAGTTCCTTCCTGAGCCTTTTAAATCTATTATTACCGCTTACGAAGGCGGTTTGCTGCCTAATACTTCTGCTACACGCACCGGTTATGCGGAGAGCGATTTGGTTGATTACGGAGCGAAATCGATTAAAACGTCCGGGGCCTTGCATTATAAGCTCAATAATTCTATCGAAGCAATTGCTCAAGCAAATTGGGGTACCGGAACTTCGGTTTATACAGGTACAGACCGATACTCACTGCGAAATTTTAATATAGGGCAGTATAAATTGGAGTTAAGAGGCGATGACTTTTTTATTCGGGGCTACACTACTCAAGAGCGCTCGGGCAGAGCGTATAACGCGACTCTTTTGGCTACGTTAATGAATGAGGGATGGAAGCCTTCCTCAACATGGTTTCAAGAGTATACAGCTGCTTACGCAAGTGCTCGGTTGCAAGGTGCCGAAGACGCACAAGCGCAAGGAGCGGCAAGAGGTTTTGCAGACAGAGATCGGCCCACGCCAAATTCGCCGCTCTTTGGTACTTTAAAACAAAAAATAACAGAGGCTACAATCGGTCCGGCTAACGGAGCTAAGTTTAACGATAAATCTAATTTGTATCATTACGAGGGGATATATAATTTTTCCGGCGCATTGGATAATGCAGTTGATTTGATTGTGGGCGCTTCTTATCGCGTTTTTGATTTAAACTCCGGCGGTACGCTTTTCGACGACCTGAATAAAGATCTCACGATCAAAGAATATGGAGCTTACACCCAATTGAGCCGGAAATTAGGCGAGAAGTTGAAACTAACTGGATCCGTTCGCTTCGATAAAAACGAGAACTTTGAGGGGCGTTTTACTCCTCGCTTTGCTGCAGTTTACGCTGTTGCGGCTAATAATAATATTCGTGCTTCCTACCAAACCGGGTTCAGAAATCCAACCAATCAAGATCAATACATTGATTTAGCAGTGGGTGGAGGAACTATCCGTTTAATCGGCGGATTACCGAGCTTTATTGAAAAGTATAAGTTAGGTGCTAATCCGGCCTATATCGCCGCAAGCTATCGCGAGCTTTTGGCGACAGGAAATCCTGCCGTGCTGAAAACATATTCCGTTAACTCGAACGGAATCAAACCGGAACGAGTACAAGCTTTCGAGTTGGGCTATAAAGGATTATTCGGGGATAAGCTTTTGTTAGATACTTACGGCTATTATAATATTTACAACGACTACATCACGAGTGTTGAGGTTTATCAAAATCCTACTCCCGAAAGTCCTGCCGGGATCGTTAACGCCACCCGTTTTAATATGCCGGTAAACAGCACAGACCGGGTGACATCTTGGGGAGCTGCTTTAGGGCTTGATTACGTCATGAATAAATTTTCATTAAACGGAAACGTATCGTATAACGAGTTGGGAAAAATAACTGCGGATTATCTGAACGACTTCAATACCCCTAAAGTGCGGTTTAATTTAGGTTTTGCCGGTCGCAGGATTGTTAAGAATGCCGGATTTGGTGTTAATTACCGGTGGCAAGACTCCTACTTTTGGCAATCTACGTTTGCGGCGGGCCCGGTTCCCGCTTTCGGAACCGTCGATGCACAAGTTAATTTTAAGCTTCCTCTTTATAACTCCATGATTAAACTCGGGGGTTCAAATCTTTTAAATAAATATTACTACACCTCCTACGGCAATCCGGCAATAGGGGGAATGTATTACATAAGCTTAATTTTTGACCAAACCATGAGATAATTAGATTAACGGAAAAAGCGAAATTGCTGGCAAAGCGTTACTTTCTTTGTGTAAATTCAAAAATTTTAGCTCGAAATTTATCACAATCACATTCCATATCCCTCAAATTCGGCTATTTTTCGTAGTTTAACCCGCTCTAAAGGTTTAATATAAATAAGTGTTGTAACGCCTGTTGTTGGCGTTATTTTAAATTGCGAAGAATATAGTTTAATGGAAGAAAATAACGATTTAATTTCAAAAGATCTGCCTAAGGTTGAGTTTAGCATAGAAGAATTAGAAGAAGGTGTTCAACATGTTAATAACCCCATAATAGGCTTAAAGCCGATAGAGAAAACGTATTTAACCGGCGTTATTGAGTATAAGCAAAACGACAATAAATTTTATTTTTCTGACGGGGAGGCACGTGTAGAAGTTCGAATAATCAGCGATGAAATTATCCGGGTTAGATTAGCGCCTCACGGAGTTTTCTTGGAGGAGTTTTCTTACGCCGTTCCAAGCCCGGATCAGAAAGTAACGGTATTTTCATTTGATGATACTCCGGAAGAATATCGTGTTGAAACTAATACCATAACTTGCATTATTCGAAAAAAAGATTTTCATATTTCCTTTGTTGATAATAGGGACGATATCATTAATGAAGATCAAGTGCCGATGCATTGGGAAGAGAATTCTGATTTCGGAGGCTATTATGTGTATTGTACTAAAGTTTGCAAGCCCGATGAAAGCTTTTTTGGCTTAGGCGATAAAACAACTTCTTTTAATTTACGCGGACAACGCTTAGTAAATTGGAATACTGACACATATTCTTTCGCTAAAGGTCAAGATCCACTTTATCGCTCTATTCCTTTTTATGTAGGAGTAACCAAAGGAACTGCTTACGGAATTTTCTTTGACAATACCTTTAAAGCTCACTTCGACTTTGCAAATCAAGAGTCCGGTAAAACCAGTTTCTGGGCCGATGGCGGCGAGCTTCAATACTACTATATCCACGGGCCCAAAATGATGGACGTGGTAAAACGTTATCATTCACTTACAGGCACCCACCCCATGCCGCCCCAATGGGCCTTGGGTTTTCATCAATGCCGATGGAGTTATTATCCGGAAAGTAAAGTAAAAAAACTTGCCCATAACTTCCGGAGTCGAAACATTCCTTGCGATGCCATTTATTTGGACATTGATTACATGGACGGCTATCGCTGCTTTACCTGGAATAAGAAATACTTCCCAGATCCGAAACGAATGACCAAAGAGCTGTCGGATCAAGGATTTAAAACCGTTGTAATAATTGATCCCGGAATTAAAGTTGACGGGAATTATCATGTGTTTCGTGAGGGCAGAGCCAATAAATACTTTTGCCGCAGAAGCGACGATTACTTTATGGAGGGCCACGTTTGGCCCGGGCGCTGCCAGTTCCCTGATTTTACAAATCCTGAAGTTAGAGAATGGTGGGGAGGTTTGTTTAAGGAATTACTTGATGCCGGCGTTGCCGGTATTTGGAACGACATGAATGAACCGGCTGTTTTCGGTTCTGGAAGCTTCCCCTTAGATGTGCGTCATCAATACGACGGGTATCGCGGTTCGCATCGTAAAGCACACAATATTTACGGTATGCAAATGGTGCGTGCAACTTATGAGGGTTTAAAAAAGCTTCACCGAAACAAACGTCCTTTTACTATTACTCGTGCCGGCTATTCCGGCGTTCAGCGGTATTCTTCCGTTTGGACGGGCGATAATGTTGCTTCTTGGGAGCACTTGAGATTAGGTTCTATGCAATGCCAGCGTCTCTCGGTTTCCGGCATTTCGTTTTGCGGAACAGACATAGGCGGTTTTACCGGAGAACCTGACGGCGAGCTGTTTACACGTTGGGTGCAATTAGGCGTATTTTCTCCGCTTATGCGGGCACACTCTGCCGGCGATACTCGCGAACGCGAACCCTGGAGCTTCGGGCCGGAATTTGAAGCAATAAACCGCAAATTCATCGAACTGCGTTACCGGCTTCTTCCTTATATTTATTCTGCCTTTTGGGAAAATCATCGTTACGGTTTCCCGATATTAAGACCGGTTGTGATGATCGAACAAGAAGAAAAAAGCAATCACTTCCGTGAAGAGGAGTTTACATTTGGTGATAAAATTCTTATTTCTGCGGTCTCAATTCCCGGACAAAAATCTAAGATAGTTTATCTTCCGAAAGGAAAATGGTACGATTACTGGTCTCACGAGTTGCTTGAAGGCAGTAAAGAACACTTGGTCCCTACTCCTTTAGACAGCATGCCGATCTTTGTCCGTGCCGGTTCTGTAATACCCGAATGGCCGTTGATGCAGTATGTAGGAGAAAAAGAAATTGACGAATTGATGTTCCAGATTTATTATTCTGATTACGAAGTTAATTCCTTTTACTTTGAAGATCACGGCGATACGTTCGCTTACGAGCAAGATATTTACATGGAGAAAAAATTTGTAGTAAACGGAACAGAAAGCGCAATGACTATTCATCAATCAATAGAAGGATTATTCACTCCCCGCTACGAAACTTATGATCTTAAGCTTATAGGTTTACCTTTTCTGCCCTCGAAAGTTTTAATAGACGGGAAAGAAGCTGTCGGAGAGTTAGTTTTTGATGAGTTGAATCGAATTCGGGTAAAGGCGAATAAGAACTTTAAGGAGATACAGGTGCTGAAGTAGGTGTATGACATTAAACCTTAAAGGGTATAATTTAAAAGCTTGATTAGTCATAGTAGGATAACAATTTCGTAAGTTTTAAGTTTAGAGGTAAGCTCAAAGCTCATTGCCGAAAACTGAGAACCGTGAACAAGCTTACAAAAGAACAAAGGCGAAAAAACATGCAGGCCGTTAAATCTAAAGGTTCTGTAATTGAAGTTATTTTAGCTAAAGAATTGTGGGCTCTCGGTTATCGATACCGGAAAAATGATAAAGCCGTATTCGGCAAGCCGGATTTAACATTTAAAAAGTTTAAAATTGCCATCTTTATCGACAGTGAGTTTTGGCACGGTAAAGACTGGGAAACTCGGAAGCTTGAACATAAAAGCAACATTGACTTTTGGCACAAAAAGATAGCCCGAAATATAGAACGCGACAAAGAGGTAAATGAGCACTTGCTCGAAGAAGATTGGAAAATTTTACGATTTTGGGGAAGTGAAATCAAGAAGAATTTACAAAATTGTGTGTCAAGAATCGAACAGGAAATAAATGAAAGTACAAGAAAAGCTAAACTATGACGACATATTGCATACTGACCTTAAAATCGGGGCGATTGATATTTCGGAACATGGAAAAGCTACCCTAACTCATTATTTGCATAACCATAAGCTAGATATTGGTAGAGGCTTAAGGAAAGAAGCATTAAATTATGTTGAGCGTGTACTAGAGTTTAAATATCCGAAACAAATTATTAATAGTGAATTAGCAGAGGAAGCATTGCAATATCTCATCTTTAAACAACAAGATATCCCCTTTTCCGAGCAGAAAGACTATCATTTCACTTTCATAGATTTATTTGCGGGAATTGGCGGGTTTAGAATTGCGATGCAAAATTTGGGTGGTAAATGTTTGTTTACGAGCGAGTGGGATAAAGCTGCTCAAAGAACTTACGAAGCAAATTTCGGGGAAGTGCCTTTCGGCGATATTACCAAAGAAGAAATTAAAAATTTTATTCCTGAGGATTTTGATGTTTTATGTGCAGGATTTCCTTGTCAAGCCTTCTCTATTGCGGGTAGGCGAGGTGGATTTGAAGATACCAGGGGAACGCTGTTTTTTGACGTAGCTGAAATAATCAGAAAGAAAAAGCCCAAAGCAATTTTTCTAGAAAATGTAAAGGGCTTGAGAAATCACGATAAAGGTAAAACACTCTCAACTATCCTCAATGTATTACGAAATGATTTGGGGTATTTCGTTCCGGAACCACAGATCATGAATGCTAAAGAATTCGGAGTACCCCAAAATAGAGAGCGAATATTTATCGTAGGATTTAGCAAAGAAACCGGAATTAATAACTTTGAGTATCCGGACCCGGTGAAATTGCCTGTTTCGTTTTCGCAAGTAAAAGAAAATTACACAGTAAGTGCAAAATATTACTTATCTACTCAATATTTAAAAACATTGCAGGAGCATAGAAAGCGACATGAAAGCAAAGGCAATGGATTCGGGTTCGAAATTATTCCTGATGAAGGAATAGCAAACGCAGTGGTTGTTGGTGGAATGGGTAGGGAAAGAAACTTAGTTTATGACCACAGGTTAGAAGATTTCACTCCCAAAACTAAAATTAAAGGCGAAGTAAATCGAGAAGGTATTCGTAAAATGACTCCTCGCGAATGGGCTCGTCTTCAAGGATTCCCGGAGAACTTTCGAATTGTTGTTGCAGATGCTTCGGCATACAAACAATTTGGGAATTCCGTAGCAGTTCCTGCAATTCAAGCAACGGCAAAAAAGATACTTTATCAGATGAAAAAAGTATATGCTCACAGGAAATAAGGGTGAGTGGAGTGAGATTTATACTTTTCTTAAACTTCTAAGTGATCGCAAGCTATTCCCTGGTAACGCCCATTTAAGTAAAATTGAGGATTTTATTATCCTTTAATTAGCGTACTTAGAAGAGAGACTTCTGGTGATTTCAAATATATAATTCAAGACGAACACATCCTCATAACTAATTCAACATCGGATGCAATAAAAGTGCCTATCAGGTCTTTTAAGCACAAAGCAGAGGAATTATTTGGGATAATAAAGGGAGCTAGTGGTGTATTTAGGATACCCGAGATGGAACAATTCATGTCGAGTATTTATTGCTTATCCTTAAAAGCCAAATCGATTGATAAAACAGATATAACGGTTGTTTTACATGATTTAAGGACGGGTTTACTGAGCGAGCGGGGATTTAGTATCAAATCAAAGTTAGGAAGTCCTTCAACCCTATTTAATGCTAATGGTGATAATACAAGTTTTATTTATCAGATAGAAGGTGTCGATCAAAAACATTTAGAAGCAGTAAATTCAATAAAATTCTTCCAGGCCAAATTTGCCTATTTAGAAACTATTGGAGCTTCTGTAAAGTTTGAAAAGCTAGCAAACAGAATTATTCAAAATAATCTTATGTATGTGGATTACTGCTTGCCGGAAATTTTAGGAGAAGTAGTTCTTTTATATTACTGTTCGGGATTTACTAAACTATCTGATCTTACTAGCTTTGTAAGTGATTCAAATCCTTTAAATTTTGACGTCGACTTTAAGCAAAACTTTTACGAGCATAAAATAAAAAGATTCTTAACAGATGTCGCCCTAGGACTCAAACCTGGGAAGCCATGGCGTGGAATATATGAAGCAACAGGAGGATATATCATCGTGAAGGAAGACGGTGAACTATTATGTTATCATATTTATGATAAAAATCAATTTGAAGATTATCTCTTTAATAATACTAGATTAGATACACCAAGCACCACGAGACATGCTTTTGGGGATATTTATGAACGGGATGGGGCTAATTATATAAAACTAAACTTACAAATTCGATTCCTTTAATTATTTTTTCACTACTTAACCGGAATAATTTCCATAAAAAAGTACAACACTTTAACCTGCAAAATCCCCGCCCGTAAACTATATTCGTAAAGTTTTTAAAGAACCCGAAAGGGAAATAATTGTTAATAAACCGTTGCCTAACTTCAAAAAATGAACCAAACCGGCAGTTTTTCTTTATCTGTTATTCCTTATACCCGTTTCACTGAATTCGATATATTTCTGTTTAAGGGCGGGAAGCACTATAAATTATACGAAAAGCTGGGTTCTCATGTACTTGAACATGAAGGAGTAATCGGAACTTATTTTGCGGTTTGGGCTCCAAACGCCACTCACGTTTCCGTTATAGGCAACTTCAACGGCTGGAATCGCCATAGCCATAATCTTTATGTACGATGGGACGGCTCCGGTATTTGGGAGGGTTTTATCCCTCAAGTAGGCAATGGCGAGGTTTATAAATACTTTTTACATTCCTCTTCAGGCGAAGAGCTTGAAAAAGGCGATCCTTTTGCTTTGCGATGGGAAGAACCTCCCCTAACTGCATCTTTTGTTTGGGATACTTGGTACGAATGGAAAGACAATGAGTGGATGCAAAATCGGGCAAGTAAAAATGCCTTAGATGCGCCGTGGTCCATTTACGAGCTTCACTTGGGTTCTTGGGCTCGCGATATTGAGTCTCCTGATACCTTTTTAAATTATCGCCAGATCGCAAAAAATTTAGTTCCGTATATAAAAGACATGGGCTTTACTCATGCGGAGTTTATGCCTGTAATGGAACATCCGTATTACCCCTCGTGGGGATACCAAATCACCGGTTTTTTTGCAGCTTCTTCCAGATACGGTACTCCGCAGGATTTTATGTTTTTAGTGGAAGAACTTCACAAAGCGGGAATAGGTGTGATTTTAGATTGGGTACCGTCTCATTATCCGGGAGATGCTCACGGTTTATACCGGTTTGACGGGACGCATTTATATGAACATGCCGACGAGCGAAAGGGATTTCATCCGGATTGGAAATCGTATATTTTCAATTACGGTCGGAACGAGATAAAGGCATTTTTGATCAGTAACGCGATTTTTTGGTTAGAACGCTATCACATCGACGGATTGCGAGTAGATGCCGTTGCATCTATGCTTTACCTTGACTATTCGCGTAATGAAGGCGAATGGATACCTAATGAACATGGAGGAAGAGAAAATCTTGAAGCGGTAGAATTTCTTAAAGAATTTAATGTGGCCGTATATCAACACTTTCCGGACGTGCAAACCATTGCCGAAGAGTCTACTTCGTGGCCCGGCGTCAGCAAACCGGTATTCAGTGGCGGATTAGGCTTCGGTATGAAATGGATGATGGGTTGGATGAACGATACCTTAAAGTATTTTCAAGAAGATCCTATTAACAGAAAATATCATCACGGGCAAATTACGTTCAGTACTGTTTACGCTTTTACCGAAAATTTTATGCTGCCGCTTTCGCACGACGAAGTGGTACACGGAAAAAAATCTTTACTTAACAAAATGCCCGGCGACGAATGGCAAAAGTTTGCGAATCTTCGTTTGCTGTTTACTTATATGTTTACGCATGTTGGCACAAAGCTTCTTTTTATGGGAAGTGAATTTGGGCAAAGCGAAGAGTGGAACCTGCAACATTCATTACAGTGGCATTTATTGCAATACGCCCCTCATGTAGGCACTAAAGCGTTGGTTAAAGAACTCAATAACCTTTATAAAAACGAACCTGCACTGTACCAAAAGAACTTCAGTAATACCGGTTTTGAGTGGTTAGATGTAGGCGATTCCGCCAATTCTACTTTAGTGTATGTACGTAAAGGCGATGTTGAGAAAGAGCAGTTGGTTATTATTCTTAACCTGACTCCCGTTCCTCGTAATAATTATCGTTTAGGTGTTCCGCTGGAAGGAACGTGGAAAGTGATTTTCAATTCAGACCGGCATCAGTTTTACGGAAGTAGTTTCAGCATGCAAGAAGAGCTCCAATCCGAATCAATTTCTTGGATGAATAAAAATCACTCAATAGCAGTTAACTTACCTCCGTTGGCGGGTGTAATTTTGAAACCGGTTTAGTTTTCGGCAAGGCAGGTGAATAATTTTCATGGAACGGTATTGTATTGTAAAAATCTGTATAGCAATTTCACATATTTGAGATTCTCGAAACTATTGTAAACCTTTTAACGAATAATGAGAACTGATTAAAAAAATAAGTTCTCACTATGGCACAAATAATAGCAGCTTTTCAAACATCCGCATCCTATGTTTTCTTTTCAGTTTTAACATTAATTACGGTTGGCCTGATGTTTCTTGTTTGGATTGTAAATTCTTCTTTAGTGCCTTCGCTAATACCGCATTTTGCACTCACTATTACTGTCTTAATTGTTACCAAGTTGCATTACTATCAAAAAGACAAAAATTAATTTCGTTGCTTGAATATTAGCTTGTAAAACTTTAGCATTTCTTAAAGTACCGGTTGCAATGCCCCTTAGGTGATATCATCTTGGTTTTTCTTTTCCCATACACTATAAATATTCCGGGAGCGTTTGCATCCTATGCATAACGTTTTTAAAAGTCTTTCTGAATTCCTTCTTCAGTTACGGATGTTTTTCTTTCTTGTTTTTTGGCTTTTGTTCTTTTCTGCAAAGGGACAAATCAGTTCAAACTTAAAATTGGCAATTAATACAAGTTTCACAGTAGTGCTCGATCCCGGTCATGGTGGAAAGGACAGTATTACTCGAGGCGCAGGGATTTTAGAAAAGGATTTAGTACTTCGAATCGCCACTGCAATTAAGGCTTATCTTGAGGAACGAGGTATCAATGTAATTCTGACTCGCGATAATGATACTTTTATTTCTATTGACGATCGGACTGATTTTAAAGGCGATGTTTTTATATCGTTGCATTGCAATAGTGTAGCCGACAGCATAGGTCCGAGTGTAAGAGAAATGATAAAGGGTTTAGAAATCTATACTGATAAAAGTATGACCTCGGGGCGGCTAGTGGAGAAAAGTAGGAAGTTATCTAAAAACTTTCTACTCGGACTTTCTAATCTAGGCGGACTACCGATCAGAGCCGCGAAGCAGAAACAGTTGGCTGTTTTAAGAGAGAATAAATGCCCGGCTGTCTTGATTGAATTAGGTTACCTCTCTAACAAGGAAGATGTGAAATTTTTAACTGGAACTGCAGGAATTAATGAGCTGAAAAAATCATTTTACAACTCCATTCAAAATTATCGAGGTATGGGAATAAAGGATTGAGGCTGTGTTCGCTAAGGTTGACCGTTTGAAATAAACTTAATTTCTTCCTCAATCTCTGTTGAAGAAATATCATAATGAGAGGCATTGTAGATGCACTTTCCGTTTTTAATTAATAGCACTTGGGGCGATTCATGGGTTATCGAAAAGCTTTCGGTTACCGCTTTGGAAATTTGCGGAAAACCAAACAAGTCTACCTTGTAAACTTGGGCTAAGTTTGCTACCGGCTCACCTTGATTCTCTAAATCTGTTCTTGCTCTGCGGCTTATCGGGCAATTAATATTGTCTTTAAAAATCACGGAATAACTTTCCGATTTTTTTATTTCTTCAAGTTGCTCAAGTTTTTCTAAGGGTAAAAAATTCATACTTGATATTCTTATTGTTTAATTAATGCAGGTGTGCCAAACAGCGGATCCTCATTCTTTAATGCTTGGTAAATGGCTATTGTACTTGCAAAAGAGGTCCACAAAAGCAGCGGCAAGTAGTAGTAAGAAAGTTTTCGATTGAATTTGACCGCAATAGCAAAAACTTGTTCCTGCTAAAGCAACGTCAGAAATAGTCCGGATTGCAGCAAGAATAGAATTCTTTCTGTTGAAATAAACATAGCCAAAGGAAAAGAAGATTAGCCAGATAAAGAGTTGGAGTACAGCTAATTTTTTTGCCGTAGAATTATTAGATTTAAGAATTTGTTGTAATCCTAACTATAAAATAATATTGTTCAAGGTCCAGGCCGGTCCGAAGATCCAACCGGGAGGAGCCCAAGGCGCTTGTTCCAGTTCTTTCGCGTAAACTTTGCGTTGTTTTCTTGAAGATTTACCGGCAGCTAGTCCTCCGATAGCCGACAATGCAATAGAAAGCAGGGTAACTTGCCACCAACGCATCTTTAAAAAAGTACTAATAAGCATAAATGTATTTCTTTTAAAATCATAATATGGTGCCGGGATAATGGTGCCGCGGCCATAAAGTATTACGTGCTAAAAAGATGACGACAAAGGGACTTTAACTCAGGATTCAAGCACTATTCAACCAATCCGAATGACACTGCAAATCGAATAAGGTGAGGAAGAGAACCTGCTTCAAGTTTGCTCATTATGTTTTTGCGGTGATTATTAACGGTATGAATCGAAATAAATAAAATATCTGAAATCTGACAGCTGTTATACCCGTCGGCAATCAGGTGCAAAACTTGCTTTTCGCGTACAGTTAAACGGCTGAACCGGCTGTAATTTTTTACAACATACAAGCTGATTTTAGACTCGATAGTATTTAAATGTCCCTGTAAATTTCCGGAATCGTCGATTTTGTTAGAAGTGGAAGTAATCATAGGTTAGATTTTAACTCTTCTTTTGCTGTTCGGCTAATCTAAGGAATGTTTGAGCACGCTAAATGGGTGTTTTAACGGTATTTCCAAATAGCTCATGGCGAAGCAATGAACTTTAGAATATTGCCGATTTATATTTCTTTATATTAATTTAGGGCGTTTATAAACCTCAAATATGACTAAATCAAGAAGAAATTTTTTGCGTTCTGCTTCACTGCTGGCAGCGGGGGCGGGCCTTTCAAATGCTATTCCCTCTTCATTGTATGCCGGAACTAAATTGGTTGCGCCCTCGGACAGGATTCGTGTTGCAGCAATCGGCGTCAGCGGCATGGGCTGGGCCGATTTAACGAGTATGCTTAAAGTTCCCGGGGTGGAGTGTGTTGCTTTGTGCGACATTGATGCAAATGTTTTAGCTAAACGTAAATCCGAATTAGGTACTGCAGGAGCAAAACTTAAGACATATAACGACCACCGTAGGATGCTGGAAGATAAAAGCATTGATGCGGTAATTGTCGGCACTCCCGATCATTGGCATTGTTTGCAAATGGTAGAAGCCTGCCAAGCAGGCAAGGATGTTTACGTGGAAAAACCTATCGGGAACTCTATAGAAGAGTGTAAAATAATGGTGGCTGCTCAAGAACGCTATAAAAGAGCAGTACAGGTGGGGCAGTGGCAACGCAGTCAAAGGCATTTTAAAGATGCAGTTGATTTTGTTCATTCCGGCAAGCTGGGCAAAGTGCGATTAGTTAAAGCTTGGGCATACATGGGCTGGCTTGATTCAATTCCTAAAAAGCCCGATGGAAACCCACCTGCAGGTGTTGATTATACACGTTGGCTTGGCCCTGCTCCGAAAAGGCCGTTTAACCCCAACCGCTTTCATTTTCAGTTCAGGTGGTTTTGGGACTATGCGGGAGGATTAATGACAGATTGGGGAGTACATTTATTAGATTATGCTTTGTTGGGGATGAAAGTTGATGCACCAAAAAGTATTATGGCTGCCGGTGGTAAATTCGCTTTTCCGGATGATGCTGCCGAAACTCCCGATACTTTGACCACCGTTTACGAATTTGACGGTTTTAACATTCAGTGGGAACACGCAAACGGTATAGACGGCGGCAACTACGGTCGCGACCATGGTATAGCTTTTATCGGCAATAACGGCACTTTAGTTCTTAATCGAGGAGGATGGGAAGTAATCCCGGAAGGTAAAAAGATGGAAGCGGTCCCACTTCAAAAGTCAGTAGACAACGGCTTAGATTTACATACTTTAAATTTTACTGAGGTAATAAAAAACAGAAAATTTGAAGATTTGCACACACCTATTCAAGCAGGGGCGCACATTGCTATTCTCTCTCAAATGGGAAACATCGCTTACAGAACCGGAAAGAAGATTTATTGGGATAAAAATGCGAGTAAGTTTGACGACGTGGGTGCTAATAAACTATTAACTAAAGAATATCAAAACGGATACGCTTTACCGAACGTGAAATGATTACGGGCTCCGCTAAGGGGCCTTTAATTTTAGATTATAGAAGGATAAATGCTAAATGTTCCGGTAATTCTCCGGCCCAGTAAATCTTAAATCTATCGGAAATCTAATTATCTTTATATTTTATTACGTATATGGGCAAGGATATTCTGCCTCTTTTGGCCGACATGCTGATTAAACAAGATCAGCATACAGAGCAACAAAAAATAACAAACCAACGGTTGGATGATTTAACCGATAAGTTAGATAAGGTTATTGACATTATGCAAGAACAGAACAAAAGCATTGCCGTCTCTTTCACGGAACTTAAAGGCTTGTTAATGAAGCAAAATGAATTAGACGAAAGACTTCGAAAAGTTGAAAACGTTTTATTTAAAGCAAGTTAACTTCATTGAAATGAGTTCAATATTAAAAAGCCCCTGCTTTAATATCTTCAACCACTGCCGGATCTAACAAAGTACTCGTATCACCTAAATTACTTGTATCACCTTCTGCAATTTTTCTTAAAATCCGCCGCATAATTTTCCCTGAACGTGTTTTGGGTAAACCTGAAACAAATTGAATCTTGTCGGGTTTGGCAATAGCGCCGATAATGCGAGAAACAGTTTGAAGGATGTTTTTCTTTGTCAACTCGTGGTCGTGAGTTGAGTTGCCCAAAATCACATAAGCATATACTCCTTGCCCTTTTATTTCATGCGGGTACCCCACAACAGCACTTTCTACCACATCTGTATACATGTTGATCGCATTTTCAACTTCTGCGGTTCCTATTCTATGTCCGGAAACGTTGAGAACATCATCAACACGGCCGGTAATTCGGTAATAACCGTCCTCGTCGCGTAAGCAACCGTCGCCGGTGAAATATAGATTTTCATAAGTGGAGAAATAGGTTTGTCGGCAACGTTCGTGGTCGCCGTAAGTTGTTCTGATTATTCCCGGCCACGGAAATTTGATGCATAAATTTCCGCTTACGCCGTTGCCTTCAATTTCTTTTCCGGTTTCGTCTACCAACACCGGTTGTATTCCCGGTAGGGGTAAAGTTGCATAACCGGGTTTTGTAGGCGTAATTCCGGAAATAGGCGAAATCATGATTCCCCCGTTTTCGGTTTGCCACCAAGTATCAACTATCGGAGCATTTTTATGGCCGATTTTCTCGTCGAACCAATGCCAAGCTTCTTCGTTTATCGGTTCGCCAACCGAGCCTAATTTTTTAATTGAACTTAAATCTTTTCCCTGCAAAGGTTCTTCGCCGAAACTCATTAACGAACGAATTGCAGTTGGGGCAGTGTAAAGAATATTTACTTTGTACTTATCAACAATATCCCAAAAACGTCCCGCATTTGGCCAAGTAGGTATCCCTTCGAACATTAACGAAGTTGCTCCTTGCGATAGCGGTCCGTAAACAATATAGGAATGCCCGGTAATCCAGCCGATATCTGCAGTACAGAAATAAACCTCGCCCGGTTGATATTGGAATACGTTTGCAAAAGTGTAGCCGGTGTAAACCATATAACCTGCGCATGTATGAACTACACCTTTAGGTTTCCCGGTAGAACCTGACGTATACAAAACAAACAAGGTATCTTCTGCATCCATTTCTTCTGCCGGAAATTCAGGATTGCCTTGCGTTTCTACTTTCTTAATTTCGTCTTCCCACCACACGTCACGACCTTTTAACATAGACACCGCAGTTCGGCTTCTTGTTAACACAATTACTTTAGTTACGCTCCTGCATTGAACAAGCGCATCGTCAATTACCTCTTTTAAAGGAATATTCTTAGTTCCACGAAAGCCGCCATCGGCGGTAATAACAAGCGTACATTGGGCGTCGTTAATCCGATCCGCGATTGATTGTGCAGAAAACCCTCCGAAAACCACTGAATGGATTGCTCCGATTCGGGCGCACGCCAAAACGGCGATTGCGAGTTCAGGGACCATCGGCATGTAGATACAAATTCGATCACCCTTTTTAACATTGTTGTTCTTGAGAACATTTGCAAACTGACAAACCTTATCGTGTAATTGCTCATAGGTTAAAATCCGATGGCTTTCTTCCGGGTCGTTTGGCTCCCAAATAATTGCATGCTTATTTGCAAGACTTTCTAAATGTCTGTCTAAACAGTTTTCTGTTATATTTAATTTGGCTCCATCAAACCACTTAATATTCGGTTCTTTAAAGTTCCAGTCTAAAACTTTATTCCACTTTTTTCTCCATTGGAAATTTTCGGCAATTTCTGCCCAAAAACTTTCAGGTTCGGCTACGCTGTAGTTATAAATCTGATGATACTCTTCGAAAGATGATACTTGTAGCTTCATGGTTAACTGTATACCGTTAAAGTTTTGCTTCTTTCTTTTTGGGATAGAAGCGAAATAGAATAAATAGCAAGCACCGCTAAAGGAAAAGAAATTATTGCGGGATTATCTAACTTATGAATCGCATTTGCCGGATCGAGGCCGTACCTTTCCCACATGGCAGGCGAGGTAAGAATGATTGCAAGCGAAGAAATAATCCCGGTAACGATAGACCAAGAAATGCCTTTTGCTGTGGTTTTTTTCCAAAAAAGTAAAAATAGGATGGCGGGCAAATTAGCCGATGCAGCAATAGAAAACGCTAAACCCACAAGAAAAGAAACATTCATCCCTTTGAATAGAACGCCAAGAGCTATCGCAAAAACCCCGACACACACAGCAGCAATTTTTCCTGCTTTTACTTTTTTATCTCCACTCAAATCAATTTTAAAATAATTATCCAGTAAATCGTGAGCAATGGCTCCCGAAGAAGCAATAATCAATCCTGCAACGGTACCCAAAATTGTAGCAAAAGCTACGGCCGAAATAATTGAAAATAAAGCAACCCCGAAAGCACGAGCTAATAAAGGGGCTGCCATATTACTAGATTCAACATCTAATACGCCGTTTACGGAAGCCCCTAGCCCCATAAATAAAGTAAGAACGTAGAAAGTTCCGATAGCTGCAATGGCAAGAATTGTTGATTTGCGGGCATCTCGAGCAGATCTTACGGTGTAATATCTAATCAGGATGTGGGGTAGAGCAGCGGTGCCCAGAAATAAAGCCAGCATAAGTGAAATAAAGTCAAGCCTGCTCCACCAACTCGCATCTTTACCGATTTTATATTTTAAACCGGGAAGCATGAAGCTTTTTCCCGGGGTAGGAGTTTGCGAAAAAACGCTTACTTTTTTTCCTTGTTCATCTTTTAGTTTAGTTTCCGAGAAACGGATAACTTCGCTTTTTCCGATAGTAGATAGAAATTCAAAAGGGCCGAGCGGACCGGTTTTTTCAACTTCGTTTCCGTCAAGTATAATCTTACTTAAATGGCCTACTTGAAAGAACTTGGCATTTGCCTTTGGTTCTCCGTTGTAAAGTGTGGTTCCGTTTTCTCCTTCTGCAATGGAGAGCGCTTCTGTCAGCGTGTAACTATTTTCATTTTTAACAAGTTTAAACCATCTTTCTAAGCCGTTTCTTTCGAGCTTAACAAAGTGTTTTCCTTTAACGCCTTGCTGCGAAACAACTTTCCAATCGCCGGCACTAACAACAGTTGTATCATTCATTCTCGGAGACAGGCTGATAAATTGATGATAAGGTTTTTCTTGTCCGGGAGTAAGGGTTAGACCGTTTTTAAGAATGTAGCCGGTTAAAACTATCGATAACAACAACAACAAAGCCCCTTTGATAAATTGCACATAAGTGGTAGAAGTCATTCCGGCACCGGCTACTATAAAAATCACAATGGCTCCTACCAACACCACACCAACCCAATGCGGGAACCCCAACAAGGGAGTTACCAAATCTCCCGCACCCACCATTTGCGGAATAAGATAAAAAATAGATACAATTAGGGTACTTATAGCGGCGGTTAGCGTTACAGCTCGAGAATTAAATGTAGAATTTAATGCATCTGTAAACGTATACTTTCCTAAACGTTTTAGCGGCTCGGCAATAAGGAATAAGGCCACAATCCAACCTGCAAGAAAACCGATTGAATATAAGAAGCCGTCAAAACCTACAGTCGCAATCATTCCGCAAATACCTAAAAAGGAGGCAGCAGAAAGATAATCTCCGGCAAAGGCGATACCGTTTACTGCCCAATGAATTTGTCCGCCTGCGGCATAATAAGATGATGTAGAGGTAGTTTTACGTGCAAAATAAAAGGAAAGGCCTAAGACTAATCCGACGAAAACTACGAAGAAAAAAAGTGCAATGTAAGAAACGTGATAGATCATAACTTCTCCCCCTCTTTGTTCATATCATCTTCATACCGCGAGCAATAATTATTGTAGAGAATGCCGAGTAAAACAGCAAAGACTATTAAGCCGATCCCATAGAATACAGCAAGATTTACGCCTTGTGCAACTTCTATACTTAATAATTCGTAATTTAATACTCCTATAATTACAAATCCGACATAGAATAAAAGGTAAAAGAAAAAGAAACCAACGCCTAAACGGGCTTTCTTTTTTGAGGCATAATCAACGCCCTCTTCAACAGCATGTTCGTGTAGCATTGTGGCTTCAGGTTATTTTCCGGTTGTTGGGTTTATAATGTTAAAAATGCATTTTCAACCGTCGAAAGATAGGAAGTTACAGACTTATTTGAAAGACTTTGAAGGCTTGAAATAATTTAAAAAAACGCATTGAATATCAAAATAAAAATTTGATATTTGCAAACTCTTTAAGAAACTGAGTTTTAATATAACGATACACTTATAAAGTCATGTCGAGAATTTGTGATTTAACAGGGAAAATGCCGATGAATGGTTTCAACGTTTCGAACTCAAACGTTAAAACAAAGCGTAAGTTTTACCCCAACCTAAAGGTTAAAAAGTTTTATATCCCTGAAGAAGGAAGATGGATTACGTTGAAAGTTTCTACTTCGGCTATAAAAACCATCAATAA
>JAYULL010000122.1:0-39423 GCA_043763625.1 Sphingobacteriaceae bacterium | reverse complement strand
AAAAACTAATTAACGTATTCCCCCTTATTAACTTACCTGAATTGTGAGGGTGTTACTAATAAGCTATGGGAAAAGTTTTCGGAGTTTTGTTCGTGATGTTATTAAGCTATAAAGCAAACGCTCAAAATACGGATTCGTTGAAATTGAAAGTCTTTGTAGATTGTCGTCAGGGTTGCGACATTAACTTTCTAAAGGCAGAAATTACTGCCGTTGATTTTGTAACCGACCGCCTGGCGGCAGATCAACATATTTTAATTAATTCGCAACCCGTCGGCAGCGGAGGAGTTAAGTATCAGTTAAACTTTTACGGGCAAAACAGTTTTAAGTCCTTTATCGACACACTCATTTTCGATACTAATCCTAATGCTACAGCCTTCGAAACTCGCGAAAGGCTTTTAAATTATCTTATGATAGGGATGTCGCCTTTAATTGCAAAAACTATTTACGCAAAAGCAATTAAAGTGACGATGAAAGTAGATTCAAACCAGGAAGTTGCAGCTGCCCAAAAAAAGGAAGAAGATAAAAAAGATAAATGGAATTTTTGGGTGTTTGCCATATCAGCAAACGGAAATATAAGTGCCGAACAGATATACAAGAACAACACTTTTAGCTCTAATTTTTCGGTAAACAGAATTACGGATAAGCTTAGAGTAGAGTTTTTTGCCACAGGTAGTTTGAGAAATTCTACGTACAGCTATGACTCAACGACTATTAAGATTAAAAATACAGACTACGGGTTCTACCATAATTTAGTTAGAACGTTTAGGTCGCATTGGAGCTACGGCTATCAGAGCAGTTTTTCTAACAGTACTTTTAATAATATAAAGCGCAGGCTTTTCATCGGCCCTGCTATTGAATACAATATCTTTAAGTATAAAGACGTAAACAGCCGGTTTTTTGTTATCCGCTATGGTGTAGATGCAACTAATAATACTTATTACGAGACTACAATTTTCGATAAGCAGAAAGAAACTGTTTACGGACAAAGGTTTTCGGCCGCACTTACCTTAAATAAAAAATGGGGAACTTTTAACACCGGCGTTTATTACAGAAACTATTTTCATGACACTAAACTTAACACTAAGGGGATTAACGCTAGAGCAAATATAAAACTTACAGGAAGCCTTTCATTTTTTGTATATGCCGACGGAAACATTATTCATAACCAATTAAATTTGGTAAAAGGTAATGCGTCAGAACAAGAAGTGTTAACCAGAAAACGCCAACTGGCTTCCGGTTTCAATTATAACAGCTCGTTCGGTTTAACGTACCGGTTCGGCAGTATTTTGAATAATTTTGTGAATTCGAGTTTCGACGGTTACGGGGGATTTTAATCCTAACGTATGGGAAATTCCGGAACGATTTAACTCCGGCTGTAAGACTAATTTATTCGGCCCAATAGTCCACTACCATTACTTCTGCAAGCATAGGATCAACCATGGCACTAAAGGCTTTATGCATCGGGTGATTGCCGTAAACTGCCAGTTCTTTCTCGTTTTTTACAGTAACAATATAGCAATGAGTAAATTTTTTATTTCCGGATCTTGTGTTTATATCTTCGCCCCCTTCAAACTCAACAATTTCTTTTATATGTTTCTTGAGTTCATAAAATTCGTTTGTTACGGTATGTTTTTGCTCTTCGGTCACATCAGACTTGTAATTAAACGCTACTACGTGACGTAGTTTTTTGACTTTTACATTAGTATTACTTAAAAGTAAGGCAGTTACGAAGCTAAGAAAAACTAAAGCAAGTGTAATTGGTTTTTTTGTTTTCACGATGAATGTTTTAGGGTAAACGAAATACTGCAAATCCTATTGCAATCAAACTAAACTATTGCAAATTAGCGTTATAACCTCGAAGCCATAAACTAAGATAGCACTAGCGGTGTTGTATTGGGATTCGGTGTCGGAGAATGCCGGAACAAATTTTGCATCTTAAACGCTATACTGTTAATGCCGGATATTTTAATACTAGATGAAAAACTACTATGAAATTTTAGAGATAGATCAAAAAGCATCGTTTAAAGAAATACGAAGTTCTTTCCGCCGGCTGTGTAAAAGATATCATCCGGATATTAATCCCGCTGACCGAGTTGCGGAGGAACATTTTAAAGACTTGCAGGATGCGTATAATGTACTGAAGGACGGAATCAAGAGAGAGGAGTTTGACGAATATCTAAGTTCTATAGGGTATCGCCCTGATCGGTTTAAAATTTTTGCAAACTCTGTAAAAAACAGATTTGCAGCCCGGCAAACTAACGAAGAATTCTTTGATCCCGACCAAGAAAACTTGGATTTTCGTCCTCGGATGGAGAAGTCTTCCAAACTTTATTTAAAGATTGCAGCAATCGTTGTTTTTCCTTTATTGGCTTTAGGATGTATTGCGTATTTGGAAAATCATGTAGATAACACTCCTTTTGCAAATGAAACGAGCTACGATACTGAAGTCGTAAATTCCCTCCCTGTAAAGGAAATAACGAAGAATTTACAGGAAAACGATAAAAGGTTTCTTGAGAAAATGCCGAAGCTCAGAACTTTAGATGGTACGGTATTTAAGAAACCTCCCAAGAAAAAGCAAGTAGCGATGGAAAAGCCGGAGAAAGGAGTTCAAAAGGTGCCGGTTGAACCGGAGAAACCGCTTGTTCGTGCAGAAGAGACAGAATCGCCTGTTCAAATTCCTGAATCCGCAACAAAAACTGTAGCCTTTGCTGCTTCTAAAGCACCCGAAGAAAGTGCCTCCGCTACCGAATTAAATAGAGTCTATACAGGATCTGAAATAGAAAAAAGACCGCAGTTTCCGGGAGGTTCTCCTGCTTTTCTGAAGTATTTGAATGGTAACCTAAATTACCCGTCTACTGCTAAAGAAGACGGAATATCCGGCAGAGTTCTGGTTAATTTTATAATAGAAAAAGACGGACGAATAACGAATGTGGCGATTACACAGGGAATTGGAGGCGGATGTGATGAAGAAGCCTTACGGGTTATGCAACATGCTCCTGCATGGATACCCGGGGAGCTTCAAGGAGAAAAAGTGCGAGTTAAAGCAAATATTCCTATTACTTTCCGACTTAAATAACTTCGCCCGTTTACTTTAAAAATTGATCAAAAAGTAAGCTTATATAATACATTCCTCCTATTTCCGGATTTCCGAACGAAGTTCGGTATTGTCTATTCAAAATATTTGAGCCCCCAATTTTAACAATGCTGTTATAGTTTTGAACCTTAAAACTTATTTGAGCATCGACTGTACCAAAAGAAGGAACATTTCCACTTACAAATGGGGACTGCCATAAGTAAGAAATTTGCCATCTATAATTGGCATAAAAAGAAGCGTTTTTGATAAAATCGCGAAGTGAGTAGCCCACATTAGTACGCACTTCGGGAGTATTGAAGTCATTAAAATAGTCGAAAGGAATGTTTCCGAGTTTGTTATATGAAATATTTCCGGTAAAGCCGTTTAACTTCAATTTATAGTCAAATCCTAGCGCCGCTCCCCAAGAGGTAACTTCACCGGGATTATTTACCGGCACATTAAAACGGGTAGCGTTCTGAAAACCGGTAGGATCGATTGAAGTAGGGGATTTTTGATAAAGTTCAACGCCTGTGATAAAATCCTTATAAATATTGTAGTAAGCATAAGAATCAATAAGCAGACTTCCGCCGAATAGTCCTCTGTATCCGAGTTCGAATGCTTCGACCCTCTCAGGTCGCAACCCTTTAGAATCAAAAGTATAGGGTTGTAAGTTCCCCGAATTCCCGGTAGCAAGAAAAGCTCTGTAACTATCGTCGGTATAGCCCTTATTAGCATAAAGATTATATTTTCTAACAATTTCAGGTAATCCTCCAATCAGCCTGATAGAATTTCCGGCAGTAGAAACATCAATATACTGGTTTTGAGTTGAGGGATTTCTAAATCCGCTTTGATAAGAAGCCCTGATATTTTTGTTTGAAGATACTGTTAATACTCCCGCCAGCCTTGGAGTAAGTCGGCCGTTAAAGTTTTCATTTTTATCGTACCGCATAGAGCCGATTAGCCTAAACTTCTCCCCTAATCTTCGACTCAATTGCGTATAGGCACTATACTCATGTATGCTGATATCTCTGTTTTTGTCATCGAATACTGTTCCTGAAGAATTCAATGAATATACTCGATAGGATGACCCCACTATCAGTTCTGTTCCTTTTTTCAGCAGGTGCGAAAAGTTATACATTCCTTCGTAATGATACATACGCGATCTATCGTTAAAACCCGCTCCATTTTCGGACCCGATGTTACTGCCGGCAATCTTATTTTTTAAAGTATTAAAAGCTCCTGAGCCGGGTTGCGGCCGGTCGCGATCAGCAAATTCCCGAGCTATTCTATTGGCAGTCTGCTCCGAAGCTCCCTGAAGCCTGGCGGTGGAGAAAACGCCTGTATATTCTTGCAACCATGAAGCAGAAGGTTTCCAAGCTTCGTTTATTAAACTTGCGAGAAGGGTAGCATTATAAGCATCGCCCGAATTTTCTTGAGTTGTATACCCGCGTAAGAAAAAGTTGTTGCCCTTAAGCTCCAACTTGTATTGGCCCACATGAAAATTTTTAAGCGAGTAACGATCGCTCCCGGTATATATCGCATTGCCAATTCCCCAATTCGCTTGAGCAATGGCTTCCGTTGAATTACTGATCTTATAATGTAGGGCCGCAGACGTTTTAATGGATTTTGCGGTATAATCAATAAGGTCCTTTTCGTAATATCCCGTACGTGTAGGCGAAAAAGAAGGTAATAAACCTCTATCAAACGCACCGATAACTGCTGCAGATGCCGGGTCTACGCTCCCGGGAGGGAGATTAGCCGCCTGAGCTTTTATACCGGCTCCAATCATATTAAGTCGCGGATATCTGAGATTCGGTTCGTCACCGTAAACGTTTACTCCGTCGTAATCGAGTTGGGAATTCCGATCGCCGGTGCCGGCAGTTCTTGCAATCCTATTAAAATTGGAGTAGTCATCAGCCTCCCAATCTTGAGCTTTGAAGTATGATCCGGAAACTTTAAATCCCAGTCTTTTATTGAACACGCGGGCATATCTTAAAGATAAATCCCGCCATCCGGAGTTTGCTTCATTTAAACCGGTTCGCACTTGAACGGTAAGCCCGGGGTAGTCAAAAGGATTTTTCGAAATCATTAACAATGTTCCGTTGGTCCCGCCGGTTCCGTAAAGAGCCGAAGAAGCTCCGGGTAAAAGTTCTATGTTATCAATATCTATATCTGATAATCCTACAATATTTCCCAACGAGAAATTCAATCCGGGCGCCTGATTATCCATTCCGTCTATCATCTGATTGAATCGAACGTTGCCATTCAAATTGAAACCGCGAGTATTTACAGACTGAAATGTAAGGCTTTGAGTGCTGATATCCACTCCTTTTAGATTTGCGACCGCGTCATAGAAGGAAGGTGCGGCTGTTCGTCTGAGTGTTTCTGCACCCAACCTTTCAACAGAAACCGGAGATTCTATGATTTCTTCCGGAACACGTGATGCCGACACAACCACTTCCTGACCTAAAATATTTTCGGGTTCAAGTTCGATAACCAAATTTTTTATATCCTTGTCAACTGTCTGTGTTACTGTAATATAATTATCGAAGACTACTGTCAAAGTAAAAGGAGGTATTGCACTTGTGATAAGTGAAAATGTTCCGTTTTCATCAGTCTTTGTTCCGGCGGTTGTTCCGTTGATCATCACAGAAATCGAGGCATCCGTTAACGGCCTACCGGTACCGGCATCCACTACTCTTCCGTTTATAGTAATTGATTGAGAAAAACAGGAATTGCTTTGTAGCGAAAAAGCAGTTACCAAAACCATGAATGAAAACTTTTTAAACATGTTAAAAGTTCAAATGTTATCTGACCTTATAAGTTCTTATTTCGGGAAAAAGTTTTATTACGAGAAACAAAAAAATAATTTAAGGCAATTCCTGCCGCTGAGAAGACGTCTTATTTATACTTCTTTAGAAAAAAATTTAACAATAAGAATATTTTGCTAATTCCACGAGTAATGTAAGTTTACTTCTACGATTATCCGAATAAAGGCTCTGCTTACTCCTTGCCGGTTGTAGAATAACACGGCCTGTTTAAACCACTTTCGAATCCGTTTCCTAAAAATGTCTTTAATTGTATACGAGTATTCTCAAAGAGAAGCCGGGCCGAGGCTATTTGGGTGTTATGGTAAAACAGGTTACTTCCGGCGGTACAGGCACTTAAATGCTGTAACCGTAATTAAAAAGCCGATTAACTCTTAACACAAAATCTGCGTAGTATCTATAAACAATAAAACCTGCATTAAGCAGGCTATTGTATTGTTCTTGTAGGATAGATTGTGAGGTCGGAAGTGGATTCGAACCACTGTAGGTAAGTCTTGCGGACCTATGCCTTCCTATCAGCCATCCGACCCTTTTGTTAAAACAAATATGAGAATAATAACTTGCAGATGTGCGAAAACTATTTCAACCGTTCACATTACGAGAAGTATTTGTATAACAGGTTTACATCTTAGTCATATTTCTACACACTAGTATTTTACCGCGAAATAATTCGATACAAATGAACTCCGCAAGAGTCGAAAGAATCATTAAACGTCTTGTTTTTGATTTTTATCTTTCTGTTTTCGCCCAACACGTCTGCAACATCGCCGGACTTGACTGTAAATATTGCTTTTGTAGATTCTTGGCGCATACCTATAGCAAAAATATAGTGTGTATTACCCACTTTTTTAGTTAGCATATCTATCGGTACCGCGGAATTAACAGCTTTAACTTTTGCAAAATTTTTGCTGTCGGCACTGTTAAGTATACTGCCTAATGCAGTTACTTGTCTGTTTATTTCTTTAACTCCCTTCATCATCTCTTCATCCCGTAAAATTGCTGCATCAGCAAAATACGGGTTCCAAGAATGGCAGAAATAACCGATGCCCTTTGCACCGTGAATGATTGCCATCCAAACTTCTGATTTTACCTCCGCAGGCGTCGGCTTTCTAGGGGAGTCTTTACCGATTAATGTGGTTTCGATCCAGGTCCATACCGGCTTTTTAAACTGCGACCAAGCCTTTAAACTATCAATGACCTTAGCAACGTACCATAAGTTTCCGCTAATTAGGTTGTCGTTGCTGTTTACAGGATAAATGTCGAAAGATGCTATGTCACAACCGGAGAGATATCCGAAATTAGCACTCTTATACAAATCGGTTTTATTGGTGCAACTACCTCGACCAACCCAACCCGTATAGCTTACTCCTTGCCCTAAATTTAAATAAACCGGACGCGTCGGGTCCTTCTGTTTTATCTTCAGGTACCGGGAGATGATTATTTTGGGATCGATGCAAGGATCATACTGTTTTGTGTTAGAGTTCCATTGCGCATTGTCGGGCTCGTCTTCTTGCGTCCATCCGTAAATTATATTATCAGATTTGTATTTTAAACTAAAACTATCTTGTGAACACATCACCTTTAAACCAGCACGCCTTAAATCGAGCAGTTGCATCGAGTCGAGCGACCTGTATAATCCTACGTACATATTAACTCCTAAATCTTTATAAGCTTCAGCATTTTTAGTGCTTTGAAGCCAAACAGCGATAGGAAAGAAATTAGAATCGGGCTTTGAAAGTTGAGCATTCGAAAAACCAAAAAAGAAAGTCAGGTAAAAGCAGATTACTACACTTTTCATCGCAAACTTTGATTTATTATAGTTAACAATAAACTCAATCGAAAGTGACTCCATTTATATCTTGGGATTGATAAGAAACCGGCAGGAAACCAGGGTCAAGGACTTCGCAAGAAACTGAAACAGTTTGGGAACTGACCTCCCCGAATAAACCCGCGAAAGAAGCATCCGCTGCATCCTTGCTTGTTGCTATCTTCACTAATCCGTTTAAAGGCGCAAGCCTTGTTGCATCAAAAATGATCCACTTCCCGCCTAAAAAAGCTTCGAAACAGGCATGAAAATCAGCGGGTTTTAATTGATAAGCATACCCGGTAAAATACCTTGCCGGAATGGTTAGGGCCCTGCACAAAGCAATACCCAGATGTGCAAAATCGCGGCAAACGCCTGCCTGTTCGGTGATAGTATCAAAAGCAGAGGTTTGGGCGTTGGTTGATCCCGGTAAGTATTGTATGTTATTATAAATCCAATCGCACACTGCTAAAACTTTTTCGAATCCGTTTTTAATCTTACCGAACTTATTTTCGGCAAAACGATATAACTTGTCGGATTGGCAATAACGACTCGGATTTAAATACATTAAAACGTAAGTAGTATACAGGGAAAGCGGCGTATCATCCAACAATTCTGCCGAAAGGAGTTGATATCTGGTATCTACGGTAGCAGAATAAGATATTTTAATATTTAAACTCTCAGAAATATCCAACCTCAGAAACCTGTTTTCGCCGGTGGCAGACCAGAGTTCTTGACTTTTGCCGGCAGGCTCTACAACAAAGCTTTCCTCGTAAACAGTTTGTGAAGGAGTTTTTGATGCATGTAGATTAAGTAAAATAGTACCCTCGTTGCGAATTGTATATTCTAATGTAGATGAAACTCTAAACTTCATTATGGCACCTTAATCTTGTTTTTCCGGCAACTTGCTAAATACGGCGTCCATCCAGTCTTCGGGCATTCGTTGTAAGGCGGCTTTTAATTCCTTTGCCCATAGAGAAGAAATACTTTCTAAATCGTTTTTCTCGTATCGGTGCTCAACAATTGAAAACGTATTTTTTCTGTAAAGCACTACATCTATAGGGAAATCCACATCATTAGCACTCGCTCTGGTCGAATCAAACGAAAGAAAGCCTGTTTTTAAAGCCAGTTCCATACTTGAGTCGCTGTCTAGTGTACGATTCAAGATAGGTTTACCGTGACCGGCGTTTCCGATAATTACAAAAGGAGCGCCTTCATCAAGTTCCACCCAATTTCCTTCCGGATATAAAAGAAATAATTTATGTTCATCATCATCCTTAAGCTGACCGCCTATAATAGTGGTGAGATTAAACTTTAAACCCGCTTTTTCCAAGGCATGTTTGTCTTCCTCTGCAACACGCCTTAGTTGTTGTCCGAAAGCATTAACAGCCTTGTAAAGCTTATTGAATTCCGAGCCGCTGTCTAAAAGTTCCTTAAAATAGATAATTGCCTTATCCCTGACAGAGCGAAGTCCGCTTGTCATAATAAAAAGAGAATAATGCTCTCTTTGCTCTATATAAATTTTCTTTTTGCTGGTGGTATCCGTGCCGGAAGTTATTCTCGTGTCGGCAATAGCAACCAGGCCTTCTTTAACTTTAATACCTAAACAATATGTCATATAAAAAATGAGGGCGTAAGTTAAAAACTTAAGCGGATAGAACCTAAAGTGAAACTACTATTGTTGCTGTTGTTGCTCCATAATTTCCTGATGAAGAGCAAAACTGTTTTTAATACCCATACTTAGGGGTTGCGATTCAGGATGAGGTAAATTTTCACTTTCCGATACTTCTTCTCCCTGATAAGCCACACTTACTTTAACCTTCAGATTATGTTCGGGGTTACCGCGATAAACTCCCTTTACCGGAGAACAGTCGGAAAAATTCCGGCCTACAGCCAGACGGACGTGAGTATCATTTACCATGCAATTATTGGTAGGATCAAGCCCGATCCATCCGTAATTGGGAATAAAGGCTTCTACCCATGCATGTGTTGCCCCTTCACCACGCATTCCGTTTTTATTAGGGCAAATGTAGCCGCTTACATATCTGGCCGGGATCTTTACTTGCCGTAACATCACCAATAATATATGCGCAAAATCTTGACATACGCCGGCCTTTAATTGCCATATTTCGTCGGGCTTTGTTTCTACATTGGTAATACCCGGAATATATTCAAAATTTTCGTACACGTACTCGCAAAATCTCAGTGAAGCTTTAAAGGGGGTTTGCAACTTCTCTGAATCTACAAGCTCAGGAACCTCGTCTGCATATTTGAAATATTCCATGTTGAGGTAATCCACATACGGCATAATTTTTTGCAGCTTCTGCAGTTCATTCCACTGCTCACCGGAAAAAATGGTATCCTCCGGAAAGGGGCGGGATTTAGTTATTACCCGTATGTTAGAGATAATTTCGAGATAATAGTGAGGTTCTCTAACCGAAAATGTTCCGATCTTATTCCCATAGTAATCTGCATGTAATGATATCAGGGGATTTCCTGTTATATCAAGTTCTTGACTCTGTACTTCCTGATAATCATCATTAACCGGATAAAGTATTATTTGATTTGCACTGTCATAAACATCGCCCCTGTATTCATAAAGGGTAGTATGTTTAATATTAAATTCGGGCATATATGGGTTTTATCAGGCGTGTAAGAAATAAGTTCCGTGAAAAGAGTTTCCTACATGATACAAATCATTTTTAATAGCTGTAAGAAAATTCAAACCTTCCATGCTTATGGATTTCACGGAACTGAATTTGATTCGACTTTGCAATCTCCCGAGCATAAAAGACAATTCTCTGTTATCATTAATATAATTATCGCTTTTTAGTTTTTCGAAATGCCGGCTTATATTATTAATCGAATAAATTATAGATCTGGGGAAATCTACGTTTAATACTACTTGTTCCAAGATATTTTCTACTTCAAATTTTTGTCGAAAAGTTCGAAGATACAATTCGTAGCCTCCCAAAGATTGCAGTAAGTGTTTCCAATAACCGGCATTTGTTAACAAATCGGGGCTTTGATCTAGACTGCCGAACTTCACATGCAACAAATCTGCAGACTGGATGCTTCTTTCAAGATATTTTCCGATACTCATAAAGCTTCGTCCCTCCCCTCGAGCCATAGTCACTTCGGATGTGCCGTAGTAAAGCATTATTTGTTTAATAAGCATATCTAAAACTGAAATGGGGTCGTCTTTTTGTAAGGCATTTGACAAAGACGGATCGCGAATTAAAAGATAATATTCATTTAAGCATTGCCATAGATCGTTAGTGATATGATCTTGAACGCTTCGGGCATTTTCACGAGCCTGAGTAATAAGATTAAGAATAGAAGATGGGTTGCTCTTATCCATAACCATATACTGCAACACCTCCCTACTGTTGAATTCAATTTTATTTAACTTCTGCTCATCAATATTAGAATAAATACCGATTACGGGTGCCCACGAAAAGTCGTTTATAGCATCCTGAGAAGACGCATAGTTAATCTTTAACATACGCAAAACACCATCGCTGCGCTCGATGTACCTGCTTAACCAATATAAACTTGCTGCTACTCTGCTTAACATTCCTTTCTAATTTATTTGTTTAGGCAAGTACCCAAGTATCTTTACTGCCACCGCCTTGCGAACTGTTAACTACCAATGATCCTTCTTTTAAAGCTACCCGTGTGAGCCCTCCAGGTACAATAGTTATCCCTTCGGGACCGCATAGAGCAAAGGGCCTCAGGTCTATTCTTCTCGGAGTTAGTTTACCGTTAAAATAACAGGGTGCGGCAGAAAGACTTATTGTAGGTTGCGCAATAAATTGTCTCGGGTCTTTTCCAATCTCAATTTTATAATTTTCTATCTCAATGTCAGTTGCACAATGTCCCATCAGCATCCCGTATCCTCCGCTGCCATTTGTCTTTTTCACCACCATCTTTTCGATATTTTTAAATACGAATGCTCTCTCATCGGGATTGCCTAAATGATACGTCGGCACGTTTTTTAGCAAGGGCTCTTCGTTCAGGTAATACCGGATCATATCCGGCACGAAACTGTATATGGCCTTATCGTCTGCAACTCCGTTACCCACTGCGTTTACAACCGCAACATTTCCGGCTCTGTAGGCGCTCATTATGCCTGCAACGCCCAATACACTGCCCGGATTAAAAACCAAAGGATCCAGGTAGTCGTCGTCAACCCGGCGGTAAATTACATCTACCTGCTGTAAGCCTTTGGTGGTTTTCATAAAGATTTTATGATTATCCATAACTAAGTCCTTGCCTTCTACCAGCTCTACTCCCATTAGACGAGCAAGAGTGGTATGTTCAAAATAAGCAGAATTATACATACCCGGACTCAAAAGAATAACTGTGGGGTTACTGACTTGCCGGGGTGAGAGGGCGACCAAGTTTCGGTATAAAATTTCAGGATAGTGCGTTACACTCCTAACCTTACATTTTGGAAGCAGATCGGGAAAAATACGTTTAGTTATCTCCCGGTTCTCCAGCATATAGCTTACCCCGGACGGCGTACGTAAGTTATCTTCAAGAACATAAAAAGTTCCGTCGTTATCACGGATGAGATCAATGCCGGCAATATGTACATAAATGTCTTTTGGAACACTTAATTGATGCATCTCCCGAATGAAGTGAGGACAGGAATAAATCATTTCTCGCGGAATGATTTCATCCTTAAGAATAAACATATTGTGATAGATGTCTTTAAGGAAAATATTAAGTGCTTTCAGTCTTTGCTTGATGCCTTTTTCTATAAAGTCCCACTCGCCGGCTGTTATGATACGAGGAATCATGTCGAACGGGAAAATTTTTTCGATTCCTTCTCCGCTGTCGTAAACAGTAAAGGTTATACCCTGACTCATAAAGAATCTTTTAGCCAGCTCTTCCTTTTTATTTAAGTCGTCTGAAGTTTCGCGAAGCAGGTAATCAAGTACATTAGTGTAAGAAGACCTTATACTATTATCAACGGTCACCATTTCATCCCATACTCCGGAACTAGGAACATACTTTTCTAAAAATCCCCAATTATCTATCATGCAACTAAATTAGATAAAACTTTTACAATATATTAATCAATCGGCAATAAAAACGATCTAAAATATATAAAATACTAGATTTTATTACACTATTTTTAATACTCGTCCTAAATTTATACCAAAAACACAATCAATACAAGAATAACAACTGAAATTCCTCGTCTATAAACATATTAAAGTCTACTTCCTCATAGTAATATTAAAGTTTGCCGTGCTTAATCTTGCTGTATCCAAAAGTTGCTGAACCAAGATTTCTAAGTTTAGTAGATTGAGCATCCATTTTCATCAGGAAATCTCGTACCTAATCGCCGCAAGTTACTTTACCGCTCAGGGCCATTTGCGTATACGCCTTGAAGAGATAAACTCGTTACGGTTATCATCAATAAATTTTGATTGTCGTGTTTAAAGTCCTACCCGCTCCTAAAATCGCAAAAACCATTTATCCCGTTTTTTTAAAACCATTTGTCCCGTTTTTCGCGAACACAACATTAATTCTTTAATTCCTGTTAAACAAGTATTAAATGCGGTATGTTATCCAAGAATATGTATCGCGTTTACCCTACAACCTTCACTTACGAAGGCAAAACTCACTCTTTAGAGATTAGTCTTTACTGGCATAACTCATACGCGATTTCTATCGATAACATGCACATAGGTTACTTACGGAGAGACGAACACGGCACATGGTACAACTATCATCACGACAAGAACTGGAGTAAGTTGCCGTTTGAACCCGGGCCTGAAGACTACCAAGCACTGGGCGAAAGAATAGAAGATTTGTGGCCCGACTCAGTATTTAACAACCATTAAACGCACTTTAAAAGGCCGTTTAATACTCCTATATTTGCTCTGCGAACATTCATGTAATACAATCTGCGGCTTTGTTGACCCTTAATAGGAACAGCCCGGACAAGACCGCTTTCGGGCGGTCTAATTGCATGAATGTTCGCAAAACCTCATCAAGTCCGGGCTTATTATTATTCTATCTCAAAATTCGCCGTTATAACCTCAATCTTTCTCTTAACATAACCGTTCTTATTGTTGATCGATACTCCCTGCTCAACACTCCACATTTGCCACTTATTAGCCTTTGTGTACTGCTGTAAAAGCTTAGAAGGGTAAGAAGACAGCATAAACTTTCCTTTTATCTCACATAGCAGCTTAAGCAAGTTCTCGAAGTCCTGCTCGCTGTAGCCGTCGTAATGGCCGCAGTCACTGTTGTAGTACGGCGGATCGCAATAAAAGAAACTGTTCTCGGTATCGCGGCTTCTGATCACATAAAGAGCATCGGCACACTCAATACAAACGTTTTGTAAGCGTATAGCCATGTCTTCGGTGAAGCGATCGCGATTGTTAATGATCTTTTTTGTGGTAGTGTTACGAGACTTATCGTAACCGAAGGAAGCATCCAGCTGAGCGCTGAAGCTTTGAGAGCTTAACACCCACACGTCCCAAGCCCGCTTGATCTCGTTAAACATATCCGGGTGGTTGTAGATCACCGAGGCTTTGCGGTGCAAGTCGCGGCTGTGTAAACTGATTCTTATTTCCTTCTCCAGCGCAACAAAATCATTTTGTACGATCCGATAAAAGTTTATAAGCTCTTTGTTTACATCGTTAAGCACTTCCATGTTGGAAGGTTGTTTCGCAAAGAATACCGCAGCCCCGCCGATAAACGGTTCGCAATAAAGCAAGTGCTGCGGTATTAATGAAATAATCTTGTCGGCTAATTTTTGTTTGCCGCCGTAGTAGGAAATCGGAGTTTTTAATTTGTTCATAATCTAAAAAGGTTTCTTGCTTTGTCAACCCTCTTTAGAATAGAATTGTCTTTAATAAACAGCAACCACGGTCAAATACTCAAGAGCCATTGTATCGGCAGCGTTTGAGGTCTGAAGGGTAAAGGTCAGGGTCATATCCTGCGTAGTATCAAAGCTGTAGGTTACGATCGAATCAGTATAAAACCCGTAACCGTTGCTGAGCACACCTGTTGTACTTCCCGGCGTTATTTGTGAATTTGCAGCCCTGTTTCTAAGTTCACACACCCAATTACCCATTGTGCTTGTAGTCCTCGACGCAGCAGCAATGGTAGTTCCGTTTATTTTCAGTCGTGGCAACTTGGAGTTTGCGCTCGTTGACCACGTGCATACAAATCTGAATTCGAGCCTTCCGGTAGGCCCGAGACTTCCTTTAGGTATTGTGGCCGTGAAAACAATATTTTCAGTTGTTGTCGCTGCCGGGTTTACAAGCTGTGCAGCTTGCGTTATGATTTGCCGGATTGTACCCTCAGGAGTGATAATAGTTTGAACGTAAGACTTCAAAGCAGCATACGAAGCGAATACCGCTGAGGTATCTCCATTAATCAACTGATCATACTTAATCTCGTTTATCTTCAATTCAGAATTGAAGCGAAGCGTAAGCGTTTCTTTCGTGTCGTTTAACTCTATAGCAACCTTTGATAACTGGTAATCAACATCGCTGATTTTTACGAAGTTTAAGCCTTTTTTAATCGTTGTTGCCATCGCTGCTACCTCCTGTTATCGTTTTAATGTCTGTTAATATTTGCCCGGTGATACTGCCATCGAAAAGATCATCTACATTCTGAAAGTTTAAGTGAAAAACACCGTTAGCGGTAAAATAATTACCGTCAAAGGTGGTTTTCGACCGTGGGCCTTCGTCTGTTGTTGCAGGTGGAATAAGTTCCGCTCTTGCGTTCACCATTTCAGGCTTACCGCCTTCATCAAACTCGTAAGTGTAAACTACTTTTAAGTTGCCGATTATCGAGTTTGCAACTCGCTTAATTCGTTGTGATTGTATTTCCATGATATTTTTATTTAAGAGATTGTACCTTTTGATATAATCGAACCATGTCTTTGGTAATTGCTCCTTGTTCATCCAAAGCATCAAATCGTTTTTTTAATAACTCCACCTGCTCTGCTGTAAAATCAACTTCCAAGTCCACAGTTAGTGATTCGTTAAAAACGGTCTGACCGGATAAGGAGTCATACACTTGATACTTGCTGATTTCTTCAATGCTCAGCTTGGTCATACTGATAATACTGTCCACGATTATCATTTCAATCATTCTGCCTTTTTCGGGCAAAACAAGGGTAAGCGCAAGCCGATCCCGTACTGTTAAATTCATTTTCATATTATGCGTGAAATAGTTCTTTTTTAACTGTGTCCCAATAAACTGCAACTTTGTTAGTCATTCCCGTACCGCTCTCCGTGCTGAATACACTGGGCATACCTCTTACCCAAAGCCTGTCCCCAACGTCCATACGGCCGGTTGATTTTATTCCACCTTCAAAATAGCCCGCCCACGAGTTCAACTCGTATGCTATGGCATAAATGGCGGCATAATCATCTTTGAAAGTGTCGTTCCGGTTTAGATCAGCGATCATATCTACTACAAGGCAAGCATACATATTTGTGCTGCCTGTAGGAAAGGGCGGAATAGCACGTGAGCCGCGATATCTGCCGACGGCACGTATTGCAGTTCCGGAATGCTCCATGTAGGTATTAGAATCTCCGGTATCAGAGAAATGGATATAGGGGTTTCCTCCCTGACCTGAATACAGTTGCAAGTAAGCGCCGCTCGGGTTAACGCCTTTTAATTCGCTTTCGGAAATGGTAAAACCTCCGATAATTCCTTGAACGAAATTACACACCAACGCCTCTATGTACTCGGCCCGAATAACAAGAGCCCTTACTTCCGATGCGTTAAGCAATACAGTCTTAAGGAACCCGCCTATAGCAATTGTACTGCCAAGCTTCGAAAACTCAACAACATCCTGAAAGGCCATTGCCTTAAGAGAAGCGGCCATCGAGCTTAACCCGCTGTTTGCCACATCTGCCGTGCCTTGGGCGGCCAAAGCAGCTTGCGCAGCAGCGTTCGCCGAAGCCTGAGCATTGTTAGCAGAGCTCTGCGCATTGTTGGCCGAAGTTTGTGCTGCATCTGCAATTTGTTTTGCCTTATCTGATATCGCTTTTAACAGATATTGGCGATAGGTAAAATAGTTGGAAAAATGCCCTTCAAAAGTACTCCTTACTATATCTGATGTACTGTTTAAATCAGCCAGCAAAGAGGTTATATAAGTGGCAAGTGCATTGTAATAAGTATTGTAATTGGTATTCTCGGTAGTTATTGAATAAACGGCAGCTTGATTATTAATTGTTGGTTTTTCAGCGACAATACCGTCCCAAATGACCTTTACCGATTGTTTTTCAACCGGAGAAAACTTTGCATCGCTTGCAATATCAGAAAGCAGCGCATTAGCTGCGTTTGCCGAATTTTGGGCAGTACTTGCAGCATTTGCCGCAGCTGTTGCTGCCGACTGTGCATTGTTAGCCGTGGTTTGTGCATTATCGGCTAAGGCTTTGGCTTTATCGGTTACCGCTTTTAAAAGCAGTTGGCGGTAATTGTAATAGTCGGCAAACTGAGCCCGGAAAGCATTACCCACTATGTCGCTCGTTGTGCTTAAGCTTGATAATAGCGGAGTGATGTAATTACTTAAAGCAGTGTATGAGTTATTATAGTTCGTGTTTTCGGTAGTGATCGAATAAACGGCAGCTTGATTATTAATGCCGGGCTTTTCTGCCATAATACCTTCCCAAATCGTTTTAACCGTTTGCTTCTCACTCGGCGTTAATTTCGAATCACTGGCAATATCGGATAACAAGGCGTTCGCAGCATTTGCCGAAGATTGCGCCGCATCAGCTGCCGACTTTGCCGTATCAGAAAGAGCTTTATAATCAACCTCAGCATCTGTCATATCGAAAACAGAAGCGTAAGCAACATACCAAGCAACCGGGGAGCCGGACGTACCGTAGCTTGGCCCTTCTAAGTAAAAAAAGTTGGTAGAGGAGAAAGTTCCGGTTGATCCGCACTTTAATTGAAAAATATATTCCTCCCATTTTCCTGTACCCAATTGCGGTGTTATCCACCTTGCATCGCTTCCGTCACCATATGCGTTAGAAGTCCATTGAATGGTACCGCCGATAGGAATTAAAGCTATAACACGAGTGGTTAAAACCACATTGGCGCGGGTTGGAGTACCAAAATAAAATCCTCCTAATCCGGGGGATGCTGCACCCGTATTCCTAATACGTAAGACAACTCCCGAAGTAGAAGGCCCGCCAAACACGGCAGGTATTCTATCGAGCAGCACGGTTCCGTTGCCTAAATTATTGTACGTTGCTATTCCGTTAAAACCTGTTGCAAATGCCGGATCACGATAAAGCATTTTGCCGCCTTGCCATGCCTTGCCGCTTGCAAATATTTGTGCCGCGTTTAAGGACGCGTTTGCTTTAGCTTGTGCGCCTGCGGTGGTTTCGAGACTGCCGCGTACAATAAGTGCTGCTGTATCAACTAATTCTGTCCTAAAATAACCGCCTATAAAGATCGACTGGCCCAACATAGCCTGCTCAACTTTATCCTGTAAAGCCAAATCGCCTAAAGTATTAGAGAAGTTGCTTATTGAATCAGTAAGAAGGCTGTCTATAGATACTAAAGAATTGTCCGGCCGTCTAAATCTGAAAATACCCACAAACTCGCCGATGTCTAAATCAAAATATGTCTTGCCGTCGCTGCTGGTGATCCTGCCTGTTGTTATGAACTTTCCGTTGATCAAGGTTTGTCCGAACGTAAAGTTTACTCCGCGTACACCGTCAACAGCCGAATGCAGAATACCGAGTAGGAAGTGATAGTAATTTAAATCCTGACTTACTTTTAATTGTGCCGTACTAAACAAGAAAGTTCCTGCCGATCCGGTCTTATCGCAACGAGCGTATATGTAGTAGGCCGTGTTCGGGTTTAGATCAGTTCGGGTATTTCCCGTAAGAATCCAAGTTTTTATCCCGGCAGGATCAATTGTAAAATGATTTAACAACCCGCCGCTTATTTGCACACTTGTGGCACTGCTGTTGTAATTCGGGTTAAGGGTTACGCCCGATAAAGCGAACTGCTGGCTTTGAGCCCCAAACAATGCCCCGAGCGATTCAATAAACTCGGGCTTGATCTTCTCGGTATAATACTTCCCGTCTTCCGGGTCGAAGATCATGTTTTTTAACTCCAGCGCATTGATCCGGTTCGCCCTGGCTTTATTTACATCGGTAAGATCATTAATGATAATCGCCCGCTCTAAATTATTAACCTTGTTAATGCTCCGCACAATGGCCGAAGGGCTGAGCGTATCGCTAAGCTCGAAAGAGTACTTATAAAAATTGTTAATGTCTCGGGTAACCGAAACAACCCGGATAAGATTATCTAAACTTAAATCCTCGTCGATCAGGCGAACTAAATCACCCTTAACAATAGAAACTACCTCTTCTTTAAACGCTTTCGGATCGGCCTCTACACCGTACTTTACTTTCGGTTCGCAGTTAGCGTCAAGAAACTTTTGCCCTTCTATTTGTACCTCTAATTCTGCCGCAGCAACATAACTGTCCGGCATAATTAAGTCTTCTAAAATAAACTCGTCGCCAAGGGCAGGCTTTAACAGATCACCGGGAAGCTCTACGTCTTTCTCGTCTGTGCTCGGCAGCAGGATAAAGGTTTTAGTTGCATGGTTATAGCCGCCTTCTCGTTTTACTTCGAACTTACGCCCGGCAAGCTGCCCGGTTTGAAAAACAACCTTAACCGATACATCGGGGATCAGCTGGGCGTTAACATCAAAATCTAAAGTGTTATCGCTGAAGGTAAACTTGTCGCCTACAGCCGTTATTTTTCCTACCCGTTTCGGGTAGATGTGATCAAATATTTTAGTGACCTCAATTTCTCCGTACTTATCAATGTTTTTTTCTAACGGAGCCGACAATTTAATACGGCTTGAAAAGTTGCGGTAATTACCGGGAATATTTTTGGAACCGCCGTAAGCCGATACTCGGGTAAATACGTTGCCTACGCTTTCGCGAGAAATACTTTTCAGTCCTTCGCCCTGCCCGTATTTAAAAGTAAAGCCTGAGTAGTTTTCTATTTTGGCTAAGTGAACAGTACCGTCTTTATCGATCTCGAATTCAGTTTCGAACTCTTCGGCCAACCTGCTGAGTACCGATAAGCAATTCTCCCCCGAAAAGGTTAGATTTTTAGCCTCGGTAGTTTTTACCGTCCCCTTTTTCCAACCGCCTTCAGTACTTCTGTTTAAATTTTGAACGAGCAAATCGATAAAGGTATCAGCAGTACCCATCAGCACAAAGTCGCCTTGCTTCAGCTCGTTATTTTCGTCTAACGAGTTATACTGCATTTTGGCCGCATCGTACTCTTTGCCTTGAACCTCCAAATTATAAATAAACCTGCGTGAGCTTTTCTTTGTCGCTTTCGGCAGGCTGTTTAACTTATAGCGCTCTGCATAAACATCAACGTAATCGCCTATCAGAAAATCCACGGCAGCGCTAAGAGTAAAACTCATAGTTACTACGTTGGCCCCCATCTTAACCTTTTGCTGGGTACCTCGCGGGTTTACTTCGGCAATTACGTTGCTGCCTCGCTTAATGCTGTATTGCATCTTAGTTTCTTTGCTCTATTCTGTAAATGATTTCCGTTGCGCTGATGTATTTACACCAGATGTAATTGATTTGCCCGAGAACGTAGCTTCCGGAAATAGAAGACTTTTTAAACTTGCTGTCGAAGGTTGGTGCAACTCCGTTTGCGGCCGTGTTGTGAATCATTAGCGACTCAGTGCCGAACCTTGCATTGGTAACATCGGCCGTTATGTTCCCGGTCACCGGAACGGTCGGGGTTCCTCTGATAACCGTTTGCACGAACGTAAGTGCAGTGCCGGTTCCGCTTGCTATCCTATCTAAGGAGTAAAGGGTTCCGGTACCCAAGTCAGATATTTCTCCCGCTGTGCCTCCCGTTTCGGTATCATTATTTAAAATGCGGTTGTTAAGGTTAGTAGATGAACCCAACCGTATCGCATAGAGATGTTGTGTGCCTAAGTCAGAGCCGGTTTTAATTTCGGTGTTTTCTAAGAGGCAATAAGAAGCGCCGCTTACGAATTCTACCCCGTAACGGCTTGATGAAGATTTTGCATTATTAATCGAATGACAATCTTTTATTGAACCGTAGCTGGTACTGAAGATAAAGCCGCTAAATCCATTCTCTACAGCCCAGCTGTCCGAAATGTGTACTCCTCGGCCTACACCAAATCCATGCTGCGCATTTTTAGATGCTAAACAACCTATAGCCGAACCGTAAGCATAGGTTGAGCTTGGGCCGCTTTGGCTTCTCAATCCATACCCGCCTGATCCTATAAAGTAGCAATTGATGAACCTAAAGCCGAGAGCGGATGTTGTCATCGCGCCGTGATCTGCCGAGTTTTCTATTGTCAATCCTTCGATTGTGGTGTTAATCTTGGTTGCATCGCTGGCACCCGCGCCGCCGGTTATAGAAAGTCCGGGAAAGATTGCTGCGGTGTCGACTTCGGGATCGATGCGAACAGAGTTTTTGAAGCCGCACTTGCCGATATAGCCGCCTTTAATATTTACTTTACCGCCGATAATTCGAATTCCTTCGCTCCGGCATCCGTAAATATAAATTCCGTTAGCAATTACCGGTTCACCGCCGTAAGGGCTTATTGAGAAGTACGCTCCCTTATCCCCACAATATTTTACAGTAAGGCCGTTTATTATAATCCCATTACCGGAAGTTGAAAAACCACTCCCTTTGCAATACTCGGCAAAATGATTATTTACCACAAAGCGCTCTACCTTATTACCCTCACCTGAGACATCATAAGTAGTACCGGCATACGTAAACGTGGCGTTATTAGGCTCGATATCAATGCCCGCCATCGGCGCACTTCGGCCCGAGTTATTGGTTTTCGAGTTACTGATAGAGCCGCCGATAATTCCGATTATAGAAATACCGTTGCGCCCGCATGAATCCGCAGTGAAATTTCTTATGTTGATATTTTCACTGTCGAACGTTGTAAACTGTGGAGTAACGGGGATTTGTATCTGAGCCGTACTCGAATTATTGTCGTGATCGTAAGTTATCGGTAATCCGGTTAGTTTGCTTACCCAAGGAGTATTAAGAGGAGTTCCCTCTACGATTTCCCCACCTACGTACAGGCCGTCTGCCCAAGCATAACGAGAATAGATATTACCGTCTATCGTAACGTTTTTGCTCGAAATGATCGAGATATTCATCCCGTAATTGCCGGTAGTGCCTACATGGCCCTTAGTCCAATCTCCCCACACCTCGCCGGTTCCGTCTATCAGTACGTTAACCTTTCGGTATATTTTAATTAACTGGTAGGTTGTAAGATTATAACCGGGCAAACATTTAATGTTCCCGTTGATAGTCAGGTGAAAGTTAGAGGGTAAATTCAACCCGCCGCCTAATGCTCCCCCTGCGTTCCTCGGAATTAAGCCATAGTCGCCCTCGTCTAAGGTTACCCATCTAAAGCCATAGTTTTCAACCAAGTTTCGCAGCTGAGTAGATCGATCTTGCAGAGTACCGGGATCGCTTGCTTTAAAGAACCAAAGGGAATGCACAGGCCCGATAAATTGCCTTTCAAACCTTCCGGTATTGAGTTGACACTTAACAACCGTGCCGATATTTTCGCTTGCAGTTGAAGTTGGGTTCCATCGCCACAACCAACCGTCAGGTGTAAAATAATTTGCTGAAGCGCTGGGAGCCGTCATTGCCTGTAAATGGGCGACGGCCTTTGTATTTACTAATGAAGTATCGGCTTTTTTATCGAATAAGGCTTGATCTGCACTGCCGCCCGTAATAGTTATGTCGCCGCTGCCTAAAAGCGAATTTCCGTTGATGCTTTTGATATTGGTTCCGCTTACTAAAGCGGCCTGCTTGGCAGCTAAAGCAGCGTTTACAGTGGCAGAATTTGCTTTTCCGGCTAATTCCGCATCTACATAATTTAAATCGGCTTTAGAAGCCAATATGGAAGGATCACCCGTGCCTCCGATGTTTTTCTCAACTAAATCATTGTCCCCGGTTCCGTTTTTCCACCAATATTCTACTATGCCCTGAGCGGTCATAATTTTAACGGTTCGGCCGAACGGAACTCCGTTCTTTGCCCGCATAGAAACAGGCACAGCTGCCCTTGCGGCTGCAAGGGATGAGTAAGGGCCAACCCAAGAATCAAGATCACCGGGGTTAACCAGTCGGAACGGTTTGTTTAAGTCTTGCGGTGTTTGGCCGAAAGCACTGCTAAAGCTTAATAAAGCAAGCAGCAAGTAAATAAATAGCGGTTTTGTTTTCATAATCAATTTATAGTTACTTCAAGAATGTGAGGGATTTGGTATGGTATAGCCTGATCGGCTACGCATATTTCGTACTGCTCGTTGTTGGCTCCTACAACTGTAGATACAACCTTAAACTCGCCGTAGATGTCATTATCCGGATCAGTGATATCCTTTTCGTTTGTGATGGTTTTTATTGCCCGTTTAACAACTACGAACTTGGTGTTAACCGTGCCTGAATTAATGGTTACAATATTGTTTTGAGATTCGTTTTGACTTGTAAGCGTTAAAACTTCTGCCCATGTAGAAGGCACAACCGAAACCGATCCGAAGTAGTATTTGTGCAAGCCTAATTCAGCGTAGTTGTTAACTAAGTAGAGCTGGTGAACGTGATCAAACGAGTAAGGCAGAAACTGAGACATTCCGTACACATCGTACACTTCGCCTTCGGGGCTGACAATTCCTGCAGTTATCAATTTGTACTCGCCGTCGATCGAGTTATTAAGCTCCGAAAGGTCAATTGCTTTTACTAAAGTTTTGTATCTGCGCTTAACCAAGCAGAATTTCGAGTGATCAACGCCCGTATTCAGGTCAACCAAGTTGCCGCGACTTTCAGGCTGAAATTGTAATTGAGTTATTTCTGCCCAGTTAGTCGGGAAGTTGGCCACAGGCCCGTAATAAAAACTGTTTACGGGAGCCCCCTTAAATTTCTCGCCTAAAACTTTTAGTTTAACATCAAAGAAAAGCCCGATCTGATTGCTCTCTTTAAACTGCGTTAAATCCTCACAGCGGGTAGTTTCCGAATAGAAAACTTCATACTCGTGGTCGAGGTCGGTAATTTCAACAACATTTGTTCCGTTGGCTTCTAATACATCCTTCAGCGCATAAAACTTGCGCCAAAACTCCGAAGATGATGTAGCCAACACGGCACCTTTTAAAAAGGCTTCCCGATCATGAAAAGTGCGGTTCGACAAATCATATTCATAGCCGTTGCGCTCCTCCCAATCGTTAAAAGGATCATCCTTGGCTTTACGCGGCTTTATAAAATCGCCGTTGCATCCCGGAGCAATTAAATAACCGTACTCGTCGTACAGGTCTAAGCCGTTCAATTTGTATCCGTTATCCATGTCCGTTTGCACTTAAAAAGTCCGAAGCTTCGCCCGTATTGCCTTCAATAGTCTCCAGCACTTCGGTTTGATTTTTGATTTCCGTAACTGCCAGCCCTAAAACCCGCACGGTTTCCCGCGTATTTTCTTCAATGCGTTTAAGCTCTTTTAATGAGTCGCCCGCTATCTGATAGGTTTGCTTTGCAACGGATACGCCTTCCAGTGCCGCCAAACGAAGCCCGAGCATATTGCCCGCAAGTAAGTCGATACTTTCTTGACTGGCCGCACTTATAGCACCCGACAATGAGTTTTTAGACGGCGTCTTATCTTCAGCATCTTTCGGGTCTAAAAAGTCAGTGCCGGTAAGGTTTTTAAACTGTTCGGCCTGCCGCTGTATTCGTTGTCGTGTGGCTATATAGTCGGCTTCTAAGATTGCTTTCTCTTGAGATGTAATAACTTCACCGCTTTTTGCAGCTTCGCTCAACCTCTTAAAAAAGCCGTTCATTTCCTCTTCCACAACTTCGCTTTCAAATGAACTCAGAAGTGCTTCCTGAATGATAGAATTATAATCCTTCATGATGTCTTCCAGCCCGACTTTACCTTGTCGCAAGTCTTGGATGATTTTATCCGAAAGGCTGTCTACATTAGTTCCTGTAGCAAGCTCGTCAGCGGCACTCGCCGCATCCTTTAAAGCCTGTTCAACATCCCCGCCCTCTTCTTTCAACTTCACCAGCTGATCAAAAAGACGCTTTGCGCCTTCGGTTAATTTTCCTTGAGCGTCAAGCTGGGCTATGGCTTCGAAATCCATCCCGGCAAGACTGCCGAGGTTTTGCGTAGTTTTCGCTTTACGAAACCATGTGCCGTGCTTGTAACTCGTACTCTCCACGAACTTTTGCCCCTGCAACTGGCTGAATAAGCTTGATTGCTGCCCGGCAATATCACTCCCTTGAGAAAGCAAAAGTTTCTGCTCTTCTTTAATCGCCTTCAAGTTAGTTGCATGGTCTCGGGCCTGCTGCCTCGCCCGCTCTCGGAGCAAAGCTTGGTGCTGTATTTCGCCTGCTGCTGCCTTATCGTAAAAGGCTTGCACCTCGGCACGAGCGGCCGCATTCATTTCCCGTACACGCTTACCAATTGTGAATAACCCGGCAGCGGCATTAATCACTCCGGTTACCATCTTAATCGGATCGCCGCTTGCAAGATCAGTGGCGAGATTGCCGATAATTCCCGTTAAATCTCCTATTTGGTTTAGAGTATAAGCCAAATCATCATTTACACCGCTAAGCGCATCTCCCCATGCATGAAAAGAATCTGAGGCGGCATTTGCAATCGCAGCTGTTTTAGCTAAGTTTTGGTTTAACTCTGAGGAGTCATTAAGCAAGCTTTGGGTTTCCTTTACTTTCTTTTTTCCTTCCAGCCTTTGCGCAGGTGTTAAATCCGCTTTCTTTAAGTCTTCTTTTAATGTGGCTAACTGCTCTTTAAGTTGAGCACGCGTCATGGAGAATAAATTCTTCGCCATGTCCTGCGCAAGCTTCGTTTGCTCAAAAGCTTGTTCGCGGATGCCGGATATTTCTAAGGCATGCAACTGGGCAAGCATTGCTTCACGATTAGCAAGCTCTTCGCCTGCGTAGTTTTCGCGTAATACCGCTAAATCTTCATCGTACTTTTTATTTGAGTCGTCTTCTTTCTTTTTAAGTTCTATTGTTTTGTCGTAAACCGATTTCAGGATTTTTAAACGAGTCTCCTCTTCCTTGTGCAGTTGCTTTTCAAGCTCATCGGAAAGAAATTTAATTTGCTCTATGACTGGACCGGTGGGGTTAATGCTCTCTTCAGCTTTTGTGTCTTCAAGTTTCTGCTTAAGCACATCAGAATACTTTTGGAATCCGAGTAAATCTTTAGCGAATTTTTCGTCTGCCTTTTCTTTTCCGAAATCAAGTTTGAACTGCTCGTAGTCAGTGTATAGTTGCTTTTGCTTTTCTAACTCAATCTTAAGCTTTTCGGTATCCTGACGGTATTTAAGGTCTTCGATTGCTGCTTTTTCCGTTGGTGCAAGCTCATTAATATCAACTTTCTCTACTTTCTTTTTATGAGTCTTATTGTAATTATCGGCCCAAACGTTGTAGGCTATTAAAGAAGCTTTAAGCTCAACAAATCTGTCCCTTATAGCTTGTATTGCCTGCTCGTCACTGCTTTTTGATTTACGGTCGTACTCGGCCTTTACCTTAGCTATTTCAGATATTATACCTTGGCGTTTGGCTAACGCGGCTTGATATTGATTTTCTGCTGCTGCCGCTTGTTTAGATGTGTCCTCTAACTTTTTGTCGAAAATATCTAAACCCGACTCCTTTCCTAATTTTGCGGCATCGCCCTGCAATTTTTTATATATCTCAAGTGTTTTATCTGCCTCGTCTTTTTTTGCCTTAACAATTGTGTCGGCTTGTTCTTTTAGCGAATTATCGTAAACGTCAAATTCACGGTTACCTGTAAACTTACTCTTTGCATTTTTTGCTACTACTTCTAATCCTGCCTTAACCTTTCCGAAAAAACTCACGACCTCATCGGGCTTTTTGCTTTCCAACTCCGCCGCCTCAGCAGCTAATTTTGTTGCTTTTTGCAGTTCTAATTGTGCCGATGCTTTAAGCAGCGTCATTTTTATATAAGCGTCACCGCTTTTTAAAATGGCACGTTCGGCCCCGTCTAAATCTGTTACAAAGCCTGTGGTTTTGCCGATAGTTTCGTTATACTGCTTAACAACTTCGTCCTTTTTAATGAAGCCTTTTTTCGCTAAGTCTATATTTTCGGTAAGCTGCGCTATGTTGGAAACCGCTTCGGTATAATCCGTACTGTTAAAGCCTTCGCCTAATGCAATTGCCTCCCTTTTGGATTGGTTCAGTTTTGTTTTAAAAACATCTAGCTGGGTGATATATTTTATAATCGGATCAACCGCAAAACCAATTATACCGGCAATACCTATCCCGGGCAACAGGTATGCAAGCGACCTGATTGCGGAGAAAGCTTTGCCCGCAAAATTTGTACTGCCTTTAATGGCGTTCCCTAATCCATCAAATCCCTGCTTTCCGACGCTTGCAGTACGCTTTATTTGAATATCTGTATCCTGAAGCTTTCTATTGTATTTTTCAATTAAGACCGGGTTGGTTGCTTCGGAAGCAGCCTTCTTATATAAATCAGCAGCATATTTAAGTCGATTTAATACCCCAACAGGTTTTTCTAAAGAAGTTGCAAGCTTCTTTCCCATATCATCAAAGCCAACTTTACCGGCGTTGGTTAAACGCTTAATTTCTGCCTCAATAGATTCAATCTTGGCGTTATAAATATTAAGTTTATCAACGCTTGTGGCTTTGTCTGCCTCTTCTTTATAATCTGAAAGTTTAGTTTTTAAGCTTTCGATAGATCGTATTTGGTTTTGGAAGCCTGCATCAACGGCACTTACCGAACTGCTCTTTTTTAAGGAATCAATTCTCTTTAATTCGGCCGCGAATTCGGCTGCATTGATCTTCCCTGCCTTTAAATCTTCATTTAAAAGCCTTAAATACTCGTTGAGACCGCTGGAAGCTACTCGGCCGCCAACATCTCCTAGTGATTTCTTATAGGCTTCAACCTCTGCCTTAGAATCACTAAACATCACTTTCATGCGCTGTTTAGTTTGTTCGGCAACTTTATCCGCTGTAATGCCTACGCTTGAAATATCGTTTTTAACCTTTGCCGTTGCCGCAGCAACTTCGGGGCTGTTAATTAAAAATTCAATATTTAAGCTTAAATCATCCATTAGTTTTTTGCGATTTCACCATCGCTTTTAAGTGCGCTGTAGTTCCCTTTACTTTTTCATCTTCATCGGATGCCTTTTTAAAGCCCGGAGCATCCGCCAACATCATTTGCACATTGATCCAAGATATTTTCCAGTACAAATAATGCATCGTCCAGCCGGTTTCTTTCAAAATCATCCAAGTGATCCCCCAAGGGCTATGTAAGCCTGAGCTTATTAACTCCCCTGTTTCTTTTGACCCTGATTCGGCGGTGTTACTATTTGACTGCCGAGTAATCTGGTAGTACTCATAAAAGCCTCTACGCCTCCGTAAATGGCAAGAATTTCTATAAAAGCGCACATCTGTTTCGGAGTTAATTTCCAGCGCAGATAGCAAGCTAAGAGATCGGTAAAAAGCATCCCCGAGAGGTAGCCGTTTAGCACGGCTGTTGCTATCGCTTTGCTTAATGTCTTGCCGTGTAGTCCAGCTACTTTCATCGCATTTTCGATTGAAATGCTGTCGAGTTCGTTTGCAGTAACTCCCGTTCTTAAATAATAAGAACTGATTCTAAGCAGGGTACCGTAACAGGGTTGCCGGATCGTAATCTTTATAAACCGCTTACCGAAAAGCCTTAACAAAAGGGGCGCAACGATTTGCACCTTTACGCCCCTTTGAAGCAATGTTTCGGCGGCTAACAATTCTGTTTGCCTGTCCATATTTTATTATGCTGCCGGTTCGATTACAATCATTTCCGGTAGCACGCCTACCTTTGGTGAAAGAACCTCTACAACCACATCAACTAAAAACAAAGAATTGGTACGAACAGCGTAGTTGAGCTTTGCAGTTACTCCGCCTCGGGCAATCTTAATGATTGTTCCGTCGCTTGTTTTTAGTTCGAACGCAAGCTCAACGTCAACGTAAGTTGAAGGCGCGTTCCATTGCTTTACTGAGTTGACGGTTGTTACCGTTCCGCCCAAGTACTTAGCAAGCGTATCCGCGTCGTTACTCATTAAGCTGAACTTCAAAGTTTTCGATCCCGGCTGGGCAAAACTCTTACGCGGTGTGTTCGGATTTTGCGCCGAATACAGCTTTGTGATAGTTGGATCACCTTGCGTGATATCGCAGGTATCCTGAAAAATGTCGCCTACAGAAGCTAAACCTGTGGCCGCTCCGGTAGTGCCGTCGATAGTACCTGCTTTCAAGTACTCCAAACCGTATGAATAAACTACTGACATATTTTTGACTTTTAAATTTTTACTTTTTAATACCTGTTAAATGCCCGTTAAACGGCTTTTTAATTACTGATTCTGATTGTCGGCCGCTTGCTTTTCTTCGATAGCTTTTTTAATAAATTCAATCGTTTTTCCAACCGGTTTCTTTCCGAAGAGCTCGAAATAAGTGGAGCGTAAAACCTCGTTTTCGCCTTTGTCTGCTTTCGCCGAAAGTTTCCCTGCTAAAGCGTCGATGGTTTCTTGAGAAGCGTTTGCAATCGCTCCGGCCAAAGATGTTTCTCCGCTTTTGATCTCATCTTCAGGCGAATTTTCCAAAGCATCGGCAATAGGGGTTTCACTTTCAGATGATCCGCCTTCCTTACCTTCAGTCTCTTCCTTGCTTCCCGACTCTTCCACCTTCCAGCCTAATTTTTCCTTCAGCTCCGCAATTTTTTCAACTACGGTTCTGTGATATGGCGTTACAGTTTTGTCGGCCAGCGTTTGCGCATGATTTTCAGCGTTGTGCTTTACATCGAAAGCCTGATCATCGCTCGTCACGTAAATTTTTTCAAACTCAGGGTGAGTGGCAAAAATGATTTTTACCAGCTCTTCACGATTGTTATTCATTTTCAATTTTTTGTTTAAGCCGAACCCAAAACAGCACTAATGCGATGCATCCTAAAATGATGATGAGGGGGATAATCCAAGAGTATGAAGCCTGCTCAGGCTCGGCGTAGGTTAATATTTTTGTTGCTTGAGAAGTTCCGCAGAGCTTTAGCCCGGCTAAAAGCGGGGCTAAGGCTGCGATCTTTACTATTGCGGAAATTCTGTTCATATTTCAATCGGGTTAATAAAGCCGTATAGGTTTAATCCGTCTGCTTTAAATGGCCTGTTTAAAGTGCGAAGCTTTGCCGCTACACGGTCACCCTCTCGGCTTCCGGAAGTATTGGTATTACCTTCTATTGTTTCAATGGTGTTGGCGTCAACTTTTCGAACTACAATTCCTGCATGCCCTCTCGATCCGTCGCCCATTCGCCATATTGCTATAGAGCCGGGTAAAGCATTTTGAGTAATCGGAAACTGCCCGTTGTTTTTAAAGTTGTTCAAAGTCATCAGCGCACCGCCGTTTGCCATCCGGTCAACGACTGATTGCAGGGGCTTATAGTCTGCATAAGCTTTACTCCAAATCAATTTTGTAAAGAATGCACACCAAGCCGCCCCTACATACCAGCCTGCTACCTTCATTTCCTTCTCGAACTCGGCATTATAAAAGCCTTTGTTATCGGGTTTCTCCAACCTGTTCAGGTAGCGTGTCGCTAAAGCGATTATTTTATCGGCCCGCTTCATTTAAACTTTGCTTTTATAGCTTCAATCCAAGCCGTTTTCGGTTTCCCGGATATTACCGCAAGGTTCTCCAGTATGCTCACCACGTTCTCTTGCACGATATGCAGCACTAAGAATATGTTGAGCCAGTCGAGAATAGTAGCCGGAACATCTCTATTGTAGCGCATGTAATTTTTGCTGAGTACAAAAGGGATTGCTATTAACACGAGGTAGCAGGCAGTTTTTAAGGTAAAGCGACTGAACCTTGCGCTGCTTATCGGTTCGTTCCTGATCAGGCTGGCCGATACACCGGTAACCATTTCTAAAAAGAACACGGCTAAGAGCGCCGCCAAGGCCAAACCGTCGAACCCGAACAGCAATTCTGTTGCTTTTTCAAAGGGCGTTAGTATTACGCTGAGCATCATAGTTGCCGTTGTGATTTGGTATTTAGAGCTGGGCAATAAGCTTTGCCCAAACTCTAAATAACTTTGAAAGTCGAAAGTCTTAAGAAGCTTCTCGAAATGTTTCATGGCGTTGCGATCTCTTTATGAAACTGCTTAAGCTGAAGCGTCTTGGCCCATTAGGATAACACCTTTGTCATCAGAGCGACGACGACGACCGCCCATTCTCATCAAGCATGAGTAAACGTCACCGTAGAATTGCGGATCATTGATGTTCTCGAACATCTTAACCTCACCCAAAGCACGTGCTATTGCGTTCTTTTGATAGAACATCGCGATCTCTTTATCAGTAGTAGCCTCAACCGCACCAACCGCTTTAACCGTGTTAGTGTTGTCGGCAAAAGCAACAGTGCTTCTTTCGATGATATTGAAGCCGAAGAGCTTACCTACAACCCCTGTTTTGGCATCTGCATACTCGGAGAAGTTTTTGTATAAACTTTCGGTCAATCCTTGGATAAGCTGATCTAATAGATTCGAAGTGATAACAGAATACCGATCTTCTTTCGGGATGTTGTTATTGTTCATTTGAGTCATCGCCCGTCTGAAATCAGCCGGTGTCATTAACTTGCGATTTCCTGTCGCAGTAGCGTTTGCTGTTGCAACTGTTGCGCCACCGGTGGTAAGCATTTTCTGACCTGCCGCGATTCCGGTTAAAACTTTAACTAAAAAGTCATCGGCTACGTCTTCTACTAAATAACCTACATGATCACCTAACACGCTGTCAATCTTATCGTAGCTCAATTCTACTTTCTCGGCGTCTTGAATGTGTGTAGGATCAGTGGTGTACTCGTCCAGTGTATAGTTGATTACAGTATCGGTACGCCGTACAGTTGTTGCCGGAAAAGACGCTCTGTTTTTGACTACGGTCGGCCTTGTACCCGGTTGCGGTATGTAAACAATTTTGCCGCCTATCACATATTGATCGTCGTTGTAGAAGTTCTTTAAGAAAGCGTTGTCTTTATACAAGCGATCCATAATATATTTTACCCAGATTTCTACCTGAATACCTGCAACGAAAACGTTTTGATGAGCGCCTTTTGCGGATACCACATAACCGACAACTAAGACCGTTAAAACAACCAGTGAAGTGGCGGCATTAGATACGTTAAGCTCTTTAGAAAGAGCAGTACTTGCCGGGGCGATCATTAAGAGCGTGCCGACTAAAGCGAAAAAGAAATTGCGGAAATTTTTCATTTTTTAATTATTAAGGTTATTTGTTTTTTAATACCTGTTAAATGCGGGTTTAACGGTTGTTTATTTAGGCTCTGTGCCGAACTGCTCTTTGTATTTTAACTTGTAGATTTCAGGATGATTCGCTTTAACTGTTTCCAGTTTGTCCGATCTATGCAGCTCGTCCCAAGAAAGCTTCTCCAATTTTTGAGCTTCGGTTTCAGTTCCGGTAGCAGTTGTTAAAGTTTGCTGAATAGTTGGAGCAGCAGCTTTAGCGTTAAGCAATTTCTCTACGCTTTCAAAGTTGCCTTCAGCAAGTTTTACATACTCAGTCTTTTCGGCGGCAGTAATCTTCCGATCCTCAACCGCTTTTTGCACAAGGGTTTCAATTTTAGCCGTATTTGCAAGCTTCACCTGCTCGGTTAATTTGTTTTCAGCTTCGGTCGCCTTTGTTTCGGCTGCTGCTTTTTCGGCATTCAGTTTTACAATTTGGGTTTCCTGAGTCGCTGCAAGCGTTACAAGTTTGCTAACCGCTTCGGTTATTTCCGCTTCGGTTACTGTTTCCGCATTAAGCTTTAATGCAGATAACACGACCGCCATTGCAGGGGCCGTAAGGGTTACTATTTTCATTTTCTCTTTTTGGGTTGTTAGCAGGGAATTGAGGATATCGGATGCATCATCGTTTAAGGTGATCAGCCTGCCGCCGATTTTTAAAGCAACTGCTCCGGCATTACTTCCGCGATCAACGATGCTGGCCTCGCGTAAAATCCATTTTATAAAGGTTGGCAGAGTTTGGCCTTTTACTAGGTCGGCAGAATCGCTGCTCAGTTCAACAGGCTCGGCACCTGCGCTGCACGCTCTCAGCGTACCGTGTTCTACCTTGTTATAAACAGTCATCGCGAAAGTATCGCTATCATCGAAATTCGGTATTGCGGTGATTTTGTCGCCTTCTACTTGAATGTCTTCCCAAAAGCCGATGGGTAAGCGTTCGTCAGGTTTCTCGCCCGTAGGATACACGTGCATCCAATACATAATCGGGTTGTTCTTAAAGTCTTCTATGTCGGCACCGCTCGTTAGCATTCGGAAACCGTGCGAGTTTAAGCGGCTGTCAGAAATTGTAAATCTTTTAGAACTTTTGGGCATTTGTGCTGTTTTAAAATTGCTGTCGCAGCACAATGTTAGCCCCTTAATACCCCTCATAAAAATCAGGATTTTGTAAGCTTGCACTTTTAGAAGTGTAAGCTTGCAGATACTGCAAGCTTAGCAAAACCCGATTTTTTACCCCCTCTTATATAAGCCATTTTTGGTTCACAAAACCGCAAATAATGGCAGAAAAAGGGCTTTCTATCCAGCAGAAAAAAGAGTATGCGAAACTTCTCTACACTAAAGACACTTCCATTTCTCAAAAGGAAATAGCATCAAAATGCGACGTTTCGGAGAAGAGTATAGGTAAGTGGATTAAGGAAGAGAACTGGGAGACTTTACGCGATGCCATGTCCCTTAGCCGCGATGAGCAGATTCGCTCTTTAAACGAGCAGTGGAACGAACTGAACCGAGCCATTAAAAAAAAGCAGCCCGGCAAACGTTACGCCGATAGTTCGGAAGCTGACATTTTAGCCAAACTTTCTAAAGCAAAAAGCGAACTCGAAACTAAAGTCGACGTCTCAAAAGCTGTTGATTTCGGGAAAGGACTTATTAACTACGTTCGACATGTTGAGTTTAAAGACATTGAACTCGTGGCCCGGTATTACGACGGTTATTTAAAATCGTTGATGTAATGAAGGTAGTTGATAAAAAAGCACTTTCGGACTGGGAGGTTTTTAAAGAAAGTATAATTCGATCAACCGAGATAGATTATACCGAAACCGAAGCGGAAAGGCAAAAACGCGTAAAGAAGCTCGAAGCTAATCCCGAAGATTGGTTTAAATATTACTTCCCGAATTACTGTTACGCCGAGCCTGCCGACTTTCATAAAAAGTCTACCAAAAGGGTTTTAAATAACGCCGAATGGTACGAAGTACGAGCATGGAGCCGAGAGCTTGCTAAATCGGCTCGTACAATGATGGAAGCTATTTACCTTACCTTAACAGGTAAAAAACGTTCTGTAATGCTTGCCAGCAACAGTTACGATAATGCCGTTCGCTTACTTACTCCTTATAAACTTACCCTTCAATTTAACCAACGGATCACTAAAGACTACGGCGAACAGCCGCGTTTCGGAGATTGGGCCGACGGGGAGTTTACTACTAAAAAGGGTGTAACCTTCCGGGCAATCGGTGCCGGGCAATCCCCTCGCGGTACTCGAAAAGAGGAGGTAAGGCCCGACTTGTGGATTTTCGATGATATGGATACCGACGAAGATTGCCGGAACCCGGAAACCATCGATAAGAAGTGGGACTGGATAGAACGTGCGGCAATGGCAACACGTTCTATCAGCAAATCTTTACTGGTCATCTTTTGCGGTAATATCATTGCTGAGTACTGCTGCATCACAAAAGCCATAGAAATGGCTGATCACGTAGATGTGGTAAATATTCGGGGTAAAGACGGCCTATCGAGCTGGCCACAAAAAAACACTGAAGATGATATCGACCGTGTTTTATCTAAGATTAGTTATTCCGCTGCACAAGGCGAATACTTTAACAACCCGATTACCAACGGCAAAGTATTCCCGACTATTTACTACAAGAAATTACAGCCGCTTAAAGACTATCGTTTTTTAGTGAGTTACTGCGATCCCAGTTACAAGAGCGGCAAAAAGAACGATTACAAGGCGGTTGTTTTAGCCGGGAAGTATAAAGACGAGTATCACATCCTAAAAGTTTATTGCGCTCAAACTACAACTTCTATAATGCTCGGTTGGCATTACATGATTATGCGCTTTGTCGCGGCTGTGGTATCAGTTTACTATTTAGTCGAATGGCCGTGGATTGATGACAGTTTGAAGCTTGAAATAAAGAAGATTAACGAAAGCGAAGGTGTAACCCTTCCGTTAACTCCTGATCCACGCGACAAGCCCGATAAATTTTACCGTATTGAAAGTCTGCTGGAGCCGCTCAACCGGAACGGTAAGCTATGGTTTAACGAACGGGAAAAAGACACGCCGGATATGAAGATTATGGAAGCTCAATTCAAAGCTCTGTCACCCACCAGTCGTGCTCATGATGACGGCCCTGATGCTGTAGAAGGTGCAGTCTTTACGATCAACAGTAAAACAACAAATGATATCGGTAGCCTTAAGGCTATCAGTATTCAAAAACGAGGCTCTAAACGCTATTAAATATGTTTATATCAAAAGAAGAACTTGCTTCTCACATTTACGAAGAGGCGATAACCACAATAAGCCGGGGCGATAATTCGATTGTCGAGGCAGCAATCGAGGCGGCAATTAATGAAGCTTCGGGATATATAAGCCGTTTTGACTACGAACAGCTGTTTGGAGCAGTCGGCCCGGAACGCGACGCACTTTTAATGCTTTACATTAAAGACATTGCCAAATGGCATTTTATAAACGTATGCAACGTGCAAGTAGATTTAGAACTTGCAAAGGCCCGTTACGATTCCGCAATCAAATGGCTTGATAAAGTACAAGCCGGGAAGGTAAGCCCCCCGAACTGGCCGGTTAAAGCCGGCGAAGAAACAAAGCAGTCACCCTTCACCGTAACGTCAAATCCTAAACGAGGTAATTACTATTAATATGGCAGGTTATACAGAAAACTCTATCGGCTTTCCGGTTGCTAAAAAAACAGCCGACGGCACCGATCATCCGGTTATCATTAATCAGATAACCATGCGGCCTATACACCGCGATACTGCCGATCTCACAAAATGGCGTAACGCTACACGGTCTGCCGAAGCTTCTATTCCGCGTCGCGTAAGTCTTTACGACTTATACGAAGACATCACCACAACCGACGGCCATGTTATAGCAGTTTGGCAAAAACGTGTTGATGCGGTTACTTCGGCAGACTGGCAGTTTACTGATAAAGACGGAAACCCGATCGATGCAATTAACCAGCTGATTGATTGTATCGGTTTCGAAGACTTGCTTACCGAAATTCTCAATGCAAAAGCTTGGGGCTATTCAATGGTTGAGCCTACCTTTTTAGAGAGGAACGGCCGACATGAATTTTCGCTCTTTACCGTACCTCGCAAACACATGCGTCCTGATCGGGGTGTGATTGCTAAAGAGCAAACCGGGGACGACGGTGTTTATATCCGTGAAGGTATTTACGCCAAAACCATAATGGAAGTCGGGAAGGCTAAAGATTTAGGTTTGCTTTTATCAGCGGCTCAATACTCTATTTTAAAACGAGGTGATATTTCGGACTGGGCCGAGTTTATTGAGATTTTCGGACGCGGTATTATTGATGCAACTTGGGACGGTTTCGACGAGGCGCAGCGTGAGCAGCTTTCCGAGTCGTTGCTGAAGATGGGAGGCAGCGGTATTATCATTCGGCCGAACGGAACTACTATTGATATTAAGCAAGGTACCGGCAACGCAAACGGCGACTTGCAAGAGAAGTTCATGAGCGCCATGAACAAAGAGATCAGTAAGGTTTTGTTAGGCAGTACCGAAACTACCGAGAGCAGCAAGAGCAGCGGATATGCACAGAGCGAAACACATCAGGATCAGGACGAGAAGAAAAACGAAACCGACATTCAGTTTGTTCGACGTATTCTAAACAGCCGCTTCATCACACTTTTAGAGGCTGCCGGATTTAGTACCAACGGCGGGACTTTTACAATAAAGGCCAAAAGCCAGCTTTCTTTAAAAGATTCTTTTACAATTGAAAAGAGCATGGCTTTAGAGCTAAACATGCCGATTGATCATAATTATTTTTATGAGAAATACGGGATGCCCAAGCCAACCGACTACGATGCGCAAATAAAAGCCATTGACGAAGCTAAAAACGCGGAAAACGAGGCAAAGCAACAAGCTCTCAACCCTGCTAAAAATGACAATACCCCCGGTGCTTCAAAGGATAAAAAAGACAAAAAGCCCAAGCCGGTCACGCTCACAGATCGCGGAATACTCTCGCTCCTGAAAAGTTTTTTCGTACAAGCCCCGGCGCAGGCCGGGGCACAACCGAACAGGAGCTTAGTGATGACGAATTGCTGTGGCGGTCACCTCACGAAACTGAGCCTGCCGAATAGCGAGTTTGATGATGACGCCTTAATAAAACGTTTTTGGGATGCAAAAGGTAGTTTAGATTTCGATGTCGCTTTATTTGCTTACACCGCTCAAACCCTTGCCGACGGCTTAAAAAAAGGATGGAACAAAAAGAGCGACTTAGTACAGCTTACCGATATCGGTTTCACTTACGGTGTAGATGATCCCGCCTTACTCACCGCTTTCGAGCAGAACCTATTCCGCTTTTCCGCTTCCAAAACTTTAGCTGAAGCGCAGGAACTAAACAGGCTTTTCCGCAATGCGAAAGACTTTGAAATGTTCTACCAAAACGCGAAGCTGAAAACGGAAGTCTTTAACAAGGGCTGGCTCGAAACCGAATACAACACCGCAGTTTTAACAGGTGAAGCTGCTGCAACTTATACCCGTTTAATGGGCCGCGTTCAAACTTTCCCGTTTTGGCAATACAAAACTGTTGCGGATAACAAAGTGCGCTATCAGCATCAGCTTTTACACGATTTAATCCTTCCGGCAAACGATCCGCGTTGGAAACGAATTTTCCCGCCTAACGGTTGGAACTGCCGCTGCTACATTGTGCCGCGTATGGCGCACGAAGTAAAAGGATTGGACCGGAAAGCAATGCGAGACCGTGCCGACGCTTATTTCGATACTGCAGAATTTGAAAAAGCCAAGGCGCAAGGCTGGGGCGTTAACAGAGCAGACAGTGGCGAGGTATTTACGGCGAACCAGTTTTATATCAAAAAGTTTCCCGGGAAGGCGGCAAAGCTGCTCGATAATTTAGGCGCAAAAGATTACGGCTTGCCGAGCTACAGCAATGCAAAGAAAGCAGCTACCGCCGAAGCTCCAAAGTTTGAGGGCACAGCCGAACAGTTTAAAGCAGCGCAGGAAGTATTTAACGATGTTCCCGTAATTCGGGATTACCATAACAGGCCCGTCGGCTTACTTAATACTTTCGATAAGCATACCGGAAAGGCAGAGCGGTTGCCTTTGCTTCAAGCTTTAAAGGAAACCTTAAAGCAAGCTGACGAAGTTTGGATTAACAGCTACAGCGGCGATGCTTACGACAACTTTGTTTCCATCAAGTATTATAAAGATGCTACGCTGATAGTGGTATCTAAAATAAGTGGCGGTAAGGTTTACGAGGTAACTACATGGTTTCCGTTAGCCGAAAAGAAAGAAGTAATTGAAACGTACAGGCGAGGTTTACTAATATTCAGTAAAAAATAAAGCCCTGCACTTACGTGCAAGGCTTTCAGATTAACCTTTTCCTGCGCCGGTCAATCCGGCCGACTTTGTCCCCATCATCTGTTAGGTGCTGGCAAAGGCTTATGCCCGCAGTAAAAGGCTTTGATGCACAAATATATGAATAACAACGACAAAATAAACGCATGGTTTGATAAGTTCGAGCATAAGTTCGATTACCGCCTCCCGCAGATCGTGGAAGAAACTGCCGTTGAATTCACGAAAGAAAACTTTGTAAACAAAAGCTTTGACGGTAAGCCGTGGCCGCAAACTAAACGTCCGAACCCGAAAGGCTCTTTAATGGTTCGTTCGGGTGCTTTGCTTAATTCAATCCGCCCGGTAGAAACAAGCCCGCGTCGTGTTTTAATTGCTGCCGGAAACAGCAAGGTTCCGTATGCACGTATCCATAACGAGGGCGGGGTAATAGAACAGGCTGCACGATCGGAAACCTTTGTGCGCAACCGCTACAAAAAAGGGCCGAAATCGAAATACTTCGGCGGTATGGGAGCCTTTAGAAAAGGTACTACCGACGGGCAGGGTTTAACCTTTAAAGCTCGTACAATCAATATGCCTCAGCGTAAGTTCATGGGCCATTCGGCCGTATTAAATAAACGTATCATCCTGCGAGTTAAAGGGCTATTTAACGAGCGTTAAACAAGTATTAATTATGAAAGTAGTATTCAAAAAAGTGATCGAACTGTTAGGAGAAATTGCAGAGCTCCGCTTTGTAGATTTAGACAAGGGCCAGATTGATTTTTACGAAACACGCCCGGCCGTCGCCTTCCCGTGTGCTTTAATTAAAATTGATTTACCGCAATGCGAAAATCGCAATGCTAAAGTTCAACAAGTGCGATGCGGTGTTTCACTTCGTGTATGCTTCGGCTATTTGGGCGAAACTACCGCGACCACTCCGCTTGCAACCCGGGATGCAGCCTTAAACTATTTTGATGTGATTGAAAAGATTTACGTTAAACTGCAAGGTACAGGAAACACACAGATTAACCCATTTACCCGTAAAAGCGCAAGGGAAGAAAACCGACAAGA
>JAYULL010000121.1:0-2711 GCA_043763625.1 Sphingobacteriaceae bacterium | reverse complement strand
TTTCGTCGGTTTTAAAAAAGATTCTCAAAGCGATGAAGTTTCCGGTAATGGTAACGGTTAAGCTTTAAGGGATGGGTTCTGACCGGAAGTATTTTCCTTTACCCTTTGTAATTGGAAATTCAGGTCGGTTTATTGTTAAGTTTTCTATCCTCAACCCTACTTTTAGCTCTCTAAATAACCTTATCCCCGATAGCAATCCAAACAACGGCCAATGTAAAGGCTACTACAAAGGCATAGTAATAGGGTTTGACAGACGGGTTCTTTTTATGCAAACGTCCGCCATAAAAAGAATAGAATAACATTTCAAGTACAGCTTCCATTATACCAAATTTAAATCTAAGATAAATGTTTTAGCGAAATGTTACATGAATTTGTATTTGAAAAACGAGTTGAAAATAACGGAGGCAGAAACAGCGAATGGTATCAAACCCTAACCGGTTCAGGATTTATGAAAGATGCCGTTGACCTTGCCGAGGTTAAATATGGCAACAGCGGTTCCTTCAACGGGTTTAGGAAAGAGTATCAAAGCGACCAGGTAATTGATCACGTGTTTGTATCCAAACCCTTTAAGGTTTTGAGATGGGGGATTTTAACGGATACGTACCAAGGAAAATACCCTTCGGACCACTTTCCGATATTGGTAACAGTTAAGTTTTAGAATGTTCGCCCTTGTTGGTGTTGTCACCAACAAGCTAATACGTCATCTTACTCAATTTTCTTCCTGGATCCGGATAAAAAGCGATTTGCATAGCTCACCCTTGTTGGTGTTGTCACCAACACGCTAAATAATTTCTGTTGATTCCACATTTTATTGCCCTTGGTGGTGTTATCACCATTAACTAATTAACCTACATTTTCTGTAAGTTCACCTTGTGTCAATAAACTATAACTACCATCCGCAATTCTTTACGGCAACCATCTTAGAATGGAAACATTTATTGAAAGCAGATGAGTTCAAAGATATTATCATTAACAGCTTACAATTTTTAAAGAAGGAAGGTAGTGTTGTCGTCTATAGCTACGTTATCATGCCGAATCATATCCACTTGATATGGCAAATACAAGCCGGCTACAAGAAGGATGTCGTGCAGATGCGCTTTCTTAAGTTTACGTCGCAACAGATTAAATTCAGACTAACAGACGCTGCAAGTCCCTTGTTGAGCGAATTTCTTGTTAATTCCACCGACAGAAAATATCAATTTTGGAAACGGAATGCGTTAAGCATTGATCTATGGAGTGATCATGTGTTTATGCAAAAGCTCGATTACATTCATAATAATCCCGTTCAGGAGAAATGGAAGTTGGCCGAATTTCCGGGAGATTACAGATACTCATCAGCCAAGTTCTATATAACCGGATACGACGAGTTTGATTTAGTATCGCATTATGACGGATAGCGGTTTGTTGGTGACAACACCACAAAAGGCAGAAAAGATTACAGATACTCATCAGCCAAGTTTTATATAACCGGATACGACGAGTTTGATTTAGTATCGCATTATAACGGATAGCGGTTTGTTGGTGACAACACCAACAAAGGCAGGAACGGATAACAGTTTGTTGGTGACAACACCAACAAAGGCAGTAAAGCCGTTAAAAAATCCTTGCTGCTTTCCATTAGATAACCGGTAACACCCAGCACACTGCTCGTGGTGCGTTCACCGATATGAAGACCTAAATCACGATCGCCGGATAGTTGAAGTGCGGCATCCATCAGCGCACAGTTCTGTTGCAAAGACAGCTTCAGATCAGAATTTTCTAAGTCGGAAACTGTAAGGTTGCCCCGAGCGCAAATCTGTTTCATTTCGTCGGCCGTACGGGCTGCACCTACAATAATATTTCGTAAGATGGGCATACTCACCCATAATTTTTCCATGTGCTAAATGTTAGATCCTATCGGATTAAGGATTTAATTGGAAGGAAAAATAAGAAAAATAGAGGAAAAAAACTTCCCCTACCGCTCCTTCGGTACTTAATGTACCCGCTCAAAAATGGCAGAGAAAATTAGGAGAAAATCGGAATACCGGGAACTAAAAGAAATTTTAGCTGCTTATGAGGATACAAAAACGAGGATTAGAAAATCATAGGCAATACCTTAACTTATGCCCTTGAAAATTTTATTTAAGTTTGCCCTGAAAATCTAATTTACCATGCTTCAACGTATTCAATCTGTCTGGTTATTTTTAGCAACCGCTACCCTATTTGCTTTATTGTTATTTCCGTATCTACAAATTATTGACGTTACCGGCGCTCCCAAAGTGTTTAAAGCAACCGGCATCTACGAAAGTGTAAACGGACAAGTAGTTCAAACCAAACCTTTTACCGGATTAACTATTGGTGCAGTAGTCTTAGGTCTGTTGCCGTTCGTCATTATATTTTTGTACAAAGACAGAAAAAGGCAAGTTAGCCTCTGTTATATAACCATCATACTGATTTTAGGATACATATTTTGGTTGCTTGAAACTACAAAGGATTTTGTTGGCAGTTTGAATTTGAAGCCGGAAAATTACGGAATAGGCGTTCTGCTGCCCTCGCTGGCTATTTTATTTCTTATTTTCGCTATTAAAGGAATACGTAAAGATGAGAAGTTGGTAAAGAGTGCGGACAGGTTACGGTAAGTAGGCCGGATAACTTGGACTTAGTTCAATCCGAAAAATAAATCTTGTAGAATTTAGTCCTGCTTTACTTAAATTTTAAAATACATCTTAAAC
>JAYULL010000120.1:0-40389 GCA_043763625.1 Sphingobacteriaceae bacterium | reverse complement strand
CAGAAAAATTATATGAAATTGCCTCTGTACCGCCACTTGCTCTTAAGTTGTAATCGCGAATAGCTGCACTTTTATTCATCACCTCATGAGCCCAATTTGTTGTTGGATTATTTCCTATATACTGTGGACTTGCCGGATTATAAATGGGTCCAAAAAATTTAAAGTTGTACATTGATGTCTGTACACCGTTAACTAATTCAGGGTTTGCGTTATAAGTCTTAGTATAAAAGTCAACATATTGTTTTGTACTTAACACGTCATAGGTTTTAGGTATCTTCATCGAACCCATCTTAACATCAAAATCTATCCGAACACCGCCTTTTTTACCTCTCTTAGTTGTAATAAGAATAACACCATTGGCACCTCTTACTCCATAAATGGCAGTAGCAGCAGCATCTTTAAGAACAGACATTGATTCGATATCATTCGGGTTAATTAATGTATAAATATTAACCTCACCTCTAAGAGTACCTCCGTTCACTGCATCAACATTTACGCCGGCACCGCCTTCAACAATAGGCACCCCGTCAATAACATATAGTGGATCAGCAACTCCAAATGTACTTACACCTCTAATACGTACGGTTGGTCGTGCTGTCGGGTCAGAGCCTGCAGACTGCACTTGAACTCCGGCTACTTGCCCTTGCAACGCCATTTCAGGAGTTAAAGAAGTACTTTTTTCAATTTGTTCAGCGCTTACTCTACCGATTGATCCGGTGATATCACCTCTTCTTCTGGCTTGGCCGAAACCTGTAACAACAACTTCATCTAATGAATTTGAACTTTGCGAAAGGATTACATCTACTGCACCTTTCCCGTCAAAAGGAATTTCTCGTGTAGCATAGCCAATGTAGGTAAAGACCAAGGTAGCGTTAGAACTAACGCCTGCAAGAGTATAATTACCGTTTGCATCTGTTGCCGTGCTGGTCAAAGTTCCCTTCACCTTAACGGAAACTCCGGGCAATCCGGTACCGTTTGTCTCGGTTACCTTCCCGGAAACGGCGGTAGTTTGAGCATAAACCCCGTTTCCCATACTAAACGTTACTAATAGAGCCAATAGTAAAGCATAGTAAATCTTAAATTTACTGAAAAAGAGTACCATAAGTTTTGGTTTAGTTAATTATTTAGTTTCTCAAATATAAAAATAAAATAAATGTAAACATTTATTTAAGTATTTAGTTTACATACTATTTAATATGCTAAAGAAATATATCTCCTTTTTAAATTAGCAATACTGCACTATTAATTGGGCAGTAAGGACATAAATCTGCCTCACTTTCGGTAATTATTGTTTAATGAAGGCCGGATTAGCCATACCACCCATAATCATGAAGCATCTACCCAAAATAATGAAGAGGGCGGAATAACCTGAAATTGCGATTCAGGATAACGAATTTGAGATATACCTTCGGGAATAAAAGAATTACTGTATTGATCTATTGCATTTCGCATTAGTCGGTCGTCTCCGGAAGCTAAAAAAGTAGATCAATGCTTGGATATGAATATCACCTACGTATAGCAGTTGTTCATAATATGGGCAATCCATATAAGTTTAGTAAGCACAAAGGCGGGTTGTATGCCACCCTTTATCCCAGATATCCTTTAAGGAGAGATTGCTACTTTTGAACACGCGTTTTCTTTGAAAGAGTAAGTGGTGAACGTAGAATAGAAATCATCTACAGTGTGTTTTTCCTAATGATTTTCGATTTTTAATTTTACATAGCAAAAGGTGCGATACCACTTCTGACCTTTATTGTCGACTATATCTTCTGTAAAGTTATAGTACTTATACACCCTTTCCACCCGAGACTATTAGTTCCAGATAGGTAGTAGTTAAACTTTTTTGTACAAAAAGAATAGTAACATCATCCCATGGTTGAACTTAAAGACCTCCTTTCCGATTATAAAATTTAGGTCCTCAGGCCCCGATAAATTTTCGTATTATTGAAATCTCTTTTTCGTTTACTCTAGAAAGGCAAATTTCCTGGAATCAAACTGCGCTATTCAGTTGCCTTTACCGCTAACGGCACCGTTTGTTCAATTGTGATTGCATGTTCCCATTGCTCATGATCAAAACCTTCATGTTGCCATCCCAGAGGATAGCGTTGAGCAAAAACATGATCTTGAGGACCGGTGATATGAGAGATAGAATAGGGGAGTAGGCGCAATTCTCGATTACCTTCGCTGGTTCATCCGACTTTGCTATAGCTTAATTTTGGGAATTTCTCTACAGTAAAAAATCGGTTTTGTACGAAACTTGTGCCCACGCTTTGTTTTCACCCTCATTCCAAACTACCGCAGTCAGCAAATTATATCCTTTCTTCAACTAAGGCGAAAAGATCAATTGTCTCATATCGCCAGTGTTCTCTATCCCCTCATGCAGGGCCCGAACAAACTCGAGCTCCGTTCAAAACAGCTCATAACGATTGTATTCTGAAACATAGACTAAAATTGGTGCCTAAACATATTTCGACTTCTTTACGAAAATGATAGACTCCATAATTATGAGGGTTTGCCGAAGAATAAAAAATCCACAGAGCAGACCCAATCTTATTGAACGTTCGTGTTGAAAGGGAAAGACTCACCATTAATCAGGCTGTCGGTATTTACCAAAATAGTTTGCCGCCCAACCTTTTCGAGAATACAGAACGATTTTCAAATCATTAGATGGAAAACAATAAAGGAATGACGATCCTTATGGAAGGAGAATGCATATTTCGACACCCCGCTGATCTTAATTCCCCACCTCGTTACCTTCGTTTTTACGAAATGAAGCTTACAGGCACGAACCCCTTTTATACATTCCAATTTTTTTTTTCGCCTTCGTTGCTATCTAACAAACAGGCTAATTTCTTCAAATCTTCCCTAAATCGGTTCGAGAAGCACACAGGTGGGCGCACCCAACTAAGAAAGCCCGGTCATTTCGATTGGGCTTTTTTTATGCTTTTAAACTGCGTTTTGCCGTGTTTTTTCTTTTCTTGGTTATAAAGTGTGTTGGTTAATTAATTTAATACCTATTATAAATATATAGTTTTAGAACGAGTTAGGCAATCATTTAACGGGTCTATTTCTTCTTGGATTGAAGCTGTTAATTAATGGTGTTAGCGTATATAAAGATTTTTACAGTTTGCCAACCGACAACTTGTACAACTACATATATTAAAATTGCTACTTTCGGTATATGGAGCTACCTGACTTTAAACACATCCTTCTTGGAGAAGAACCTTGGAATTTTTTAATTGAGGTGCTGCTACGCTCGTTTATTATGTTTTGCTTTATTTTAATAGCCCTTAAGGCCTCAGGCAAAAGAGGAATCAAGCAGCTGTCTATCTTTGAATTAGTAATTATTATTGGTTTAGGTTCAGCAGCAGGTGATCCTATGTTTTATAAAGATGTAGGTATAATACCTGCGCTTATTGTCTTCATCGTGATTGTAGGCCTTTACCGCATAGTCACTTGGCTTAGTGGAAAATATGCAGGCTTTGAGCGCTTAATTGAAGGGACGCCTCAGTACTTGATTCGAGAAGGCAAATTCGCCATCGAGGACTTCAACAAAGAGGATCTGTCCCAAGAAGAGTTTTTTGCAGAACTAAGACAAAATAATATAGAGCATTTAGGTCAGGTTAGGAATGCGATATTAGAAACATCAGGAAATGTAAGTTTGTTGTACTACGAAGATCAAGAGGTTAAGGCGGGTTTACCGTTATATCCGGATTTGTATCACAAGAAATCTGTAGAAATAAATCTTCCCGGTTTACATGCTTGTGCTTATTGTGGTAATGTTGAAGAAGTGAACAACCCTAAACAATGTTCTATTTGCAGTCAGCAAGAATGGGTATTGCCAATACGGACCTTAAGAAGACCATAAAGCTTTTTATGATGCTGTAACACACTATTAAATTAGGTTGTTCCGTAGTTCCTTCTCAGAAAAAGCGTTGAATTGAAGACGAGTTTAGCTATTGATAATTTAATAGCTCAAGCTGCGAATGCGTTTTCTTCTTTTGGAATCCCTTTAAACAGTAAATCATTATACTTTTCCAGTAGGAGTAAGTATCTTTCTTTATAATCAGCGATCTGATTTAAATCCTCAGATGTGTCTTGCGTAAGGTTTGATGATAGCTTATAAGGAGCAAAATTATTGAATAACTCAGGAAGATCCTTAGAGAAATCGTAACAGATTACAGTGCCAATGAGATGAACTGAATGCGGACGTAAGGTTTCTACGGAGAACCAATTATAAAGCGTTCTTCTGTTTACGTCTATTTTGCGAGCTAATTCTGCTAAACTAATTCCGCTTCTCCTTACTGCTCTTTCTACTATTGCACCTGTATGAATCATAAAAACCTAGAGGCAAAAGGCAAGCCGGTTAAATAAGGCAGCTTCCAGGCCCTTAGCGTGAGTATTCTTAAATGATAGTTGTTCATCCATATTTGCACCATGAGAAATTATATCCTCAAAGTTCCCAAGTCCGATGTGGTGCTGATACGCTGAAATTGAAAGGGATCTGTAAAGATCCTTGGATTGCAAAGGATATTGTGAAATCAGGTTTATTTATTGTAGGCGGGAGGGATATGCTTTACCCGGTGAGCCGATAGACTCCACAATAGAACGAGCAAAACAGGGTGGAATCATTAAACTTCTTGATACGGTTTATAATGAAGAGGTATTAATTAGTGCTGATACGGCTGATCTGACTATTGTCGGCCCTGTAACTTTTGGCGCCGACGGAACTGAACTTTTAAGAAGAAAAAATGCATATCCGGAATCTGATGGAAGCCACTGCCTTTAATTTATATCGATCGCAGGGCATAATCGCGTCTAAACTAGTCCAAAAAGAAAATTAAAAGGGAAATAGTCCAAAAGAAACTGTTTCATAATATTTCTGACGATTTTTCACGAAAAAGCAAAATAGAGAAAATAAAATCGCTAAAAATTGAGATTATTTCTACTTCGCGGTTTTGCAAAGGTCTTACCCTTATATTTGTCAGAGAAGATGGTCCGGGAAGGCAAATTAAGGATGGTGAACGCACTAAGAACTTGGCGTTAACGGCAAACATTTTTATTACTCGGCCGCAACTTTTATATTAACTCTATTACTAAACAAAATGAGTAAACCGGATTTCGATGCAGTAATTGTAGGTTCAGGTCCTAACGGCTTGGCTGCTGCTATCACTCTGCAGCAACAGGGCCTGTCGGTATTGGTAATTGAAGGGAAGAAGGAAATAGGAGGCGGATTACGTTCGGCCGAGCTAACTCTTCCCGGGTTTTTGCATGATATATGTTCAGCAATTCACCCCTTAGCAGCTGATTCTCCTTTTTTTAACAGGCTCCCCTTATCGGATCATGGCTTAAAATTCGTATATCCCGGCATAGCGGCTGCCCACCCCTTCGATAACGGAACGGCCGCAGTTTTGAAAGGCTCCGCTTCTGATACTGCCTCTTTGCTGGGGGGCGATGCGGAAACTTATCGCTCCCTAATGGAACCAATAATTGCGAACTGGCCTAAATTGTCCCCCGAAATTTTAGGGCCTTTAACTTTTCCTAAAAGCCCTTTTGCACTCGCAAGTTTCGGTTTAAACGCACTTTCTTCTGCCGCTGCTCTTTCCCGGCGGTTTAAGACAGAAAAAGCAAAAGGATTATGGGCCGGCATGGCTGCACACGCTATTCAACCTTTAACAAATCTTACAACTTCTGGGGTCGGATTGGTGCTTTTGGCACTTGGGCATTTAAGGGGCTGGCCTGTCCCGGTAGGAGGGTCAAAAGAAATTGCAAATGCTTTAACTTCTTATTTTCTTTCACTTGGCGGAAAAATTGAAACAGATTTTTACGTAAGGTCGATCAATCAACTGCCGAAAACCAAAGCTGTTCTGTTTGATGTTACCCCCCGGCAGTTATTGCAAATTGCAGGGCATAGATTTTCATCGTTTTATAAGTGGCAGCTGGAGCGATATCGTTACGGCGCAGGGGTATTCAAAATTGATTGGGCGCTTGGTGATGCCATTCCTTTCTCCGCTCACGAGTGCCGCCTTGCCGGAACCGTTCATCTCGGAAATACTTTCGAGGAAATTTGCCGAAGCGAATATGACAGCTGGCACAACAGGCACTCCGAAAAGCCCTTTGTCCTTCTTGCTCAGCAGAGTTTGTTTGATAAGTCTAGAGCACCGGAAGCTAAACATACTGCTTGGGCATATTGCCACGTACCTAAAGGTTCCACAACTGATATGACCGCGATTATTGAAAAGCAGGTGGAACGGTTTGCACCGGGCTTTCGCGAAAGAATTTTAGGACGGCACGTTTTTAATACCAAACAGATGGAAGAGTACAACCCTAACTACATCGATGGGGACATAAACGGCGGTGTTATTGACATAGGCCAACTTTTCACACGTCCCGTTCTACGTCTTTCTCCATACAAAACTTCTGCAAAAGGAATATATATCTGCTCGTCGTCCACACCCCCGGGCGGCGGAGTTCACGGCATGTGCGGTTATCATGCAGCAAAAAAAGCTCTGAGAGATGTTTTCGGGATTAAATTAAACCGGTTGGGTACATAAACGATACTAATTCCGGTAATCAATTACCTTAATATAAGTCAGCAAATTTTTAGATTGTGACCCCGCTGAGGCTCGAACTCAGGACCCACAGATTAAGAGTCTGTTGCTCTACCAACTGAGCTACGGAGTCAAGGTTTGCAAATAAACAAAATTCTACAGTGATATTCGAAGAAAGAATGAATTTAATTTGGCCTGAAATTAGTAATAAAAAATCAGGATAGATATTAAACAAAAAGCTGAACGCAACTGTAAACAGCTAAAAAAGCTATAAAAATAAAGATTATTGTAAGTATGAGTTGGTTAAGCTTAAGGTTGCTGTTTTGTTCTTCTAAAGTGCGGCCTTGGCGGAAAAATATATTATCGAACTTTTCTTTCTCGGTTAGCTGTCTTTTGGCAGCATCGTCTAAACGTGCTTTAAGATCTTCAATTTCTTGAAGTTTTACCAAGTCGCACTCCTTGCCTGATCCGTTACTGTCAAATTCCCTACGTTTAGAATTGCTTTTCATCTAACACTCCTTATTCAAATCCTGTACGCCTCTTATCTTTAAAGGTTACAATTATTTTAAATAAAATTTCGAAACTTATTTTATCCGGTCGCGAGACGCTCATCGGCAACACCCATAACCGGTATATTTTATTTCTTTTTCTTATTTTGGAGTCGAATTATAACCCCTGAATATGTCCCCCGGCTCTCTTTTTAAAAAAAACAGACTTCTTGTTTTATCTTCTGTATTGGTTTTAGGCGGTGCTCTAGCTCTCGGCTATTGGCTTTTTAAACCTGCTAATCTCAGTGTAAATAATAACCCATTTGCGAAGTATATAGACTCTTACACTTCCGGAACGATTTCCAAACAAGGCACAGTCAGAATTCGGTTCGCAAGCGATATCCCGATTATTCACAGTCGTTCGGCGGAAGAAAACGTGTTTGATTTCAGTCCCGCAATAAAAGGAAAAGCTTATTGGCTGGACTCGAGAACATTGGAGTTCAAGCCCGAAGAGGATTTAAAACCAGGAAAAGGCTATTCCGGAGAGTTGAACATGAGAAAGTTAATAGAAGTGCCGAAAGAGTTGGAAAAGTTTCCTTTTAATTTTCAAATAATTGAATCGGCATTTAAAGTCTAAATAGAAGGACTTGAATCTCAAACAAGGTCATCGCTTAACCTCATGAAGGTAACCGGCATCGTTAATCTTTCTGACGTAGAAAAGCCTGAGAAAATTGAAAAACTGATAAAAGCTGAGCTTTCCGGCAAAAATCCGAAAATAACATGGAATCACGACAGCCGGAACAATACTTCCCGCTTTACTATTGACAGTATCTCGAAAAGAAAAGAGACTCGTACTTTAAATATTACATGGAACGGCGAACCGATTGCTTCAAAAATAGAAGGTGAAAAGGCGGTTTTAATTCCAAAAATCGGAGAATTTAAAGTGCTGGATGTAAAAGCAATTCAAGACCCGGAACAGTACGTTCTCGTTCGATTTTCTGAACCGGTTGCAGTAGCTCAAGACTTGACAGGTTTAATCGGGATAAGCACGCAGGGAGATTTAAAATATACAATCGAAGGGAGTAAAGTTAAAATATATGCGCCTGAAAGATTAGAGGGAAGTTACAGCATTGCCGTTAACGAAGGAATCGAAAATATAAACAACGATAAGCTGGCTTCGAGCGTTTCAGCAAACGTCGTTTTCGAAGATCGTCGCCCGCTTGTTACTATTCCCGGCAAAGGAATTATTCTGCCCGGCTCGGGCAAACTTACTTTTCCGTTCGAGGCTGTTAATCTCTCGGCCGTCGATGTCACTATTGTTAAAATTTACGAAAGTAATATTCCGCAATACCTTCAAACTAATGGCACAGACGGCAATCAAGATTTGCGACGAGTAGCAAAACCGGTAGTTCAAAAAACGATCAGGCTCGATGATAAAAGTGTTAATCTAAGAAAGAAGAACAGATTTTCGCTCGATATGGACAAGCTTTTACGGGCTGAACCGGGAGCAATTTATCGCATTACCATAGGCTTCAGAAAATCGTATTCTATTTATAATTGCCAAACCGGAAGCCTGACAACTTCAAGGAGTTCCGGAAGTGACGACTATGAAGGAGAAGAATATTATTCGGAGAAAATAGACGAGGACGATGATTTTTGGGAAAGGTATAACGGTTCTTATCCAATAGACTACAAATGGGATGAGAAAGACGACCCCTGCAGCGATTCGTATTATACCGGCGAGCGCTGGGCCTCTAGAAATGTACTAGCCTCGAACATCGGTTTGATAGCGAAAAGAGGCGAAGCCGGAAATATTATGATCGCCGCAACAGATATATTAACAACAGAGCCAATTAGCGGAGTAGAAATTAAGCTGTTGGATTATCAGCAGCAGGTGCTGCAAACGCTAACAACCGGCTCAGACGGGTTAATAACCGTTGATTTGAAAAGAAAACCTTTCTTACTACTTGCGAAAAAAGGCGAACAACGCGGCTATTTAAAGTTGGACGACGGCTCGTCTTTGCCGCTGAGTCGTTTTAATATTAACGGCGATGTTGTGCAAAGCGGAATTAAAGGTTTCATCTACGGAGAAAGGGGAGTTTGGCGGCCCGGCGATTCAATTTTTGTCAGTTTTATTTTAGATGACAAAGCAAATAAGCTTCCGGAAGGACATCCGGTTTCTTTTGAATTTTTTAATCCTCAAAATCAACTTTATAAAAAGCTTACGGAAACCAAGTCTTCAAACGGCTTCTACGCTTTTAAAACCGCTACGGGTGGGGGTTCGCCTACCGGGAATTGGACAGTCAAAGTTCGTGCAGGCGGGGCGATGTTTCAAAAGTCGCTGAAAATAGAAACAATTATGCCGAATAGGTTGAAGATAAACTTAGATTTTAACGGGGAAAAAGAACTGGTAAAAGGGCTTTCATCTACAGGAACCTTATCCGCAAAATGGCTTTTCGGAGCGGCTGCCCAAAATATGAATGCAAGTATTACTGCCACCATTTTTTCCGGAAACACTAAGTTCAAAGAATTTCCCGATTATTTTTTTGATGACCCTACCGGAAGTTTTGAAGCCGAAAATCAAGTATTGTTTAACGGAAATTTAAACGAATCGGGAACGGCTCCTGTCAATGCCGATATCGACGCTTCAGGAATTGCTCCGGGAGTTTTACAAGCAAACTTCACAACCAAAGTCTTTGAACCGGCCGGTAATTTCAGTATTGATAATTTTCAGGTTCCTTATCATGTATTCCCGGCCTATGTCGGAATTAAATTACCGGAAGGCAATAAGCTTTCCGGGATGTTGCTTACCGATCGAAACCATGCAGTAAGTATTGTAAACGTAAACACAAATGGCGAACTGCTTAAAGGCCGGCAAAAAGTTCGAGTAGAATTATACAAAATTCAATGGCGTTGGTGGTGGGACAGCGAGCAGGAAAACTTGAGTAATTTCACGCAGGATAAATACAATCAGCTTATTCGCAAAGAGATCGTAACCTTAAACAACGGTTCCGGCAAATGGAATCTAAGGATCAATTATCCAGAATGGGGAAGGTATTTAATACGGGTAAAGGATTTAGAAAACGGACATACAACGGGTCAGACCGTTTATATCGACTGGCCGGGTTGGGCGCAACGCGAACAACAAAACAGTCCGACTGAAGCCTCGATGCTTTCGTTTACAGCAAATAAAGAAAAAGTTAGGGTTGGCGAAGAAGTGACACTAACTATACCGAGCAGCAAGGGCGGCAGGGGTTTAGTAAACATTGAAACCGGAAGTAAAATTTTAAAAACGTTTTGGATAAAAACCGGAGCCGGCCAAACTAAATTCAGGTTCGAAGCCGATAAGGAAATGTCGCCCAACGTTTATATCAACGTCACCTTGCTTCAGCCGCATGCTCAAACCAAGAACGATTTACCGATCCGGATGTACGGCGTTATTCCGCTTGACGTTGAGGATCCGGAAACTATATTAAAACCGGTGATAAACATGCCGGAAGTGTTGAAACCGGAAACGGAATCTCAAATAACAGTCTCGGAAAGTTCGGGTAAAGCAATGACTTACACGATTGCAATAGTTGATGAAGGTTTACTTGATCTTACTCGATTTAAAACGCCTGATCCGCATACAAGTTTTTATGCTCGAGAAGCCTTGGGTGTTAAGACTTGGGACCTTTTCGATCACGTAATAGGAGCATGGGGCGGTGATTTAGAGCGTATTTTAAGCATTGGCGGCGATGCAGGTATTAACCGTAATATTAATCCGGCAAAATCAAACAGGTTTAAACCGGTGGTAAAATTTCTCGGTCCGTTTTCTATAGCCAAAGGCGAACATAAAACCCATAAGTTCAAACTTCCCCCTTATATTGGTTCCGTTAGAGCTATGGTAATTGGCGGCCAAGAAGGCGCTTACGGTTTTGCGGAAAAAACCGTTGAGGTGAAGAAACCTTTAATGTTACTGGCAACAATTCCGCGAGTTGCCGGCCCGGGCGAGACGTTCAAACTCCCGATAACAGTATTCGCACTCGATAGTAAGGTTAGAAATGTTTCCCTAAAGATTCAAACGGATAAGCTGATAGAACTAAGCAACGGAAATCAGAATCTAACATTTACAGCGCAGGGCGAGAAAACAGTTTTCGCCGACTTGAAGATTAAAGACGCAACAGGGCTTTCTAAAATTTCCATTATCGCATCAAGCGGAACGGAGAAGGCTGTTTATAATATCCGGCTCGACATCAGAAATCCGAACCCGTACATAACCTCCGTAACAGGAACGGAACTAAGTGCAGGAAAATCATGGACAAGTTCAGTAGCACCTATAGGCTCTAGCGGCACAAATTCTGCAGTAATCGAAGTTTCGTCTATTCCACCCGTTAATCTCACCAAAAGATTAAATTATCTGATTCAATACCCGCACGGCTGTGTCGAACAAATTACTTCTTCGGCATTTCCTCAATTGTTTTTAAATCAACTTACAGACTTAAGCGATCAACAGAAAGCTGCGACCGACCGAAATATCAAAGCTGCAATTAACCGGTTAAGGGGTTTTCAAGCTCCCGGCGGAGGTTTGAGTTATTGGCCCGGCTATCCGGAAGGGGATGACTGGGGAACCAACTATGCCGGTCATTTTATTTTAACGGCAAGTGCAAAAGGCTATTCTATCCCGCTAGGATTTATAGAACAGTGGAAAAGGTTCCAGAAAGATAAGGCAAACAATTGGGTTCCTAATTCGGAGAATTTCTCCGGTGGAGATTTATCGCAAGCTTATCGCTTGTATTTATTGGCCTTGGCTAAGTCGCCGGAAATAGGCGCAATGAACCGTCTTCGCGAGTTCAAATACCTATCGAAAGAAGCGAAATGGCGTTTAGCGGCGGCATATAAATTAGTAGGGCAGTCGGAAATAGCGAGTTCGATGATTCGAAATCTAAATTACGAGGTGAAGCCGTACCGGCAATTAGGCGGTACTTTCGGGTCTGACTTAAGGGATAGAGCCATGATTTTAGAGACTTTGGTTGACATTGGAGATAAAGCCAAAGCTTCTAAATTACTATATTCTGTAGCGGCCCAACTCGCAAAAGATGAGTGGTACAGCACCCAGACAACTGCTTACGCGCTTATTGCGATTTCAAAATATTTAGGTGAGAATAAGGGAACTGCGAAACTTAACTTCAGTTACTCGATGAACAACGTTAAAAAAGCAGTGTCGACGACGGCCGTGCTTTCCCGGATTCCCGGCAACCTAAATCGAGGAGCGTTAACTATATTATATACTAATCAAGGGACGAATAAATTATTTATCACAACCACTATTCAGGGACAAGCTCCTGCAGGGCAAAATCCAGCGTTTACCAATGATCCCGACGTTTTACAATTAAGCGTGTCGTATAAAACACTTGCCGGAAAAGCGCTCAATCCCGCTCAATTAAGTCAAGGGACAGACTTTATAGCCGAAGTAAAAATTAAAAATCCCGGATTACGAGGATTTTACGAACAAATGGCGCTAACTCAAATCTTCCCTTCCGGATGGGAAATTATCAATACTCGACTGAGTGACAATGATGCCGCGATTAAACTTTCGCCATATACCTATCGGGATATTCGGGATGATCGGGTTCTTACCTATTTCAATATTCGCGAAACCGAAACGCTTACTTATCAAGTGTTACTTAATGCTTCTTATATCGGCAGATATTATTTACCGAACATCAACTGTACTGCTATGTATGATAATACTATTCAAGCGAATGAAGCGGGGAAATGGGTTGAGGTGGTTAAGAGGTAGAAGGTCAGGTTTAAGGTAAAGTAACCCTGACGAAGTTTGAAAGCCAAAAATAGTGCTTTAGAAATATCCCAAAGTCCTCCCGCCAACCGGCGGGGAGGATTTTGGTGGGGCTTCTTATTCCTTTTCCTTCTAATCCTCTTTTATTTCAGCCTGCCGTCCCCTCTTTTTTTATCGCCTACATCTTTTGTTATCGAAGATGAAAACGGAGAGCTGTTAAGCGCATCCATAGCAAAAGACGGACAATGGCGCTTTCCGGCAGCGGACACAGTGCCGGACAAATTTGTAAAATGCATTACCGCTTTCGAAGACAGCCGTTTTTTTTATCATCCAGGAGTCGATCCGGTAGCTTTGGCGAGGGCAATCCGGCAAAATATTGAATCAAAAAAAGTAGTAAGCGGGGGCAGTACTTTAACCATGCAAGTTATCCGCTTAAGCAGAAAAAAGCCGCGTACGTTATGGAATAAATTGAAGGAAGCGTTGCTCGCTGTCCGACTTGAGTTGTCTTATTCCAAAAATCAAATTCTTAACTTATACGCCTCTAATGCACCTTTCGGGACGAATGTTGTTGGACTGGAAGCTGCAGCTTGGCGGTATTTCGGTAGGGGTGCAGATAAACTTTCTTGGGCCGAGACAGCAACTTTAGCAGTCTTGCCCAATTCTCCTTCGCTTGTTCATCCTGGCAGGAACAGAGAATCCTTGATCAGAAAGCGAAACCATTTGCTTGACAAACTTTACCGGGAGAAAACAATTGATTTGACCACTGCAGAGCTTGCTAAACTCGAACGTATTCCCCAAAAGCCTTTATCCTTGCCGGAATATGCACCGCATTTACTAACACGTTTTAAAAAGGATTACAAAAGTTTAGGACAAAAAACTACAAGAATCAGAACTACTATAAAAGCGGATTTGCAAATGAATGTAAGCCGAATTCTCCAAGGTTTTCATCAAACATTTAAATCAAACGGAATTAACAACGCTGCTGCTTTGGTGCTCGATATTGAAACAGGAAAAGTGCTTTCATATGTGGGAAATATAAGAGAACGCGATCCTGAAATGGAAAGTGATGTAGATATGATTCCGGCGTTTCGCAGTCCGGGAAGCACGTTAAAGCCGCTTTTGTATGCGAGTTTGCTGGCCGACGGGCTAATTCTTCCGAACACGTTAATCCCTGATATTCCAACTCAAATAGCAGGATACACTCCCCAAAATTTTGATTTAGGTTACGACGGTGCAATTCCGGCATCACGAGCTTTAAGCAGATCTCTAAACATTCCGGCTGTAAAAATGCTTCAGCAATATAAATATCAACGATTTTATGAACAGTTGAAGAAGCTCGGTATCACTTCGCTTAGTAGGCCTGCTGATTTTTACGGTTTATCACTGATCTTAGGCGGTTGCGAAGTGTCGATGTGGGAATTAAGCGGAATTTATGCGAGTTTGGCTCGGTCGTTAAATCATGTAACCGGTAATTCCGGCAAGTACAATGTCAGTGATTATCATATGCCGGTTTATGTAAAAACGGAAGAAAAAAATCGTGTGATAGAGAAGTCTTATCCAATAGATCATGCTTCGGTTTATTTTACTTTTAAGGCTATGCAAGAAGTTATGCGCCCCGGCGAAGAAATGCTTTGGGAACAATTCTCTTCATCGCAAAAAATCGCTTGGAAAACCGGAACGAGCTTCGGCTTTCGTGATGGTTGGGCAATCGGGTTAAATACCAAGAATTTGGTTTGTGTTTGGATAGGAAATGCAGACGGAGAAGGCCGGCCGGGACTAACCGGGATTGAAACTGCCGCTCCGGTTCTATTCGACATATTTGAGCTTTTAGCTCAAGCACCGCCTTTTAAGGCTCCCGACGACAAACTAGTTCAGGTTGAAATTTGTAAGCAAAGCGGTTATAGGGCCGATATTAATTGTCCGGATAAAAAGAAAGTATTGGTTCCGACAGCGGGTGTAAAAACAAAGGGTTGTCCGTATCACGAGATTTTACATTTAGACCCTACGGGCACTTATCGCGTTACTTCTAAATGCCTGAATCCGGGATTAATGGTTCATAAGTCTTGGTTTATTTTGCCGCCTGCCATGGAGTACTATTATAAAAGCCGGCATCGCGAATATCTTCCTGTACCTTCCTTTTTGCCAAGTTGCAACGATGAGGAAAGCTTTCGGACATTAGAATTAATTTATCCGAGAAATTACGGGCAGGTTTATATTCCTGTGGAGATTGACGGTAAACGCGGTAAAGCCATTTTTCACGCAACGCATCGTAATCCGCAAGCAAAAGTGTTTTGGCATTTAAACGAACGTTATATCGCGACAACAGAAGGTGTTCATAAACTGTCTTTAAGTCCGCCTGCGGGGAAATATTCTCTTACCCTTGTAGACGAAGAGGGGAACCGTTTGGTTCAGGCTTTTGAGGTTTTGGATAAGGAGAGAAACTAGAAAATCTTTTTATTCTATTATTGGGATTGCTTGAGCTCCACGCACACTCTCTCTTCCGCTTCGCAATGATGTTGTTGGTTCGTCTTTGCGAGGAGGGATGACGAAGCAATCTCACAACCTACCGAATAACAACAATTCAAAATCACTTTTTCCCTTTACCTCTAAACTCTTACCTTTGCAGCCCCGACTATGAACGTAGAACTGTTTATTCCGTGCTTTATCGATCAGCTTTTCCCTGAAACGGCGCATAATACTATCCGCGTTTTAGAAAAAGCCGGCTGCAAGGTTCAGTACAATCCTGAACAAACGTGTTGCGGTCAACCCGCTTTTAATGCCGGATTTTGGGATGAGGCGAAGAAAGTGGGAAGTAAGTTTTTGAAAGATTTCTCCGATTCCGGTTATATTGTTTCTCCCTCAGCTTCGTGTACCGGCATGGTGAAAAATTACTATAACGATTTATTCACTAATACGGCAGTGCATAATAAATGCAGAGCGATTCAAAGCAATATTTTTGAGCTTTCGGACTTTTTGGTAAACGTTTTAGGTAAAGATTATTTTGGAGCAGAATTAGAAGCCAGAGCAGTTTATCACGATTCATGCTCCGGCCTTAGAGAATGTAAAATCAAAAGCGAGCCTCGACAACTTCTTTCAAAAGTGCACGGATTAGATTTGGTAGAGATGAAAGATACCGACACGTGTTGCGGATTTGGGGGAACTTTCGCTGTAAAGTTCGACGGAATTTCGAGCGCAATGGCACAACAAAAGATTGATTATGCGCTCGAAATGGAAGCTGAATACATTATTTCTACTGATGCATCCTGCCTTTTACACTTGCAGGGATATATTGATAAAAACGAGATAAACATAAAAACTATGCACTTAGCCGATGTGCTAACCCATGGTTGGGGAAATGTATAGTTCAGGTGAATCTTTCTTATCCTTCAAATAATCCTATTTTTGTCCACTCAATAAAAATCATGTTTGTAAATGATTAATATAACTCTTCCCGACGGTTCCGTTCGTCAATTCGAAAAAGGAACAACCTCCCATCAAATTGCTCTTTCAATTTCCGAAGGATTAGCACGAAACGTTTTAGCAGCCGAAGTTAACGGACAAGTTTGGGACGCCGGTCGCCCGATTGAAGAAGATTCGACAATAAAGTTGCTGACCTGGAACGATAAAGACGGGAAATCAACGTTCTGGCACTCTTCAGCTCATTTAATGGCGGAGGCTTTAGAAGCCTTATATCCCGGAACCAAATTTGGAATCGGACCGGCAATAGAAACCGGATTTTATTATGATGTTGATTTTGGAGATCGGGAATTTTCTTCTGATAACTTTAAAATAATCGAAGATAAGATTACTGAACTTGCAAAAGCAAAGTCTGAATTTGTTCGAAAATCCGTATCTAAAGAAAACGCAATAGAGTATTTTATAGAAAAGGGCGATGAGTATAAGCTTGATCTGATTAAAGATTTACAGGATGACTCCATAACTTTTTATACCCAAGGGAAGTTTACCGATTTATGCCGCGGTCCTCATATCCCGAACACAGGTTTCATTAAAGCTGTAAAGTTGATGAATGTAGCCGGCGCCTATTGGCGCGGCGATGAAAGCCGGAAACAGCTTACTCGAATCTACGCCGTTACTTTTCCTAAGCAGGGTGAATTAACAGAGTATTTGCATGTTATCGAAGAAGCAAAAAAGCGTGATCATCGTAAATTAGGAAAAGAATTAGAGCTTTTTACCTTTTCAGAAAAGGTAGGAGCCGGATTGCCTTTATGGTTACCTAAAGGTGCAGCTTTACGCGAACGTTTGGTAAACTTTCTTCAAAGAGCGCAAGTAAAAGCCGGTTACGAACAAGTAATTACACCACATATCGGCCATAAGAATCTGTACATCACTTCAGGCCACTATGAAAAATATGGGGCAGATTCTTTTCAACCAATAAAAACTCCCCAAGAAGGAGAGGAGTTCTTTTTAAAGCCGATGAATTGCCCTCATCATTGCGAAATTTATAAAGCAAAACCCCGATCGTATAAAGATCTGCCAGTTCGCTTTGCTGAATTCGGTACGGTTTATCGTTACGAGCAAAGCGGAGAGCTTCACGGATTAACTCGTGTTCGCGGGTTCACTCAAGACGATGCACACTTATTTTGTCGTCCGGATCAAGTAAAAGAAGAATTTAAAAAAGTAATTGACTTGGTTTTGTATGTATTTAAAGCATTGGGCTTTGAAAATTATACAGCCCAAGTTTCTTTACGTGATCCCGAAAATAAGGCAAAATACATCGGGACGGATGAGAATTGGGCTTTGGCAGAAAGTGCAATTATAGAAGCTGCGGAAGAAAAGGGCTTATCTACAGTAGTTGAATTGGGAGAAGCCGCATTTTACGGACCTAAGCTCGACTTCATGGTTAAAGATGCTTTAGGAAGAAAATGGCAGTTGGGGACTATCCAGGTTGACTACAATTTGCCTGATCGTTTTGAGTTGGAATACACCGGAAGTGATAATGCAAAACATCGACCTGTGATGATACACAGAGCGCCTTTTGGATCGCTCGAAAGATTTGTTGCCGTACTTATCGAGCATTGTGCCGGAAACTTCCCCTTATGGCTTTCCCCGGAGCAATTTATCATTTTACCTATATCCGAAAAATTCGAAGATTATGCAAAAAAAGTTTTAGAATCATTGAATAATTCCGATATTCGCGGCTTGATTGACTTTAGAGATGAGAAGATCGGCAGAAAGATCAGAGATGCCGAAATCAGGAAAATACCTTACATGTTAATCATTGGCGAAAAGGAGATGAGTGAAAATCTTGTTTCGGTAAGGAAGCACGGACAAGGTGATTTGGGCAGCATGGAGTTGGAGAAATTTAAAGATCAACTAACTAAAGAAATAACTGTTTAATAAAACTCAAATTTGGCATTAGGAAGACCCGGTTTTAATAAAGGCCCACGCGGGCCGAGACCTCCTTTTAAAAAGAAGGAAGCGGAACATAATATTAATGAGTATATCAGAGCTGCTGAGGTTAGACTTGTTGGAGATAATGTAGAACAGGGGGTTTTCCCACTGGCCGAAGCCAGGGCAATTGCTGAACAACAAGAACTTGATCTTGTTGAAATTTCGCCTAACGCAGTTCCGCCGGTTTGTAAAGTTGTTGACTATAACAAGTTTATTTACGAGCAAAAGAAGAAATTAAAAGAAATAAAATCAAATGCTAAGCAAACGGTAATTAAGGAAATCCGGTTCGGGCCCAATACTAACGAGCACGACTTTTTGTTTAAATTGAAACATGCAATAAGCTTTTTAGAAGCCGGAGAAAAAGTCAGAGCATACGTTCATTTTAAGGGAAGGGCAATTGTTTATAAAGAACAAGGCGAAATTCTTCTTTTAAAATTTGCTCAAGCTTTAGAAGATGTTGGAAAAGTAGAACAATTACCTAAGTTGGAAGGTAAGAGAATGTTTTTAACTGTTGCGCCCAAGGCAGGAAAGAAATAAAGCTAGATGTGCAAATGTATTGATGTGCAGATGTGCAAATCGTAAATTAAAAATCGTAATTCGTAAATAAAGTAATATGCCAAAAGTTAAAACCAATTCCAGTGCAAAAAAGCGCTTTAAGCTCACCGGAACAGGTAAAGTTAAAAGACAGCACGCTTTTATGAGCCACATCTTAACCAAGATGTCCACTAAGCGTAAACGTAACTTGGGTCACAGTTCATTAGTGTCTGATGCCGACCTTGGCAACGTAAAGAGAATGCTTGCAATAGGCAAGTAACCGGTAATTATTATTAACCCGGCCCCTGGTAGTAAGTATGCTGAAAAACGCATCGCCTTTGGTCAAAACACAAAAACAACATGCCACGTTCGGTTAACGCAGTAGCGTCAAGAAGAAGAAGAAAAAGAATCTTAAATTTAGCCAAAGGCTATTGGGGTTCAAGAAGCAAGGTTTACACTGTTGCTAAAAACACGGTTGAAAAAGGTTTACAATATGCTTACCGCGATCGTAAAACTAAAAAGAGAGAATTTAGAGCCTTATGGATTCAACGTATCAATGCCGGTGCTCGTCACCATGGGATTTCCTATTCTCAATTAATGGGAAAACTCACTGCTAAAAACATCGGTTTAAATCGCAAGGTACTTGCTGATTTAGCGATGAACGAACCGGAAGCTTTCAAAGCAATAATTGAAGCTGTAAAATAGGCGTCACATTGAAATATTTTAAGAAGGGAACCAGTTTTGGTTCCCTTTTTTTGTTTATTAAGGTTTCGGCTTCAACTTGTTGAAAGCATTAATAATATTTCGAAATCTATGAAGTTCCTTGACCTAAGAATTGTATTTTAAATCAAAATACGGATTCGAAAAGTAGATTAAATTCTCTTTTTTCCTTTCTTGCAACTCAGGATCCAGTTGTCGGAAACATTGAAGAAAGAATTCGATTTTAGCCTAAAAGCCTTGTTTTGTTTTTTTAAGTTTTATCTCATTTGTTAATAAGTCTCAGAATCCAAAACAGTTTACACTTGGGTAAATAAATATTAACCATTTTATTTTTAGTTTCTGAAGTAATCGACTTTTTTAGTCGGTTTCTATAATTGTTAAACGTTTTTTGTTTATTTACATTCTAAACTTTTCACAACCTATGGACTTTGGATTCGTTCCTCCCGAACAACTTGCAAGTATAAATTTCGAGCTTCCGGGCGATACTTCTTTAACCGATAGAGTTTTAAATGAAAATCTGAAAGATTCAAAACCGAAACTGTACATAGGTTGTGCCAAATGGGGGAGAAAAGAATGGGTAGGAATGATCTATCCCGAAAAAACAAAAGAAGCCGGATTTTTGGATGAGTATGTAAAGCACTTTAATTCAATAGAGCTAAATGCGGTATTTTACAAAATGCCGGAAAGGGAGCAGATAAGGAAATGGAAAGAGAAAGCGGAACAGGAAAAGGTTGATTTTAAATTTTGCCCGAAGTTTACCCGTACTATCAGCCATATTAGGAGACTTAAAAATGCAGAAAACGATACAAATACTTATTTGGAAAGTATTTCGGAGTTCGGAAGTTATTTAGGGCCTGCCTTTTTGCAATTAGGAGATAACTTCGGGCCGAAAAACTTTGATATTTTGCAGGCCTACCTTGAGAAATTGCCACATGATTTCGAAACATTTGTAGAAGTCCGCCATCCGGAATGGTATTCTGATATTTCTACCAGAAATAGATATTTCGAATTGTTGCGCAGCTTAAACAAAGGAGCAATCATTACGGATGCCGGCGGAAGGCGAGATTGTGTACACATGGAGCAACCTACTAAGTCTGCCTTTATCCGATTTGTAGGCAATGGTCTTCATCCTACCGATTATGTACGAATTGATTCTTGGGTAGAACGCTTGGCAGGCTGGAGCGAAAGAGGTTTGAAATCTATTTACTTCTTTCTACATCAGCATGACGAGAAAGACACGCCGATACTTGCGAATTATACAGTTCAAAAATTTAATACTGCCTTGGGAACAAACGTAGCTCTTCCGGGGCTCCTTGTGTAAAAAGAAAATTTACAACAATTGTTGATTTTTAGAAAGTAAACCTATTAACTTAGTAGAATATAAAAAACCATAAAACTATGAGCTTGCGTTTAGGGGACACCGCTCCCAATTTTAAAGCACAAACTTCGATTGGAGAAATCGATTTCTATGCATACTTAGGAGACAGCTGGGCAGTTTTATTTTCACATCCGGCCGATTATACACCTGTTTGTACGACAGAACTGGGCCGTACAGCGGCTTTGGAAAGTGAATTTGCCAATCGTAATGTAAAAGTATTGGCCTTAAGTGTGGATCCTATTGATAAGCATCACGGATGGATTAAAGATATTAACGAAACTCAAAATGTTGAGGTTAACTTTCCTCTTATCGCCGACGAGAATCGCGAGATAGCATTGGCTTATGATATGATACATCCCAATGCTTCTGCAACTGCGACCGTTCGTTCTTTATTTATCATTGCTCCCGATAAGACTATTAAGCTAATTATTACTTATCCGGCATCAACCGGTCGCAATTTTCAAGAAATTCTACGGGTAATTGATTCATTAGAGTTAACCGCAAATTACAGCGTTGCAACTCCGGCAGATTGGAAAGACGGTGAGGATGTAGTTGTTGTTCCGGCAATCAAAACTGAGGACATACCGGCAAGATTCCCGAAAGGATTTAGAGAAGTTAAACCATACTTACGTTTAACACCGCAACCGAATAAATAGAATTCGCTTGCCTAAGCGAAATTTGATTGTTGGATACGACCTCAATTACGCTTATGTGGTATTATTATATTATCAGAGTAGAACCAAACTTTTGTCATTCTAAACGCAGTGAAGAATCTTATTTATTTACAAGATCTTCGGGCCTCAGGATGACAAATTAACAACTTGCTATTAAACTCTCTCTGCCTCGATAACTATCGGTTTACCTTCGCTGCCGATGGCAAATATTAAATAGCTTTCTCCGCCATCGTTAATTTTAAATTTTTTTTTAACTTCTTCCGGCGAGTTGGGAAAGTTCCGGCAAATTATATTCGCCTTTTTAGTTTGATTATTGCCGGCAAAATCTTTATATGAAAAGGTTTGGCGAATCTTAAATTTCCTTCCCGGGAAGTTTTCGACAAACTGAAGTGAAGTATACAAATGAGTGTTCGGATGAAGTTTTTCTACAGGCAATCTTGAAGTCAATAACTTAAAGCAACCTGCTTTTAATACTGCCGAGTCGGGTTCATACAAAAAAGCTTGGGGCGCCGTATAATACTCAATTTCTGTAGCCTTTTCTTCGGAAAGCTTAAATCTTAAAGTTTCAAATTCGTTATTCAAATAAGTTGCCGCAACTATTTCAGCCTCCTTTTCTATATCCTTTTCCAAAATCCAAATCAGCTCTTTACAATCATTTTTTATGCTAATCACATGAACTTCTTTAACATTTTTCAGCTCTTTTAAACCTGCCTGAATATCGTAAACAGGTGAGGTTTTAATAATCAGCTTCTCGGTTTTGGATAATAGGAAGTCTAAACAGGTAATTACATCAGGTTCGCAATCTTTCAGCAAAAACACTTTTTGAGATTTTACTCGACGAGAAGGGTCAATGTAAATAGTGTCGAATGTTGTTTCTAAATTTTCCATATTTTCCGGGCCGTTTCCCGGAACGAAAGTTATGTTATCGGCATTAAGTTTTTTAGCGTTATAGGCCGCTATTTCCGCAAGCAGCGGGTCTATTTCACAATGATAAACCGTGGAAATCCGTTTTGCGAAATAGAAAGAATCTACTCCGAAACCTCCCGTTAAATCAATTAGTGTTTCTCCTTCTGCTAATTTGCTTTTGTACTCCGCAGCAATTTCTGATGAGCACTGCTCAATATTAAGTTTAGAAGGGAAATAAATGCCGGGAGTTTTAAACCAGGAGGGAAGTTTTTTTTCAGATCTTTTCTTAGCGTCAATTTGCTGTGCAAGTTCTTTGGATGAAACGGTTTTGAACGGACTTTTACTTAAAGCTATTTTCCCGGCATCTTCTTTTATATGTTCATTGATGAAATCCTGAACAGCTTTATCTAAAACATCAGGATTCACATTTGTTGTTTTAATACTAATTGAGCAGTATTTCGACTGAATTGTTCCATTAAAATTGTTTTCCCTTGAGTGAGATCATCAATAACACGTTTTTTAAAATGCCTTATAGTTATCAATTGCAAACCGGTATTAAAACGGATATTATATTCATTCTGCAAAGCTTGTTTCAATTTTTCGAATCGTTCTTCATTATAATCCAGACATCCCGAAAAACTGATTGCAGAATTCTGAATCATATTAACTTTGGTATGTGTTGTGGCAAAAGCTCCGAAAATATCGCTCAAATGATTTTCGGTGATAAATGAAAAATCCTTTGTACTTAAAGAGATTAAAACCTGATTGCTTTTTACAATAATTGCCGGAGCGAGAGTTGCAGGATTTATATCAGCCTTTATAACAGTTCCCGTTTCGTTAGGCGACATAAAAGGCTTTACATAAAGCGGAATGTTATTGATTTTTAAAGGACGAATAGTTTTGGGATGAATAACAGTAGCTCCGAAATAGGTCATTTCTAGTGCTTCCGCGTAAGATAACTCTTCGTATTTTACAGTGCCGGGAAAAAGCTTCGGATCAGCATTTAATACTCCCGGAACGTCTTTCCAAATAGTAACCGAATCGGCTTTAAGACATGAAGCAAAAATAGCAGCGCTATAGTCTGAGCCTTCACGACCCAACGTAGTGGTATAATTTTCAGACGTTCCGCCGATAAAGCCTTGAGTAACACCGATTGTGCCAGTAAGCCCGGATAGCAGGTTCTTTATAGCCGTTTCGGTTTTTTCCCAGTCGACTTGTCCTTCGCCATAGGAATTATCGGTATGAATATAACTTCGAGCATCCAGCCATTTAGCTTCTATTCCGGTATAACTTAAATACGCACTTGCAATTTTTGTAGAAACCAATTCGCCGATAGATACGAGCTGATCATAAACGAAATCGTGGTTTTCAGGCGGATCTTCTTCTAATATCCAATCTATTTCCACAAACGCGTTTTCAACATCATCAAACGCAGTAGAATTTTTATCCTCGAAAAGAGATTCTAAAATCGAAAAATGGTAGGCCTTTATATTATTAAATAATTGTCGAGTATCGGGATTTTGATTCAGGTAGGAACGAGTGAGTTTTTCTAAAGCATTCGTTGTTTTTCCCATTGCAGATATCACCAGCAGCAAGGGCTTATGACGGTGCATTTCTACGATTGCCCGCAGATTTTTTATTCCGTCTGGGTCTTTTACCGAGGCACCTCCGAATTTGAAAACTTCCATTTGATAAAGTAAAACTTCAAAATATTAAATCAAGATACGCACATCTGCACTTACTTAACCTATGCAGAAAGCTTAGAAGGCCATTACTTGTTCTTTGCTTAAAGATGCATTTAACCATCCCTGTTCTACTATGGATTGATATTTCTTATAAAATTTTATTGCGGGCTCATTCCAATCGAGTACTTGCCAAGTTATGCCGTTAAATCCTTTTTCTTTTGCTTCTTGAATTATGGTTTCAAACAGCAATTTCCCGATTCCCCGGCCTCGCATTTCTTTAGTGATGAGGAAATCTTCAAGATATAGCCGGCACCCTTTCCAAGTGGAAAAGCGGATGTAGTACAAGGCAAAGCCGGCAATTATCCCGTCAGCCTCTGCTACAAAAGCTTTCCATACCGGTTTTACACCGAATCCGGCTTCTTCAAATTCCTTAAGTGTTACCGTAACTTCTTTCGGAGCCCGTTCAAACTCGGCTAATTCGTTTACCAAATCCAACAGTCGGGGGCAATCTTCTTTTATTGCTTCGCGGATAACAATATTATTCAAGTGAGTATTTTTTGTGGTTTTTGTATTAAAAGCCTTAAACCGGGGGTATTAATAACTAATTATTTCTCCAAAAAGGAATTACTCTTTTACCGAAGATTGTACTGCCGATTCTAACCATAGTACTGCCTTTTTCTAAAGCAATTTTATAATCCGCAGACATTCCCATTGAAATTTCTCTGAAAGAATCTTCTTTTCGGAAAAAGCTTTTCTTTAATCCGTCGAAAAACATTTTAAGCTCATAAAACTCCTCGCCGATCTGTTTTTCGTTTTCGGTGTTGGTTGCAATTCCCATAACGCCAACGATACGAATGTTATTAAGTTGCATGAATTCTTCCGACCTCAGAAGTTCTATCGCTTCATCAAAGCCTAAACCGAACTTGGTTTCTTCGTCTGCAATATAGAGTTGCAATAAGCAGTCTATCTTGCGATGATTTTTAGCTGCTTGCTTGTCGATTTCCTGCAAAAGCTTTATACTGTCAACCGAGTGAATAAGGCTTATAAAGGGCGCTATGTATTTTACTTTATTAGTTTGTAAATGTCCGATCAAGTGCCATTGAATATCTTTAGGTAATTGCTCGTATTTTTCTACCAACTCTTGAACTATGTTCTCTCCAAATACACGTTGACCGGCTTCATAAGCTTGCATAACTTCGCTTATCGGTTTTGTTTTCGATACAGCTATTAACAAGGCTCTAGAAGCTTCAAGTTCTTTTTTAAGCTCCGATAAATTAGCTGCAATGCTCATTAATGTTTATTTTTATGCCAAAATCCTCGGCTAAATTACGAATGAAGCATCTATTACCTGTATTCTTATTGCTTATTTTTTTTGCATCATGCTTCAACAAAACACCGAACGAAATTCTACCGAAAGATACAATCAAAGCTTTGCTCACTGATATTCATTTAGTTGACGGGTATGTTTCTACTTCATTGGGGGAGACTTCGCAAATTGAGGGCCTTGTATTATTTAAGTCTGTTTTTACTAAATACCATACGGACTCTGCAACATTCGCAAAAAGTTTGAGGTATTATACAAATCGGCCAAAGGAATTGAAAGAGATATATGCTGCGGTAACAACAAATATCGATAAAATATTAAAACACGAGCAGAAATTAAGTGCAGAGGAACAGCGACGAAACCAATTAATTATGCGTCGCGAAGCGGAAAAAAGAAAACAAGACAGCCTTAAGCAAGTTATGCTTAAAAAAGAAAAGGCTACTCGAGACAGTATCATGAAGCTGCCCCTAAAACGCCGGAAAGAATTACTCGAGTTAATTAATAAGAAGAAGATGGAGAAACTGCGGGAAGAATTCGCCAAGCGGCAACGATCTGAGCGGTTCTGGAAATTTCAACTGCCTATACCGGCAATAAAAAACAAATGATTTACCCGGCAAACGCGTGTGAAAAGTTAGGCTTTACTGAAATTAAAGAATTAATAAAGGGGTTTTGCCTTAGTGATATGGGTAGGAGTATGGTTGAAAAGGTTCAGCCGATGACCAATCATGAACAAATAAATAAATTTCTCCGGCAAACGAACGAGTTCAAAAATATTTTAGCGAACGACTCGCCCTTACCCATTCAACATTTTTACGACATAAAGGCACTGGCAGCCAAAGTTAGGATAGAAGGCAGCTTTTTAACTGAGGAGGAATTTTTCCGGGTATTGCTTTCGCTGACGACAGTATTTGCCGTTATCCGGTACTTTAACGAGAGGGAGAACCAATACCCTAACCTTGAGGCGCTTTTCGATCATCTACCGATAGAAAAGAATCTTATTGGGGATATAGAACAAATTATTGATCCGAAAGGAAAGATAAAGTCTAATGCATCAAGAGAACTGCAGGATATTGCAAGCGCAATAGCAAAAGGTGAACAAGAAGCTCGGCGAAAAATTGATCATATTTTTAAGAACGCTCAAAATAGCGGTTGGACAGCAGACGGAAGTTTAACAATACGGGACGGTCGTTTATGTATTCCTTTATTAGCTGAGAATAAGCGCAAGCTTAAAGGATTTATTCACGATGAGTCGGCTTCCGGGCAAACGGTTTACATCGAGCCGGAGGAGGTTTTTCATGTGAACAATCAAATTCGGGATCTGGAGTTTGAAAAGCGAAGAGAGATTGTACGGATTTTAATCGGGCTTACGGATAAGCTGCGTCCTTATGCTCCTCTTTTACTTTCATATCACTCGCTGCTCACTAAGCTGGATTTTGTTCGAGCAAAAGCTTTGTTCGCAATTGAAACCGAATCGCAAATGCCGGTTTTAAGCAACGAGGCGTTTTTAAATTTAGTTAATGCACGCCACCCTTTATTGCTGTTAAGCTTTAAAAAAGAAAGGCAGACGGTAGTGCCGCTTAATATCAAAATAGATGAAAAGCAACGTGTAATTGTAGTTTCGGGCCCCAATGCCGGAGGAAAATCGGTCGCAATGAAAACAGTGGGGCTTTTGCAAATTATGGTTCAGGCCGGTTTGCTTATTCCTGCAGACAGCCACTCTACCGTCGGAATATTCAAGCAAGTATTTGCCGACATCGGCGACGATCAGTCGATAGAAAGTGATTTGAGTACTTACAGTGCTCACCTTTCTAAGATGAAATACTTCAGCGAAAATGCTAACGGTAAAACTTTAATTTTAATAGATGAGTTTGGCACCGGAACAGATCCTCAATTCGGCGGACCTATCGCAGAAGCTGTTTTAGAAGCCGTAAACAAAAAGAAAGTTAGAGGCGTAATTACCACTCACTACTCTAACTTAAAAGATTTTGCAAACGCTGCCGAAGGTTTAGAAAACGCCTCTATGTTGTTTGATAATTTGGAGATGCGCCCGCTTTATATTCTCGAAATCGGTAAGCCCGGAAGCTCTTACGCTTTTGAAATAGCCCGAAAGATAGGCTTGCCGGAACAAGTATTACAGTCTGCTAAAAGCAAAGTGGGCGATTACAGGAAGCGGGTAGATTCTTTATTGGTTGATTTAGAGCGAGATAAAAAGGAGCTTTTGGATAAACGCATAGCAGTAGAAAAACAGGAGCGAAGAACAAAATTGCTGATTGATGAAAACGAGAAGCTGAAAAATTATCTGGAAGAAAACAAAAAGGCGATACTGAAAGAGGCAAAACAGCAAGCGCAGAGCATCATTCAAAACGCTAATAAACTGGTTGAAAATACAATCGCCGAAATAAAGGAAAATAAAGCAGACAAGGAAAAAACACGAAAATTGCGTGAGAATTTGCAACATGAATTTCAGAAGAATGAAATAAAAGAACCGGCAAAAAAAGTATCACAAGAATCGGAAGAAGATTTAGTTGCAGGAGATTGGGTAAAACTGACAGATTCAGAAACAGTGGGCCTGATAATAGATATCGCAAAAGACAATGTAATTTTAGCGATAGGCGATTTGCGAAGCGTGATTAAGCGCAACCGAGTTCAAAAGGTGGCAAAAAAGGAGATTCCCAAAGAAGTTCGAAAATCATATTCTTCCCGCGTCATAGAAGATATAGCCTCTTTCAGTCCTGAAATTGATGTTCGAGGCAAACGCGGCGAGGAAGCGCTGTATGATATAGAGAAGTATTTGGATAAAGCAATTATGATGGGGTTTCCAACCTTGAAGATTATTCACGGTAAGGGCGACGGAATTTTACGTAAGTTGATCCGTGAATACTTGAAAAAATACACAGAAGTAAGCAGGCTGGAAGACGAGCATGCCGACAGGGGCGGAGACGGAATAACGTATGTGTATTTGGCATAAGCGTATTTTTACCGATAACTTTTGGACTTTTATTTTCGAAGGAAGTTTTAAAAACAATCTTGCAACCGGTAAAGAACCTCTCAGGTGTTTTAATGTTTTGAAAAGGATATCCGGATTCAGGAAATTTATGAAGGCAATTCAGTTAAATCTAAAATGATATTCCGATGACCTTTTCCTGTAAAGGCAATTTCGATGTGTGCTAAACAAAAAGACCGTTGGAGCATACCAACGGTCTTTATTCAATAGGTTTAGGGGGTCTAATAATATTATAAAGCGCAGTTGCCGATGCCGCAGATTTCGAATGTACCGCAACCTGTGTTAGTTCCTGATTTGAAAAGGCCTGTAACCTTACCGGAAGGAACATTTACGTTTAATACTAAACGATAATAGCTCGTTTTTGAACCTGAAGTTCCAAAATCAAATTTCAAAAGAGGGCTTGTATGGCAATCTTGGCTCTTGTCTTGTTTGTACTGAGGAGTAAATGAAGTCCAATGCTCGCCGTCTCCGCTAAACTCGGCTTTAACAACATTTGTAATAGTAGCACAAGTTCCCAGGGTGATGCCCCAATGGCTTAAATCTTGTACAGTACCATTTTTGCCGTTTCCGGGTTTAGGATTAGTAACAGACCAGATCCACTCATACTGTCCGTTTCCGATAGATTTACGGCTTAGTAAAGATACCGTGTAGGGAAGAGGATTGCTCACAGTGATTGTAGGTATAGGATTGTTGTCCTTGTCCTTGTCGTTTTTTGCCATAGTAGCATTGCAAATCGACAAAGCCTTAGAGAGATCAGTGTGTTTCTTTACTTTGGCTGTTTCTTTTTTACAGGCAACGATAGTTAGTATTAATACAAAACATGCAATTAAACTTGAATAGATAAATTTTTTCATTGTGATTTAAATTTGCGTTAATTATTTATTCAAAGGTAAATACTCACTTGTGAGAAAAAATGAGTTGTGCGGAATCTGTGTCTTGAATTCACACTATTGAACAATTATGAGGTGAACAAAAAACAATAGCGAGAACAGATGCTCAGATTTATTTACGCTTAAATAACGCTTTCGATCGAAAAAGGGGAAAAATCGTTCGAAGATTGATATACTATTCTTCTTTTACTACCGCATGGCCGCCAAATTCATTCCTTAACGCTGCCAGTAACTTGCCGGAAAAAGTATTTTCTTCTAAGGATCGGTAACGCATAATAACCGAAAGAGCAATTACCGGGGTGGGAATTTGTTTTTCTAAAGCAGTTTCCAAGGTCCATTTGCCTTCTCCGGAGGAATTTACAATCCCTTTTATCGAAGATAAGTCATTGTCTTTATTAAGCGCGTTTTCGGTTAGTTCCATTAACCAGCTTCTAACAACCGACCCGTGATTCCATAAACCGGCAACTTTTGCCAAATCCAGATCGAAGCCGCTTTTATGCAAAACTTCAAAACCTTCGGCAATAGCTTGCATCATTCCGTATTCAATTCCATTATGAATCATCTTAACAAAATGCCCGCTTCCGCTTTGTCCGCAGTAAAGGTATCCTCCTGGAACAGCAATAGTTTTGAAGATCGGTTCACAATAATTAAAAGCTTCCCGGTCGCCGCCTATCATGGTGCAAACTCCGTTTAATGCTCCCTCCATTCCTCCGCTTGTACCGCAGTCCAATAAATGAATACCGTCTTTGCCTAACTCGGCGGCTCTTCTCACGCTGTCTTTATAATTGGAGTTTCCTCCCTCAATAATAATATCACCCTTCAATAAAAGAGGCTTAAGTTGTTGTATAGTTGTTTCAACAATTTCACCTGCCGGGATCATCAGCCAAATAACTTTTTTTTCTCCGAGCTCTTGAACCAGTTCCTCTAAAGACCGGCTTGGCTGTATTCCTTCTTTGCTCACGGCATCAAGGAGCGATTGATTAATATCATACGCTATTACTTCGTGCCCGTTTCGTTTTATATTAAGGGCAAGGTTGAAGCCCATTTTTCCTAAGCCGATAAGTCCGATCTTCATTATATAAATACGTCTAAAATTAAAACTCCGATTATTCCCAAAATAGAAACCATTGTTTCCATAAAGGTCCAAGTTTTGAAGGTTTGCTTTAAATCGAGTTTGAAATACTCTTTAAACATCCAAAACCCGGTGTCGTTAACATGAGAAAAAAATAAACTCCCCGCACCAACCGCAACTACCATAAGTTCGGCCGAGGCTCCTGCTGTTACAAAAGGTAAAACTATGCCGGAAGCCGTAAGCGCAGCTACCGTTGCCGACCCTAAAGTTACCCGAAGCAAAGCAGTTATCATCCAACCTAACAATAAAGGCGATAGGTTTAAACCGGACGTATTGTGCCGAATCAATTCGCCTACGCCGCTATCTACCAATATTTGTTTAAATCCTCCGCCCGCAGCGATAATAAGTATTATCATCGCAATGCTTTTAACACCTTCTACGCAAGATTGCATTGATTTTTCGAGCGGATCGTCTAATACTGAAACAGTGAAGATGAGCGATATGAGCAGAGCAAAAGTTGGATCTGCAAGAAAAGTAAAAACATTTTTTAGGGGCGAAGGAGGCAGTAAGCTATTGCCGGCAGTGCTAAATGCAATCAATATAACCGGCAAAAGCGCAATTAAAAAGCTTTTCCAGGCGGGAGGTAATTTCTTATCGCTTTCAATTATTACAGTAGCAGTTTCTTCGGTCCTATTTCTTTTGATGATGAGCCTTGGCAAAATAATACCGGTTATAATTGCGATGGGTATTGTAAGAGCTAAGCCGTAAATTAAAACTAATCCTACATCGGCTTTAAAAATGGCCGCTAAAGCAAGCGGACCGGGATGCGGAGGCAAAAACCCGTGTGTAACCGATAAGGCAGAGGCCATGGGCATACCCACATATAACAGGGGAAGTTTGGTTGCCGCAGCGATGGCAAAAACTAAGGGAATTAATACAACAAATCCCGCATTATAAAACAGCGGAATTCCGACAGCGATGCCCGTAATTAAAACGGCCCACTGAATATGCTGAAAACCGAAAAGCTTGGTTAAAACGTTAACGACCTTTTGTGCCGCTCCGCTTTCTTCGGCAAGCTTTCCTATCATTGCTCCCAGGCCCAGCACCATAACCATACTACCGAGTGTGCTTCCGATTCCTACTGTAATAGATTTTATAACTCCTGAGACCGGCATTTGTAGCAGCAAGCCTGTTACGATTGACATGATTAGGAGCGAAACCATCGGATTTAGTTTCTTAATCACCAAGATTAAAAGGAGAACAATACCGAACAGTACTACAAGTAAAGGCATAATCAATTGTTATCGGCGTAAAGCCTGTGCATTGGTTCTTTGAGGTTGGCGTAAAGATGTTGAAATATTGAATAATTTCGATTATAGACAGCGGCATTTTTTTCGGTCGGATAAATTGTGGAGCCGCTCTGCAACGTAATATCCGAATAATCCTTTATGATGTTAAGCGCCTTCATGCCAAGATAAACAGCGCCTACGGCCGAAGCATCTTGAGTACTTACCAAGCAAATCTTTTTTCCGGTAATATCTGCCAACATTTGTATCCAAACTATTGAAGAAGTGAAACCTCCGCTTACATGCAAAACATCAATATCATGGTTAGTGTCAACTATTTCTAAAACTTGCCTCAAAGCAAAACAGATTCCTTCGAGAACTGCTTTCGTAAAATCCACCTGTTTATGATGTAGTCGAACTCCCAAAAAATTTCCGCAGCTTTTTGTATCCCAAACAGGAGCGCGTTCTCCGGTAAGATAGGGAAGGAATATTAAACCTTTGCAGCCGGGTTCAACTGTTTCTATCGACTCAAAAAGTTTGTTGTAATCACTATTTGAAGGGCTTTCTATATTTAGAAATTGTTTTAGCAGCCACTGAACGGCGATTCCGCCATTGTTTAGCGGTCCTCCGCATATATAGGTTGAGTCGTCGAGACAATAACTGAAAGTCATTGCTTCAAAGTTGGGAATGGGGTGTTCTGAAGCTATTCTCACGGCTCCGCTTGTACCTATTGTAAGAGCCGCACATCCCGAGCTGATCGCAAGTGTTCCTAAATTTGCCAAACAACCGTCGCTGGCGCCAATAATAAATGGAATACTATTTTTAAGGGAAAGCCTAGAAATCCCAAGTGCAGAGAGGTCGGTTCGTAAGTATTTAGTGTTTACCGCATTCGATAATTTTTCAGCCGTTATACCGGCAAGTTCTAATGCCTCAATACACCATTTTTTATTTATGATATCGAACAGTCCTGTTGCCGAGGCTACCGAATAATCAATTTGGAACTCGTTGAAAAGTTTAAACCAGATGTATTCTTTTATTGAGATAAATTTAAAAATTCGGGTAAACAGCTCAGGGACATGACTTTTAAACCACATGATCTTAGTAAGCGGAGACATTGAGTAAATCGGTGTTCCGGTTAGCATATAGATAGCTCGACCTGCCGGATCGTTACGTAAAATTTCCGCTATTTCCGCACTTCTGGCGTCGGTCCAAGTTATTAGTTGCGTAAGGGCTTTACCTTGTTCGTTAACTCCGATTAAGCTGTGCATTACGCTGCTTAAACATATTGTCAAGGGTTCACAACCGGTTTTATCAACAATTTCTTTTATGCAACCGCAAAAGGCATCCCATATTACTTCGGGGTCTTGTTCGCAAAAAGTCGGTTGGGTAGAAAATGTAGAATAATGAAATTGCGAAGTCGCGAAGGGCGTGCCCACTAAATCCACAGCAACAGCTTTTGCGCTGCCTGTGCCTATGTCAATCCCTAGGTAGTATTCTTGCATTGTTGCAAATTACCATTCCCCGTTTTAATAGCAAAATGATTGTGTACTTCTAATAACCGGCTTTATTAATTCACTTTTACTTTCGATGATAAGAGCACAACACAAAAAGCCATTACCGCAATTACCGTAAAAGAAATTCGCAGACTGAAAGCTGCTGCTATTATCCCGATAAGCGGAGGGCCGATTAAAAACCCGGCAAATCCAATGGTAGAAACTGCAGCTAAAGCGATTCCGGGAGAAAGTGTTTTTGATTTTCCGGCAGCCCCGTAAACTAAAGGAACAACTGAAGAAACTCCAAAACCTACTAACATAAAACCAAAGATTGCCGAGGCGAGGTAAGGAAAAATAATTGCAATCAGCAATCCTAAGGAGGCAAGAATACCGCTAACTATAAGAATGTAGGGTAAACCGTATTTTGAATTAAAGCGATCGGCAACAAAGCGACCTGCAGCCATTGTACCCATAAAAGCAGTATATCCGGCTCCAATCCAAGCTTTATCGGCCCGTACAACTTTCTTAAAATACACGCCGCTCCAATCAAACATGGAGCCTTCACAAATCATAATACAAAAAGCGATTAAGCCCAACATTAGCAAGGCTTTATCCGGTTTTGCGAAAAGCGGATGTTTATCTCCGTCGCTCGAATCTTCGTTAATAACATACTTAGAAGCTGAAATAATCCCACCGGTAAGCAAGAGAAAAATACCGGCAAAGTGCAAACCCGGGGCCACGTTAAAACCTATCATGAGGGTTCCGATGGCAGCACCGAAAAAACCTGCTATACTCCATAAACCATGAAAGGAGGCCATTATGGACTTATTATATAGCACTTCAACCCCTACTGCTTGTGTATTAATAGCGATGTTTGCCATGTTCCCGAAAATCCCGAAAAGGAACAAAGCCGCTGTAAGTTCAAAGATATCAGATGAAAATCCTATACAGACCAAGATGATTCCGTAAAAAAAAGCAGAAGTAAGCGCAATTTTTTTGCTTCCGTATTTTGCCGTCAGCCAGCCTGCAAAAGGTAATGAGAGCATTAATCCAACCGGAATAGCAAATAAAACCATGCCTAGTTCAGCTTCAGACAGATCAAGTTTTTGTTGTATAGCCGGAATGCGTGATGCCCAACTTGCAAATCCTAAGCCTTGAATATAGAACAAAACACTTACAGCAATTCGATGAGCTCTTTTAGAGACGGGAGGAACGGCAGACACGATACAACCTTGAATTTGCTGCAATATTACGATTACGTTCCGAAAAATACCCGGACTATTGTTGTAGATTGATTTTTAAAAATCCCCTTGCCGATTCGGAACTTAACTGCCGGCAGAATCGGTTTGATGGGTTAAGTGCTTTTCAACTCGCCACACTACATTTTCAATATCGAAGGGCTTGGGAATAAAATCATCTGCATCTGATTCTTCAAACACTTCAGATACAGATATTTGAGCCGATATTATTATGACCGGAATGTGCGCTGTTTGCGGGCTATTTTTTACCGCCTTACAGAGCTCCAAACCATTTCCGTCGGGGAGCATTACATCCAAAAGGATTAAATCAGGTTTAGAGAGCTCTATCTCTTTGAAAAAATTGAAAGCATTATTAGCGGTATTTACTTCGTAGCCCGAAGTAGTTAAAATATAATTTAAAATATCTCTTATATCTTTTTCGTCTTCTACTACTAAAACACGTTTTTTCATTTTAAATCTTTACTCGTATGAAACGTTTAACAACCAAAATCAAAAAAAGTTCCCTCCAATAATCTAGAGAGTTATTAATCAAGGTTTTAGATAAACTCAGTTAGCGGTAATTCCGTTTAAAGTGACGCAAAAGGCAAGAAACTTAGTTGAAATAATAAGAAGAAAAAAGTAGAGGAGGGTCAGAATTAGAAAGCATTTAGTTCAAATAAAAATTCTGTTTGCTTATCTCCATCATTCGCTCCGGATGGCTTAAATTTTTGAAATCGAACTGCTCATATAGTCCGTGGGCATCGGCTGTAGCAAGCATCCATCTGCGCAAGGCTTGCAGGTCGGGGTGTGATTTAATAAATTTCATTAGTTGTTTTGAAACTCCTTTACCACGGAACTCGTCAACAATAAATACATCGGCTAAATAAGCAAAAGTAGCATTATCGGTAATTACTCTTGCAAAGCCTATTTGTTTTTCTTCCACGTATACGCCAAAACACACTGAGTTTTTTATAGATTTTTGTACCAACTCAAAAGGAATCCCTTTAGCCCAATACGAGTCGTTATGTAAAAAAGTATAAATGAGGTTTAAATCGAGTTTAGCTTTATCGGTAGAGATTGTTACTTCCATAGAAATGAGTTTTTCGGGTAATATCCTTAAAAAGAAATAATTAGCCGAATGTTTGAAATGAAAATCCGAATTAGTTAGTTTTAACGCTGTTCAAATTACCTATGATACAACTCAGATATTTTCAAGTCGATGCATTTACCGATATCGCTTTTAAGGGGAATCCTGCTGCAATTTGCTTGTTGGAAGAAGAACTTGAAACGGAGGTAATGCAAGCAATAGCTGCCGAAAATAATTTAGCCGAAACTGCTTTTGTGCTCAAACGGGCAGACGAAGGCTTTGACCTGAAGTGGTTTACACCAACTGTTGAGGTAAACCTTTGCGGACATGCTACTGTGGCTAGTGCTCATATACTTTGGCAAAAAAACATACTTCCCCAAGGAAAAATTGCCGAATTCTTTACAAAAAGCGGTCGCCTCACGGCCGAGAAGAAAGTAGATCTGATAGAGCTGAATTTTCCGGCCTATGAAATATCCGAAAAAGAACCACCGAATAGATTAAGCGAAATTTTAGGGGCAAGTCCGGTAAATGTAGTTTACGCTAAGGACCGATTCATAGTTGAATTAGCATCAGTTGAAGAGTTAAAAAATTTAAAACCTGATTTTAATGCACTCCGGGAAATTGAAATGACGGTAGTAACCGCAAGAGGAACAGGCGACTTCGATTTTTACTCCCGTTCGTTTGCCGGAGCCCATGGCGTAGACGAAGATCCGGTTACCGGATCTTCGCACTGCTGCTTAGTACCATACTGGGCTTCCAAATTAAATAAAATCGATTTCTTTGCTTATCAAGCCTCTCCTCGAGGCGGAGAGTTGAAGCTTAGGCTCGAAGGAGACCGGGTTTTAATTGCCGGAAAAGCCGTTACCGTTATTGAAGGTAAGTTTATGTTTTAGGCAATATTTCTTTTCGAATTCCTAAAACGGTAGGTAACAAGTTCTTATTTTAAGGTTTCAAATCAAATTGGCCGGGGCATTATCCGGAAACTGATGCACGTTTCAAGCCGATAATTTTTTGCTTAAAATTGACGAGGTTAGCAATTATCAATTTAAACCTGATGAATACATTTTATGAATAGTCAATTACTAAATACTATCAGTTTTTTACTGATTTATTTTGGCACCGGTTTGTTAAATACAGTTGGCTAGGTCAAACCCAACTCAAGTACTAAGCCGAACGAAAGCCGATTTACAAAAGTTACGTTGGATCAAAATTTAAATGAACCAATGGCTATGGAAGTGATGGATAACGGAAATGTGGTTTTTATTGAACGCCGAGGAAATATCAAACTTTTCGATGCTGCAATAGGTAAATCAAAGATTATTTGTAAAATCGAAAACTTTCATGGTAATCATGATGGATTATTAGGAATTGCCCTGGATCCAAAATTTAATATGAACAAGTTTTTATACTTGTTTTACACGCCTGCTGCATTGCCCGCTGTTTATCGCCTATCAAGATTTGAGTTTGAAAATGATTCGATACCGCTTTCTACTGAGAAGGTGGTGTTCGAGATGCCGGGAGTACATACGCGATCAAGTCATTCAGCAGGTTCCTTAGCATTTGACGCTAAGGGTAATTTGTTCATTTCCACGGGAGACAATACAATCGAATCCGGTAGTGACGGCTATGCGCCCATTGATGAAATAAAGGGCAGGGAAATATGGGATGCTCAAAGAACATCTGCAAATACCAATGATCTCAGAGGAAAAATACTTAGAATTCATCCTGAAGAAAATGGGAGCTACACCATTCCTGCCGGTAATTTATTTCCAAAGGATGGATCAGCAGGGAAGCCGGAAATTTTCATTATGGGAAACAGAAATCCTTTCCGTATTTCTGTTGATCAAAAGTCAGGGTTCTTGTATTGGGGTGAAGTTGGACCGGATGCCGGAAAAGACAGCTTGGGGCGTGGTCCAAAGGGATATGATGAAATCAATCAGGCAAGGCAGCCCGGTAATTACGGATGGCCATATTTTGTCGGGCCTAATTTACCTTACAATGCCTATGACTTTGAAGCCAAAAAGCAAGGTCTTTTGTTTGATTCTTCGGCTCCTGTAAACAGTTCTATAAACAATACCGGTGAACGTATTCTACCACCTGCGCAAAAAGCCTTCATATGGTATCCTTACGATACTACTACAGTATTTCCTGATCTTAAATTTGGAGGCAGGATGGCGATGGCAGGTCCGGTTTATAGAAAGGATCCTAAATTGATTTCGCCTAGAGGCTTACCGGAATATTTTAATGGTAAATTGTTCATTTATGACTGGATGCGATATTGGATCAAAGTAGTTAATATGGACGAAAATGGAAATTATTTAGGTCTTGATTCATTTCTTGATTCGCTCCAATTCGTAAAGCCGATTGATATGAAAATTGCAAGAAATGGGGTGATGTACGTACTTGAATACGGTAGTTTTTGGGGGTCTCAAAATACCGATTCGAAATTAACAAAGATTGAATATTGGGCGAACAATCGTCCGCCGGTTGCAAAAGCAACTGCTAACAAATTGGTGGGAGCAGTTCCACTTAAAGTTAATTTTTCATCAAAGAGTTCTTTTGACCCCGATCTTGGATCGAAATTAAAGTATGAATGGAATTTAGGTACGGGTATTCCAAAGGTCAAAACGCCAAATCCGGTTTATTCCTATTCCAGACCGGGTAGTTACAAGGTTGTGTTGACTGTTACCGACGAAAAAGGGGAGAAAGCAAAAGCCGAACTTAATCTTGCAGTGGGAGACAATGACCCTGCTGTTATTCAATTAAAAAATACTAAGAATAGTTCCTTTTACAAGGAGGGTCAACCTTTTGATTATCGAATCTTGGTTTTTGATAAGGAAGATGGAAAATCAAACTTAAAAAAGAATGTAGCCGAAAATGTTAAGGTACTGCTGAAAGTAGTTCCTCAGGCTAATCCTTCAAAAGGAATTTATATTTCTGATGAATTTGTAACAGGAGCCAATCTATTGAACAGTAATGATTGTCTAACTTGTCATGCTATGGAAAGGAAATCTGTTGGTCCTTCTTTTAAAGATATTTCAGCAAAATATTCCAACAGTTTAGAAATCACCAATTTGCTGGCAAATAAAATTATTAAAGGTGGCGGTGGTGTTTGGGGTAATACAGCCATGTCTGCACATCCATTGCTTCAAGAAGACCAAGCCGCTCAGATGGTGAAATATATTCTCTCGATAAAAAATCTTCCCGCCGAAAAGAAAGTGCCGCTAACAGGTACTTTGGATACATTAGGACTCGCGTCTGAAAAAACACGTTCAATGTTCGTGTTTAATACTTCCTATAAGGATAGTGGAGGTAAGAAGTCTCCCCCCATTGAAGTTAAACAACAGTTTACGGTCAGAAATCATAAACTGTCTACCAAAGATTATGATGCAGCCATGGGTATTTCACAAAAAGCAGGTGCCAATCCATTCGTATATTTTGTTAAATCCGGTGATTATATTATGTTTAAAAACATTGATTTAACTTCAATAAAGTCGCTGAATTTGAGGGTTAAACATGGCGATATGGGAGGAATTGATGATTTTGAAGGTAGGCTGTCTGTGCGAATTGATTCAGTTAACGGCCGGCAAATCAGCTTAATTAAGTCTACTCCGATTCCTATTATGCAGAACAAATACCATATTTGGAAAGAAGTGAATGCATTAGTTGAAAAGACAGATGGTTTTTATGATCTTTTTTTCGTTTACGAATATCACAATTCAAGAATACAACTAAGCTGGGACGTATTTGGCGTTGATTGGATTGATTTTATCTTTTGAGCAATTATCCCTGATCTTTTCAATACGGAATAGAAAGATGGAAAATGGTTGGAAGATTTAAGACAAAAGATCTTTCAAATTAGTAGAGCATTAATTTAATTTATTGTATGGAATTCACTAAAAGTAAATTCAAATCCGTAATGAGTATATGCCTCACAGGCGGTCTTTTTACCCTATCAATATTGCTATCTTGCTCAAAAGCAGTCAGGGTTGCTGATCAAACTGAAAAGCAATTGAAGAATAATAAGCAAGGGCTGAAAGTATTAACTCAAAATGAACTAAAAGAGTTATCAAACCTTATTCCGAAGCGTGCAAGAGCTAATAAGGCTCGCCCGCGACATATTCTAATCTATAACTACACGCCGGCACATTGGCATGATATAGCAATTGTTTGGGGATCATCTGCAATTGAACTTATGGGAAAAAAAACCGGTGCTTTTACCACGACTGTGAGTCACGATCCGGCAATTTTTTCTAATGAAAACCTCAGCAGATTTGATGCTATTGTTTTAAATAATACACAAGGAAATTACTTTGGAGCCGTTGATCAAGTTGAAATTAGGAAACAGGCATTAGTTGACTTTGTAAAAAATGGAAAGGGAGTTATCGGCATTCATGGAGCCTCAGTATTTGAAAATTTTGATGTCCCCGCGAAAACGCCTGCTGAAGAAGAGTTACGCAATCTCATCGGAGGATCGTTTCAGGTGCATCCCTGGGAAGCTGAGCCTGTATCTGTAAGAATAGAGGACATTGATCATGTACTTTCAAAATCATTGTTAGAATCGTTGGGTATAAACAAAGATCTAAACACTAATGCTTCATCCTATAAATCAGCAGTTTTTCCATTACCGTATAAAGAAGAGATATACCAATTTGCAGAACCATATTCCAGAAAAAATTTGCGTGTGTTATTAAGTCTCGATATGTCAAAAACTGCAGATAAGGGCCAACGCACAGATAAAGATTATGCGTTAGCATGGATCAAGGAATATGGCAGAGGTAAAGTATTTTATTCTGCACTTGGCCATAACAGTAATTTTTTTAGAGATGCAAATATGCTTGAGTTTTTACTGGACGGAATTCAGTTTG
>JAYULL010000119.1:0-40571 GCA_043763625.1 Sphingobacteriaceae bacterium | reverse complement strand
TCCGACAACTTGCCCTTTCAGCATAGTTAATAACAGCTTCAAGCTGCTCAAGCATAATTTGCTTCCGCTCGTTTAAATACTTATGATCAAGTTGCAGATTGCCGTTTGGTACTCGGGGTTTTATAAACTGTACTTGAGGCAGGTCAGATTGAGGAATATAATGCACCAGTTCCAAACTTTCGAGTTTTTTTAAAGTTGCAACAACTTCTTCCTTGTTTAACCCCGTTCTTTTAGCCACATCGAATTCATGAACAGGTACATACTGCTCGTATAAGCCTGCATAAGAGCGAAGTAAAGTTTTTATAAAAGGATCGTCCGCTTCAGATTCGATCTGAAAACGATACAAGTCTTCCGGGGAAACAATGATTTTTAATCGAGAAGGAAGATAAACACTTTCACTCAAGGTGAGATACTCATCGTGCTCCAAAAACTTAAAAGCGTTAAGTGTTTTTCCGGGGTTAAGTTTAAAACGCGAACAAAAATCCGAAACATCAAACTCAAAGTTTAAACCTTCGCCGGCCTCGTAGGCCAACTGCAAATAATTGCCGAGGTTATAATAAACTTGTTTAATTTCTTCTAGTGTAGGAAAGCTCTTTTCGGTTTTTTCTATCAATTGAACTTTATCGGAGTTATTATATAACAGCACCGCATAAGCTTTTTTCTCATCACGTCCTCCCCTTCCGGCTTCCTGATAATACGCTTCTAAACTTTCGGGAATATCCAAATGAACTACAAAACGTACATCAGGTTTGTCGATTCCCATTCCGAAAGCATTGGTTGCTACAATCACACGAGTGACATTTTTTTTCCACGCTTCTTGCTTTTCGCTGCGTAGATTTCCGTCTAATCCCGCATGATAAAAATCGCTGCTTATTCCCTGAGCTGTTAATAGTCGGGCAACTTCCTGTGTCTTTCTTCGGTTGCGCACATATACAATTCCGCTTCCCCCGACTTTTCTAACTATCGAAAGAAGCTTTCTTGCCTTATTGTCTTCATTTGCAACAACATAGCTTAAGTTTTTACGCTCGAAGCTCTTAGTATAAACATTCTCTTTTTTAAATTTTAATTTCTGTTGTATATCCGCGATAACTCGCTTAGTTGCGGTGGCAGTTAAAGCCAAAATAGGCACTTCGGGATGAATTTCTTTTAGATCTGCAATATGTAAATAAGGGGGCCGAAAATCATAGCCCCATTGCGAGATACAGTGGGCTTCGTCAACCGCAAACAAACTTACTTTCATGTACTTAATTCGTTCTTTTACCAAATCTGTCAACAGCCTTTCCGGAGAGAGGTAAAGAAATTTAATATCGCCGTAAATGCAGTTATCGAGTAGTATATCAATCTCTCGTTTTCCCATGCCCGAGAAAATGGCAACAGCTTTAATTCCCTTGGCAGTGAGATTTTCTACCTGATCTTTCATTAAAGCGATCAGCGGAGAAACAACAATACAAATCCCGGGGTTAAGCAAAGCAGGAACCTGAAAGCAGACAGATTTCCCTCCGCCGGTAGGCAAAAGAGCAAGTGTGTCGTTTCCGGCAAGAACCGAACTGATAATTTCTTCTTGTAGTGGTCTGAAGTGCGAATGTTTCCAGTAGTGAGTTAAAATTTGATGTATGGTCATTGCCGTTTCAAAGCTAAGCAAACAAGTGTTTAATGCAATGCTGTAATGTTTTAAGTAAAACTCCTATAAAACTTGTATAAAACATATATGGATTATATTTGAAAATTCGTTTTTGTGATTTTTAATTTATGAAGAGATTTCTTTTTTCCGCCTTAATATTCCTACAATCAACCTATGTTTTTTCGCAAAAATCAAATCCGTCGAACTCCGAGGCGGAAAAAACTCAAGCACCCTCCAAATCGGTTTCTTTTATAACTACCGAAGGAACATGGATGAATTTAGATGTAAGCCCAGACGGAAAGGAAATTGCATTTGACCTTTTGGGAGATATCTATAAAATGCCCGCAACAGGCGGAACTGCAACCTTAATTGCAGGAGGATCTGCTATGGAAGTTCAGCCGAGATTTAGCCCTAACGGGAAGTTTATTTCATATACAAGTGATAAAAGCGGCGGGGATAACATATGGATAATGAACAGCGACGGCACCGGAAAAAAAGCCGTTACTAAAGAAGATTTTCGATTATTGAACAATGCAATTTGGACCCCCGACAATCAATACATTATCGCCCGAAAGCATTTTACGGGAACACGTTCTTTAGGTGCAGGCGAACTGTGGATGTATCATATTTCCGGCGGAACCGATGGGGTGCAACTTACAAAACGCAAAAACGACCAACAGGACTTAGGCGAGCCAAATATATCGAACGGGGGAAGATATGTGTATTACAGCGAGGACATAAGCCCCGGTCCTTATTTTCAGTATAATAAAGACCCGAACAAAGAAATTTACAACATTCAACGTTTAGATCGAGAGACCGGGAAAATTGAAACGGTAGTAAGCGGACAAGGTGGTGCTTGCCGGCCCCAAGTATCTCCCGACGGTAAACTTTTGGCCTTTGTTAAGCGAGTTCGGCTAAAATCGGTACTTTATTTACAAGATTTAGAAAACGGTGAAGAGTGGCCCGTTTACGACGACTTGTCGCACGATCAGCAAGAAACTTGGGCTATCTTCGGGGTTTACCCGAACTTTTCTTGGACACCGGACAGCCGTAGCATCGTTTTTTATGCAAAAGGGAAAATTAGGAATTATGATCTGGTGAATCATAACGTACGTGTGATTCCTTTTGAAGTTAATTCTCAACATGTGATTACTGATGCACTTCATTTTGAGCAAAAGGTTTTTCAAGCAGAGTTTGACGTTAAAATGATTCGGCAATTGACTACTTCTCCGGACGGAAAATCGGTTGCTTTTAATGCCGCGGGTTATATTTACATCAAAGAATTGCCCTCAGGAAAACCGATAAGGATTACAAAAGGTACTGACTTTGAGTACGAACCGGATTTTAGTCCCGACGCTAAATATATAGTCTATGTAAATTGGAACGACGAAGACAAAGCGTCAATAAACAAAGTAGATATTCGGAGCGGAAAAATAGTAAAGCTAGTTCCTGAAAAAGGGTTTTATTATTCACCTAAATTTTCCGGCAAAGGCGATAAAATAGTTTATAACAAAGGCCTGGGAAACGATTTAACGGGATTTGCGAACGGTAAACGCCCGGGGATTTATGTTATACCGGCAACAGGCGGCGTTCCCGTTAAAATTTTAGATAACGGGGTTCATCCTTCTTTCAATTCGGACGACAGCCGCATTTATTTTGAAAGCGAAGACGGCGGTAAAAAAGTATTTAAAAGTATTGACCTTGCCGGAGCAAATTTGAAAACATTATACTCATCTGATAAGGCAACACAATTTGCTGCCAGTCCGGATGGTAAATGGATTGCTTTTACAGAATTTTTTAACGCGTATATTACTCCCCTTGTTAATGCCGGAACCCCGCTCGACCTTTCTTCAGGAAACAAATCCCTGCCCTTAACGAAAATTACGCGAGACGCCGGAACCTACTTGCATTGGAGTAAAGACAGCAAGAAATTGATGTGGACCTTAGGTTCGCAATACTTTTCGAAAGAAATTAAAAATGCTTTTACTTTTTTAGAAGGATCGCCGGGAACCATTCAGCCCCCCGATACCGCAGGATTAAATATTGCAATTAAGCTGGAGGCCTTCGTTCCTGAAACAAAAATAGCTTTTACCGGGGCACGAATAATTACCATGAAAGGCGATTTGGTAATAAAGGACGGAACTGTTGTGGTAGATAAAAATCGAATTGTTGCAATCGGTCCCTCAACCGAAGTGAAACCTCCAGCCGATGCTAAAGTTTTTGACTGTGCCGGAAAAACTATTATTCCCGGAATTGTTGATGTGCATGCGCATATTCCCACAAGTCCTGACGGAATTACACCTAAACAAGACTGGGGTTATTTTGCAAATTTGGCTTACGGCGTAACCACGTCTCACGATCCGTCGAGCAACAGCGAAATGGTTTTCAGTCAAAGCGAGATGATTAAAGCCGGACGTATGACCGGACCCCGACTCTACTCTACCGGAACTATTCTCTACGGTGCAGATGCGGATTTTAAAGCTAACATCAACAGCTTGGACGATGCTCGATCGCATTTAAGAAGACTAAAAGCTATTGGAGCATTTTCAGTAAAGTCGTATAATCAGCCCCGAAGGGAACAGCGCCAACAAGTTTTACAAGCGGCCCGCGAACTAAAAATGGAAGTTGTGCCGGAAGGCGGATCTACCTATTTTACCAATATAAGTATGATTCTTGACGGGCATACCGGAATTGAGCATAATATTCCTGTTGTACCTATTTATCAAGATCTAAAATCGATGTGGAAAAACAGTAAAACTTATTATACACCTACATTAATTGTTAGTTATGGGGCTCAGTTCGGAGAAAACTTTTGGTACGACAGAGCCAATGTTTGGGAAAACGAAAAGCTTTTAAATTATGTTCCTCGACATATTATTGATTCCAAGAGCCGGAGAAGAACGACTTCGGAATTTAGCGACTACGGGCATTTGGACGTGGCGAAGGCTGTAAATCAACTTGCCGAGGAAGGTGTTAAAGTAAATCTGGGTTCGCACGGACAGTTACAAGGTTTAGGTGCGCATTGGGAGCTTTGGATGCTGGCTCAAGGAGGAATGAGTTCTTTACAAGCGTTAAAATGCGCCACTATTAACGGTGCAGAATATTTAGGGATGGAAAAAGAGATCGGTTCGTTAGAAAACGGAAAACTCGCCGATCTGGTTGTGTTGGATGAGAATCCGCTTGAAGACATCCGAAACACGGAGAAGATAAAATACGTGATTTCGAACGGAAGAGTTTTTGATGCCGAAACTATGAACGAACTGGGAACTGCGGAAACACCCCGGCTCAAATTTTGGTGGCAAACCGGAAAGGGAAATTCTTTAAGTTCACCTTTGCGAAGAGCCGAGAATCATTTATTTACTTACCCGGAATGCGATTAACGAAGCGGTTTTAGTGTCATTAACGACTCCCCGCCGGCATTTAAATAAAGCATTCCGGCCTTTATTTCGTAAGTGTTAACTAGAGGAAGGGCTGTCATAATTTGATTTTCTTGATCCATTAAGCCCTCGCAGTACTTTTTGGTAGAAACTAAGTCCTCGATCACAATCTTCCCGCTGGGCTCTCTTTTTAAAGATCCCGAAAAAGAATTACAAGCCGCTCTTCCCGCAATTTTTTGGTTCTTCTCGTCGAACGTTAAATAAACATTTCTATCGAAAGGAAACGGCTTTTGGTTTAGCGCTGCTATCGTCCATTTAGTAGAATTAAGAAGCAAATCATCTTTAGACGGACTTAGCGCCCGGCACGAAGTGATTAAGACCAACAGAGCAACGATAATCAAATAGCGTTTCATAAAATTTTAAATTTATAACACTTTGCATCAACTGAATGTTTGGACTACAGATTTTGCGCAATTACAAAACCGCTAGCCCAAGCCCATTGAAAATTGTAGCCTCCTAACCATCCGGTAACGTCAACACATTCACCTCCGAAAAACAGTCCCGGATTTTTTTTTGCTTCGAGTGTTTTCGACGAAAGTTCGTACGTGGCAACCCCTCCTCGCATAACTTCCGCCTTATCGTAGCCTCTATCGCCGGCCGGTTTGACTTTAAACTTATGAATTAGGTTTTCAACTCTTTCCATATCTGCTTTAGTAAGCGAAGCTAAGTTTTTCTCAACGGGAAGAAATTTACCGAAAGCTTCGGCCAGTTTTTTTGAAAATGCGGTTGAAAGGAAGGTAAGTAATAGTTTTTTGCCGTTTTCCTGTTTTTCGTTTGCAATAGCCTCAATAATATTTCCGGAAGGAAAAAGATCGATTGTAAAAATTTCGCCGGGTCGCCAATAAGATGAAATTTGAAGTATTGCAGGGCCGCTTAAACCCCAATGAGTAAATAGGATGTTTTCTTCAAAGCTGATTTCATTGTTGTAGACGCGGCAGTAAATAGAATTGCCGGATAGTTGTGCATACCAATCGGCGTCTTTCCCGGTAATAGTTAGCGGCACTAGTGCCGGTGCGGTTTCTGTAACCTCTAACCCGAATTGCCCGGCCACCCTTAAAGCAAAGTCAGTGGCGCCCATTTTTTGCACCGGTAATCCGCCGGAGGTCATAACTACTTTAGGGACTTCAATTGATTGCTCGTCCCGTAAATTTGTAAAACTGACTTTAAAACCTTTGTCAGCTTTTTCGATAGCTTTAACCTCGCAGTTACATCTGATCTCTTGCCCAAAATCTTCACATATATCCGTGAAAACTTTAACTATATCTTTGGCGTTATTGGATACGGGAAATAGTTGGCCCAAAGTTTTTTCGTGCCCGCGGATGCCATAGCTTTCAAAAAAACTGAGGGTATCTTCAACGGTCCATCGAGAAAAGGCTGACTTACAGAAATGTTGATTGCCGGAAAGGAAGTTTGAGTGTGTAGTATGTAAGTTCGTGTAATTGCAACGTCCTCCGCCTGAAATTAAAATCTTTGCTCCCGGTTTATCGTTCTTTTCTAAAACTAAAACTCGCTTACCTAAAAAACCTGCTTGAACAGCGCACATTAACCCGCAAGCTCCGGCTCCAACTATTACGGCGTCGTAATTAAACATCATGCAAATATTGGTTTTTTGTTTATAAATCCGATATTACCCGCGGTTTTGTAATTTTGGTCGCAAAAATTCATCTTCCTTATTAATGAACTTATACTCGATAGAAGCCGGATTTTTTAAGTTGGATGGCGGAGCAATGTTTGGGGTGGTGCCTAAAGCAATTTGGAACAAAATAAATCCCGCTGACGAGAGCAATCTATGTTCATGGGCAACCCGGTGTTTACTTATACAGGAAGGTAATCGCTTGGTTTTGGTAGATACAGGAATCGGAGAGAAACAGGACGCAAAATTTTTAAGGCATTACTATTTACATGGTGAAGATTCACTAGAGAAGTCCCTCAATAAAGCCGGATTTTCTAAAGACGATATTACCGACGTAATTCTCACTCACTTGCACTTTGATCATTGCGGCGGAGCAATATCTCGTGAAGGCGACAAATTTGTTCCCGGTTTTAAAAATGCAGTTTATTGGACCAATGAACAGCATTGGTATTGGGCTCTACACCCGAACGACCGTGAGAAGGCGTCATTTTTAAAAGAGAATATTCTGCCACTTCAAGAAAGCGGGCGTTTGAGATATATTGAAGTGTCAAATCTTGCACGGTTTACCGAAAATATAAGTATTCGTTTCGTTTTTGGGCATACTCAAGCAATGATGATTCCTCAAATAAACTACAGAGGTAAAACAGTTGTATATGTGGCGGATTTATTTCCCTCCGCAGGGCACGTACCTATTCCTTATGTTGCTTCTTACGATGTTCATCCTTTAAAAACAATGGTCGAAAAGAAAGACTTTTTGGCAGAAGCTTGCCGAAACAAATACATTTTGTTTCTCGAGCATGATGCGGTTAATGAATGTTGCACCGTGGTTGAAACGGAAAAAGGTATAAGAGTGAGCGAATGTTTCAGTTTAAGCAAAATTTAAGTTACGAAATTTCAAATTTTACCGAAAACACTTATCTCCAAATGTTACTAACACCTGATAACAAATTTAAAAAAATTATTATTGTAGGAGACAGAGTTTTAATAAAGCCTTTAAAGCCGGACGAAAAAACTGCAAGCGGCCTTTTTTTGCCTCCGGGAGTACAAGAACGGGAGAAAGTAAGGCAAGGATATATTATTAAAGTTGGCCCCGGATATCCCATTCCATTACCGGTTGACGAAGATGATGCGTGGAAAGGTCGTGAAGCAAAGGTAAAATACGTACCTTTACAAGCACACGAGGGCGACCTCGCCGTTTTTGTCCAAAATGCATCTACCGAAATAGTATTCCAAAATGAAAAATATTTTATTGTCCCGCAACATGCAATATTAATGTTAGAGCGTGAGGAAGAACTATAACCACTTTGTAAAATAACCTTAAAACAGCTCTTTGCGGAATAGTTTTTGAGCAAAAAAAAGTGCAAATGTATTTATTTGTTAAATATGATATTATAACTTATGTACATTATTAACGTTAAAAGTTTAACTTTGCACACTTTTATAAGAAGGGGTACACAAATATAGATGAGACAACTCAAAATAACCCAATCCATTACCAATCGCGAATCACAGTCGCTGGATAAATATTTGCACGAGATAGGTAAGGTAGATTTAATCACAGCAGAAGAAGAAGTAATTCTTGCACAGAAGATTAGAGAAGGCGACCAAGCCGCATTAGAGCGTTTAACAAAAACGAATTTGCGTTTCGTAGTATCGGTTGCTAAACAGTATCAAAATCAAGGCCTTACCTTAGGCGATCTGATAAACGAAGGGAATTTAGGCTTAATTAAAGCTGCAAAGCGTTTCGACGAAACAAAAGGATTTAAATTTATTTCATACGCAGTTTGGTGGATCCGACAGTCTATTTTACAGGCTATCGCAGAACAATCTCGTATTGTTCGTTTACCGCTTAACCAAGTTGGTTCTTTAAGTAAAATCAGTAAAGCATTTTCTAGGCTTGAACAAGAATTTGAACGCGAACCTTCGCCGGAAGAGCTTGCAGATACCTTAGAAACTACCGTTGATAAAATTTCAGATACGCTAAGCAACTCCGGCCGCCATGTTTCTATGGATGCGCCCTTTGTTCAAGGTGAAGAAAACACGTTGTTGGATGTATTGGAAAACGGCGATCCGAATACCGACAGTAATCTGATAAATGAGTCTTTATCAGAAGAAATTAAAAGATCCCTGCAAACCCTTACAGAGCGTGAACGCGAAATTATTGTTCTTTTCTTTGGATTAAGCACTAATCATCCCTTATCGTTAGAAGAAATCGGAGAGAAATTTAATTTAACCCGCGAACGCGTTCGCCAGATAAAAGACAAAGCTTTACAGCGTCTGCGACATACATCGCGAAGCAAGATTTTAAAATCTTACTTGGGATAAGAAGCCGCAAGAGATAAATAAAAAAGAGATCGGAGTAATTCGGTCTCTTTTTTTGTTCCGGGAAATTCATATTAATTTCGGTACAAAGTTTAGCCGTTACTGCAATTAGCTATATTTGCACTTGTAACCAATTCTTTTCGATAAACCCTTTATTCATGTCTAAGTACAAGATTTCTAAAAAGATTAAAACTGCTTTTATTACAGCCTTAGCTTTTACAACTATCATTATTGCTTGTAAAACTCGCAAAACAACTACCGACTCAGGAACTCTAAAACCTATTCCCAAAGTTTTGGTATTTTCAAAAACAAAAGGTTTTTACCACGAATCTATTCCTGCAGGTATTGCCGCTATTCAAAAACTCGGGAAAGAGAACGGTTTTATTGTTGATACAACTAAGAACTCCGGATACTTTGTTGAAGACAGCTTGAAAAATTACAGCGCAGTTATCTTTTTGAGTACTACACAAAACGTTCTAAATAATGATCAACAAGTTGCCTTTGAAAGATATATACAAGCCGGCGGAGGTTTTGCAGGCATTCATGCTGCAGCTGATACCGAATATGATTGGCCATGGTATAACAAACTAGTGGGCGCTTATTTTAAGAGTCACCCGAATAACCCGAATGTTAGAAAAGCAACAATAGATATTATTGACAATACTCATATTTCCACTCAAGGTTTACCTGCAAGATGGGAACGTACCGACGAATGGTACAACTACAAAAGTATACAGTCGGGCTTAAATGTTGTAGCCAAACTCGATGAAGCGTCATATCAGGGCGGCGAAAACGGCAAAGATCATCCTACAGCCTGGTATCATGAATTTGACGGCGGACGAGCTTTTTATACAGGCGGCGGCCATACTAATGAAAGCTATGTCGAACCGCTTTTCTTAAAGCACCTTTTAGGCGGAATAAAATATGCTATAGGAAACAATGCGGTTTTAGACCTTTCGAAGGCCTATTCAGTAAAAATGCCTGAAGAAAATCGATTCACTAAAACTGTTTTATCAAACGATTTAAACGAACCGATGGAGCTTGCTGTAGCGACTGACGGAAAGGTTTTTTTTGTAGAAAGAACCGGTAAATTTTACATGTACGATCCCGCGACAGACAAAACTAGGTTGGTTCGTGATTTTCCGGTAAAAGCAGTAGATAAGTACCTTAACGGTTTGCTGGGGATGACAATCGATCCTGACTATGCTAAGAACCGGTTTTTATATTTTTTTAATACCGTTGAGGAAAACCGACAAACTAAGCAAAACATATCCCGCTTTGTATTTAAAGAAGATAACACACTGGACTTAGAATCTGAGAAAGTAATTATTCAAATTCCGATTGATTTAGAGGTAAGTGCACATACCGGCGGTTCAATGGCTTGGGATAAAGACAAAAATTTATATATCTCCACGGGGGACAATACTGTCCCATTTGAATCAGACGGCTTTGCTCCTATCGATGAACGCGAAGGCCGAATCACTTTCGACGCTCGTCGGTCATCGGGAAACACAAACGACCTTCGCGGTAAGATTTTAAGAATTCATCCCCAGCCCGACGGTACCTATACCGTTCCTGAAGGAAATCTGTTCCCGAAAGGAACTGCGGGAACTCGCCCGGAGATTTATGTGATGGGATGTCGAAACCCCTATCGCATTTCTGTTGACAGCGCTACTTCCATTGTTTATTGGGGAGAAGTAGGCCCGGATTCCGGAACAGACGGTAAACAAGGGCCCCGCGGTTACGACGAGTTTAACCAAGCGAAAAAGGCCGGTAATTATGGTTGGCCGTTTTTTGTAGGCGACAGTAAACCGTATCATCAATACGATTTTGCTAAAAAAGAAGTAGGTGCTTTTTATGATGTAAATGCACCGATTAACAATTCTAAGCTTAATAACGGCATAAAAACTCTTCCTCCGGCTCAAAAAGCAATGGTTTGGTATCCGTATAACAATACGAAAGAATTTTCTGAACTGGGTGAAGGCGGACGTTGTGCTATGGGAGGGCCGGTTTACCGGTATAATGCTTCTTTAAACTCAGCTAAAAAGTTTCCGGAATATTACGATAAGGCTTTGTTTATGTATGACTGGATGCGTAATTGGGTGTTCGCTGTTCGGTTAGATGAAAATCAAAACTTTAAAAGATTAGAGCAGTTTATGCCGGTAAACGGAGACTTTCGACGCCCGGTAGATATGGAATTCGGTCCTAACGGTGTAATGTATATGCTTGAGTACGGTTCGGTTTACGGTATCGATAATACTGATGCCCGCTTGGTTCGCATTGATTTTAACAGAGGCAACAGAGCTCCTATAGCGAAGATTTCAACTAAAGACACAATCGGACTTACCCCTTATAAAGTAACTTTCAACACAAAGCAAACTAAAGACTTTGATGAAGATGACAATCTCAATTACGAATGGCAGTTCGACGGGAAGAATACAGCCACAACAGAGGCAAATCCAACTTATACTTTCGCTCAAAACGGGGTTTTCAAAACAGTTTTAAGAGTTATTGATGCTTCAGGTGCAAGCAGCACCGATACGGTTGAAATTAAGGTAGGAAACACACCGCCTCAAGTGGCTATTGAAACGCCGGATAACAGCAGTTTCTTCTTTTCGCCACCTACAACTTTTAAATATGCTGTTAAAGTTAAAGATAATGAGGACAAGCTAATTGATAAGAAAAAGCTGAAAGTTAGCTTCAGTTACCTTGCTAAAGTAGGGTCAAACAAACCTTTAATCGGACATCAGGAAATTGCTCCTAATTATAATATCGGCAAAACTCTTATTGCTAACAGCGATTGTAAAGCCTGCCATCAAATAAACGGAAAATCTGTAGGGCCGGCGTTTATGGAAATTTCTAAACGTTTTAAAAATGATCCTACTCAACTAAAACGTCTTGCCAATAAAATAATAACCGGCGGCGGAGGAGTGTGGGGAGAACACGCCATGAGTGCTCACCCGCAACTTTCGGTTGATGAAACTTCTGATATGGTAAAGTATATTTTCTCCTTGTCGGATGATAAGGAAAAGAATACAGTTGCTCCTGCCGGAACCTTATCCTTGAAGGAGCATGTTAATCAAGGAATCAAAGGGCGATATGTCTTAAGTGCCATGTATACGGACAACGGTGGCGCTATTACACCGCTATCGGGAAGTGACTTGCTTGTTCTTCGTCCTGCCAAAGTGTTGGCTTTAGACGCTGATGAAATCAGCAACATGAATAAAGAAGATAAAAGACTTGGAAGCATCCATAACGGTTCGTACTTTATGCTAAAGAATATCGACCTGAAAGGAATTGATAAAATCACATTTCATTATTCTTCGAAGGGCAATGATGCAGCGATAGAAGTTCATGCCGACTCTCCAACCGGAGCTTTAATCAGTGCCTTAAATTATCGCGCCACCGGTGATTGGGAAAAGTATAGCGAGCTAAGTGCTCAGGTTAAAGATATTGGCGGTAAACATAATTTATACTTTGTGTTTGTAAAACCGGGTGGTGAACATTTGGCCACAATTGATTGGATTAATTTCGAAAGCGGCTCGAAATCAATAAGCTCAAACACAGGGAAAGCCAAAACCACTAAAACTTTATAGCATCTTAAATTTGGAGGAAAAGACCGGTATCATGCCGGTCTTTTTTCATATATTTCGATCTTCAAGTAGTCATTTTGATAGGTACGCTGCTCTTAATCCACAATGCAACTAACTAGACTGGAGATTAAAGGTTTCAAAAGCTTTGGCGATAAGATTACAATAAATTTTAACGAGGGGGTTACTGCAATTGTGGGCCCTAACGGCTGCGGAAAATCTAATGTAGTCGATGCAATCAGATGGGTTTTAGGGGAGCAAAGTACCCGTATGCTTCGTTCCGAAAAGATGGAAAACATCATTTTTAATGGCACCAAAACTCGTAAACCTTCGCAACTTGCGGAAGTCTCCCTAAGTTTCGATAATACAAAAAACGTACTCCCTACCGAATTTTCTCAGGTAACAATAACGCGAAAGCTGTATCGTAGCGGCGAGAGCGAATATCGCCTTAATGATGTTCACTGTAGATTAAAAGATATTACAGATTTATTTTTAGACACCGGAATCGGACCTGACAGTTATTCTATCATCGAACTGAAAATGATAGACGAAATTATCACAAACAAAGAAGGCTCAAGGCGAACTCTTTTTGAGGAAGCTTCAGGTATTGCAAAATACAAGCTTCGCAAGAGGCAAACTTTTAACAAATTGAAAGATACGGAAGCCGATTTAAGCAGGGTTGAAGATTTACTTTTTGAAATCGAAAAAAACTTAAAAACCTTAGAGAATCAGGCAAAAAAGGCCGAACGATATTATCGGCTAAAAGACCAATATAAAGAACTGAGCACTATTTCGGCTACTTTTAAAATTACGGCTTTTCGGGAGGCCTTAGAGAAATTAGAAGATCGTGAAGGAGTGCAAACGCAAGAGAAGATAGCGATATCGACAGAAACCGACAAGCTAGAAGCTGCACTTCAACAACAAAAATTTGAATCGCTGATAAAGGAGAAAAACTTATCGGCACAACAAAAAGCAACCAACGAATTTGTATCGAAAATACGAGCTTACGAAAGCGAGAAAAAAATTAAGAACGAACAGCTAAAGCATTTGGAGGAGAAACAAAAACGCTTAAACGACGAGATAGAACGTGACAAAGGGCAGCTTAATCATGTTTTTTACAATATAAAAAGGCTTAATGAGGAGCTGGCACAAGAAACCGCGATTTTTGAGCAAGTAAAAAATCTATTAGTAGAACAAAAAGAAGAGTTGGACGAATTGCGTTTAAAGCAACAATCTTCAAAAGCGGAACTGGATGCTTTTTCGAAGAGAAATAACGAAACTCAAAATGGTGTTCATAACGCTGAGAAAAATATTGTGGTTCTTGAAATTCAGAAAGACGCTTTGTTGCAAGAGAGCAAGAGAAATATTGATGACGCCCAATCAAAAGAGCTTGAGTTGAACGAGTTTAATAAAGCTATTGAACATTTAGAAACCAAACTTTGCGTAAAACAAATTGAACTTACAGGCTTTGAAGAAGAGGAAGAAGAACTGGAAAAACGGCAAATAGAATCGGAAGCGCTTATAGCATCTCATAAAGATATAATAGCAAGCGAAAGCCGCAAGTTAGATGCTAAGCAAAACGAGTATAATCTAACAAAATCATTGGTTGATAATTTAGAAGGCTTTCCTGAGTCGATTCGTTTTCTAAAAAAGAATACGGGATGGGCCAAACAGGCGCCGCTCTTTTCGGACGTTTTGTTTTGTAAAGAAGAGTATCGTATTGCGATAGAAAATTTTTTGGAACCGGTAATGAATCACTACGTGGTCGAAACTCAGGCCGAAGCTGTACAAGCAATTCGGTTATTAAGTGATTCTTCAAAAGGACGAGCAAACTTCTTTATTCTCGATGCCCTCAACAACTTACCGGAAAGACCGGCAATAAAGGCTATTGAAAAATTCCTTTCGGCTCTGGAAATAATAGAAGTTGACGAAAAATATCGGCATTTGTGCGAGCACTTACTATATAATGTCTTCGTTTTGGCCCAAGCTGAGGACGAAGAACTGGGAACGATCCTACCAAATGAAAACGTGGTAATTCTAAGCAAAAACGGCAAGTATTCTAAGTCAAGGATTACTATGGCCGGCGGTTCTGTAGGCTTATTCGAAGGAAAAAGGATCGGTCGGGCTAAAAATTTAGAGAACCTCGCAAAAGAAATTCGAGCGCTTGAAAATCAAATAAGTACGTTTAAAACCGGCATAGAGCAGGAAGAACAAAAGTTTAAAAGCCTGAAAACGTTGTCCAAAAAGCAAGAAATAATCACCCTTCAGCAAGAAATAAACCGGCTCAATAATGATTTGATTTCGGTTAAAACTCGTCGGGATCAGTATGCTTCTTTTCTTGAAAACAGCAGAAATCGAAAACAAGATATCGAAGATAAAATTCAGAGTATAAATATCGAAATTGAGACCGCCGAGCCTACTCTTAATAATTTAAAAGAGGAAAAACAAAAACTATCAGACGAGCTGGTTGAAAAACAACATTTACATAGCGATTTGGCAGAACTGGTAACAGAGAAATCCAACATTTACAACAGGGAAAATATTCGCCTTCATCAACAGCAAAACAAGGTTTCGGGTGTCGAAAAAGATTTAGATTATCGAGACAGTCAGGAAAGAAATTTATCTTCTTTGATCGGGAACAACACTATCGAGCTTGAAAAAACTAAAGCTGCAATAAATGCAACACTGCAACATGTTGATCATTCAGACGAGGACTTACTCGCTATGTATGAACAAAAAGAAGAACTCGAAAAAGGCTTGCAAGAATCAGAACACATTCACTATACATGTAAAGCTTTAATTACCGAGACCGAAAAGTCTTTGCAGCTTTTGCGTCGTAAAAAAGAGCAAGCAGATTTACTTGCCGACGAAGTAAAAGACATGAAGAATAATTTACGAATAGAGCTTAATTCGTTAAAAGAACGGCTTTCCGTAGAGTTTTCAATTGATATTAATAACCTATTAAATTCCGAAATTCCTAAAGACACAAGTGAAGAAGAAATTCGAGAGCGTACTGAACGTTTAAAGAAACAATTGGATGAATTCGGAGCAATAAATCCCATGGCGATGGAGGCCTACCGGGAAATGAACGAACGCTATACATTTATTCAAAGCCAAAAGAAAGATTTACTTGAAGCGAAAAAATCTCTATTAGAAACAATAAAAGAAATCGACGAAACAGCCAAAGAAAAGTTTATGCTTGCGTTTGTTTCTGTAAGAGACAATTTTATCCGCGTATTTCGCTCCCTTTTTAATGAAGAAGATAGTTGTGATCTAATTTTAACGGAGCCTACTAATCCCTTAGAATCAGATATTGATATTATTGCCCGTCCGAAAGGAAAACGGCCGCTCTCTATAAACCAACTTTCGGGTGGCGAAAAAACACTCACAGCCACAGCCTTGTTGTTTTCGCTTTACTTGTTAAAACCGGCACCTTTCTGCATTTTCGACGAAGTGGATGCTCCGCTTGATGATACCAACATCGATAAATTCAATAATATTATTCGCAAATTTTCCGGCGAATCACAGTTTATTATTGTTTCTCATAATAAGAAAACCATTGCAAGCACCGACATCATTTACGGCGTTACCATGATAGAACAAGGCGTTTCGAAAGTTGTGGCGGTTGATATGAGAGAAGTCGCTTAATAAGGTAAAAATTCAGAAGCAAAAAAAAGCCGGAATGTAAGTTCCGGCAATTTCTTTTAAAGGAGCAAGTTTATTTATTTGTCTTCCTGTAAAAAACCATCCCTTTAACTATTCGCGGCCGAGTTGGGAAGTAATTTCGGGTATAACAATAGGGAACTGCTATTTAAGGGACGGCTATTTACTATAAAGAAAGGTTCCTTATAGGATTAATTATCGGATTTGCGCCGCCACCCGCGGTGGAAGTATAGGGATGACCTTGTAGATCTAAACTTAGATAAAATGCTGTAAAAGGCATCACATACCAATCCCACCCTGTAAATAATCTTACTACGAATCCACCCGGTACCTCATATCCGTCTGTATTAGTTGTAACTAGAACCGTTCCGTCTCCGCCTATTGCAATTGAACGAGCATCAGTTAAAGTATTATAATTTGAAAACGAATATCCGCCAAAGAAGTTGGGATCAGCAGCGATTCGACCAGCGTCACCATTATTTTTAACAGCCCACAATGCTCCATCAGGATGAACAGCTATATCTGTAGCCCCTAAAAGTGGTGCATAAGGCTGAAAAGCACTTCCATCCCATTTTTTGATAGTATATCCACCACCAAAGGTTGAGGTTTGAAGAGTATTTGTCAGAATGTAAACTGAACCGTCCCGTCCAGCAGCAACTCTAGTAGCATTATTACCAGGAATAATCGTGCTTGTTCCATTTACATACCTTCTAATTCTATTATAGTAATCTATAGTCCAGATTTCTCCATTTGGAAGAACAGCACATTGCATTCCTATAGCTACGGATATATAAGTACCGTTAACATATTTATAAATATTCCGATCATACACACCTATATTTTGGGCAGCCGCAGTTGGATTTTGAGACACGTACATGAAGCCATCTGATCCAAAATAAACACTACTTAAACGGTCGAGAGAAGTCAGATTTTCCCAAGCTGATGTCGTTTTAGCATATAAATATCTTAAAGCTATCAGATCATTATTTGAAAATCCTAAAAACCTATTTACATTACCACCGCCATTATTCATCAAAGAGTACGTATCGGAAGGTGCTGTGCCTGGTATTCGTGTACCCTCTACTCCATCTGTATGTTTTAACCCTATAGTATGACCTAACTCATGGGTAATTACATGGGCCTTCTTTTCAGGAGTTTCATTTGGATGATTATTATAAATACTTACCGTTGGACCAGGACGTCTTGTACTGTTGGGGGCAGGAGCTGAGGCAATCCAAGTATTGTCGCTCGCGGTAGTTCCGGTTTCATATATATTAATATCATAAGCACTGCTTCCTGTAACCTCTATGAATCTTACAGCGGTAAGGGCAATAATAGGATGTAAATTCCAATTTTTAATTGCTTGTTTTGAGGCTGTTATCCACGCAGGTGTTGTACAGGATACTTTAACCCTTATATACCCTATGTAACTGCTTGAAACTGTATAAGGGCCAACTCGTTGGCTCACAGATGGACTTTTAGATTTTTTAATTTCCGATTTAACTGAATTTTCTAAATCCTCCTTAGAAAACTCCATATCCCCTTGCACGATGAATAGTTTTCTGCTTTGATCATAATAAATTTCAGATTTTTTAACATCAAGGGTCCTGATTAAGTAATCCATTAAATTTGTAATACTGTCTTTCGAAATACCCAAGGAAGGGGCTTCCGGGTTGAATGAAGATTCCTTTTTTGTACAAGAAACGATCACCTGGAGGATAATAAAAGCACTAACTTTTAAGACTGACGTAATTTTTTTTTTCATTAGAATATATTTATTATAAAGCCAAGGTAAAATAAAAAAAGGAATTGTACATTTTTTTATACACCAAAGCTATCTAAAGAATATCATACCTTTAAACTCTTTACGACTCAACCGGGAAGTAATTTCGGGAATAGCCTTGATAAACGCTGCAGAGCGTTTTCCCCCGGTTTTTAAACTTGCAGTTTTTGGATTAACGGAGAGAAAGTTACCGGTAGCAGCAAAGTTTAGAGCATTTTGCAAAATCTTCTCAGATGGATCTCCGAATTCGACGGTAACATCGTCAGTAACTACTTTGTCTACCTGTATCCCGCTAAAGTAATCGCCCTGTCCGAGTTGATTTTTAGTTTGAAACTGAGGAATGTACAAATCGTATTTATCGATATGAATCGGGAAAAAGCCTACAGGCTTACCGTATGTTTTCGTTCCTATCACTTTTACGTCAACTACAGGTTTCAAGCTGTTAATAACCAATTCGCTTGCAGAAGCTGTAGAGCCGGTTACTAAAAAGTAAACTCGGCTTAAATTAGGGGTGCCGGCAATTTTCTTAAATTTATCTACATTATATCCCGCCGGTGAATAATCGTATTCAGCATAATTGTGAAGTTCATTCTTTTCATCTCTAAATACTTGATTTTTGAGAATTGTAGCTTTTCCTTGCTGCATAGTTTGATTAAAGTAAGTCGTCATCATTACTTCACCGTCGTTTCCGGCGGGCACTAAACTGTTAACAATGTCTATTGCCGTTCCAACTGATCCTCCGCCGTTATAACGCAAATCAACAATTACTTCGCTTACTCCTTGATTGGTGAAATCTTTAAATGCTGTATTTAAATTATTTGAAGAATTAGTGGTGAAGCTGTTATAAACCAAATACCCGACCTTTTTGTCTCCTGCATTATAAACGTTTTTATAAAGTATCGGGTTGATATTATATACCCCTTTGCTCAGTGAAACATCTTGCTGTGTACCGTCTTTCTTTTTAATCTTTAAAGCCAAAGTTGCTTTACTTCCGAAAATAGCATCTACAATATATTGAATTGAATTTTTAGTTGTATTCAAGTCAGTTTTCCCGTTAATGCTTGTTATTTGGTCCCCGCGTACTAAACCTCCGGTATTTGCCGGAGAAGTTCCATAAACGTATTTTATACGTAAATCCTGATCGTTATTAAAGAAAACAGAAAAACCGTAATCTCCTGTACTTACTCCTCCTAATTCAGTGCCAACGGAACCATCGTCTATGAAGGAATATTTATCAAGGTTATTATCATCGGGGTCGGCAGGATTTTCACCGGGATTAGCAGGCGAATATTTTTTTAATACCTCCACCGTTGCTTCTATCCCACTATACTGCCTCGGGTTAAATTGCTCATACGAGGGCAGCAATTCATTCCAAAAATAAGTTTCTTTGGCGTACAGAAAAATAGAGTCCTTGGTTAATTGCTCTCTTGTACCTTGTTTATTCTGCCCGTTTGCATTTATCTTCGGGTCTTTTTTACATCCGGTTGCAGTAAACAATAATGCTGCAAGAGTTATTTTTCCCGTTAAGGAAACTTTATCGAAAAAATTCATACCAAAAATTTTAATTTATTTCTCCCACATTTACATAATCCACCCCTGAATTAGCTGCGAACTCTTCATCAATACTTGAATTTCCAAAAACGACAAAATCCTTTCTATCTAACAGGTGTTTTTCTAAGATATACGTAAAGACATCCGTCTCCGGTTTGGGTTTAATTTCATCTGCAAAATAAAGAGTAAGATATTTTTCTAACCCCTTCCATTCAACGTGTGTTATTTTATTTAATTGTACTGCCGGGTCCCCGTTTGTAACAATAAAAATCTGTTTTCGATCTATCACCATCTCTTGCATTAACTTTAACATATTTTTAAAGAGCAGTAGTTTTAACGGAAGCTTAGCCGTTTTATGCAACCTGATGAAATTTGCTGAGTATGCGGCGTTTATGCCGAATGCATGTTGTACTTTTTCAAATATTCCTGCAGAGCCGCGGCTTTCGTAGGCAGTTTTCATAAACTGAATTACGTCTGCTGCCGGGGGGAAGGTTTCCGCGTACTCCAAGAAATTTGCAAACAGATAATATACCTGCAGCAAGTAATCCTTTTCAGGAAAAAGTACATTATCCAATTCAAAAATAAAGGCTTTTTTATTCGGAGGAAAGTCGGAGTAAGTAAGCATTAAATAAAATTAGCATTAGTCGAATTCTTCCCGACAATCTCAATCTCGTATTCTGCAAACAGAATTTCAGCCTCAATAAGCAATTTCATTTCCAACTCATTAAGCACGTAAATTCTATTAATTCCGTAATCGAGACACACGGTTAATATTTTGTGAGCAAAAGAAGTATCGGTAACGGGAGGAATTTTGACATACAAAGGATTTTTCAGCATAAAAATAGGCAGATCAGCAGAACCTAAAATCACGACTTTTCCCTCCTTATCGCACTTTTGACGAAATTTGGCTGCATCTCCGCTTAATGCTTGAGTTATTAAAACCTTCAAATTACGCGTCGATTATTTGGCCGTCTTTCATCATTATTTTTCTGTCCGATAATTCTGCCAGATGTTCATTGTGCGTTACTATCACAAACGTTTGGCCGAAATCATCCCGTAATTGAGCAAAAAGCTTGTGCAAATTTTCCGCGTTGGCAGAGTCAAGATTCCCGGAAGGCTCATCTGCCAAAATAATTAAAGGCTTATTCATCAAAGCTCTGGCAACCGAAACACGTTGTTGTTCTCCGCCCGAAAGCTCCGAAGGTTTATGACCTGCCCGATGCTTTAACCCTAGCATGTCTAATAATTCAAAGCCTCTTTTTTCTGCATCTTTACGAGATTTCCGTGCAATATATGCCGGAATGCAAATATTCTCCAAGGCCGTGAATTCCGGTAATAGATGGTGAAACTGAAAAATAAATCCGATGTATTCGTTTCTGAAAGCGCTAAGGCGGGCAGAAGTCAACTTACCTACATCTAATCCGTTTATTATAACCTGTCCCGTGTCCGCTTTATCCAATGTTCCTATAATATGCAGCAACGTACTTTTTCCGGCACCTGAGGCCCCGAGTATGGTAACAATTTCTTTTTGCTCAACACCAAGATTTACGCCTTTCAAAATTTCCAATTTTCCGTAGGTCTTATGGAGGTTTTTTGCTTGAAGCATAGCTGCGAAGATAAAAGATTAATTAAAACCTAGTTAACTTGTCTAATCAACAATCCTTGATTAAAAAACTCGTTACGTCAGCGTTTGTTATTGGAATCTTTTATCAAATTCATTTCAACTAATATTATATCTTAAATAATTAAGGGCAAATTGTTAGTTTTACCTCAAAATAGTCGCAAATGAACATTCACGAATATCAAGGTAAAGCCATACTTAAAAGTTTCGGCGTTCGTGTTCAGGAAGGTATTGTTGCCGATACACCTGAGCAAGCTGTTGAGGCCGCCAAAAAACTTAAGGAAGAATATAATTCGGACTGGGTTGTTATTAAAGCTCAAATCCATGCGGGCGGACGAGGTAAAGGCGGAGGTGTAAAACTGGCTAAAAATCTTGACGAGGTTAGAGAGAAATCAAGCGCAATTATAGGCATGCAACTTATAACTCCTCAAACCGGACCTGAAGGTAAAAAGGTAAATAAGGTTCTAGTTGCTCAGGATGTTTATTACCCGGGCGAAAGTGAAACAAAAGAATTCTACGTAAGCGTATTAATGGATCGTGCAAGAGGTCGAAATATTATTATGTACTCTACAGAAGGTGGGATGGACATAGAACACGTAGCCGAAGCTACACCTCACTTAATTTTTAAAGAAGAAATTGATCCGAAAGTAGGATTACAGGGTTTTCAAACCCGAAAGGTTGCCTTCAACTTGGGCCTAAGAGGTGAGGCCTTTAAAGACATGACGAAATTTATTGCGGCTCTTTACAAAGCTTATGAAGCAACAGATTCTTCAATGTTTGAAATTAACCCCGTTCTAAAAACCTCCGACAACAAAATAATGGCGGTTGACGCCAAAGTAAATTTAGACGATAACGGCCTTTTCCGTCATCCTGATTTTGCTGCTCTACGCGATGTTAGCGAAGAAGACCCGATGGAAGTTGAAGCAAGCGAATCAAACCTGAATTATGTTAAACTCGACGGAAACGTGGGGTGTATGGTTAACGGTGCGGGCTTGGCTATGGCAACTATGGACATTATTAAGCTGGCCGGAGGCGAACCTGCAAATTTCTTAGATGTTGGAGGAACGGCAAATGCTCAAACTGTTAAAGCAGCTTTTAACATCATACTTAAAGACCCGAATGTAAAAGCTATCTTAATTAATATTTTCGGCGGAATTGTTCGCTGCGACCGTGTGGCTCAAGGTGTTATTGATGCTTATCAGGAAATCGGTAATATTCCGGTACCGATTATTGTTCGCTTACAGGGAACCAATGCTGAAGAGGCAAAAAAATTGATAGACGAATCCGGTTTAAAAGTTTATTCGGCAATTTTGCTGAAGGAAGCTGCAGAACTGGTTACTAAAGTTCTGTCAGAATAAACATAAAAACCTTTTGTGAAAATAGAAGCCGTTGCAGAAATGCTGCGGCTTTATTGTTTTATCTCCGGCGAGATTCTATTTTTTGAAAGTGACGTTATTTTTCAAACGGCGGATACTTGTTCAATTACTATATCGAAATTTGACTAATCTTTATCAGATGTATGTAAGAAATAAAAATCAAGAAATACCGTAGGCATTATTTTATTGTGCTTTGGTTTCCGCCGACCTTCGCAAGAAAGTTTAAAATAGTTTCTACCAGCCAATGATTACACGCCTAACTACTATCAGAGAGTGTCACCCGTACTTCCTTTGTCCCGGGAGTATCCAAATTGATACCAAGATTAATAATGTGCGTAAAACGAGTATTATATTCATTTACTACCCAACTCCTTCGGTAAGCTGTAGCAAGTTTTATTTTAATTTGTTTAAAGTGCGACATGTTTAAATTCACTTGCTAATATTTTTTCTTATTATCCATACAGGAAGTAATAAGAATATTCAATAAAAACAAACGTTACTAATTCAATAAAATCGTTTAATGAAAGCCAAAACTACAAACCCGATCCTTGAATCCACTCAAATAATTGAGACCGATGATTCTTTAGACTTAAAAGAATTACTAAAAGTGTTGTCGCTTGTCAAAAGCGGTAAGCTTGATGCGCGGATGCCGGTAACACAAGCGGGAATAAGCGGTCGGATATGTGAAGTGCTCAACGATATAATCGACATGAACGAGCGTTTCGTGGATGAAATTTGTACGGCGGAAAAGATTATCGGGCAAAAAGGAAATCTTTCAAAGCGTGTAGAATTACGGGATGCACGGGGCGGGTTTGCAGTTGGAGTAAATGCTTTAAATAATTTAATTACCGATCTTACCTACCCTACTCTTGAAATTGCAGGGATGATTAACTCGGTAGCCAACGGGGATTTATCTAAACAGATTCCCTTAGAAATAAACGGTCAACCGCTAAAAGGCGAGTTTTTACGAATTGCGAAAGAATCAAATCAAATGGTTTCTCAGCTTCGACTATTCTCTATGGAGGTAACGCGGGTTGCTCGTCAAGTAGGCTCTGAAGGTCAGTTGGGTGAGCAAGCGAAAATTAAAGGCGTTGCAGGTGTGTGGGAAGAACTTACCGATTCAGTGAACCAAATGGCCGGCAACTTAACGGCGCAGGTGCGGAATATTGCTACGGTGACGACTGCTGTAGCTAAGGGTGACTTATCACGGAAGATTACGGTAGAGGCCAAAGGGGAAATTCTTGAGTTGAAAAATACGATCAACACGATGGTGGATCAGCTGAATTCTTTCTCTTCTGAGGTAACTCGCGTGGCACTCGAGGTAGGAACTGAAGGTAAACTTGGAGGACAGGCGAAAGTGCCGGGAGTTGCCGGAACCTGGAAAGATTTAACGGATTCGGTAAATCGGATGGCCGGTAATTTAACTTCACAAGTGCGGAATATAGCCGGGGTAACAACGGCGGTGGCAAATGGTGACTTATCCAAGAAAATCACAGTAGACGTAAAAGGAGAAATGCTTGAGTTGAAGAAAACCATTAATACGATGGTGGATCAGCTGAACTCCTTTGCATCGGAAGTAACACGTGTGGCACTCGAGGTAGGAACTGAAGGTAAATTGGGAGGACAAGCGAAAGTGAAAGGTGTGGGCGGGGTTTGGAAAGACTTGACTGACTCCGTGAATCAGATGGGTAGTAATCTTACCGATCAGGTGCGAAATATTGCAGACGTAACAACGGCGGTAGCAAAGGGAGATTTATCCCGTAAGATCACCGCAGATGCAAAAGGTGAGCTCCTTCAATTGAAGAACACCATTAATACGATGGTGGATCAGCTGAACTCCTTCTCTTCAGAAGTAACGCGGGTGGCTCGTGAGGTAGGTTCCGAAGGCCAGTTGGGAGGACAAGCGAACGTACCGGGTGTAGGTGGTACTTGGAAGGATTTAACCGATTCGGTGAATCAAATGGCGGGTAACCTAACGGGACAAGTGCGAAACATTGCCGAAGTAACAACTGCGGTTGCGAAAGGTGACCTTTCGAAAAAAATTACGGTAGACGTAAAAGGGGAAATGCTCGAGCTTAAAGTCACTATAAATACGATGGTGGATCAGCTGAACTCGTTCGGTTCGGAGGTAACTCGTGTGGCGAGGGAGGTGGGTTCTGAAGGACAGCTCGGGGGTCAAGCGAATGTACCGGGAGTAGGCGGTACCTGGAAAGATTTAACTGATTCGGTAAATAAAATGGCCGATAATTTGACCTCCCAAGTACGTAACATTGCCGAGGTAACAACAGCGGTAGCGAAAGGTGACTTATCGCGTAAGATTACTGTAAACGCAAAAGGCGAGCTTTTGGAGCTGAAAAATACGATCAATACGATGGTGGATCAGCTTCGCGGATTCGCTTCTGAGGTAACTCGTGTTGCTCGTGAGGTAGGTTCCGAAGGGCAGCTGGGAGGCCAAGCGAATGTACCCGGTGTGGATGGAACTTGGAAGGATTTAACAGATAGTGTAAATAAAATGGCCGGAAATTTAACCGCCCAGTTAAGAAATATAGCGGATGTATCCATCGCGGTAGCAAACGGTGACTTATCGAAGAAAATTACAGTTGACGTGCGAGGCGAAATCTTACAGCTGAAAGAAACCATTAATACCATGGTAGATCAGCTTCGCGGTTTTGCGTCCGAAGTAACCCGTGTGGCTCGTGAGGTAGGAACCGACGGAAACTTAGGCGGGCAAGCCTTCGTTCCGGGAGTCGCCGGAACTTGGAAGGATTTAACGGATTCTGTGAATCAGATGAGTTCTAACTTAACATCTCAAGTACGTAACATCGCCGAGGTAACGAAAGCGGTGGCCTCGGGTGACTTAAGTAAAACTGTGGTAATTGATGCAAAAGGCGAGGTGTTGGAGTTAAAAAACACCATAAATACGATGGTGGATCAGCTTAACTCTTTTGCATCGGAAGTAACACGGGTGGCGAGAGAGGTAGGAACAGAAGGTAAACTCGGTGGACAAGCTCAAGTGAAAGGTGTGGGAGGTACTTGGAAAGATTTAACGGACTCCGTGAATCAGATGGCATCCAACTTAACCGGCCAAATTCGGGGTATCTCTAAGGTGGCAACCGGCATTGCAAAAGGAAACCTGAAACAACGTTTAACAATTAATGCCTTGGGCGAGGTGGCGCAGTTAACGGATACAATCAATGAGATGATTGATACGCTTGCCGTTTTTGCCGATCAGGTAACAACAGTGGCACGTGAGGTGGGTGTTGAAGGGCAGTTGGGCGGTCAGGCAAGTGTACCTGGTGCTTCCGGAACTTGGAAGGATTTAACTGAGAACGTAAACCAGTTGGCGCAAAACTTAACGGTTCAGGTGCGTTCGATTTCTGAGGTTGCATCAGCAGTAACCAAAGGTGATTTAACCCGAACTATTCGTGTGGATGCGAAAGGTGAGCTCGAAGCACTGAAGGATACCATTAACCAGATGATCGCGAATCTTAAAGGAACTACTTTAAGAAATCACGAGCAGGATTGGTTAAAATCAAACTTAGCTAAGTTTGCCCAGATGCTTCAAGGTCAACGCGATAGAAATGCGGTGGCGAACAAGGTACTTTCAGAACTTGCTGAATTGGTAAATGCTCGCTACGGCGCCTTTTATATCTTAGAACAGCCTGAAGGAACGGACGAACCTAAACTGAAACTTTTTGCCGGATACGCAACTAACAATAAAAAAACGATAAACACCGAATTTGCTCTGAACGAAGGTTTAGTGGGTCAGTGCGCCATCGATAAGGAAAGAATACTATTAACAAACGTTCCGGGAGATTATTTACAGATCAATTCCGGCATCGGTACAGCTCCCCCATCGGCGCTCGTTATTTTGCCCGTATTATTTGAAAACAACGTAAAGGCTGTAATTGAGCTTGCTTCGTTTGATAACTTCAGCCCCACTCACTTAGACTTCTTGGATCAGTTAACGGAAAGTATCGGTATCGTATTAAATAACATCGAAACCAATACCCGTACCGAAGAATTGTTAACTCAGTCGCAGTCGCTTGCCGGGGAGCTTTCTTCTCAACAAGAGGAACTTAGACGAGCCAATGACGAACTCCATGATAAAGCACAACTCCTTGAGAAACAGAAAGAAGAGGTAGAACAAATTAACAAGGAGGTTGAAGAAGCACGCCGGTCGCTGGAAGAAAAAGCTGAACAGCTTACACTTACTTCGAAATACAAGTCAGAGTTCTTGGCAAACATGTCGCATGAGCTTCGTACTCCGTTAAACAGTTTGCTGATTTTAGCTCAACAGTTATTTGAGAACCATGATGGCAACCTAACTGAAAAACAAATACGTTATGCAAAAACAATTCACTCTTGCGGATACGATTTAATTCAGTTAATTAATGACATTCTGGATCTTTCCAAAATTGAGTCCGGAGTTATTTCTGCTGATATTATGCCGGTCAGCTTCCGTGAAATAGCTTCGTTTGTTGAAACTACCTTTAAACCGATTTCAGAAACTAAAAATCTAAATTTTGAAATTGATATTGAAGAAGATCTGCCGGAAATACTGGAAACTGATATTCAAAGATTAAATCAAATTCTGAAAAACTTACTTTCTAACTCGTTTAAATTCACCGAAAAAGGCAGTGTTCGACTTCATATCCAACGTCCTAATTCCGGGTTAAAAAATCAGTTACAAGGTGTTGATCACGTTATTGCGTTTTCTATTGAAGACACGGGAATCGGTATTTCTAAAAAAACTCAAGGGATTATTTTCGAAGCATTCCAGCAGGCAGAAGGATCAACCAGTCGCAAATACGGTGGTACAGGTCTCGGACTATCAATCAGTAAAGGCTTTGCTGAACTTCTTGGCGGAACAATTTCAGTTGAGAGTGAATTAGGTAAAGGAAGTACGTTTACACTGTTCTTGCCGCTAAAATATAAGGAAGGAACTAAGCCGGTAGGAAATTATCCTAAAAGTGCAATGGTACAAGTCGCTAAAAACGCATTGGCAGAAATTGCAGAACCGGCAATTGAGGACGACAGCCATAGCATAATTACAGGAGATCGTGTTGTTTTAGTAATTGAAGATGATCTCCGTTTTACGAAAATAATGATAGACAAGCTGCATGATTTCGGTTTAAAAGCCGCTGTTGCAATTAATTATATCGAGATATTCGATCGCATCCAAAACTTTCACCCGATAGCAATAACATTAGATGTTAATCTGCCGGAATCAAACGGTCGGAAGATCTTGAAACTCATGAAAGAAGATTTGAACTGGCGCCATATTCCGGTACATCTGATTTCGGGTGAAGACAATCACGCTTTGGCGATTAAATACGGGGCCAAGAGTTTTCATCTTAAACCACTTTCAAATAAATCTCTAGATGAGCTTATTTCAGAAATTATCAATTTTAACGACAAGAAAACTAAACGAGTGTTGATGATTGATGAAAACGAACTTGAACTTAAGCAACTGACGGATTTGATAAATAATGACGGTATAAGTTTATCTACAGCTCGTAACGCTAAAAAAGGCTTATCACTGCTAAAAAATGAGAACTTTGATTGTATAATCTTAGATTACAATGTACCCGATTCCGAGGGGCTCTTGAATATGCTTAAACAGCAGAAACAACCTAGAAGTTCTGTAATTCTACACTCTGATAAGGAGATTGCGCAGGACGAACTGATTCATTTTAAGCGGTTGAGCCCTAAGTTAATAACTAAAGCGCCTAAGTCTAACGGAAAGCTTCTCGAAGAAGTTTCTATGTTGCTTCATATAGACTCTCGGTCGCTGCCGGAGGATAAAATCAGACTTATAAAAGAAGCTCGAGGAAAAAGTGATATTTTGGACGGGAAAAAAGTTCTGGTAGTGGACGATGATGTACGGAATCTTTTTGCTTTAACTGCCGCGTTCGAAAGATCTAAATTAGAAGTAATTACGGCTGAAAGTGGTCGTGAAGCTTTAGAAATGCTGAGCAGTAATGCAGATATCGATATTGTGTTAATGGATATTATGATGCCGGAAATGGACGGATACGAAACAATAAAGTGGATTAGAAAGGAACAAAAAAACAAGCAATTGCCTATTATCGCCGTAACTGCAAAAGCTATGATAGGTGACCGGCAAAAATGCATTGCGTCAGGCGCGTCTGATTATATCACAAAACCGGTTAAAACAGATCAGTTATTATCTTTGATGAGAATTTGGCTTTATAAATAATTTTTAACCTTAAATCTTACTACAAAAGAAACGAGTGGCTTTAGAAACGATAATCAAAATCCTTTTAGTTGACGACAGGGAAGACAACTTAATGTCGATGGAGTTAGTGCTTGAAAAGGAAGGATATGCTTTTTCTAAAGCCACTTCCGGTAAAGACGCATTAAAAATTTTACTTAGGGAAGAAGACTTCTCGCTGATTTTGCTTGATGTTAAAATGCCGATAATGGACGGATATGAAACGGCAGAATTAATTTATCAACGCGAAAAACTTAAACATATTCCGATTATTTTTATTACCGGCCAGGATTATGAGGATACTGCCATGTTTAAAGGTTACCAAGCCGGCGCAGTAGATTATATCCAAAAGCCTTTTAATCCTCAAATTCTCCGCTCTAAAGTAGCCATCTTCGCAGAGCTAAGCAGAAAAAACAAGCTACTTCAACAGGAAGAAGAAAAGGTTCGTATCATCAACGCTAATTTGATAAAGCTAAATTTGGAACTTGAAGACAGAGTTAAGGAACGAACTTTGGAGCTTGAACGTTTAAACCAAGAACTTAAGGAGTTAAACTTGTCGAAAGACAAATTTCTTTCCGTGATTTCGCACGATTTAAGAAATCCGCTTACCGCTTTATTGGCTTCTTCAGAAAAACTGGATAAAAGTGCTGAGCATTTATCCACTACAGATGTAAAACAGCTCTCTCGAATTATTCATCGAACGTCTAATAAAATTCTAGAACAGCTTAACGAGGTAGTTGAATGGGCTAAGAGACAACGCGAAAAAACAACCTTTAACCCCAAGAAAATACAATTGCTTAAGGGAATGACCGAGTCTCTTGAACTTCTTAAATCAAATGCAATTAATAAAGATATTAAGCTAAGAAACAAAGTTAACGAGGATATTTATGTAAATGCGGATACTTTGATGTTGCGCTCTATTCTTCAAAATATTGTTACTAATGCTATTAAATATACTCCAAACGGGGGATTGGTTGAAATATCTGCTCAGCCGGCAGAAAGCATGGTAGAAGTGTGCATTAAAGATTCGGGTACCGGGATGAGTGAAGAAACAAAAGAAAAAATCTTCGGCAACAACAATGCTCAATCTATCTCGGGAACCAATCGTGAGCCGGGTAGTGGCTTAGGCTTACTGCTTGTTAGGGATTTTGTAGCAATCCATGGCGGGTCGATCGCGGTAGAAAGTGAAATCGGCAAAGGCACTTGCTTTAAATTTACTATTCCGAAAAATTAAACTGCATAATAAACATGTTATTGCACAATTTAATTAGCTTAAGCCAATGATTCAGTTGCTTATAGATTGCACAATCTTACAAGTTCCCTGTCGAAATAAATTTTTATTATTTTAGAGCAACACCAAGATAATGTTTTGACTACTTAACAATTACGCGGCCTTATCGTTACTCGCGATTTTTCGCATTAATTGATCGCGGTAGGCATTCACTAAAGGGGCGTAAAATTTTTCCTTTTAGGTCCACATTCGACGACCACTTCTTTGTACAACGTGTGATTTATTATAGACCAGGTCCTTTAGGATGAATATACAACATCCCACATTTTCCCCCCTGATAGTGTAAGCTTCCCCGAAAATGTAAGCTTCCTCGAAAATAAGGCATAGGGTAATTAGACTAAATGTTTTATTTCAAATGTCAGAAGATGAAAAAGCAACAATTTACAGAAGCACAAATTGCAGCTGCTTTTAAGCGGTATGAAGGTTGTATGGGGGCTTTGGATGTATGCCGGGAGTATGGGATCAGTAACCCTTTTACAATTGGCGTAAAAAGTACAGTGGTATGGATTCCTCGCACCTAATTATTAAGAAACAATGAATAGACCCTTCCTGAATACCTTTGTATAGGTTTCTTATCGGTTCGGTGTTTGTTTGTTTTTTAGGGGTTACTTTCCAATGCAGAACTTACTAAAAATATTCTCCAATAAATCATCTGTGGTAACTGTCCCTGTTATCTCACCCAAATAATGTAAAGCTTGTTTAATATCCATAGAGAGAAAATCGGAAGTAACCCGATTATCAATTCCGGCAAGTACACTTTCTAAGGCTTGTTGTGTTTTTTGCAAAGCTTCAACATGCCGGATGTTTGTAACCAAAACATCATCGGTATTTATTTTACTAAGGTTTACTTTTCTTAGGATTTCTTCTTTAAGCTCTTCAATACCTTCTTTATTTTTTGCCGAAATAAAACTCGGGTTAAGCATCGCTAACTCGCGATGAAAGGACGGATGCAGCAAATCGGATTTATTTACTGCTACAACCATGGGAATTGAAAGCGAATTAACTTCCCTCAACTGCTGCTCTATCTCTTCGTGACTTTGAAGCGGATCCACCATATAAATGATAAGTTTCGCCAGCTTCATTTTATCATGTGTACGCTGAACTCCTTTTGCTTCTATAACATCTTGTGTTTCACGGATTCCTGCAGTATCAATAAACCGAAAACTGACTCCGGCAATATTCATTTCGTCTTCAATGGTATCTCGCGTGGTTCCGGCAATCTCCGAAACTATGGCCCGTTCTTCGTTCAGGAGAGCATTGAGTAAAGTAGACTTACCGACGTTCGGCTTTCCGGCAATAACAACAGGAACACCGTTTTTCAATACGTTACCCTGTTCAAATGAGTGAATTAATCGGTTTAATACTTTTGAAATTTGAAGAATAAGCGCCTTAAGTTGATTCCGATTTGCAAATTCAACATCTTCTTCGGCAAAATCAAGTTCCAATTCAATAAGCGACGCAAAGTTTATAAGTTGTTCACGCAACGTTTTAAGTTCGTTAGAAAAACCTCCCCGCATTTGTTGTAATGCCAATTGATGCGAAGCTTTTGAATCTGAAGCAATTAAATCTGCAACCGCCTCAGCCTGCGACAAGTCCATTCCTCCGTTTAAAAAAGCCCTTAGGGTAAATTCTCCCGCATTTGCGGCCCTCGCTCCTTCTTTTATCAAAAGTTTTATAATGCTCTCTACAATGTATCTTGAACCGTGAGTTGAAATTTCGACAACATTTTCTTTAGTATAAGAATGAGGCGCTATAAAAAGAGAAACCAAAACTTCGTCTAAAATTGTTTCTCCATCGCGTATGGTACCGAAATGAATTGTGTGCGACTTCTGTTGCATTAAATCCTTCCCCCTGAAAACTTGATTTGCTAACGCTATTGCTTCCGGACCCGAAAGCCGGATAACGGCTATAGCGCCGGAACCGGAAGGTGTGGCGGGTGCAATAATTGTATCGGAATGAGCTTTAAAAAACGACATGAATTATTGCAAAAGTACAAAGTTTGCATTTTAAGATTAACGGAAGGGTGTAATTTGTTTCAACAGAGACTTTAAAAACCGGTTAATGGTGCACAAGATATGAGATAAATCCGGGATGAAAGCAGGAAACATGCCTGCTTAAAGCAGACGACTTTTTATGGTGAGTAGACGAGAATAAGAAATACGTCCACAATGCAGAAATACTTTAATGTAACAAAATCTGAAGCCTCTCAATAGCCATCAGCAATGCTATTCCCCAAATTGCCGAAGATAAAAACAACTTCCAATCGCGATATTTTACTTTAAAAAACTTTCCGAGTAAAAAGGAAAGAAGCAACACCGTTATTACGATAAGAAGTTGCCCTATTTCGAGGCCGACATTAAAAGCAAAAAGCGGAGTAATAATACCTGATTCTTTCCCTAACAGGGCTCTGAGATAACTTGAAAAGCCTATGCCGTGTATTAAGCCGAAAAACAAGGCTAAGCCGTAGGTGAAACGGGCATTTGTCGGTGTGAATTTTTTTCGTAAAATATTAATGGAAGCAGTTATCACGATAGTAAGCGGGATTAAAAATTCAATTAAGGCTAACGAAATGCCAATCTTACCGTAGACGTTTAAAGCAAGCGTTAAAGAATGTCCGATTGTAAAAGCCGTTACCAAAATCAAAACTTTCTTCCAATCTTTTAAGAGATAAACACCGCAAAGAACAGCAACAAACAAAATATGATCGTACCCTTTCGGATCTAAAATATGGCTTCTTCCTAAATCGAAATACAAAGAAAATTCGTTCATAGCTGAGGCTTATTTGTAAGTTTAACTTATTTTTCACACGATGTTACATTTTCTTTTTGTCTTTTGGATAAACCTGATACACCCGCTCTATATCACCGTAACGGAGATAAATCATAATATAAAAACTAAGGAGCTTGAAATTACTTGCCGAATATACATCGAGGATTTAGAGCAAGCGTTAAAGAACAAGGTAAATATTGCTAAACCGGCCGATAGAAAAACTGCGGATAATATGATCGGCAATTATCTGCTTACACACTTGTCGATTTCGGTTTCGGGGAAACCGGCAAACATGAAATTTTTGAACTACGGCGTTGAAGATGGCGTTGCTATTTGCTTCATTGAAGCAAAAGGAATAAATGCGTTTAAAAAACTGTCAATAAGAAATACGCTACTATATAAGGAACACGACACCGAAACTAATATTGTACATATTAACTGCCTAGGAGAAAGAAAAAGTTTTAAACTTGAATACCCTGAAAGTTCAGTTAGCGCAGAGTTTTAAATAACGTATTTAGCTGCACTTACCCTTAAAACTTCTCTTCTATCCCCAACCCAAACAAAGCAAAATCATATTTTACCGGATCGCGGGCATCAAATATTTTCAGGTTTTCGGTAAGTTCAACAGCGGTAAGCCAGTCGGTTTGCTTTCGAGATATCAAGCCTAATTTTCGTGCTACTCGCTCAACATGTACATCGCAGGGGCAAACTAATTGTGCCGGTTTAATTTTATCCCAAATGCCGAAATCCACACCTTTATCGTCCTTTCTAACCATCCAACGCAAAAACATGTTCAATCGTTTACAGGTAGATTTTTGAGCCGGTGAGCTAACGTGTTTTATGGTTCGCTTCGGGTAATCCGGCAAGGAGAAAAAGTAAGCTCGAAAATTATTGAGCATAGCTTCTATACCCGGTCCGGTTTTTAATTTGCCGGTTAAACATGCCGGAGAAGCCTCCTCATTGCCGGATACGTAAAGCGGAAACTCCTGTAAATATTCTTCCCTAAACTCAGACTTTCCGCAGTGAGTAAAAGGCAGGAAAGCATCTTCTAACGAACCGGAATTTTGATAGTGATACTTAAAGAAATGAATAAAATATAATAAATCTGTATCGTTAAACGTGCGATGCTTAAACCCTGATAACGATTTTAAATCTTCATCTTGGTGATTAACAATAAAATCATAGGGAGTACCTCCCATCCTATCAATCAACTCATTGCATTTGTTAATAATGGTTTTCCGTTGTCCCCAAGCGAGTATCGAAGCAAAAAATCCGGCAACTTCTATATCCTGCTTTAATTTAAATTTATGTGGAATTACAATGGGATCGTTGACAATAAAGTCGGGATTATTGTATTGTTCCACTTTAGCGTTGAGGAAAGATTTGAGGTCTATTATCATAAAATTAAATAAGAAACAGGAAAAACCGGCGTTGGGTATAGTATTCCGACTTAAATCTTTTATTTAACTTAAAGCTCTCTCCAAATCTTCCAGCAAATCTTCGATATCCTCAACGCCTACACTTAAGCGTAACAGACTGTCGACAACACCAACTTTTTCTCTAATTTCTTTAGGGATCGAGGCATGGGTCATGGTTGCCGGATGATTGATTAACGATTCTACTCCGCCTAACGACTCAGCCAAGGAAAACACCTTAAAGTTCGAAGCAATTCGAAACGTCTCCTTTAGATCGGCATTCTTTATAGAAAAAGAAATCATTCCTCCGAAATCTCGCATTTGCTGTTTGGCAACTTCATGATTCGGATGATCTTCGAAACCGGGCCAATAAAGTTTATCCACCTTCGGGTGATTTTTAAGAAACGCGGCAATTTTCCTTCCGTTTTCGCAATGTGCTTTCATGCGTAAATGCAGAGTTTTTAAACCTCTTAACACTAAAAAGCTGTCCATCGGTCCGGGAGTTGCTCCGCAAGCATTATAAATAAAACGAAGGCGATTATACAACTCGTCATCATTCATCATCAACGCACCCATTATCACGTCCGAGTGTCCCCCTAAATATTTGGTCACCGAATGCATTACAATATCAGCGCCTAAATCAATGGGGTTTTGCAGATAAGGCGACGCAAAAGTACTATCTACCGCAAGGATATAATTTTTCTGTTTACAGATTTCTGCGACACGTTTTATATCTACAATTTGCATAGTTGGGTTAGTCGGAGTTTCTACCCAAACCAGCTTAGTTTTCTCGGAAACTACTTCCAGTAAATGCTCCGGATTCGAAAAATCAATAAAATGAAATTTGATACCGTAATTAGCAAAAATCTTGGTGAACATCCGGAAAGAACCGCCGTACAAATCGTTGCCGGTTATAACTTCATCTCCCGGAGAAAGTAATTTTATAACTGCATCAGTTGCTCCCATTCCGCTTGAAAACGCCAGGCCGTACTTTGCATTTTCTAAAGCTGCTAAGCAATCTTCCAAAGCCTTCCGGGTAGGATTCGTTCCTCTCGAATACTCGTAACCTTTATGCTCACCGGGCGAAGCCTGCAAATAGGTGGAAGTTTGATAAATGGGAGTCATAATGGCCCCGGTAGTCGGGTCAGGACTTTGGCCGGCATGTATTGCTTTGGTTCCGAATTTCATAACTTGTATTTCTGCAAAACTATATATAGCATAATACAAATTATAACCTATTTGTATCACTTTCGTAAAAACGAATTAAAATCCATAAAATGAAAAAAATATTTTTCCGCATTGCCGCTTTATTATCCCTGACAGTTATTACATATTCAGCCTGTCAAAAAGACGATTATAAGAAAGAAAGTACCGCCGCAAGCACCACTTCGGTTGAGGAGAATGCCCTTGCCGACGAAACTTTTACCGATATTTTCGCTGACCTTGCCGGTTTAGCACACGATGATGAAGGACCATTCTCATCAATCAAAAAAAGAAAGTCAGAAAAAATTTTTACCGATGTTAACGATTCACTTGATGATCATCAGCATAATTTTGGCTGCGCCGATGTTACTGTTGCTCCCGAAGGCACGAAGTGGCCGAAAACTGTTACTGTAGATTTCGGAACCGGTTGTACACACCATGGTATTACCAAAAAAGGAAAAATAATTGCTGTTTTTAGTAATGACTTTCGGATAGACAGTTCAAAAATAAACATCAGTTTTGACGGTTTCTATGTTAATGACCACAAAATCGAAGGCACGTCAACTATCACCAATAAAGGTGAAAATATCTCAGGAAACCATGAGTTTACTATCGAAATTAAAAACGGAAAAATAATAGGAAACAAAACTTTAAGCTGGAGCTCGATGAAAACCATTGAGTGGGCAAAAGGTATTGACAAAACTAGTCCGCTTGACGACAAGCTTCGGATTACAGGAACGGCCTCAGGCATTAACACCGCGGGCAAAAATTTCACGGTTAACATCACTAAGCATTTAGTAAGGCCTGTTGTTTGTCCTTTCTTTACAGAAGGAACCTTAGAAGTTAAACAAGCTGATAATACTTTGATTTTAGATTACGGCGAGGGCACATGTGATAATGAAGCAACGGTAACTGTAAACGGACAAAGCATAGACATTGAGTTGAAGAAATAATTTTTCGAAAAAACTTTATAAAAACCTTCGGAACAAACGCCGGAGGTTTTTTTATGCGGTAAACTTTGCTTTATTTTTTACTTGTTGGCGCGATAAAACAATTTAGTGCAGCCGGTAGTTTAAAAATCAAAATCGGAACCGCCTAATAATGCTGTTGAATCAATATAGAGCAATTCGAAATTTTACAGAAGCTATCTGCAAGCCTTTAAAGCAGGAGGATTATGTGGTTCAGCCGGTGGTTTACGTAAGCCCTCCAAAGTGGCACTTAGGCCATACAACTTGGTTCTTCGAAACGTTTATCCTTATTCCGTATGCTGATGATTATAAAGCTTATAATTCCGATTATAATTATGTATTTAACAGTTACTATGAGTCGATTGGGGCAAGAGTAATCCGAACCGATCGTGGTAATTTAAGCAGGCCCTCGGTTAACGATATCTACCGTTACAGGCAATATGTTGATGCCGCTATGGACGTGCTGCTATATAGCGAACAGAAAGCAGATGAGATCAAAGACTTGATTGTACTTGGGCTAAACCACGAGCAGCAGCATCAGGAATTACTGCTCACTGATATAAAATACATTCTTGGACATAATCCTATGTTTCCTGCGTACTCCGGCAGCTATCCTATAATTGATTTGGAAGAACCCGGCAGCGCAATCCTTATCCCGGAAGGAATTTATGAAATAGGCTATCAAGGGCCGGAATTTTGTTTCGACAACGAACTGGGCAAGCACAAAGTTTATATTAATAGTTTTGAGATAAGCGCAACACTTGTAACCTGTGCAGAATATTTAGAATTTATAAACTCAGGCGCCTATCGCGACTTCAGATTTTGGCACAGTGAGGGTTGGGAGTGGATCAAAAATAACAACATTGCAGCTCCCTTGTATTGGCATGAAGTGAAAGGTGAGTGGTTTAACTATACATTTAGGGGCTTAGAACAGGTAAACCCCCGTGAACCTGTAAACCATATTAGTTTGTATGAAGCTCATGCATATGCAGAGTGGAAAGGAATGCGGCTTCCGACTGAGTTTGAATGGGAAGTTGCAGCAGGTAAATTTAATTGGGGTAAACGTTGGGAATGGACAGAAAGTGCATACCTACCCTACCCGGGTTTTAAAAAAGCAAAAGGTGCTATAGGCGAATACAACGGGAAATTTATGATCAATCAAATGGTATTAAGAGGAGCTTCGGAAGTTACCTCTCCGGGACACAGCCGCACTACATACCGCAATTTTTTTCATCCCGATTTACGTTGGCAATTCACCGGAATAAGACTTGTAAAATAATATGAATCAACCTTCAGAGCAAGAATTACCGGTTTCTACCTCCAATCAAGAGTCTTTTCTTAGAGATGTTTTAAGGGGCCTCTATTCTGAACCAAAATTTTTACAATCCAAGTATTTTTACGATGCCGAGGGCGACAAACTTTTTCAAAAAATAATGCGATTGCCGGAGTATTATTTAACCGGCTGCGAGTCCGAAATACTTAGAAATAACTGTCCCGGTATTGCCGGGGTATTTAAGCGCTTTGCTTCGGGGTTTGACCTCATCGAACTGGGTGCCGGCGATGCTTCTAAATCATCCATTCTGTTAGAGTATTTGTTGAATGAAGGAATTGACTTTACTTACTATCCTACCGATATTTCCGAACATGTGGTTAAATTAGTGGAAAAAAACCTCCCACACAAATTCCCCTATCTAAAGGTAAGGGGCCTTACAGGTGAGTTTTTGGCTGCCCTAAGTGAAGCTTCTTGTATCTCTCAAAAGCCAAAGGTGGTAATGTTTTTAGGTTCTAATATCGGAAACATGCCCCCTCACGATGCCTTAGAGTTTTGTAAAAATGTAAAAAATCATCTTGAAACAGGGGATTTAGCATTAATAGGGTTCGACCTAAAGAAAAACCCGCGAGTTATTTTTGATGCTTATAACGACAGTCAGGGTATAACAAAAAAGTTCAACTTAAATCTGCTGGACCGTATTAATCGAGAGCTGCAGGCAAACTTTCTAACCGAGAAATTTGATCACTACGAAAGTTACGATCCCGAAACAGGAGCTTGTAAAAGCTATCTTTTCAGTTTAAAGAAACAAAGTGTAAGTATTGCAGGAGTAGAATTAAGCTTTAATGAGAACGAGTACATATACATGGAAACATCGCATAAGTATACAACAGATCAAATTAACGAGTTGTCTTTAAAGGCAGGATTTAAACCGGTGGCACAATTTTTCGACTCGAAAAATTGGTTTACAGACGTAGTTTGGGAACGACTTTAAGTTTAAAAAATAATTTCTTCCGGTCCTGAGATTTTTTCGATATGGCAAGCGCACTTACCTCCCGACACTACAAATTTTGCAGTCTTTACTACGTTCGAACTACTTATTGCCTTAACTAGCAGCGTATCGCCCGTACCGGACAAGTTTCTTGTATAGGCATCAGTAACAACTACATAACTACCGCTTACATCTCCCAGATCTTTATAGTTAGAGTTGTCAATCAGTTTACCGGTTTTCAAATCTTTTGAGCTGAATTCCTTTAGACTTATGGTGTCGCCTGATATTGTTTTAATCCTGACAGTTATACTTCTAAACTCTTCGGTACACATTAGTGCGGGGCAAGAATTATTTATCGGATTAACCGTCTCCTCAATGCAAGAATTTAAGAAAAAAGCAAGCGCAGCAAGAGGGAAAATGTAACTTTTCATGTTTTTATAATCTGTTCTTTTAGCTATACGGCCGAAGGGCATATATCGCTACAATTGAAGTAAAAAAAATCTAAGCAGAAAAAACAAGAGTTCTTAAGAAAAATATATAATATCGCGAAGTATGCTTTACAAAAAGCTATTTTACGAACAAAATAGCTACAAATACTATGGTGTTTTCGGGTGTTTATCTACGAGTTTCGAGTAAGAAGGTCAGATTGCAAAAGAAGGCAAAAATCTGCAAGACTTTCTACGGTGGTTCGACTCCATCTCTGACCTCTTTTTTTTGCTCTTTTGTCTCAATTATTTTTCTTATCGGCTTTTTTATTCCTTCTCATCGAACCTATCTGTGTGAAACTTTATTATAAAAAATTAATTTTAGCAAACTTTTAGTTTTTTAGGCTGTCTAACCAATGGTTTTAAATTAGGTCAGGTGGCTGATTGGAAGGCGAAGGTCCGCAAGACCTTTCACGGTGGTTCGAATCCATCCCTGACCTCTTTTTATAACTCTGAAGAAATAATAGAATTTAATGTCCGAGCTTAAGACAGAACTTTACAAGAAGTGCTTAGAATTTGCCGAAAGCCAAGTTATTAATACCCGGCAAGCTATCGAATCGGCTGAACAAGCTTCCAAAAACGATACTAAAAGTAGCGCAGGAGACAAATACGAAACCGGGCGAGAGATGATGACTCAGGAAATAAATCGTCTTTCACATCAATTACAAGAAGCAGGAAAGCTTATCGAAGCATTAAAGCAAGTGGATATAACAAAAAGAGATGAAACTGTAAGAGTAGGAAGCCTTGTTTTAACCGACAAAGGAAACTTTTTTATTGCTATAGGAGCCGGGCAGATAAGATTGACAGAAAAAATTTACTTCGCAATTTCAAGAGCATCTCCTTTAGCGGCAAAATTTGCCGGACTTGCGGCCGGCAAAACTATCGAATTTAACGACAAGACTTATACTATAGAAGCAGTGTTATAAAAAGGGTTGTTAGCCGTCTTCACCCTCAAAACCTTTGTTTTGTTGATTGTTTATAGCCTCAACTTTTTTATCTGTTCCTTTTAAAGACTCTATAGCGATTTCTGTCAGTTCCGTATTCTCTCCCAACTCATCGTTGTCAATTTGCTCATTTTCAGTTTGAACTACCTTTTTATTTTCTTCCATTGCCTTTCTATTGAAGAGTTGAAAAAAGCAACAAGAGATATTATTACTGCCGTTGCTTTTTTAGTTTAGATAAATTTTTCTTCTAATCGTGACCTTCTAATTTTACCAGCTTGTTGTAAATCCCAAAAAGTAAAAATGAGGGAGCCCATTGACCGATAAATAAACTGCGATGTTTTTGACCTAACAGTTGAAGGGTGAACGAAACCCCCATTGAACCAAGTGCGAGCCATAAAAA
>JAYULL010000118.1:0-9804 GCA_043763625.1 Sphingobacteriaceae bacterium | reverse complement strand
GATGGACAAAAGCACTGTTTTTGCTGAACATTTGGTGCTCCCGAATGGTGTAATGCGCTGGAAAAAAGGAATATTGGTGACGGATGCGCCTCACGTGCTTTATTTTGAAGACAGCGACGGCGACGGTAAATCAGATATTAGAGACACCATTCTTACGGGCTTTTCTCTTTCCAATCCCCACATTAACGTAAACAACCCACTATACGGGTTGGACAACTGGATACACTTGGCCCACCGGGGTGCCATAACCACCAGAAGTTACCAAAATATATTCGGAGATGAAGGCACTGAGATTTACTATCCCCATTTTCCGGATACCGATAGATTACCTAAAAATGCAGAAAGCCGCTCGGTACGTTTTAAACCTGATGAACATAAACTTGAGATGACAGCCGCACAAGCGCAATTCGGGCACGCTTTTAATGTATGGGGCCATCATCTTTTCGGCGATAATCAAAATCATGCGTTTGCAGAAGTGATAGCTGCGCCTTATATAAAAAGAAATCCCGGGTTATTAATTCCGACTGCGGTAGAGGCTATATCCAATCATGGCAATGCTGCCGAAATTTTTCAGGTCACCACACACCCTGAACGCCAGATGTTTAGTGGTGCGGGCACGATGACGTCTGCCGGCGGTATTGTAGCCTATGATGATGGGGTATTTCCGGCGCCCTATGACAAAAACCTAACCTTCATTTGCGAGTCGGTCAGCAACCTTGTGCACGCCGACAAATTGAGAGATACCGGCGCCACACTCGTTGCCGGCCGGGTGGGTACTCCGCAAAAGGAATTTATTGCTTCAAGAGATGCATGGTCAAGGCCTGTTAATCTGTATGTGGGTCCCGACGGGGCCTTATATATCGTGGATTATTACCGTAGAATTATAGAACATCCGGAATGGATGTCGGACGAAGCTGTTGCAGAAGGAGGCTTTTATGACGGGAAAAATATGGGCCGGATATACCGGGTAACGTCCAAAAACGCGGCAGCCGCGGACTGGATAAAAGGACTGAAGCTGGGAGATGAACCTTCCGAAAGCCTTGTTAAACAATTGGAAAGCCCGTTTCAATGGTATAGAATCAACGCTCAACGATTATTGGTGGATAAGCAAGACGAACTTGCTGTTCCGGCTTTGACCCGGTTGGTCCAAAACAGCAAAGTTGCGGCCGGTAGGCTGCATGCACTTTGGACGCTGGAGGGAATGCATGCGCTTAAATCGGAATTAATTGAAAGGGCTTTAAAAGATACCGTTGCCGGAATTCGGGAAAATGCTGTGAAACTGGCCGAAATTCATTTACCGGAAGTCCCCGGTTTAGAGAATGCGTTGCTCGCATTGCAGAATGACGCTGATGCAAAAGTTCGTTTCCGGTTATTGTGTGCCTTGGGGTCGATTGACAATAATTCATCGGAGCAGGTGAGAAAGAAATTATTGTTTACGGACATCAACGACAAATGGGTGCAAACAGCAGCCCTGTCGGCAACTTCTGCTCAATCAGGCTCATTGCTTACTACCGTTTTAAATAGTTACAATGACGAAGTTCCGGCGTATGCCTCGCTTACGCAAAAACTTGCCGGTATGGCGGGTGCGGGCGGTGATGCATCAAAAATACATACGCTGATTGGCCAAGCAACGGCGCCCGGCAATCAGTCGTGGAAAGCTCCCTTACTGAATGGATTGGCCCAAGGCATCAGAGGAAGTAAAACCAATCCGGAAGTATTAAAGCCCGATCAGCCGTTGCTTGTTAAAACCTGTTTCGGACATGCTTCCGACGACGTACGTAGAGCGGCTTTTCACTTGCTGAGAGTGTCGGGCATTTCTAACGAAGCTCTTGCTAAGGAAACCATGAGCAAGGCCGCCGCCAATGTTGCCAACAAAAACCTACCCGACGAACGACGAATTGAATCCATTGAAATATTATCATTGGGAGATCCGTCGGCAGTAAGCGAATTATTAAAAAAAATCATCATCCCACAAGAACAACCGTCGCTCCAAATGGCGGCAATCGAGACGCTTAATAAGGTTCCGGGTAAAACAGTTACCGATTATATTTTGCAGCAATGGCCGGCCTTAACACCCGGTGTGAGAGACGTTGCGCTAAATACCTTTATGGTAAATGCAGAGCGTAGAAAACAATTATTAAGTGCAGTAGAATCCGGTATTGTGCTTCCGGCAAGTTTAGGATGGAACCTATCTGCGCAATTGATGCAGGATAATGAAGATGCTATTCGTAATCGGGCGAGAGCACTACTGTCTAATAAAGATGAAGCAAAGGTGAATAAAGAATTTCAGAAAGCGCTTCACTTAACCGGCAACTACGACAACGGCAAAACCGTATTCTTGAATAATTGTGCATTGTGCCATCAGGTACGTGGGTCGACGGGCGTTGCATTCGGGCCCGATTTGGGTACTGTGCAAGGCTGGTTAGCCAAAGATATTTTGGCGAATATTCTGGCACCCAATCTTTCCATTGCCACGGGTTTTGATTTGTGGGAAGTAGAGTTAAATGCCGGAGAAATAATGCAGGGCGTGATTGGCAGCGAAACAGCTTCTGCCATAAAATTAAAAACAGCACCCGGAGTCGAAAAGATATTAAACAGGGGAAATATTAAATCATTGAAAGTGATAAACCGGTCAATTATGCCTTCGCTGTCAACTCAAATCACCCACAGGGAAATGGCCGATTTGCTGGCTTTTTTAAAGCAAAAAAAATAATGCTGTTGAATTATGAAGGCAAAAAAACAAGAAGTTAATCCCACAAGGCGGTCATTTATTTTAAAGCTCTCCGGCATGAAATTTTTCAACCAAATAAACACATTTCCCGGATTATTGAATTTCGCTCCGGCAAAACTTTTTCCGTTACTGATTATGGTGAGTACGTGCCTTTCTGCTGCAACGCAAAAAAAGAATAGCCCGCCTAAAGGAACAATGGAGGTTGGTATAGCACGAATCGACATTACTCCCTATAAACCTATCCGTTTAAGCGGTTACCTGCGTATGGATGCCCGTATTAATGAATCAGAAGGTGTATCACAAACACTATGGGCAAAAGCCATCGCCTTCGGTAGTGACACACAAAATCCGGCAATTATTATTACTGCCGACCTTGCCGGGATCCAAGCGCATATGGTCAAGGAAGTAGCAATCAAAATTTCAAAAAAACGGAAATTTAATCCCGACAATTTGGTGATCAATACTTCACACACACATTCGGGCCCGGATATGGGCAACTCCCATAATATGTATTTCGACCCCCTGCTTCCGGTTGATCAATTGGGAAGGATAGCGGAATATCTTGACTCTCTTACCATAAAATTAGAACAAGTGGCGCTGGCGGCGCTTGATAACCGTAAGCCGGCATTTGTGGCTTGGGGACAGGGTACCGTAAATTTTGCCATGAATCGGCGTGTAATTAAAGACGGCAAATGGGTAGGACACGGGCAAGTTCCGGATGGGCCGGTGGAGCACAGTATGCCGCTGATGCGTATTACAAATACCGCCGGCAAACTCAGGTCGGTATTGGTGGGCTATGGCTGCCACGGCACTACGCTGATTTATGATAAGAACACGGTACATGGCGACTGGATAGGCGAAGCGCAAAGAATAATGGAAGAAAATCATCCCGGTATTATAGCCTTGGTGGCGCAGGGTTGCGGAGGAAATGCTGATCCCGCCAAGCGCAATACCTTGGAATATGCAGCCATGCACGGAAAAAGCATTGCGGATGAAGCCGACAGATTATTAAAAACCAATTTAATTCCGCTAACGGTTCCGCCGGTAGTGCGTACGAAAAAAATACAACTCCCCTTTGACCATGTTCCGGATGCGGAAGAATTTATTGCGATGACTGAGGAAGGTGGTGCGAAAGGCCATAACGCGGAAGTACATTTGGAAAGAATAGTTAGAGGCGTACCTATAGAAACCGCGTTAACCTATCCCATTGAGTGTTTTAGTTTCGGCGATAAATTGGCGATGCTTTTCTTGGGAGGAGAAGTGACGGCTGAATATTCGCTCCGACTGAAAAAAGAATTGGGGGCCGACAGGTTATGGATAAACGCCTATACTAATGATGTAAAAGCATATATTCCCACTAAGAAAATGATTCCGGAAGGTGGATATGAGGTGGAGGGAAGTATGTATTATTACGATCATCCGTTTCGGTTTTCCGACACTATAGAGAATCGCATTATAAAAGCGGTTTATGGCGTTCTTCCACCGGCCTTTACCTCGAAAGTTAAAAAGCCTTTGCGTAACTGATTTTTCAAAATCAGTAAAACAAGAGCCGGCCTAGGTAAGGCATTGGCAAGTCTTTAAACCTTTCGGGCATAGCGATGTACGATTTAATTATGTCGCCTCACGATCAAGTTTTAGGCGGCGGTATTTATTGGAAGGAAGGCGATAAAGGTTCTAAAAACACCTGTTCAAAAGCAACCCGGCAATCTGGACAACGGCGGGCTGCAACGATAAAGCCGACGTATACATACCTTCGTTTTAGATTTTCTTACTTCAACTTTAACGATAAAAAAATTGTAGCCGGTGCCGGACTGTTGCTTGCATCCGCAGCTTCTTATGCTCAAAAACAACCGACTGACATTTGTTCAAACTTTTTATCTGCCGGAGTCGTATGAATGTGTCAAAATTCATTTTGCGAATCATTGTTGTCCGATAGAAATCCAACGGGACAGTAAAAACCGTCCCGTTTTGTACAAATCGACAGATCAATTATGGCTACTTAAAAAATTTGAAACAGTTCAACGGTTCGATTTTAATCCAGCTTTGATATTTTAAATGTGCTTTTTAAGGCACCAATACAGCGATTCGCTTTAAATCTTCAATAAAATGGTTGATAATAGTTCGTTTTGGTGTACAAGAATAAATTATAACTGCCTATAAGACAAAAAGTTATAGGTTTTTTATTTTTTCTACTTACAATCTTACATACACTTTAGTAAGCTTCCCGCTCTAATATTTTTCTTTAGCTTTAAGTTCCGCTACTAAAATCTATTACGTAAATATCAACAATAAAGCCCCCTTACTAAGGGGGCTTCAAGAAAAGTCCTTAAATAAGGGCTTTTAATATTATGAAAGGTTGAACTAATAAACACCGCCTATTTCATAGTGCTCGCCTCCAGAGCCATTGGTAAGTCTTTTTACATCGCTACCATCTAATTTGCAAGAATAAATGCCCGAATGGTTATCCAAATGCCTGTGTAGGGAAAAGAATATTCTTTTCATATCGGGAGAAATGCGAGGGGTAGATATTATATCATCTGCACCTATCGGCAGTTGAATGTGCACCTCGGTTGCTTGGGAGCCATCGTAATTTGCAAGATAAAGTCCTTCAAAACTTGGATCTAAACTTGAATTTGTAATAAATAAAATCTTATTGAGCTGAACAGGTGCAGGATTTTCTTTTGGAACTACCGATACAGTTCCATCGTCCGTTACATTCAACCCATCACCTACTTTTACTCCACCTAAAACAGCTTTTGTAGCAGGTTTTAATGTGTACGCTGGTGTTGGGGAATCAGCATTCGCTTCTTTTTTACAGGAAATCTGAAAGATTAAGATTGAAACTGAAAAATGATAAAAGGGCAAGCGTGCCTAGGAAAAGTTTTTTCATTGTGAATTATTTTATGTTTAGTTCGAGCTAAAGTATCAAAATTCCCTTATTTTTCGCTTCTCGGTAAACTTCTCATCACCTCGAGACAATCAGCATGCGGGCTGAAATTTTTCTTTAGCTTAGCAGACCAACTAACTTTATCAAAATAAGTTTTCAAGATGAAAAATCTTTTACTATTCGTATTACTACCTCTGCTTTTTGTTGCCTGTCAAAAAGAAAAGAAGGAAGGCCAAGACAAACAACCACCACTGGCAATTAAAGCGAACCTGTTGTCTAAGGTTACATATACTAACGATACCGGCGCAATTACTATAATCCGCTATTCTTATGACTCGAAAAATCGCATAAGGAAGAAACAGTATTCATTAGGTTATACTTACGAGATCGCCTATGATGCAGCAGGAAACTTGACAAGAGTCAAGGAATATTATGAGACGCACTTGAATGATCCAGACTCAACAGTCACCACTTATGTTTATGTGAACGGTTTACCAAAAAGTGGCATAAAAACAATATATTATAAAGAGAAAGTTTTCAGAACTATTCAAATAACATTTGAAGTCTCAAATAGTCGAATTACTAAGGTTACAGCCAAAGAAGACAAATTTGACTCCTACTACTATACGTTAGCATATGACGCTGTAGGAAATATTAAAACTTTAAATTATGATTTCTTTGGTGTTACAACTTACGAGTACTCAGATAAAAAAAGTCAGTTTTATGACAGCAGGGAAAAGGTTATGATAGAGTATCCTGCGATAGAATTTTATTCGCCCAATAGCCTTAAATCTACTTATCTTGAAAACGATAGAGGTTCCAATAGAGAGGAATACACTACGACCTTCGGTGCCGACGAATTTCCCAAGTCTGCGGTTATAAAAACAACTAGAACATATTTGAACGGTAGTAAAGTAATAACAAACTCCTCTTTTATCTATGAATATATGAGGGCACCATGAACATTTAGATAACTAAGGTAGAGCTGATAAAAGGATTAGAAGGCTACGCTGAGCCGAATGCGGACACGAATCCCTTTGATCTGACCATAGATGGCACATTCTCTTTATGCTACTAATAGTTAACCGACACTTAGTTGGACGACCCCTTTTCTTTTGTAAACCTTTGTTCTTTTCAAAAAGGAGACTTTCGTATTTTGTCGTAATTAACGAGAGTAATACATTTTATAACAAAGTGATATATTAGGGGGATAACCCTTACAAACTTGACCGATTATCCGACAACTCTTTAACTTTATCGTTCTTCAGACAGTTTTTACATACAGTTTCCTTGTTTAATTCCCGTTTCCTAATCAACCGAAAAATACGTTCGTCTATCTAAATCCACCTGTTCGTGTAATAATTGAGCACTTTGGTGTAATACTTTAATTTTATTCAAATTCATTTATAATATTTGAACGATAGACTTCAAAGTTCCCCTTTGAAAATTATGAAGCTCCCGCTGTATTTATACGGCGGGATTTTTTTTTGGCAGTCACGGCATTCGCTCTCATCCGCCGGCTTGCCGTTATTGTCCAAACTTTCTTCAATTTCAAACTGTTGTAATCAATTGATTAAGTCTTTTTATTGTAAATGAAGGTATGGTTCATCAAAAGGTTTAAAAATCGTGAAACACTGACTTAGATTATCTTTAACGTATTGAATTCAAATTTGAAACCTGTCCTGGGCATGTCTTTTAAAAATATCGTCTATAAGATAACACATTGGGAAACTTGGGACTGGCGCATTAAATATATTCCTATTCTTCCTTTCTGGTTCTGGCATTGCTTGCGTTCGCGTTCTTTTTGGTTCTTTAAGCCTTCAAATCCGCAGTTAGCTTTTGGAGGATCAGGCAAAGGACGTGATAACCAATAAGGATGAAATGCATGGTTCTTTAGACGATGCGGTTGTGAAACTAAAGAAACATAAATCCTATGCTTCGTTGTTTAAATCTGCCTTTCCTAATGCGAAAGATGCTATTACCGAATATAATCTCCGAAACGCCTTAGGAAGCTATATTCGTTCTTTATCCAGCTTAGACAGCAGGTTTGATCAATATGTTCGAGGTGATAAAACGCAATTAAATAAACAGGAAATAAGCGGCTTCAACATTTTTATGGGAAAAGGTAAATGTGGAACTTGCCACTTTACTCCGCTGTTTAACGGAACGGTTCCGCCGGATTATACTCGTACAGAAACCGAAGTGATTGGTGTTCCCGTTTCGGCAAAAATCAATCGAATCGACACAGATCCGGGTAAATTTAACCTAAGGAACATTCCTCTCCATAAAAATGCTTTTCGCACTCCAACAGTTCGTAACATTGCTTTAACCGCTCCTTATATGCATAACGGAATCTACAATACGTTGGAGGAGGTTATGGATTTTTATAATGAAGGAGGCGGTTCCGGTTTGGGAATCGAATTAGAGAATCAAACTCTTCCGTTTGATAAGTTACATCTTACAGGCAGAGAGAAGCAAGACGTAATTGCGTTTTTAAAAACCTTAACCGACACTACGGCGAATAGATAAAAATAAATTTTGCACTTCCCGAAATTAATCGTAACATTGCGATATATATGGGAGTAACTAAAACTGATTTATTTACTAAGGAGCAGAACGAAGTGGCTGTAATTTTAAAAGCTCTTGCACATCCGGCACGTATCGCCATAATGCAAGAGTTGGCTAAGTCAACGTCTTGTGTTTGCGGCAGTTTGGTGACCGAATTAGGTTTAGCACAAGCTACCATATCTCAACATTTAAGAGAGTTAAAGAATGCCGGCTTAATAAAAGGTACAATTGAGGGTACTAGTATTTGCTATTGCATCAACAGTGTAGTTTGGGAAAAATGTAGCGCTATGTTTGATCAACTTTTTACAGCTATTCAGCCCGACAGTACCTGCTGTTAATTTTTTTGTAAATAATCAATCGTTAAATTGCAATGTTATGAATAACCCGAATGCGTTGACATGGAAATCCTTCAAAGACAAGCTGGTTGAAAACCCGGCACTAGATCTTCAATTTGAGTATGAACCCGGAAAGTGGGTGGATCAATCTTACCATATTACTGAAATTAAACAAGCACCTATCACTTCGGTAGATTGCGGTGGCGTTAAGAATGAATGGACAGAAGTTATTGTCCAGTTATGGGAGCCCGGCACAAACCAACAAGAACGTGCAATGAAAGCTCGTAAAGCCCTATCTATTATTGCGATAGTAGAAAAAGCATTGCCTATAAATCCGGCCGCCGAGGTGAAAATTGAATTCGGCAACTCCAAGTTTGATACCCGCCAAATGTTTCCTGGAGATATACTGATTGAAGGCGAAAACTTGATTGTAAATCTTCAACCGGATTCAGTGCAATGTAAGGCACTAAGCAGAGGCGGAAGTTGCGGGCCTGCCGGCTCCGAAGAAGAGTGTTGCAGCCCTGCCGCATCGCAAGAGAAACCTAAAGTGGAATTGAAAAATCTAGCGGTTGCTTCAAGTTGTTGCGAACCGGGCAGCGGTTGCTGTTAATTTGTGAGCACGAATCAATTAAATTATTCATAAAACTCAATGAAAAATATTTTAATACTATGTACCGGTAACAGCTGCCGGAGCCAAATAGCTGAAGGTTATTTACGTCATTTTGCCGGAGATCAAGCTACTGTTTACAGTGCCGGAGTTGAAACTCACGGGGTAAATCCGAGAGCTATTCAAATTATGGCAGAAGATCATGTAGACATTTCCCAACATACTTCTAACAATGTGGACGAGTATGTTAATATCCCTTTCGACTATCTAATTACAGTATGTGACAATGCTAAAGAGCGTTGCCCTTATTTTCCAACCAATGCCGAGAAATTCCATTACAACTTTCCGGATCCTGCAAAAGCAACCGGAACTGAAGAAGAAATTTTAGAAGAGTTCCGGAGAGTTCGCGATATGATTAAAGTATATTCAAACGAGTTTGTAAATAAGCATTTAAAACAACAAGCTTAATATGAGTGCAAACGAATGCGCCCCCGCTGCTAATCGGAAACGACTGGGATTTTTAGACCGCTACCTGACTTTATGGATATTTCTTGCAATGGTCGTTGGTGTTGCTATCGGTTATTTTATGCCTTCTTCATCCGGTTTCATTAATTCTTTTTCGAGCGGAACCACGAATATACCCTTGGCTATCGGATTGATTTTAATGATGTATCCG
>JAYULL010000117.1:0-9823 GCA_043763625.1 Sphingobacteriaceae bacterium | reverse complement strand
TTATTTTGATCATGTGATATAGCTTTGAGCAGTGAGCCTTCAGCTTTGAGCTCCTGCATAGTTTAGTTATTAGTTTTGAGCCGGTAAGCTTTCAGTTATCAGCTTCGTGCTTAGATTACTATATTTTGTTTATGGGTTTGAGCTTAGTTATAAACTCTCCATTATATTATATTTAAGCAATTAATGATTTGACAATGCGAGATTTAAAGCACTTACTTTTTGGCAACGAGGCCATTCACTAACCTTAAAGGTATATTCTCTTACGGGTTCTTTTCCTCGAGATGAACAGTTCGGACTAATTTCACAAATCCGAAGGTCTGCATCCTCGATTCCAACCAATATTGCCGAAGGATGCGGTCGAAACAGTTTGCCTGAACTAAAGCGATTTTTAGTGATATCAACGGGCTCTTGTTCAGAACTTGAATACCAATTTATTTTAGCAAGAGATTTAGGATACATATCTGAAGTTCTTTTTATCGAATTATCTGAAGAGGTAATTGCCATTCGTAAAATGATTTATTCTTATATACAAAGACTACAGCAGTGAGTTATCAGCTCTTAGCCCAAAGCTCACAGCTCATTTCTCAAAGCTCATCGCTCTGAGCCCAACACCAACTCCTGCATATCTCCGTAATTTTCATAGCTGCTTGTTACCACTTTATCACCCGGTTTTAATCCTTGCATCACTTCGTAATAATCGGGGTTTTGCCGGCCCAGTTGCACGTCTACTTTATACGCTGTTTTCCCGTTTTCGCTTACTTTGAAAATCCAGTTCCCCCCGGTTTGCTGATAGAAACCGCCTCGAGGCAAAAGCAAAGCTGTCGTTTCATCGCTAAGCGCTAATCGAATTTGTAAGGTTTGTCCCCGGCGAATTCCTTTAGGAACTGCTCCTACGAATTGCATATCGACTTGAAATCTTCCATTCGTCACCTGGGTAAAAACCTTTTTGATCGTAAGATTATACGTCTTGTTATCGAAACTGAAATCTCCTTTAAGACCGGTAAAAATGCGGGACAAATAATGTTCGTCAATCTCAGCTCTAACTTTAAATCCGCTCAGCACATCAATTTGACCTAATCGGTTTCCCTCACCTTTTAATTGACCTATCTCTGCATCAAACGAAGTAAGTTGTCCGTCGATAGGAGAACGCACAATTAAATCTCCTACTTTTTTTCGCATCAAGGCTAAAGCATTCTCAGTACGTTGGTAAGATTGCCTTGCTTGCTCCAGCTCTTGATTAGTAGAAACCGAATCTTTCTTCAAAACCTGTTCGGTAAGCTTTTTACGTTTTACCTGATACTCGTAAGCAATCTGCGTCTGTTTAAATTCCTGAGCACCGATTGCTTTTTGGTCATACAATGTTCTGTTAAGCTTATACAATCGTTCGGCCTCTTTCCACTCTTTCTCGACATCAGCCATCCTGTTTAACTGATCTATTGTATTTTTCTGGGCTGCATTTCTGGAAATTTGCATCTGCGTAAGCAAATTAAAAACCTGCGTTTCTTGATTTACCAAGTTCAATTCTAAATCAGTATTCGACAATTTTAAAATCGGATTTCCTTTTTTCAAAATAGCTCCGTCTTCTACATATTTCTCTTCAACTCGCCCGCCTACAGACGCATCTAAATAGATAGTTGTAATCGGCATTACAATTCCGTTTACCGGGATAAACTCTTGGAAACTTCCTTTCTTAATCTCACTTATTGTGATTCTGTCTGTATTGACATTTACCCGGCTTTTGCCGGATGTGAGGTAATAACTTCCGCCGATTAAAACTACAATTCCGGCAATGCCGCCTATTGTAAGTAATCGCTTGGTTGACCATCTATTTTTTGGTATTGCTCTGTCCACTTCTATATTAATTTATCCTTGACGAAATATATAGAAATGTTGTGCCAACAAGATAAAAGGCCTTAAGAAGCCTAGAAACGACGCCTCGTGCAAAAAAGACTGTTCGTTTCCGAACAGGATGTGTGCGAAAGAAATAGACTTGAGTATTGAGATGTTAGAATTGAGACTCTGAACTCAATGGAGTATGGAGATATCAGTATCGAGAACGCGGCAAGTTTAAACCTTAGGCGGTTACCCGGAAGTAACTGCGAAGGCCGGTGCAGAACTATCGGTATATGCCGCTTGTGGCCTAAAAGTCCTCCCTACCGGGGAGGATTTCGGAGGGGCTCCATAAAAAAAGCCGGACAGAAGCACATTACCTCTTGTCCGGCTAAACTAACTAACTCAAATCCCGTGCTTATTGCAAATTCAACGCAACTCTTCCTCCGCCGGAATCAACGTCAACGGGTACGCCGCCGCCATTCAACTTGCCTTTAAGTTCGTTCTCTTTCATAGAACCGCTGAAGTTACTTAAGGCTTCAGTTTTTATCCTGCCTCTGATGTTCAAAGTCAAACCTGTTTTAGGCAGCGTTAAATCAACATTACCCCCGCTGTTTTCAATCTTTACATATTTCCCCATTTCGGAAAGTTCTACATCAATGTTGCCGCCGCTGGTTGAGGTTTCGAGGCTACAGGCCATTTTATTTAAAACGATGTTCCCGCCCGAAGTATGTGTTTTTAATTCTCCGCTTATATCAGCCCCTCTAATGCTGCCGCCACTGGTTGCCGCGTAAATTCGCCCTTTAAGATTACTCAAGTGTAAAGAACCGCCGGATGTCTCTAGCTTTAAATTCCCCTCGCAATTGTTTGCGTTGATACTTCCGCCGCTTGTAGAAAGTCTGATTTCATTTTTCGAATTGCTGATTTTAATGCTTCCGCCTGACGTTTGCCCTTCTACTTCTCCGCTTAACCGAGCCAAGTCTAAACTTCCGCCGCTGGTCGAAAAGTTTTGATTTCCCGATAAATTATCGAGCTTAATACTTCCGCCCGAAGTATTTAAGTTTGTAGAAACATGCTGCGGAACCTGAATTTTAAACGAAATATTTAAACTTCTTTTCCAATTAAAATTGTTTCGATTGTTGGGTTTGGCTGTTGCTACAAGCTGATTGCCGTTTACCGACACGTTCAAATCATAGTCCTCTTGTAAACGCTTTTTTATTTCCTCTTTTGATAGGTCTGAGTTGTTATTCGCCCTCACAAACACTTCAACTTTCGAATCTTGCATGCTCCCGCCGGTAACGGTGATGCTGCCGCCCGAAGTTTCCACTTTTACATTTTCAATTTTTTGTCCCGTTAAGGTTTTGCTTAAATACGGGTCTTTTTCTTGTGCGTTTGCCATACTCGCCAAGCCGGCAATTAAGAGTAAAAAGATTTTTTTCATAATATTAAGTTTTATAGTGATTAATGATGATTCCGGTTATGAGACGAAAAGACTACCGGCAAGGTTGCACCCGATCTCACTTATTAATAGAAAGGAAAATACGTGCCGGACCGGTTCTAAAAAATGCCGAATTACCCTTACGGGGAAGAAAAATGCCGGAATCGATAAGCATTCATCGCGGTTTCGCCCAAGCCGGTCAATAATCTATAATTCACTACCGCACCAACTGCCGCTCCGATCACCGGAATCAGTTGAGCCATCTTAGCTAAGTCCATATAATCGCGATACTGCTGCTGAAAAATTCGCCAATCAAATTCCTTTATATCATCCGGCAAACCGGCCGAAACATTTTCCCAATCAAAAACTTTTTGTGCTATTTTTTTTCGCTCTTGCTGACTTGAAAAAGTTAGCTGAAAAATATAAAGCACGTAGACTCGCTCCTTATAATCTTTTAAGTCGTGGCCGTAAAGGGCGGCAACCTCATACAAAAATTTAATTTTTATTGCTAAAAGTATCGGAAACTCAGCTAACCCGGCTAAAATTCCTCCCGATCCGATAATGGCCCCTTCGGTGGCAGCGGTCTTTTTATAAAACTCTATTCGTTGTTTTACGAATGCCTCTCGCAAAAACAGCGACGCATCTTTCTTGGGTTCGGCAGTGGTTAATTCGGATCCGAATAGAACAAGCCTGACCATTTCCCGGATAGCTGCCGTAATCCCTTGATGTACTTTTTCCGGAATTACCTTATTTATTTTATCCTGAACTCTCTTGGCTGCCCTATCAAAAAACGAAGGCTCCTCAAGCATCTTATGTTGCCAAAACTCCATCTCGTGCCGGGCTTTTTTCAGATATTCTTCCATTTGGGATTCTTGTTTTAACAATTCTTAGACAACGAACTTGCACAATCGGTTACAATCGAATAAACTGTACGAAAGCGAACGGCATGTGTGCGGCTGCGTACAACTAAAACGTAAGCAAGCAACTTTCCACCTTAACAACAAGCATTTATATTTTTAGGTATAATTGTAGTACCTGTTTATTACAATCAAATTTCTATGCTGCTAAAAAATGCTTCTATTTTGATTATTGATGATGATCCTGATGTTTTAACCGCCGTTAGATTGTTATTAAAAACCGAAGCTAAGGAAGTTATCACTGAAAAGAATCCCGAAAACATTCCCTCCCTGTTAAAAAGCTGTATTTGCGACGTCATTCTGCTCGACATGAATTTTAAGAGCGCAGTTAACACGGGCAACGAAGGTTTTTTTTGGCTAAACAAGATAAAAAGTTTTCGCAAAGATGCATGCGTCATTATGATCACAGCATATGGGCACATCGACTTGGCGGTACGAGCGCTTAAAGAAGGCGCAGCCGATTTCGTTATAAAGCCTTGGCATAACGAAAAGTTAATCGAGGCAATAAAAGAAACGCTGGACAAAAAAGAAAAGACAGCGAAAGGGCCTTCAGCAAAAGAATCCGGCATCAGCTCAAACCTGATAGGCGAATCTGAAGCCATGCAGGATGTTTTTTATAAGATAAAGAAAGTTGCACCAACAGACGCCAATATTTTAATACTAGGCGAGAACGGCACCGGGAAGGACCTTATCGCCAAAGCCCTACATGAAAGTTCCTTAAGAGCTAAAAAATCTTTTGTAAAGGTAGATGTTGGTGCTTTAACGGATAACCTTTTTGAAAGCGAACTCTTCGGACATAAAAAAGGCGCTTTTACCGATGCCCGCGAAGACCGCGAAGGAAGATTTGAAGCTGCACAAGAAGGTACCGTATTTTTAGATGAGATCGGCAATATCAGCTTACAGCAACAGGCCAAACTATTGAGCGTTTTACAAAACAGGCAAGTAATACGTTTGGGAAGCAACACACCTATACCTATTGATATCCGTTTAATTTGTGCTACCAATCTTCCCATTCAAGAACTGGCAAACGAAAACCGGTTTCGAAAAGATTTAATCTATCGCATAAATACTGTAGAAATAATTGTTCCTCCGCTTAGAAAACGTGGAAGCGATATTATTTTACTGGCCAACCACTTCTTGCAAAAATATGCCGATAAATACCTGAAATCCACGCTCCAACTAAATAAACGAGCCCTGGACAAGCTCCAGAACTACTCATATCCCGGCAACGTTAGAGAGCTTCAATACACGATAGAACGGGCAATTATTATGGCTGAAGATGCGGAAATTGATGCCGCAGACTTGGTATTTTCAGCATTAGAGAATCCGGTTCAAGTATCGGAATACAACGACAACTCCAATTTAGGATCGCTCGAAAAAAATACAATTTTAAAAGTGATAGAAAAACATCAAGGGAACATTACCAAAGCAGCCAAAGAACTTGGTATTACCCGTACCGCTTTATACCGCCGGCTAAGCAAATATGATATTTAAAGAAATAAAGTGGTGGATTATACTTCGGGTGCTGCTGTTATTCGTCACGCTCAGCATAGGAGCATATTTAATCGATAAGCAACTTTTTTCGCTGTTTGCTCTTTCTGTGCCGGTAATTATTTATCAGGTTGTTAATTTGTGCAACTTCCAACTTCGAGTTTATACTGAGCTAAATCATTTTATTGAAGCTATTCATTATCGTGATTTCTCCGGCAACTTTAACATTAAAAATGCTCCAATAGAATTACAGTCGCTGCGAAAAGGATTTAATGAGATCAATTCAATTTTACGGTTGATATCCAGAGAAAAGGAAACTCAATATCAATATTTACAGAAGATTTTGGAGTTGGTTGAGACCGGCATCTTGTTTTATCGAGAAGAAAACGGCGAGGTTTTATGGATGAACGAGTCGCTTAAAAAGATGCTCCAAATTCCTTATCTCAAATCCATTACTTCAATTAAAAATCGCAACGATTCTCTGCACGAAGAAATAGCGCATTTGAAACCGGGACAAGCTGTAATAACCACTTTAAGGGCAGAGCAAACTAATTATAAAGTTTTGCTTTCGGCATCAAACTTTCAAACCGAAGGGAAGAAATACAAATTAATTGCATTCCAAAACGTAAACGAAGTATTAGACGAAACCGAATCAAAAGCTTGGCAACAACTTCTGGGTGTTTTAACGCATGAGATTATGAATTCCATTGCGCCAATTTCCTCATTAGCCGAAACTTTACGCGGTCGGATAAACTCGTTAAAAAACGATTTAAAGAACAACTCGTTAGAAGATTTAGAGCTGGGAATTGAAACCATTCAACGCCGAAGCGAAGGCTTGCTCAAGTTTGCCCAAACTTACCGCAACCTAAATAAAATAACTGAGCCCGCGCTACAGCGTATTTTTGTTCGCGACCTTTTTGAAACCCTGCATCAACTGATGGAGCCTACCTTTAAAAAGAAAAACATTGAACTCGACATTATATTAAAAGACCCCAATTTAACTGTTCATGTAGATCCGGCTCTGATAGAACAAGTTTTAATTAACCTGGTGCTTAATGCTGCAGATGCGGTAAAGGACCGTGAAGAACCGAGAATTGTGCTTTCGGCAGCTTCTTTAAACAACGGCAGAACAAATATTAAAGTGGCCGATAATGGCAGCGGAATGTCTGAAGAAGTACTCGAAAAAATATTCATCCCTTTTTTCAGCACCAAAAAAACCGGCAGCGGTATAGGGCTTACGCTTTGCAAACAAATAGTTTTATTGCATCACGGAACTTTACAGGCGCAATCGCGGTTAAATGAGGGGAGTGTTTTTGTTATTCAAATATAGAGCGTGTCATTCTGAACGAAGTGAAGAATCGAAAGTATTATAACGGCAATTTTATTAAGATCCTTCGTTCCTCAGGATGACAAAAAGAAGTTACTTATAATTGTGAACTATTGTGACGAATAGAAAACATACAATTAATATTTTTAATTTTATTTTGCATCGAGGAGATTTCGATTTCTGAATTTGACGTTTTGCGGTTCTCACGTCTCAAATCTCAAATCTGTACTCCGTCTCATATCTCTAAAAATGAAAATAGGAATTGTATGCTACCCCACTTTCGGCGGTAGCGGTGTTGTAGCAACCGAACTCGGTAAAGCGCTTGCAGCAAACGGCCATCAGGTTCATTTTATAACCTACAGCCAACCGGCACGTTTAGACTTTTTCTCCGAAAATCTTTTTTATCACGAAGTATCGGTTTCTAAATACCCCTTGTTTGATTTTCCGCCGTATGAACTTGCTTTAGCAAGCAAACTTGTAGATGTAGTCCGCTTCGAAAAGTTAGACTTATTGCATGTTCATTATGCAATTCCGCATGCATCCGCAGCTTTTATGGCCAAACAAATTTTGGCAACTTACGGCATTAATATCCCGGTAGTAACCACACTTCACGGTACCGACATTACTCTTGTAGGCAAAGATGTTACTTATAAACCGGTTGTTACTTTTTCAATCAATCAGTCAGACGGTGTTACCGCTGTTTCTCACGATTTAAAACGAGCTACGTTCGAGCATTTTGATATCACCAACGAAATACGCGTGATTCATAATTTTATTGATATGGAGCGCTTTAATCTGAAACCGAAAGATCATTTCAAAAAAGCTATCGCTCCGCAAAACGAATGTATTATTGTTCATACCTCCAACTTCCGCAAGGTAAAAAGAGCGCAAGACGTAATTCAAGTGTTTAAGAAAATTTGCGAACAAATTCCATCTAAACTATTAATGGTAGGCGACGGACCTGACCGTGTGAATTGCGAACATCTTTGCCGGGATTTAGGGATCTGCGACAGCGTTCGATTTTTAGGAAAGCAAGACGCTGTCGAAGAAATTCTATCTGTTGCCGATCTGTTTATAATGCCTTCCGAATCAGAAAGTTTCGGCTTGGCAGCGTTGGAGGCGATGGCTTGTAAAGTTCCCGTTATTTCATCCAATACCGGGGGCTTGCCGGAATTAAATGTGCATGGCGTTACCGGTTTTTTAAGCGAGGTAGGTAATGTAGATGAGATGGCTAAAAATGCAATCTATATTCTTAGTGATCCGAGTCGTTTAACCCAATTTAAAGAAAATGCTTTAGCTCATGCCAAAAAATTTGAGCTTAGTTTGATATTGCCGGTGTATGAGAATTATTATAAGGAGGTTATGGAAAAGATGTTGGTGAAGGAGCTGTAGATGCCCGATTGTATTTGTATTGTTAGAACTTGTACTTCTTCTAATTTAACTGAAATAGTATTTTGACATTTTTTATTTAGCTCTATTAGCTCAAACTGAGTTAGCTCTTCCAAGAGTCCTTTTGAGAAAACACGGTCTTGCGGGGGAGCTTACAACAATTAAGGGGTCACCCGCAATTTTTGCAATAGCCTGTGTTGCACTAAACCTTCGGTAGTTTTTCAAAGCGCCTATCCTGTAAATAGCAGAACTAGATTAAGTTTATTGTTATGAAAAAAAAGACACTCCAAACCTAATCAGTTCTGCATGTGCTAAAGTAGCCGGTTTTACTGACTTGTATGCCCTGATGCAGCAACGAGTTTCCATTTCCGGAAAAAGTAGAAGCACATTAGATAATTACACCAGGCACCTGGCCCAGATCGCTCTCCACTTTAATCAGTTACCTACCGAGCTGGATATGGATCAGATCAATGATTATCTGTTTCTCATTCAGCAGCGGCACAACACCCCTTCTGATTCTTATTTCAAGTTCACCGTATACGGATTAAGGTTTGCCTTCCGCATGGCCGGCTTAAATGACAAGCGCATTGAACTTCCATCAATTAAACAGGATAAGAAGCTTCCCGTAGTGCTCTCCCGGGAAGAAGTCAGGCGACTGCTGAAAGCACCTAAACTTCTTAAACACCGTATCCTTTTGGGCCTGCTTTATGGCTGCGGCCTTCGCTGCTTTGAAGTTCGGGCCATTAGGCTTTCACATCTGGATTTTGACCGCCGGATGCTTCACGTATACCAGGGGAAAGGCAAGAAAGACCGCTATGTGCCCCTGAGCCCTATCCTGATTCGCGGACTGGTGGCCTATATTAAATCGGAGTGTCCGCAGGAATATCTGTTTAACGGTAAGCCCGATGGACGGGCCGGCGGTGACTTTGATGGCCGGTATTCTCAGAGAGGCGTACAATGGGCGGTAAAACAAGCCTGTAAAGCGGCCGGCATTACTAAAGAGGTAAGTGTACATACCCTGCGCCATACCTATGCTACCCATTTGCTGGAGGATGGTCTGGATATCGTGACCATTAAAGACCTGCTCGGACACGAATGTATCGAAACTACCATGATCTACCTCCATGTGGCTGCCAGCGGAAGAAGAAAGCCTTTCAGTCCACTGGATACCTTGTACGGCAAACTGTAAATGCAGCCTGCTTACCAAGTAGCCCATGTGCTTAAAGCGCAGTGGAAGGAGGTGGAGAAACATCCCGGTATCAACTCTTGGCAACTGCGCACCTTATCGGCTATAAAAAAATGCCGCACAGCAGACCTGGGCGGGCATATCGATGCCTGCACATCCTGCGGAGTTACCCGCATCAGCTATAACTCCTGCCGTAACCGCCACTGCCCAAAATGCCAAGGCAACAAACGGGAAGAGTGGATTGC
>JAYULL010000116.1:0-2780 GCA_043763625.1 Sphingobacteriaceae bacterium | reverse complement strand
TAAAACTCCTATAGTGGGCATATCGTTTTTTAAGCATTCTTTATGCGCTATACCGTCTATTCCATATGCAAGACCACTAATCACTAAAACGTCATACGCCTTAAGCTCCTCAACCAATTGTTGGGTCAATTCTTTCCCGTAAGGAGTGGCGTTTCTTGTACCTACGATACTGATAACTCGGCTTACGTTTAAATCAGCATTGCCCTTATAAAAAAGAATAGAAGGAGCATCGTAACAATTTCTCAAGCGCTTCGGGTAACCCGCATCGTTTAACAAAAAAGCTGTAATCTTGTATTTTTCAATAAAATCCAGCTCTTTCTCGGCACGATCGAAACCTTCTTTACTTAATATAGAACCAACCGTTTTAGCTCTTATACCGGGGACAGATATGAGTTGCTTTTTCGTTGCTTCAAAAACTGCTTCGGGAGTTTCAAATTGAGAAAGAAGGCTTCTTGCTGTAACGTCCCCTATTCCGGGAACGAAAGTGAATGCTAATTTATGCAATAAAGACATTACCTGGCAGGGAAGTAAATAACGTATTTAGATTCAAAAAAGTCCTCCCTAAAAAATGAAGTAATGGGCACTTGTTCTACGTCCTTCAGTCCCGCTGCTTTAATCTCTTGGGTCAGATCTCCGCCTTTTAAATAAAGTACACCGTTCTTTCTTGTATTTCTTTCGTCTTTCGAAAACTTATTTTTGATCCAAGGATAAAAATCTTTAAACTGTGTAACTGCTCGAGAAATTATGAAATTAAACTTATCATTTATTTGTTCGGCACGAGCATGAGTTGCTTCTAAATTTTTTAAAGAAACAGCTGATGAAACTTCTTTTACCACTTTAATTTTTTTGCCGATGGAGTCAACCAAGTGAAACCGGGCTTGGGGAAATAAGATTGCCAGCGGAATGCCGGGAAAACCTCCGCCGGTGCCAACGTCTAATATTTTTTCTCCCGGTAAGAACGAGATTACCTTAGCAATACTTAACGAGTGTAAAATATGATGGACGTAAAGGCTGTCAATATCCTTACGAGAAATAACATTTATTTGAGCATTCCAAAATCGATACAGCTCTTCCATCTGTACAAATTGCTCTTTTTGTCGAGTGGTAATTTCAGGAAAATAATGCGAGATAATATCAGAAGTCACTGCTACTGCTCTTCTTTTTACGGCTCAATAAATTATGAAGGAAGTCTCTTGCTCGAAATAATTGTGCTTTTACAGTACCCAAAGGCAGGTCTAATTGTGTTGCAATTTCTTCATAAGAGAGCTCTTCGTAATAGCGAAGAATAATTAAAGTTTTATAGCGCTGGGGCAGCTTATCTACCAAAAAGCGCAACTGCTCGCTTTGTTGTTTCTTTATAGATACTTCTTCAGGGTTTAAAGTATCAGATTTTATCTGTAAAGGGCGGTCGTCGCCCTCATCGTCAACTACAGAATCTATGGATACCAAATGAAGTTTCTTCTTCCGAATGAAATCAATACAATTATTAGTGGCAATACGAAACAACCAAGTGCTGAAAGCAAAATCAGGCTTATAACGATCTATGTTTTCAAAAGCTTTTCCGAAGGTTTCTACGGTAAGATCCATGGCATCGTCTTTGTTATTAACCATTTTAAGTGCCATGTAATAAATTGAGTCTTTATATCGCTGCATCAATTCCGCATAAGCTTTCTGATCGCCGTCTTTTGCCCTAATGACTACGTTAAAATCATTAACGGCATTCGCCGAAAAATTCGGATTTACCTCCATTGAACCTTCTTCTTAAATAAAGTGATAATGCTTACTGCCAGTACATAAAAATAGTAAATCAAATCAAAGGGTACAAAAAATAAAAACAAATCCTTATAACTTAACTTTCTTAAAACAGGTGCATAAATAATTAACTGAAACAATAGCCTAACCGCATAGCCGGTTAAAATATAATACCAAGGAGCTTTTAGAAGTATGCTTGCAGCAATAGTGGCATAAAATACTGAAGCCGAAATTACCTGTAAACTCAAGGAAAATTGATGTGTTTTCTTGTAAACCTTTCCTGCACTAAAATGACGCATTTTTTGCCGAAAATAAGATGAGAATGTGTTTTGAGGGACGCTCCATACTTGAGCGTCGGGATGAATTTCGATCGCGGTATTTTCGGCGGTAGCATTTTGGTTAACAAACAAATCATCGTCGCCCGATAAAATATGCATATGCGAGGCAAAGCCCTTAGCGGTGAAAAAGAGATCTCTTTTATACGCCAAGTTTCGCCCGACACCCATGTAAGGCCTTCCTTTTAATGCAAAAGACAAGTAGTTAACTGCCGTAAAAAACGTTTCGAATCGTATCAGTTTGTTCAAAAGTCCTTTTTCTTTAGTGTACGGCGAGTATCCCAACGCGATTTCAATGTTGCCGGTAAAATGCTGTTGCATCCGCCGGATCCAGTTCTCGGAAGCCGGAACACAATCGGCGTCCGTAAAAAGAAGAATATCTTTTGAAGCAGCTTTAATACCTAAAGTAAGAGCGAATTTCTTACCGTGCTTAAAACGCTCATGTTCGTTAATGGTTACAACTTTAAGGTTTTTGTGGCGTTCCGAAAACTCTTTCAAAACTTCTTCCGAATCGTCCCAAGAGCAATCGTTTACTACAATAACTTCAAAATCAGGATAATCTTGATCTAAAACGGAAAGTAAATTTTCTCTAAGGTTCTTTTCTTCGTTACGGGCGCTTATTACAACTGAGACCGGATGCACAATATCTTGCAATACGTCTTTAATCTTATAGCCTATCAAAGCCGAATGATA
>JAYULL010000115.1:0-2781 GCA_043763625.1 Sphingobacteriaceae bacterium | reverse complement strand
GCCCGACCGGGAGAAAACGTTTCCATACATAACAAGCGACGGTGAGAAAAAAGAATTTCTTGTACCTACAGACGAAGCAAGTTTGTTGTGGATGGCCTCTCTGGGATGTATTGAAATGAACCCGTGGTTTAGCCGTACCAAAAATCCTGATAATCCGGACTATTGTGTTATTGATCTAGATCCTGATAAAAATACTTTTGAACAGGTAATAGAAGCGGCATTAGTAACAAAAAAAGTGCTTGATGCAATTGATGTTCCTTCGTATGTTAAAACTTCAGGCTCTACCGGTATTCATATTTATATTCCTCTAGAAGCAAAATATACTTATGATCAATCGCAAATGTTTGGCCGTATTTTGGCAACTATAATTCACAAAGAAATGCCCGATGTTACCAGTATAGAGCGCCAAATAAAAAACCGGCAAGGTAAGATGTATGTAGATTTCTTGCAGAACCGGCCGGGCGCTACACTTGCAAGCCCTTATTCCCTTCGGCCTAAACCCGGCGCTCCCGTGTCTATGCCTTTGCATTGGGAAGAAGTAAAACCGGGATTGTCCATGAAAAACTTTAATATTTTTAACGCTGCTGATCGAGTAAAAACGGAAGGCAACTTTTTTGGACCGGTTTTAGATAAAGGAATTGATTTGGAAGCGGCTGTGCAAAAGGCAAAAAGTATTTTCGGAACTTAGAAACTTAGGATTGTCTGCGATCTCAAAATTAGAACATTTTTAATAAGTCAGAATTTCTAATTTCACCTTAAACCAATTCTAATTATTTACATGAAAAAGTTTCTGAACGCGTTTTTTGCTTTCATTTTTATTGTCTCAAGTGTTTTCGCTCAAACAAACCCCGAACGGTTATTGAAATCCTATCGGGACAATCTGGACTTGCTTCGTCAAGAGCATAAGAACATTCGTAAGATGTCGGATATTAAATTTTTTCTTTTCGGGATGGGCGACCGGCCAAAGATGATTTATAAAGACGGCATATTAAAAGATGCTAAAACAGGCGAAGTAAAATACCGATGGAACGTAAAAAAGGAAGTAATTGTACCTCCCGAGTATACGGTTTATATGGAAAACGGCAACGGAAAAAAGGTAAAGATTCAGGAAAATGAAAAGGGTATATATATTATCGAAGGAAAAAAGAAAATCACTTTAGCAACAAGCAAGCTCAATTTGCCTGATTTTAAAGGTGAGCCCTATGCCCCCGTTCTTAAAACACTGCATCACGAAGTTTTGATCAATGTGGATAACGGTAAACCGGTTCCGAATTTTATGGTGTATAAAAAGCCTTGGTATCGCGATGCTACCCTAATGGGAATGGTGCTTAAGCAGACCGGTAACTTACATGTAATAAAAGACTGGATCATGAACATCCGGGATCCGTTCGACCGGAATAATCACGGCATAAGCGAAGCCGATAATCCCGGCGAAGTTCTTTTTTTGATATCGTTAGTTTCTGACAGAACCCATCCGGCCGTTAAACCACTTCTCGATTCGCTAAAACAATTCGATAATGGGGATTATATAGAAGGCAAAACTGATTATGCGCTTCATCGAGTGTTTCAAACCAAGTGGATAAAATACGGGCTCAAATCGCTCGGACTGCCTGACCGGTATACAATTCCTCTTAAACAAGATAGCTATTCATCGCTGTTTTGGTGGGATTATAAAGAGGAACATGTGGAAGGGCCGCGGTTTGATGCCGGTTCAAGTCAGTCATATCCTTATTTAGTTTGGGCCGAAGATCATTTCTACGGCGAGAAAAACGGAATTGTGACCGATCAAGATTATCCTCTAAGTTGGGAAGCTAATGCCAGCGATGCAAATTATCCCGGACTGTCAGTTCTTGATCCGGATTTGGTAAAAGCTAAACTAAGTCCGCCGCACACTTGGCATGCTTCTGAAATGTTTTTGTATCTCATCGGTCAGAAAAGTAAATAATTTAAAAATCAATAATAAAATAAAATGAGAATTTTTATTGCCGGATTTTTGTTGTTAAGTAATTTGATTTCACCACGGGCAAGCGTAAAACCGGCAATTGCGGACGCGGTTAAAGACAAATTTACCTTACCTGTTTTTCATGGCGAGAATCCTGATTCGAAAGATTATATGGGTAGTAGGATGCAAATTAACCTTGAGAAAAGGCTCCTCACTATAAATCTTGCTTCCTTATTAGAACCCTATAAAAACCGTCCCGGCAAGCAAACTTGGATAGGTGAGCATGTAGGAAAATACCTTCATGCAGCTGCTTTGACTTGGGAATTTACCGGAAGCGCAGCACTAAAAGCAAGGATGGATTCTGCTGCAAGGGAATTAATGTCGACGCAAACTCCCGACGGCTATTTAGGAACTTATGCCGAAAAAGATAGATGGACCGACTGGGACGTTTGGAGCCATAAATATAACCTCGTTGGATTGCTGGCTTATTATAACGTTACCGGAAACGAGCAAGCCTTAAACGCCTGCAAAAAAATCGGAAACTTATTGATCAATACTTTTCAAAAAGGCGACAAAGACATTATTAAAGCAAGTTGGCATGTAGGTATGGCCTCAACCAGCGTTCTCGAACCTATGGTAATGCTTTATCGTTATACCGCGGACAAGAAATACTTAGAATTTTGCCGGTTTATTATTAACGAATGGGACAAGGAAAACGGCCCTAAAATTTTAAAAGGTCTGCTTGAGCATGGCAGTGTTTTTAAAACCGCTAACGGTAAAGCATACGAGATGCTTTCTAATTTGGTCGGTTTAATTGATTTGTATCGAATTACCGGCGA
>JAYULL010000114.1:0-9959 GCA_043763625.1 Sphingobacteriaceae bacterium | reverse complement strand
CGGAAGACTTTAGTGTTGAGCCTTTTCAACGCTTGGTGGTTAACGGCATCCACTGGGCCTTAAACAAACCTACACCCAAATGGAAAGGGAAATTAGATATCAACGTGCCTTACCGCGGAATGTAATCACTTTATTTTAAACTAGTTTTAATGATTTCGAAATTGAATAAGAGCATCGCTATAGCGGCTGCAGCTTTTACCGTTTTATTTTTTTGTGCTTATACCGCTTTCCGGGCAAAAACGGACTTTCCAACTCTTAAACTAAATAAAAACGCCAGGATATTTTTACTGGGAGGAAATTTGGGTTCCAGAATGATGTATTACGATCATTTTGAAACAGAGATGCAGTTACGATATGCAGACAGTGCGCTTTACTTTCGTAATATGTGCGATCCGGGATCAAGCCCCGGCTTCAGGCCCAATGCCGGCCGGCCGTCTCCTTGGGCCTTTCCGGGAGCAGAGAAATTCCAAACAGAACTGGCTAACACCTCCGAGAAACAAGGTCATTTTGAAACTGATGATCAATGGTTAACTCGCCTTAAAGCCGATGTGATAATAACGTTTTTCGGTTATAGCGAATCATTTGCCGGAAAAGAAGGGCTTGAAAATTACAAAGGTGAGTTAGACGCTTTTATAAAGTATACCCTGAGCCAAAAATATAACGGAGCAAAGGCACCGCAACTTTGCATCGTATCCCCGGTCGCATTTGAAGATCTTTCGGCAAAACATCATCTTCCGGACGGAAAAAAAATAAATGAAAACTTGGCTCTTTATACTGCGGCTATGAAAGAGGTTGCAACAAAAAACAAGGTTCTTTTTGTTGATGCTTTCAGCCCGTCAAAAAAATGGTATGACGAAAGTAAAGAAGATTTAACTATCGGAGGGTTTCAGCTTACAGATTCAGGATATTCTCGTCTCGGAGTATTACTTGCAGACCAAATCTTCGGCAAAATCAAGCCTAAATCGGACTTAAACAGGACCTTAGTAAAGGAAGCAGTCCAAGAAAAAAATTGGATGTGGCACAACGATTATAAAATACCGAACGGTGTTCATGTATACGGTCAACGCTACCAGCCTTTTGCACCGGATAATTATCCTGCCGAATTAGTAAAAATAAGAGAACTTACTGCAATAAGAGATACCGCGATTTGGAGAGCCTGCAAGGGCGAAAATTATGACCTTGCAGCGGCAGACGCAAAAACAACGAAACTGCCGGAAGTAAAAACAAATTATACTCCGAGTGAAAAAAACGGAACCGTTACGTATTTGAGCGGAGAAGAATCTCTCGCGAAGCTTAAAACACCTCAAGGCTACAAAATAGAATTATTTGCTTCGGAGAAAGATTTTCCGGAAGTGGGAAAACCCGCACAAATGTCATTTGATAACAAAGGGCGTTTATGGATTTCAGTAATGCCCACCTATCCGCACTGGCGACCCGGAGATCCAAAACCAAACGACAAGCTCGTTATCCTTGAAGACACCAATAGCGATGGTAAGGCCGATAAACGAACAGTTTTTGCTGATCACCTGCATGTTCCGGTGGGCTTCGAAATAGCTCCCGAAGGAGTTTATGTATCGCAGCAAGAGAACTTAGTATTACTTAAAGACACTAACGGCGATGATAAGGCCGACGTTACCGAAATTGTTTTAAGCGGTTTTGACGACCACGATACGCATCACACTATAAGTGCTTTTTGCGCCGACCCGTCCGGGGCATTGGTAATGGGCGAAGGCATTTTTCTTCACTCCTCGGTGGAAACCCCTTATGGGACTGTTCGGGGTACATGGGGAGGTTTTTTTCGCTTCAATCCTAAGCGACTGGAACTGGAACGTTACGCAAATACCGAAATTCCAAACCCATGGGGAACTGCATTTGATTATTGGGGTCAAGACTTTTATTTGGAAACATCCGGCACTGCTATGAGTTGGATGATGCCCTCGTCCATAAAGCCGTACTACGGGGAGTTTAATCCGAAATCAAAAGATTTAATTCCTGCAGATCATCGCGTTAGGCCCACATCCGGATTGGAGTTTGTTGCAAGCCGACATTTTCCGGATGAAGTTCAGGGTGATTATTTATTAAACAATACCATCGGTTTTCTGGGAACAAAACAACATACGATTGCTGACGACGGAACCGGTTATAAGTCAATATACCGACAAGATCTTGTGGTATCAGACGACAAAAACTATCGCCCCGCAGATTTAGAATTTGCGCCCGACGGGTCGCTTTATATAATAGACTGGCACAATGTTTTAGTGGGCCACATGCAGCACAACGCCCGCGATCCGCTTCGTGATCATATGCGGGGTAGAATTTATCGCATTACCTATCCTTCGAGGCCCTTAGTAAAACCGGCAAAAATAGCCGGAGCTTCAATTGACGAGCTTTTGAATAATTTGAAATTGCCGGAGGACCGAACTCGCTATCGCACCCGTCGCGAACTTAGGGGAAGAGACGAAAAGCAAGTATTAGCTAAGCTATCCGTTTGGGAAACAGGCTTAGATAAAAATGATCCTAAGTATGAACATCATTTGCTTGAAGCGCTTTGGGTGACGTGGGGCTTAGACAGGATAGATCAAACACTACTGCGGCGTTTACTGCAATCGAAAAATTTTCATGTAAGAGCGGCTGCGGTAAGAGCGGTAAGATATAACGGACATCAACTCGCAGATCAAATAAGTTTATTAACAAAAGCAGCTGCCGATGAAAACGGAAGAGTAAGATTAGAGGCAATTACTGCCGCTTCGAGATTGAATAAAGCTCCGGGACTTGCTATTTTAAATGTTGCAGGAAAAAAACCTCTTGACGACTGGATGAAAGAAGCTTATGAAACGGCCGTAGCACGCTTTAACGGTAAAAAGCGGACGGAAACAAAAGAAGAAACCGTGGTTACTGTGCTAAAGGGAAAAGAGTTAGAGCTTTTTACAAAAGGAAAAGCTATTTATTCTCGTGAAGGCTTCTGCATTACCTGCCACCAGCCTGACGGGAAAGGCTTGCCTGCTTCCGGATTTCCGCCTTTAACGGGCACTAAATGGACTCTAGGAAATGAAGAGCGATTTATTAAAATTGTGCTTAACGGGTTATACGGGCCGATTGAAGTAGGCGGAAAACAATTTCCGGGACAAGTACCCATGACTCCTTTCGGCGGAATGCTTAAAGACGAAGAAGTGGCTGCAGTAATAACTTATGTGCGTAACTCTTTCGGTAATAATGCTGCTTCGGTTTCTCCCGAAAAGGTTAAAAAAGTAAGAGAAGCTACAAAGGGCAAAACGAGCTTTTATACTCCTAAAGAATTGCTGTCCGTTCACCCGTTAGAGAATTAAGAAACGTCGGTCTATTAGCATTTATAAAAATTTTAGCATGCTAATTACTAAAAAAATATAGCGGGTAGGCCGGCTTCTTAGCAGCTTCAACAAAAGTTTAGTTCCGTAAACATCTCGCTCATCGTAAATTTGCAGCAGAGTCGGTTAGAGTTTAAAAGGTTAAGGTTGAACGGTAAAAGCATTAAATCAAATCTCGTAGCCCGGAACTAATTGCGCCAAGCGGATTGCTGAAAGCTCAAAAACCCTACCTTTGCCCTAATGGCTTATAATAGTTTAACCGATTGCGTTGCTGATTTAGAAAAACACCGGCATTTAGTTCGAATAAAAGAAGAAGTTGATCCTTATCTTGAGGCAGCTGCAATTCATCTTCGAGTTTACGAAAATAACGGTCCGGCAATTCTTTTTGAAAACTTGAAAGGCAGTTCGTTTCCTGCGGTGTCGAACCTTTTTGGAACGCTTGAACGTTCTAAGTTGATGTTTCGCGATACCTTAGACAAGATTAAAACACTTATTGATCTAAAATCTGACCCTCTTAAAGCGTTAAAAAGTCCGTTTCAATATGCAAGTGTCGGCATAGCAGCTTTATCGGCTCTGCCCTTAAAAATATCGGGAAAAGCTCCAATTCTTTACGGCAAGACTTTAGTAGATAAACTTCCGCGTATTGTTAATTGGCCCAAAGACGGAGGTGCTTTTGTTACCATGCCACAAGTTTACACAGAAGACCTTGATAACCCGGGTATCATGAATGCGAATCTGGGCATGTATCGAATTCAGCTTACCGGAAACGAATACAACCTAAACGAAGAGATAGGGTTGCATTATCAATTGCACCGAGGCATCGGGGTTCATCAAAGCAAAGCAAATGCAAAAGGTCAACCTCTAAAAGTAAGCGTTTTTGTCGGCGGTCCTCCTTCTCATCCGCTTGCTGCGGTTATGCCCTTGCCGGAAGGTCTATCGGAAATGACTTTTGCCGGTGCCCTGGGCAATCGACGCTTTCGATATTTTTACGATAAAGAAGGTTTTTGTATTTCTGCAGACGCTGATTTCGTGATAACCGGAACAGTTTATCCTGATGAATTGAAGCCGGAAGGTCCTTTCGGAGATCATTTAGGCTATTACAGCCTAACTCACCCTTTTCCGGTAATGAAAGTTCATAACGTCTATCACCGAAAAAATCCGATCTGGTCTTTTACAGTAGTCGGGCGACCGCCCCAGGAAGATACCAGTTTCGGAGCTCTAATACATGAAATTACAGGTGCTGCTATACCACAAGAGATCCCGGGTTTGCACGAAGTAAACGCGGTGGATGCTGCAGGAGTGCATCCTTTGCTTTTTGCTATCGGGAGTGAGCGTTATACTCCCTACTTAAAAGCACGTAGTCCGCAAGAAATATTAACTATTGCCAATCACATCCTCGGGAAAAACCAGTTGAGCTTAGCTAAATATCTTTTTATTTGCGCAAAAGAGGACGACCCGTCGCTTACAACTCATAACATTCCGGCATTTTTCAAGCACTTTTTGGAGCGAATAGATTTAACACGCGACCTTCACTTCTATACTAAAACAACCATTGATACTCTTGACTATAGCGGGACAGATTTAAATGCAGGTTCGAAAGTAGCTTTTGCCGTTGCCGGAGAGAAAAAGCGACACTTGTGGCGGGAGCTTCCGGCAAACGTTTCGTTGCCGCGTTCGTTTCAAAACTATAAAGTAGTATTACCGGGGATTCTTGCCGTTGAGGCTCCGGAGTTTGTAAACCAAAGCGTTACGGAGAGCGATATTTCCGTCCTCAATTCCGGATTAAAGGAACAAGAGCTTAGCGGGTTTCCTTTAATTATTTTTTGCGATGATGCAGCATTTACTGCCGCGTCAATTAATAATTTTGTTTGGGTGACCTTTACAAAAAGCAATCCCTCTCATGATATACATGGAATAAACAGTTTTACCGAAAACAAACATTGGGGATGCCGGGGGCCACTTATTATTGATGCTCGTACTAAGCCTCATCACGCTCCGGAATTAATTAAAGACCCCGAAGTAGAAAAACGCATTGACAGGTTAGGTGAAAAAGGAAAAGCGTTGTATGGGATAATTTAAGCATTTATCATTCCGACGCAGGAGGAATCTAAAACACTCCTATATTTTTTAAAGTTCAAGTTCCCTCGTTCCTCGGGATGATAAAACCTTTAAAACACATCCTGAGTAATTTTTCGTGTAGGCCCTTCTGAAACTTTGCAGACGCCCGGATCGTAAAGGGAAAGAAAAAGATTATGAAGAAAGCGGCCCTTATCCTATCTCTTACTTTTTCGTTCTTGTTGCTTAAGGCTCAAACTATTAACTCTTGGAACAATTTTAACGGCAAGCTTTACGGTACAGAGCAAGAATATCAAAAACAAATAGGAATAAGGGATAAAGCAGGTTATGAATTATACCAACTTTTGGGGTACAAATCGTATTTCACTAACGGTTTAACGGCATATTTGCAACAGACTAAAGGCTATACTCTAAAATCGTCCGAATCAAAAAGCTGCATCACATACACGCTAACCGGAAAAGAGGATAAAAGCGACAAGGTGATTCTAAAGTTTTGGATCAACGAAGAAGACAGAATTACGAAAGCAAAATTTTACGGCAATAAAGATAGACTAAGCAACCTGTTTTTAAGCTATTGGCCTACAGCGGAAAAAGAAACATCAGAAGGAGCAGTAGCCGAGAAAAAGTTTTTAAACGAACGCATCGTATTTAACTACTCCGGCAATAAGCCTTATATAGAAGTAATAAATTAGCCGATTAACTTAGTCGAGGTTTCTACACCCCCGTGCTGCATTAAAAACCTCCGCCAATATTTCTTGTTATTAGTAAGATTAACGATAGTAAAAACTATTAAACGTCTTATTAATGATAAAACACACCCTATCTCCTCCACGTATATCCGTTATTATGCCTGTTTACAATCAGGCAAATTTTGTCGTTAGAGCTGTTGAAAGTTTAAAACTACAAACTTTAAAGGATTGGGAACTTCTGCTAATTAATGACGGTTCGGACGATAATCTAAAAGAGGCAATACAACCCTATCTTTCCGACTTCCGGATTCGATACTTTGAAAATCCGGCAAACTTAGGATTAGGCGCAAGTTTAAATTTCGGTTTAGATTATGCCCGACATGATTTTATTGCTTATCTCCCGGCTGACGATGTTTACTATAAGGATCATCTCGAATCTTTAGCGGAGAATCTAAGCAATGAGGATTCCATTCTTGCGTATTCCGGTGTTAAGCATCATTACAATAAACTTGCTGAAGAAAAAATCGAGGAATTTTGGTTACAGCTCGTTCAGGTTATGCACCGAAAAACCGAAGAACGTTGGATGGAAAGAAATGAGTTAGTTACGGACGATTTAGGCAAAATGTTTTGGAACAAGTTGGCGACTGAAAGTAAGTTTGTTTCCACAAAAAGCATTACCTGCGAATGGGTCGATCATCCGCAGCAGCGTTATAAAATTCTCCAAGAACCCATCGGCGGAATTAACCCTTACAAACTATATTATAAAGTAAAGCACCCGTTAAGGTATCATACAACCGTTGGCAATTTTATTGACGAAGTAAGCTATTTTAAACCTTATCGGGAAAGAGAAGACTCGCCTAAAAGACCGGACGGACTAAAAATTGTATTAGTCGGGGAACTAGCTTATAATTCTGAGCGGGTTTTAGCCTTGGAAGAGCAAGGTCATAAGCTTTACGGGTTGTGGATGAAAGACCCGTATTGGTATAACGCAGTAGGCCCGCTTCCATTCGGGCATGTGGAAGACATTTCTTATGAAAAATGGAAGCAAAAGCTGAATGAAATTCAACCGGACGTAATTTATGCTCTACTGAATTGGCAAGCGGTTCCGTTTGCACATGAGGTTTTAATGAATAATCCGGGAATTCCTTTTGTTTGGCATTTCAAAGAAGGACCTTTTATTTGCTTAGAGAAAGGAACTTGGAAAGAATTAATTGATCTCTACACAAAATCAGACGGTCAGATTTACACAAGCCCGGAAATGAGAGATTGGTTTGCTCAATTTGTAACTGCCCCTAATGATTCCTCTTTAATTCTCGACGGAGATCTTCCAAAAAAGGAATGGTTTAAGCAAAACATCTCTGAAAAACTGTCTGCCAAAGACGGGGAAATCCATACCGTTGTTCCGGGACGGCCCATTGGTTTACATCCCCATACAGTAGCAGAACTGGCAGCAGAAAAAATCCATTTACATTTTTACGGAGATTTTACTCACGGGCAATGGAAGCCGTGGATCGATAAAACTCATTCGATGGCTCCCGGATATCTTCATATTCACGCCAATGTTACCCAAGAAAATTGGGTTAAAGAGTTTTCGCAATACGATGCCGGCTGGCTTCATTTTTTTAAAAGTGAGAATAACGGTGAACTGATGCGTGCCAACTGGGACGACCTTAATTTTCCTGCCCGTATCGCTACTCTCGCTATTGCGGGGTTGCCGATGTTGCAAAGAGACAACCGAGGACACATCGTTGCTACTCAAACGATAGTAAAACAACACGATTTAGGAGTATTTTTCAAGGATATAAAAGAACTGGGAGAAAAACTACGCGATAAAAAGTTGATGGAAAAACTTAAAAATAATGTGTGGCAAAAACGTTTATTGTTCTCGTTTGATCATCATACTCCTACCTTGGTTTCGTATTTTAGAAAGATTATTGCTTTAAAAAAGAGCAATTTAAAGAAAGAGCTTTTGCGTAATATACTCCCTACGGGTTTTATAAATTACTAAAACTAAACCGGGAAAGTCAAAAAATTTGTAAACTCCTACCCAAAACCGTTGTTCTAATAAAAATGCTTACCATGAAAACGAAAGCTCTAATTTCAGCTGCGATTGTCGCCGAGACCTTGCTTAGTTCCAGTGCTTCCAAAACTGTTGATCCTAAAGCCAATTCCACACGTTTGCCTGTGGGGAAAGATAAATCTATAGACATAAGGATTCAATTCAGAAGCCGGATACCTTCGTGCGAGATACTTTAAACAAAATGGTGAAACCTGCCGGCAAAGAACGATAGCTTCAGTTCCCTTTAATTTCACTTAATTAAACCAAAAAGTTATGCAACAAGTTGTTTTATTTAGCAGCGACTTCGAGAAAGAGTCTGCGGATTTTATGAAAAGAGAACTTGAAAAAGTTGACATTAAATTACAATCAGGAGAATTTGAGTCGAATAAACATTTGTCGGAAACCCCGTATTCAAAGCTGGAGATTGATATTTCTGCACGCCCGGTTAGAATAAAAGAAATTCTCGAACGCTATAGAGGGCCTTCTTTAGGCTTACCTCCCGAATGGTTTAATCGTGGCGATAAGATTGAAGTAAATATTATTCAAAGAAACATTAAGATTACGGGGAAACCTGAGCTGCTTATATTAATGCCTAAACAAGGCACTCCGGTAAGGGGTATTGTTAACGACGATTTTGCGCATAACCCAACTTTGTCTTTGTTTTTTATAACTAATTTAAATTTCGGTGACCCCGGAAATTTAGCTTCTTTCGAACTTGCATGCGATGAAAAACTAGTTAGAATAAAGGGCAATATTGATTTGCTCAACCAAGAATTCGAAGGTTTTAATGAGAAATTTAAATATGATGTGTCACATCATATCGAAAACAAAAAGCAACTTGCTTAGTACGAAAGGCAGTGCATTTAGCGATCGGCTAAACCGGCCGCTTTGTTATTTATAGCGAACTTATCTCGTTTATTTATATTGATCCAAGCTAAAGACCTCGGCCCCTTTGCCACCTTTAAGTATTTGGATTATGTAATATAATGATCAGTAGAGTTGTAAACTACATTTTTTTTATCCTGATATCTTTAAATTGAATTTTCATCGCCGGACCGGTGTGTACCTGCAATGCTAGTAATCCGGTTTTAAGCCGGTTTACGTCATTATCACGTACTTCGGACATGAAAACATCATTAATGCGTACTACTATTAAATTGTCCTTCACAATCAAATGGTAATCATTCCAATCATTATCTCGAACGTATTTCAAGAGTTCCTTGGGATCCCCCACTCTACCGGCATCCCGCTTTTTCCCATCCTCAGTTATCAAAATCTTACGACCGCGTTCAACCAACTTTTCACGTCGCAAATATTCCATTACTACGCCCGTCCAAACATGATCAGCTGAAAAATCACCTTGAGGCCCGATTAAACGTTCTCCAGTTTTTCGACTAGCATCTCTCTCAACACTATGAAAATAAATGCCTGAATTGCCTCCTGTCAGTTTATATTTCACCTTTATCTCAAAATTTGTTGGGGAGCCGCCTTCCCAGATCAAGAAATTATTCTCTTTCAAGTCAGTTGCTGTCTTTGTTTCGGCAGTTATGCAACCGTCTTCCACATGCCATGTATTCATATCCCCTCGCCAGCCGGTAAGATCTACCCCATTAAAAATACTCACAAAATCCTTCTCTAAGTCTGTTTCGTGTTGAGGTATCGGATTAGTATCAGCCTGCAAGTCTCCCATTACAAACTGAATTCCGTCCAGTAAAAACTCAAGCATATTTGCATCTCTAAAAAAATTACTGTTATGGCCAAGTGCAGAATAAAATACTTTACCTCTGCCAT
>JAYULL010000113.1:0-10152 GCA_043763625.1 Sphingobacteriaceae bacterium | reverse complement strand
ACGTTTTTGTATAGAACATATTCGGGTTAACGCGACTTACAGTGCAGGAGGACTAATTTTCACACAGGCAGAACTTATTTCAGTTATACTTATTATAGGAGGGATAGCAGGAGTAATTTGGTCGATAAAGGCAGACAAAAGCCGGGCAATAAGATAAATGGATCTACAGCAGTTAACAACCGAGGCAGCAAAACTGTCTCTCGAAGTCGGAGCGTTTATCAGAGAGGAACGTAAGAAATTCAGCCTAGAACAAGTTGAATTTAAGGGTACAAATAATTTGGTGTCTTATGTCGACAAAGCTGCCGAAGAAAAAATTGTCAAAAGACTTTCAGAGCTTTTGCCCGAAGCCGGCTTTATCACCGAAGAAGAAACGATCAACAAAACAGGTAAGATTTATAATTGGATTGTTGATCCTTTAGACGGTACCACAAATTTTATTCACGGACTTCCGACTTATTCTGTAAGCATCGCATTAGAACAGAATAAAGAATTAGTGCTTGGAGTAGTATACGAAGTGAATTTGGATGAGTGTTTTACCGCTTGGAAAGGCGGAGGAGCCTATTTAAACGGAAAGCCGATCAAAGTTTCGCAAGCGGCAACTGTTGAACAGTCACTGATAGCCACGGGTTTCCCGTACTACGATTTCGAAAAGCTTGAAAAATACATGCGAGTATTTAAAGAACTAACACAAAAGTGCCACGGTTTGCGCAGAATCGGTTCCGCCGCGGTTGATATGGCCTATACCGCTTGCGGCCGCTTCGAAGCCTATTTCGAGTACAATATTAATCTGTACGACATTGCAGCCGGAGTGGTATTAGTGCGAGAAGCGGGAGGCGAAGCATTTAACTTTAAGGAGGAGGACGAGTTCTACAAAGCCCGACAGATTATAGCTACCAACGGAAAAATATCTAAACAGCTTGCGGGAATAATTCGAAAAGAATTTTAACCCTAAAACACAAAATCCCGCAAAGTTCGTCTTGTCGGGATTTTTGTTTAATGTTTTTGAATTCTCCTACATCGCATCAGCAACAACTTCATTAACCTCCGGAACCATTCGTTTTAACAAGTTTTCTATCCCGGATTTTAATGTTATTGTCGATGACGGACAACCGCTGCAAGAACCTCTTAATTCTACGGTTACCACGCCTTCACTAAACGATTTATAGCTTATTGCTCCTCCGTCTTGTTCAACCGCCGGGCGAACATAGTCATGCAAGATTTGCTGAATTTTTACTTCAGCCTCAGTCCCTTCAAATTGCGGGTTTTCCTCAGATGCTTTTTCTTGTATTTGTAACTCTGCTTCAACCGCTCCTTTTACAAACTCTTTTAAAATTTGCTCAACGTCCGACCAGTCTGTATCGTCTGTTTTGGTAATAGTTACAAAGTTGCTGGCAAAAAATACGCCGTTTACAAAACTGAATTTAAACAGTTCTTTTGCAAAAGCCGACTTTTCGGCTGCTTCTTTGGAAGCAAAATCCGCGCTCCCGTTTAAAAGCAACTTGTTTACCAAGAATTTCATCGTTGCCGGATTGGGGGTGGATTCTGTATATACGTTGATGCTTAAAACTGCCATGGTCAAAAATTTCATCAAAATTACCAAAATTTCAACCTTTGCATTTACTTCCCTACGCTTTTTACTTGCTAATGACTGCTTAAATCCCGGTGTATGTTTCCGGACTGATTTTTCTGATTTCTTCTTTAACGGTTTCGCTTACATTTAAGGAATCAACAAATTCTGAGAGGGTACCTGCATTAACCTTACTGTTAGTTCGGGTTAAGGCTTTTAGTGCCTCATAAGGGTCAGGGTAAGCTTCCCGGCGCAAAATGGTTTGAATTGCTTCGGCAACAACAGCCCAATTATTTTCTAAGTCTGCTTTTATTGCATCCTTATCAAGCAATAATTTATTTAATCCTTTTAGAGTCGATTTTATCGCAATAAGCGTATGCGCCATCGGAACGCCAATATTTCTTAATACTGTAGAATCCGTTAGATCTCGTTGCAAACGTGAAACCGGAAGTTTGCCTGCCAGATGTTCAAACAGTGCATTTGCAATTCCTAAATTGCCTTCCGAGTTTTCGAAATCGATCGGGTTTACTTTGTGCGGCATCGCTGACGAACCGATTTCTCCTTCCTTGATTTTTTGCCGGAAATAATTCATCGAGATATAGGTCCAAAAATCTCGATCTAAATCTAAAATAATGTTATTAATGCGTTTTAATCCATCGCAATGAGCGGCAAAATTATCGTAATGCTCAATCTGAGTTGTGTATTGAGATCGGCTTAAACCTAATTGTTCGTTCACAAACTTATTGGCGAAGTCTTTCCAATCTATATTAGGATAAGCAACATGGTGCGCATTGAAATTTCCCGTGGCTCCACCGAATTTAGCCGAAAAAGGGATTTGTTTTAATAGATTCAATTGGTTTTCAATTCGCTCAACAAAAACTAAAATTTCTTTTCCCAAACGAGTCGGCGAAGCCGGTTGTCCGTGCGTGTGGGCCAACATCGGCACATCCTGCCAATTGCCGGCAAGTTGTTTCAACTTTTCAGTCAATTCCGCCAAAGCGGGATAATAGCTCTTTTCTATGGCAAGCTTAAAGGAATGCGGAACAGCTGTATTATTAATGTCCTGCGAAGTAAGTCCGAAGTGTATAAATTCCTTGAAATTCGATAAATCTAAATCGTCAAACTTTTCTTTTATGAAATATTCCACTGCCTTAACATCATGATTGGTCGTTTTTTCAATTTCCTTTATACGTTGTGCATCTGCTTCATTAAAAGATTTATAAATATTTCGAAGCCTGTCAAATTTCGAACTGTCAAACTCTACAAGAGCTGTTAACGGTAACTTACAAAGCGCTATAAAATATTCTATCTCCACATATACCCTGAATTCGATTAAAGCCGCCTCTGAAAAATAGGCGGAAAGTTCTTTAGTAGTATTTGAATATCGGCCGTCAACAGGTGATATTGCGTATAAAGGAGAAAAACTCATATGTTCAATTTCGGGCAAATTTACATTTTTTTAGCCCTCGCTCCATTTGTCATCGAAGATTAAGAAATAGTTAATTTTACTGGAAACTTTGGAATTGAAAAAAGTTTCCATAGTTTTGCCGGCACAGAAAGAAAAATTGGATTTAAAGGAGCATATAATCGAGCAGGCGGATAAGCTTTTTCACCGGTACGGTATAAAAAGCGTGACAATGGACGATATTGCTAAGCATTTAGGCATGTCCAAAAAAACAATCTACATTCATTTCAGTGATAAAAATGAACTGGTTCATACTTTAATAAAAAGAAGCATGGATGAGCAAAACTGTGTGATGGATCAGACCTATGCTTCTTCGGAGAATGCGGTCGACGAAGTTTTTAAAGCTGTAACACAAGTACAGGAAATGTTATCTAACATGAACCCGATGTTTCTTTTTGATATGCAAAAGTATCACCCGCAGGCTTGGTTAGTCTTTCGGGACTTCAGAGAAAAGAAGTTGTATAATGTAGTTAAGGGTAATTTAGAACGCGGAGTGAAAGAAAAATTGTATCGAAAAGAAATAAATCAAGAAATACTAACGCGAATGCGTCTCGAACAGATAGACATGGTTTTTACGCATCCGTTCTTTAGGTCGAATAAATACAGAGTTTCGCAAGCGATGACTGAAATTACCGAGCACTTTTTATACGGCATTTGCACCCTTAAAGGTCATAGGTTAATTAATAACTATAAACAGTTAACCGAAGAAGATTAATTAATAAATACTATGAGAGTTGTTTTTGTAATAATGTTAATATGCTTCGCCGGAATTGCCGGAAGGGCTCAACAAAGCCCTGCTTCTCAAACGCATAATCTTACTCTTCAGCAATGTTTAGAATATGCTTACGCGAATCAGGATTCGATGAAGAATGCTCGCTTGGATATCGAAAGTGCGAATTATAAAGTTAAGGAAACAATTGGCTTGGGGCTGCCGCAGGTAAACGGGACCGCTTCTTTTCAAGATTATTTAAAAGTGCCTCAAATTCCTTTTCCTAATTTCGGCTACCTCTTGCAAAACATCTTATACGAACAAAAAGTACAAACACAGAATGGACTTGCAGAGGCTCCCACCGGAAGTCCTACTACTCTGTTCGGCTTTCAGCAGAAGTATAATGCTAATTATGCTATAAATGTTAGTCAATTAGTATTTAGCGGAACATACTTAGTTGGGCTGCAGGCTTCAAAAACTTTTAAAGAGCTTTTTCAAAAAAACTTCACCCGAACTAAGGTTCAAACAGAAGTTTCAGTAACTAAAGCTTATTATCAAGTGCTTGTTAATCGGGAGCAACTGCGGCTGCTTGATGCAAATTTAAATCAGTTAAAAAGGCAGCTTACCGAAACAACTGAATTAAATAAGCAGGGCTTTGTTGAAAGAATTGATTTAGACCGAATCCAGGTTCTATATAATAATTTAGCCACAACCAGGGAGAATACTGTTCGCCTTTTAGACTTAGGAGTACAGCTCTTAAAATTTCAAATGGGAATGCCAATTAAGGAGAATTTGGAGTTAATCGATAAGCTTGAAAGTGTAAGTCTAGATACTACAACTACAGTTGCAGCAGATACAGCCGCTTACCAAAAGCGAATTGAATACAGTTTACTCGAAACGCAAAGACGATTAAATTTACTGGACATAAAGCGGATTAAATCATTAGGTCTACCGTCTTTAGCAGCTGTGGGAAGTGCAGGTAATGCCTATCAAAATAATAGTTTTGGTAATCTTTTTAACCTGAATTTACCTTCAGTATTTGTAGGCCTTCAGCTTAACGTTCCAATCTTTAGCGGGTTTCAGCGAACCAATCAAATTCGTCAGGCTAAAATTGCGGTCTTAAAGTCTGAGAACATACTCAACTCTGTTAAAAATGGATTGATGTTGCAGCAAGAGCAGTCGCGTATCAATTATGTCAATGGAATTCAATCTCTCAATAACCAAAAAAGTAACATGGCCCTGGCTCAAGAAGTATTACGCGTTTCGCGAATAAAATACGAGCAGGGTGTAGGTTCGAGTATAGAAGTAACCCAAGCACAAACTGCACTTGAACAAGCAGAAAACAACTATATACAGGCACTATATAACGCCTTAATAAGCAAAGTCGATTTAGAAAAAGCCTATGGGCGCATCCAATAAATTTATCAACCGATAACCATGAAAAGATTAATTTACTTAGCAGCAATTGTATTTATAGCTTCTTGCGGAAAGAAAGCACCGGATAAAAAGACGGAACTGGCGGGACTTAAAAAACAGCGTTCGGAACTGGATATCAAAATAACCAAGTTAGAGGCTGAGGTAGGCACAACTACAAAACAAAAAGTTACTGATGTAACTGTGGCCGAAGTAATACCTGCTTTGTTTAAAAGCTATGTTGAAGTCCAAGGGCGAATAGACGCCGAAGAGAACGTTATGGTAAGTTCTGAAGTTCCCGGGGTCATTACCGCGGTTTATGCAAGAATCGGACAGAATGTTTCCAGAGGACAAGTTTTAGCTAAGCTTGACGATAAAGTACTGCGCCAAAATATAGCCCAAGTACAAACTCAACTGGAGCTTGCAAACAACTTATTCAGTCGCCAAAAGGCTTTGTGGGATCAAAAGATCGGTACTGAAGTTCAATATTTGAACGCGAGAACTCAAAAAGAAGGATTGGAAAAGCAAATTGCTGTGCTTCGTTCGCAATCGGCAATGTATCGGATTACGTCGCCTATTTCAGGCACTGTTGACTTAATGGATTTAAAACTTGGTCAAGCAGTATCGCCCGGGCTCTCATCAATTCGAGTAGTTAACGCAAGCAATTTGAAAGCAAAAGCTTTGGTCGCAGAAACGTATGCAGGAAGAGTAAATCAAGGCGATGAAGTGGAAATTATTTTGCCGGATGCTTCAGACTCCTTAAAAACCCGCATTACTTACGCCTCACGTGTTATAGATCCCGTTTCCAGAAGTTTTGGAGTTGAGGTTAAATTGCCTTCCCGGTCTAATTACCGTCCTAATATGTTGGCTGTTCTTAAAATAGTTGACTATCGAAGCAGTAATGCAGTTACTGTCCCGGTCAACGCTATTCAGAAATCAGAAACAGGCGATTACGTCTACATTGCGGATAATGGAAAAGCGAAACGAGCTCCCATTAAAACCGAACGGGTGTACGGCGGAAGAGCCGAAGTAACATCAGGTCTGAACGCCGGAGATAAGGTTATAACTGTAGGGTTTGCAGATTTAAATGAGGGCGACTTCGTAAAGTTTTAAGTCTTGATCGAATTAATTTTTTCACTCATCCTAATCAAAAAAGATGAAAGACATAAATAAGGAATTTGGGCCGTCCAGCTGGGCGATAGATAATAAAACAGCGATCTATGTGCTCACCTTCATCATAACTGTTATGGGGATTTTCGCCTATAACGGCCTGCCGAAAGAGAATTTTCCGGAGATTATTATTCCGAAAATAATGGTGTATACTATCTACCCCGGAACATCGCCGGCGAATATGGAGAACTTGGTTACCAAGCATATAGAAAAGCAAATGCGTGGAACCGAAGGTTTAAAAAAAGTGTCGTCTAATTCCTTTCAAGGGTATTCGATGATCACGGCTGAGTTCAATACCAATGTAGATATTATTGACGCAAAGCAACGTGTTAAAGACGCGGTAGATAAAGCAAAACAGGATTTGCCCCAAGATTTACCGACAGACCCACAGGTGTTTGATATAAACCTTTCGGATTTGCCGATTATGTATTTAAATATTTCCGGCGACTACGATTTAAAACGTCTAAAGGAATATGCCGACGACCTGCAGGATCGCATAGAAGCGATGAAAGAAATCTCGGGCGTTGATATTGTTGGAGCGTTGGACCCGGAGGTGCAGATCAATGTTGATTTGAATAAAATGGCTGCTGCGCAGATATCTTTTAATGATATTGAGAGTGCAGTAGGTTACGAAAACTTAACGGTTCCGGGCGGGGCCGTGAGAATGGACGGGGTTCGAAGGGATATTAACGTAAAGCAAGACTTCAAGTCGGCAGAGGAGATATCGAATATCGTCGTTAAAACTCCAACCGGCGGTTCTGTTTATCTCAAAGATATTGCCGATGTAAAGGATTCGTTTAAAGAGCAGGAAAGTTACGCTCGCCTATACGGTAAAAATGTAATAACGCTTCAAATAAAAAAGCGTGCCGGCGAAAACCTTATCGAAGCTTCTGATAAAATAAACGCGTTGATTGCCGAAATGAAGGGCACAACGCTACCGAATGATTTAAATGTCACCATCACCGGCGACCAATCCAATCAAACTCGTGTGACACTGCACGATTTAATAAACACCATTATTATAGGGTTTATTTTGGTGACGATAATTCTGATGTTTTTCATGGGAGTTACTAATGCTTTGTTCGTCGCAATGTCTGTTCCCTTATCCATGTTTGTAGCCTTCTTGGCCATGCCGGCATTAGGCGGATTATTCGGTTTCAGCTTTACTATGAATATGATGGTGCTGTTTTCTTTCCTTCTAGGATTAGGAATCGTGGTCGATGATGCGATCGTAGTAATTGAAAATACTCATCGGATTTTCGATAATGGGAAAGTGCCTATCAAACAAGCTGCAAAAATAGCGGCAGGAGAAGTGTTTATTCCTGTATTATCTGGAACATTAACAACCTTAGCTCCTTTTGTGCCTTTATTGTTTTGGCCGGGTATTATAGGAGAATTTATGTTCTTCCTGCCGGCAACCTTGATTATAACCTTGCTGGCCTCGTTAGTGGTTGCTTATATTATTAACCCGGTTTTTGCGGTAGATTTTATGACACCGCATAACGAGAATGAATATCATCGTCCCACCTTCGACCGATCAGTTAAAAGGTCGCTTATTATTTTGGCAGTACTTGCAGTATTAGGCTACTTCGTAAATTTCGGTCTCGGAAACTTTGTAGTTCTGTTGGCTTTATTATATCTGCTTAATCATTTCTTTTTAACAAGGGCAGTAAGGCATTTTCAAACCGTTACTTGGCCCCGCTTTCAAGACCGTTATACAGGATTGTTGCGTTGGGCCGTGAATCGCCCTCGTACTGTGCTTTGGGGAACAGTTGGCATTTTCTTACTCTCAATAGGTTTAGTTGCGGTAGTACCTCCAAAGGTGGTCTTTTTCCCTTCAGGCGATCCTAATTTCGTTTACGTATATGTTCAACTGCCTATCGGAACAGACCAAGCCTATACCAATGAAATTGTTAGAGATGTAGAAAATCGAGTAACACAAGTAGTTGGAAGGAACAATCCGATGGTTTCTTCAATTATTTCTAATGTAACAGTGGGGGTTACCGATCCACAGGATGAAGATCAAGGAAATTATACTAACAGAGGTAAAGTAACTGTGGCGTTTGTTGAATTCGGAAAACGCGACGGACAGAGTACTGCTAGGTATTTAGACATGATTAGAAAAGAAGTTAAAGGCATTCCGGGAGCTGCAGTAACTGTGACGCAAGAGCAGGCCGGTCCGCCGACCGCTAAGCCGATTTCCATTGAGCTTACCGGAGATGACTTGGATTCGCTTGTAAAAACAGCCGGTAAGCTGAAAAAATATCTTGATGCCAAGCAAATTTCAGGAGTCGAAGAACTAAAATCTGATTTCCAAAACAATAAGCCTGAAATAATTTTCGACATCAATCGGGAAAGGGCAAACCGTGAAGGAATATCAAGCGGATTAATCGGGATGAGTTTACGTACAGCTGTGTTCGGTAAAGAAGTGTCTAAGTTCCGCGATGTTAATGAGGATTACGAAATCAATCTGCGTGTGCGAGAGGACCAAAGAGACAATCTCCAAGCATTAAGAAATATGAAGTTTACCTATAGAGACATGGCTATGGGAGGAATGATCCGACAAGTTCCCTTATCATCCTTTGCTGATATTAGTTACGTAAATACATACGGAGGGATTAAACGTAAGCAGCAAAAACGGGTTATTATTCTCTCATCCAATGTTTTAGCAGACTATAACCCGAATGAAGTGGTTGCCAACATCCAAACTGAAGTGCAAAATTTTAAGGCTCCTGCAGAAGTCTCGATAAGAATGGCGGGAGAACAAGAAGAACAAATGGAAACGGCGGCTTTCCTAGGGAAAGCATTAATGATAGCATTCGGATTGATACTTATTATTTTGGTAACTCAATTTAACTCGGTAAGCAAACCGATAATAATTTTAAGCGAAATTTTGTTCAGTGTGGTTGGTGTACTTTTGGGGGTGGTGATTTTTAGAATGGAAATGTCTATCGTAATGTCAGGCGTAGGAATTATAGCTCTTGCGGGTATTGTTGTTCGAAACGGCATCTTGCTCGTAGAATTTACCGAGCTGATGATAGAACAAGGGATGTCTGTTAAAGAAGCAGTTGTTGAAGCCGGACGAACTCGTATGACGCCGGTACTTCTTACAGCCACCGCAACCATGCTTGGACTAATTCCCTTGGCTGTAGGCCTTAATATAGATTTTGAAAGGTTATTTACAGAATTCAATCCGCATATCTATTTTGGCGGAGATAACGTTGCATTTTGGGGTCCGCTATCGTGGACAATGATATTCGGACTAAGTTTTGCTACCTTTCTAACGTTGATATTAGTACCGTGTATGTATTTAATTGCTGATATAAACTCTAAAAAAGTAAAAAAAGGTTTAACAAAGATATTTAGCAACGAAAGCGAACCTTAGAAATTGGTGGTAGAGTAGTTGAGACTCTATTACATAAAAAAACCTGGAGCAATTAAATGCTGCAGGTTTCTTTATGTAATGTTGTCCTGTAAGATTATTTAGTAACAGAATCTTTTGCTGCATCAGCAGTAGAATCTACCGAGTCGATTGTTGCATCAGCAGAAGAATCAACGGCATTAGTAGTAGCATCAGCACTTGAATCGATTGAATCTGTTGCATTGCTTTCACTCTTATTTGAATTACAAGCAGCAACTGATAACGATAATGCTAATACAAGGAAGCTTAATTTAAATAGTTTTTTCATTGTGTTTTAATTTGTGGGTTAACAATCTTTCTTCACTTAATACACCAAACAGTAAAAGGTAACCCGCAAAAACAAAAAAGACCTGCTATGTATGCGCAAGCCTCTAATATTTTAATTTTAAATTCTTAGTGAGTTACTG
>JAYULL010000112.1:0-2922 GCA_043763625.1 Sphingobacteriaceae bacterium | reverse complement strand
CAATTTACTGTAAGTAAACTTTTCATCCAAGGCAATTTAATCATGGAAATATTCCACGGCAAATGCTCCAGCAACACATCAAAGGATTGCGGATTCAGATGCAAATTCCATTGACCTTTTTCGAAAGTCAGTTTGCCTTCACGTTGCAGAAAAGACGCTCTGAGCCCTTCAATCGACGTATTTTTTAAAATTGTCCAATGCTCAATTACCGAAAGAAGTAAATCATTAATCTTACTTTTTTCGGTATCATCAAGCTCAACTTTTTCAATTACTTGTTTAAGTTCAATTCCGCATAAAACTTTAGGAAGCACACATTCAAACTCTTCGTAATCTTGGTTTCCGGAAGCGATAAAATTCAGTAACGCGACAGTTTTAGAAATTTGGGTCAAATTACATCCTTCACTTAATCCTAAATCGTTAAAAAACATCGGTAGAAAGGGAGCAATGATAACCAAACCGGCATTACCAAGGTATATCTCGTTGTTACTGTTTTGTTCCTGAGTGGAAGACTTTTCTTCCGCCGGTTCTCCAAACTTAGTTTCAGTTGTTTCATTAGCGGGAAATGCAGGACGTTTCTCATTTTCTTCTTTTGGCGGCGACTCGTCCTTTAAGCTTTCGGCTGAATTTATTCCAACAAGTTTTTCATCCCCTAAAAGAATCGTAATTATTTCTTCTGGAAGATTTTCGATTTTTAGGAGGTCCGGAATTATCTTCTCAAAGGCAGGTTTAAAATTTTTATTGCCGGTTTTTAGTTCAACAAATAGCATGTCCGAAAACTTATCTAAGTCGTGTAATGCTGAAATAACTAGAGCTTGAAGAGCGGCCTCTCGGAAAACCTTTTCGAAGGCAGGTTTAAGTCCGGGCTCTTGAATAAGATCCATTACTCGATAATACGTTGCAAAAACAGATTTGCCCGAGACTCGGTCCATAAGCTTTTCGATATATCGAGTAGGAATTTGTTTTAAGAAACGTTGCTTAGACGAGTCGTCTTTCATCACTTCAATAAACTCGTCTTTGTGATGGTGCGTAAAGTCCAGTTTACATAGATAATTCAGTTTCTCGTTGAAATCCCCTGAGTTCTTAATATTTGCCCACCAAGGAAAGTATCCGTTTTTAAGATAAAAAATTAAAGATTCAGCAGTTTTTTCGTGTTGGGTAAGTTTAGAAACACTTTCCTTCCCGCTAGGCTGAATAACTCGTTGAACTATTTCATCCTCAACTTTCGAAATTATTCTTTGAACAAGATCCGGATCGAGTTTATCTATCATTAAATCATCAATTTCAACGAGTATGCTGTCTATGCTTATTATCTCATCGGATAAATCATATTTGTCGATTAACTTTTCTAACTGCGGCGCTAATTGTTGTTTACATATACGTTCTATTTGCTTTTGCGCAGCAAACCCGTCGACATTCCCGGTTATAGAAACCTCAACAGTTTGCTTTTGGATTGTATTTGAAAACAAAGTTTCCATTACCTGTTCAGCGGTTTCAACATTTCAATAAGCATTTGAATAATACGGAAGTAAATTGGCTTGCTTGTTTGTTCACCGTTATTTTGGATGCGTTGTTCTTCTTCCGCTAAATCGTTCAATATTTGAATCAATCGTGCAAGTAGCTCCTGCGGGAAGTTCGGTGATGAGCGCATAATCACACTCATTTGTTTAAGTACAATTTGAAAAACACCGTTTAACCGAACAGAAGCTTTATCAATATCTTCTTTTTGAATACAGGCGATGTACTCGGAAAGCGAAATCAATATTCGATAAAGTGCCAAAGCATGTTCACGAAGATCGCTTTGCAGAATGAGCGGAAACAGTTGATCAAACCATTCGGCGAGTAATTTTTCAACCTCTGCTTGTTCGAAAAAAGCAATTTGTTCTTCAACCGGTTTCGTAAACATGTTTTCCAAGGCTGTAAAAAACTCCTCAACTTTTGGATAAGATTGAAAAATCCCAACAAAGACAGGGAACAACGTAGGTTGTATTTCCGGCAGCTTTTTAAACTCGGATATTATACCGTCTAAGGGTGAACAAACTTTTTGCGGTTGCTCTCGCTCTTGAATAGTTACAGTTACAGTGTCGGATGCTGTTGCACCTTTATCGTCTGTAACGGTAAGTTCAAAAACAAACTCACCGGGAGTAAGCTTAAATAAACTCGTTATTGCTGCATCCGTAGTACCTATTTTAATATCTGCCGGGCCGGAGATTTGAGCCCATTTAAAGGAGGTTATTATTCCGTCGGGATCGAATGATGCACTACCGTTTAAAGTCAATAACCTAACGGGAAGTGTTACTGTCCTATCTTCGCCTGCATTGGCAACAGGAAGTTGATTTTGAGGCTCTTGTACAATAATAACTACAGTATCGGTATCGGTAGCTCCTTTGTCATCCACAACAGTAAGTTCGAAAACGTATTGGCCCGTTTCCGCAAGTTTGCCCACCCCTGTTATAACCTGCTCGCCGTTAACGAGAGAACCCGGCATAGGCCCGGAAATCTGTTTCCAACGGTAATTTACGATTTCTCCGTCGGGATCGGAAGATTTACTTCCGTCTAAAGTAGCCGAATTTTCAGGGCTTGTGATGGTTATGTCTTCCCCTGCATGGGCAACCGGGGGCTGATTTGGTAAAGCTTGTACCGTAATTATAACAGTATCTTTTCCGGTGGCACCCTTATCGTCGGTTACGGTAAGTTCACAAACATACGAACCTTCTACAAGCTTGGCAATTTGTGTTACGGCAGCATCAGGCGTAGCCAAAAATGCACCGGTAGGGCCGGAAATCAAGATCCACTTGTAAGCGTTAATAGTTCCGTCGGCATCGGTTGATGCGCTTCCGTCTAATGTTGTAGTGTTTTCCGGCAATGTTATTCCTTGATCTTCACCGGCACGAGCAACCGGAGGAATGTTAGGAGCCGGTTGTA
>JAYULL010000111.1:0-10407 GCA_043763625.1 Sphingobacteriaceae bacterium | reverse complement strand
CAGGCGGTGAAAATCAGTTCTTAATTGTAGGAGTTCAAACGGGAATAATTGCAGTTATTATTTATTTATTTATTTATTATTCGCTTATAAAAGAAAGTTGGAACCTGTACCCTACGTTGAAAGGCAAGGAAAAAAAACTTTGCTTGGCACTCTTACTGATGAAAGTCGGCTTTATAACTCCGTTTTTAACTTCTGAGTTGGAATCTTCCTCCTACATTTCTTACATCACTTGGTTTTTTTCCGGCTTATTTGTAGGGGTAATCGCCCAAAAGAAGAGTAGTAATCCTTCAATAAGAACGGCAAATGATAATTGAACGGATAATCAGGAAATTGAAGAACAAACCGGATTATAAATGGGATAGTAAATATTCTACCTCAGACTTGATTGTGGTTTGCGGCATCAGGGTTGTGCAAATAATAAGAGGCTTATTCTATAAACTAATTTTAAAAGAATCTTCCGGACTTTTGTTTGTAGGAAAAAATGTATCAATCCGGCACGGCTATAAAATCCATACAGGTAAAAACTTAATTATAGAAGACAATGTTCATATAAACGCGCTATCGTTAAGAGGGATTATTATCGGAGATAACGTTTCGATAGCCAGAGATTGCAATTTTATATGCACGGGAGTAATAGCCCAACAAGGAGAAGGTATATTTATAGGCAGCGGAACCGGAATTACTACAGGGGTATTTTTGGGAGGACAAGGAGGAATTAAGATTGGAACAAACGTAATTATAGGACCGGGTACCAAGATTTTTTCCGAAAATCATAACTACACCCATCCAAAGTTGGCAATTAAAGATCAAGGGGTTTCGAGAAAAGGAATTGTGATTGAAGATAATTGTTGGCTCGGAGGCGGAGTAATAGTTTTAGACGGAGTAATTATAGGCGAAGGTAGCGTTATTGCAGCCGGAAGCGTAGTAACTAAATCCATTCCGGTAAATTCGGTGGCAGCGGGAGTGCCTGCACAGGTGATTAAAAACAGAATATCTACATAAATTTGAAACATTGAAAAAGGCACTGATATGCGGAGTATCCGGTCAAGACGGAACTTATATAGCAAAACTTCTTTTAGAAAAGGGATACGACGTTTACGGAGGATCTCGCGATTCGCAAGCTTCATCCTTCAGCAATCTTGAAAAGCTTGGTATAAAAGAGGCAGTTAAATTTGTATCCGTTAATCTTAACGATTTTAGAAGTGTGCTGCATACTATTACCAATATACGGCCGGATGAAATTTATAACCTTGCCGGCCAAACTTCTGTGAGCTTATCGTTTGAACAACCGGTAGAAACGTTTGAAAGTATTATTGTCGGCACCATTAATTTATTAGAATCTATTCGTTTTTGTAATACAGATACGAAGTTGTACAGCGCTTGCTCAAGTGAAAGTTATGGCGACACTAATAATACCGTGGCAAATGAGCTTACACCATTCAGACCAAGAAGCCCGTATGGAGTAGCAAAAGCAACGGCATTTTGGCAAGTAGCAAACTATCGAGAGGCATACAATTTATATGCATGCAGCGGTATTTTATTTAATCATGAATCTCCTTTTCGCGGAAACAGATTTGTAACTAAAAAAGTAATTTCTACTGCTTGCCGGATTGCCGGAGGCAGTAAAGAAAAACTGGTTTTAGGTAATATCAATATCGAGCGGGATTGGGGTTGGGCTCCGGAATATGTAGAAGCAATGTGGTTAATGATGCAGCAAGATGTGCCTGATGATTTTGTTATTGCAACCGGCGAAACCAGAAGATTGGAAGACTTTATTTCGATCACCTTTAAGCAAGTCGGGTTAAATTGGCAAGAACATGTAGTTATTGATAAAAGTCTGTTTCGGCCCACAGATTTAAAATCAGGTAAAGCAGATCCGTCTAAAGCAGAAAAGCTACTCGGTTGGAAGGCAACTTATCGATTAGAAGATATCATTGAAAAGATGATCGAGGAAGAGTTAGTTCATGCCGCTATTAACATCTAAAGATTTAGCTTGTAACACTTCCTCGATAACTTTTATTACTCTCTCCGGTTTCAGTTGATATAAGCACTCAGCGTACCCCTGTTGCGGGTAATCGCACTTTAAGTGCATAAACTGATTACAGCGGCAACTATGCAAATCTACCACAGTGCAATTCGGAGAATAAGGAGAAAATTCTATCGCACGAGTCGGGCCGAAAATAGCCACGATCGGAATATTGAAACAAGCAGCGAGATGCAAAACTCCGGTATCAATACCGACAATTATATTTGAAACTGCTATAAGAGCGGCCATTTCTCTAACCGTTGTTTTACCTGCAAAAGAATAAACGCTCCCGTCAAAGTTTTTTAAAAGTTTTTCTGCGTCAGTAGCTTCTCCTTTCGTTCCGGCAACCAAAACAACATATCCCTTATTTTTAAGATAAGTAATTACATCAATAAAATACTCGGGAGGCCATGATTTAACATCTTTTGAAGAATAAGGTGCCACAATGGCAATTTTAGCCGGATAAGATAAACCGGTTTCTTGTTTAAACTTTTCAATAATAATCCGAGTTTCTTCCCGGTGGAACACAAACTTGGGTCTTATTTCTTGAGTATTAATATCAAGGCACCTAACTATATCCACCGCACGCTCTACCTCATGTTTATTAAAGTCGTAAATTGAAGAGTAAGCTAGTAGATCGGTTCTTCCACTTCTGGAGTTGCTGATTCTAACCTTAATGCCGGCCAATACGCCAAATAAAATTATAAATCTTAAATCTCCGCGAAAATCAACGAGCATATCTATTTGCTCACTTCGTAATCGCCTTATCAATAGTACCAGGTCTTTGAATTTTGGATAAGTAAATAAATTATCCGATTTATGATAAGGCCACGGCCAATTAAAAGTTAAAACTTCATCAACGGCAGTATCCGCATCAAAAAAATCTTTACTTATTGTATTGGTAATAAGAAGTATTTTAGCATCAGGAAATTTCTTTCTCAAAACATTTAAAGCAGGAGATGTCATTACCACATCGCCGATGTAGTCGAGCCGCAGCGCTAAAATTTTTTTCGGCTTAAAGGTTTTTAGATCAACCTTTTTAGCAATGAGTTTCTTAGGAACAGAAAAAAGGTTTATGAGCGCATTTATAAGACGTAACGCGTGTTTTCTTTTCCTGTTTTGAATGAACGAAGACATTCACTTTTTTAATAAAGAAGTTATGTGAGATAGTATTTGATCTGTACATCTTTCCCAGGTAAAGCATTTCACACGTCGGAGACCTGATTGTATAAGATTTTCGCTGTAAGTTTTATTGAACAAGATATCCCTCATCTTTTCGTAAATATCATTAACGTTAAAAGGATCAACTATTGCCGCTGCATCACCTGCAATTTCGGGCATGGAGCAAAGGTTTGAAGTAAGAACCGGCACTCGAGATACAAATCCCTCAATTATTGGTAGTCCGAAGCCTTCGTGCAACGACGGAAATGCGACCATACAGGCGCCTTCGTATATTCCAGGCAAGGCTGAATCAGATACAAAACCACATAAAATAACGTCTTGTTTTAAATTTAAGTGCTCTATCAGATCTCGGATCTGTCTGCTTCTATCCGAGAACATGCCTGACGACGGTTGACCTACAATCGCTAACTTTAATTCTGCAGTTGCATCTGAATATTCCTTTTTTATTAGAGCAAAAGCCTCTAATAGGCGTTCAATATTTTTGCGGGCCTCAAAAGTGCCTACAAAAAGAATATAGTTTTTATACTTCAAGCCCTGCTCGGCTATGTCTTTAAGCTTTTCTTCAGCAGTTCTTGATTTAAAAAAATGGGAATCTACTCCTAAATAAGTAACATGAACTCTTTCAGCCTTTACACGCATCAATTCCACAATTTGCTTCTTAGCAAACTTCGAAATAGTTATAATTAAATCGGCCTTTCGAATCGCACTTTCAATTAAAGGAAGATAATATAAATAAAACCAGAACTTGCTGGTGTATTCCTTCTGAGCTTTCATGTGGGCATCCGGAACAATTACAACCCTTTTGCAAGGTGTATAAAAGGGAGTATTGAACTCGGGTGATAAAAGCAAATCTGCTTTATATCGGAAACAAAGTACCGGCAGATGAACATGTACCCATATAAATCGAATAAAATGCCCAAGTATTTTCGAAAGAACACCTGTTTTTTTTGTTACCAGATAGCGGGGCTTAAACTCCAGCAGCTTAATAGAATCTCTTTTTCTAATTTCCTCGAGCACATTAACTGTAATCCTTTTCGTTCCGGCATGTTCTAAAAGAAGATGGTGAGTATCAACAGCTAATCTTATTTGAGGTTGCTTATCTTGCATTTAGTGAGAGGGAGAAACAAATCAGTAAATCTAAACAAATGCAAAAGTATAATTTATCGCGGTACCGGAATTACTCCTTTTAAGAATTTCTTAGGGCATTGAAATATGTTCGTATTAATAACGGTAAACTGTTCCCCTGATTGCCCTTAAAAAATTGCGCTATAATTTGTAAAAACAAAACCGCTTTTATAATCAAAAGTTTATCGGCTTCCCATATTTTATAATATCGAAGCTTGCTTTTTAGAAGCATTTCAAACTTCCAAATGTTGAACCCGCCTCCTTGCTGTTTCACTGCACCGCCTTCCAAATGAACAATTTCTGCTTGCGGCAAAATTACCGCCCGGTATCCGGCTAGGTTCAAGCGTTTACACAAATCGGCATCCTCATAATACATAAAATATTCTTCGTCAAATCCTTCGATAACTTTAAATATATCGGTTTTTATAAAAAAATCGGCTCCTACAATATAATCCACAGTTGCTACTTCATCCGAATAAATTTCAGATCCGATAGCCACCTTTCGTTGATAAAAACGAGGGAATAGTAGGGAAAGCCCGAATCCGACCATAAAGATTTCTTGACGCAATCCGGGAAAATTACCGTAAGAATGATTTTTGTTAGCGGTTTCATTCCATAGCGACCCTCCACACGCTGCAATATTAACCGACGCATTAAAGAAAAAATCGCAAAATATTCGGAGAACATTATTCCTTATCAAAGTATCGGGATTTAAAAAGAACAAATAGTTCCCTTTTGCCATAGCGGCTCCCGAATTATTAGCCGCACCAAAACCACGATTTTCCGGTAACCATTTTATTGAAATTGCTCCGGCTAAATTCAAAACTTGTTTAAGAATTTTTTTCTCTTCCTCCCGAGAATTGTTGTCTACAATTATTATTTCAAAACGAACAGTAGCCGAATGTTTAATCAACGAACTTATAGACGCTGTAAGCAATTCTGAAGTATTGAAATTTACATAGATAATAGAGATTAATGAATGCATTATTTAAATAGAACTTTCGGTTTTCGGTCGTTGGGACAAATGTAGTTATCTCTACATAGACCTTAGCTCCGGTTTCACCCGGAAATTATCATCCACCATCTAAATTAATTGATATTTTTGCCGACGAAGAATATTAGGTTGATGAAGATTGCCATTATCGGCTCGAGGGGATATCCCTACGTTTACAGCGGTTATGAAACATTTGTTAAAGAACTATCTGAACGTTTGGTAGAACGAGGTATTGAGGTGCACGTTTATTGCCATAGAAATTTATTTAATGCTTACCCGCCCCAAGTTAACGGAATAAAACTTCATTATATTCCAACTATTGAAAAAAAGTCGTTAAGCCAACTTATTCATTCTTTTCTATCACTGTTTCACGCTACATTCAGTCCTGTAGATGTTATTTTGGCTGTTAACGCAGCAAACGGCCCCTTAGGTTGGATACCAAAGCTTAGAGGGAAAAAAACTTTGATAAATGTTGACGGCTTAGAGTGGCTGAGGCCCAAATGGAAGGGCTTAGGTTCAAAATATTTTTACTTTGCCGCTCGTACAGCGACTAAACTCTATGATGTTATCATTACCGATGCAGATGAAATGCGGAAGGTTTATTTAGAAGAATTTAAAACTGATTCTACCGTTATCGCTTACGGTGCCCCGGCTTTTCAGGAGGCTGAAATCTCTTTATTGGAGAGATTTAATCTTGAACCCGATGGTTACTATTTAGTTGTGGGCCGACTGATTCCGGATAATAATGCCGATTTAATAATACGAGGATTTTTGGAATCCGAGTCAACAAAAAAATTGGTAATTGTTGGCGATGTGCCGTATAGGGACGAATATGCCGAAGGATTAAAAAAGCTGCAAGACGAAAATCTGATCTTTTTAGGATACGTGACAAACGCCTCTGAATTAATGGCGCTTTATCAAAACTGTTTCGCTTACTTACACGGACATAAGTACGGCGGTACTAACCCTACCATGTTAAAGGCGATGGCAAATAAATGTGCTATTCTAGCTTTGAACACTCCCTTTAACCGGGAAATGTTATCCGGAACTTTGGGAATCTTTTTTGAAGAAGACGCACGATATGTCGCATCAGCAATAGAAATTCTCGAAAACCAACCAGAAAAGCTTCTGCTTTTACGAGCTCAAGTAATGGACGGATTGACAGCGAAATATGACTGGGAATCCATTACTAACGCTTATCTTGCAAGCATTGAAAAACTTTTACGCCTGCCTACAGAATAAAATCTTTAATGACAAGGCCTTACTTTATTTATAACACCTTTCGTTACATTATTGATGTACCTGTACTGATTTTATCTTTTTGGACAGCCGGTAACTTATATCCGGATGCAGGCTTTACTAATCACCGGCCTTACGCTTACATATTTATTTTGTTTTCGATAATTGCTTGGTATAGTGCTGCACAGGTTTCAAGACTATACTCAGATTTAAGATCAAAGAAGTTTTCTGAGGAGATTATTTATCTTTTTATTACCCTTTTCATTTTTGCCATTCTATTAACGTCCTTCTTATTCTTTCTGCGTAACAGCTTTCAACTCGGCAACTACTTTTTCTTTATTTACTTCTCTATTCTATTCATTTTCACCACCCTATTTAAATATGCTGTAAGAAAATATTTACACCGAGCAATTTATAAAGGCAAATTACAGGACAAAGTATTATTAATCGGATCAGGTGCTGCAGCAAAGAATTTTTACGACACCATAAATCAATTCTATTATTATGGTTATAAGTGTATCGGCTTTCTGGATAACCAAACAAATAAGCTCAACGGCTGTAAATATTTAGGAAAAGTTGAACAACTGGAAACCGTGTTAACCCAAAATAAGATAGACGAAGTAATTGTTGCCCTTCCTAATTCTCAACATGAGTTAATAAGTGCAAGTATTGAAGTATGCGATTATCATGCTAAACGCGTTCGTATAATTCCCGATTTACACTTATACGCTTCAACTAATATCCAGATTAACAATATCGGCTTACTCCCAATAATTAATATTCGATCCCTGCCCCAAGACTTATGGGTTAACAAGGTTATTAAAAGGAGCTTCGATCTTCTGTTTTCAATTGGCTTTTTTGTGTTTATCGGTTGGTGGCTAATGCCGTTTATCGCCTTGTTCATTAAACTTACTTCTAGAGGGCCGGTTTTTTTTAAACAAGAACGCTGGGGCATCAACAACAAAAAAATTATTTGCTACAAGTTTAGAACTATGGTAGCAGATAGTGATGATGTTGATATCAACGGAGACTACCTTCAGGCTAAGAGAGACGACAAGCGAGTAACCTCCTTTGGAAAATATTTACGTCAAACCAACTTAGATGAGCTTCCCCAATTTTGGAATGTTTTATCAGGCAATATGTCGGTCGTCGGCCCGAGGCCGCATCCGACTCCTTTGAATTTAGCCTCGGTAGAAACCGTTGACAGGTACATGTTGCGGCATTTGGTAAAACCGGGCATTTCCGGTTGGGCTCAAGTTAACGGCTGCCGCGGCGAAACACGAGAACCCGGTTCCATGCAGCGCCGGGTGAATTTCGACTTGTATTATATCCATAGATGGACCTTTTGGTTTGATTGTCAGATAATTCTTCAAACCGTTATTAACATTTTCCGGGGCGACCAAAACGCCTATTAGAGCCTTTTTTTGAAAAAAGCTTTTATTAAGCAAAACTCTTTTTATACTTTATATTTGCTTTCTCTAATTTGTTTATAGCAATAACATGCGCCTGAAATCGGTATTCCTATTTACTATAATATTTGCCCTATCTGCTAACTTACTTCAAGCTCAATCCCTTTCCTTAGGCAATGTGCAAAATGTTAAAGTAAGCCAATTATCTGATCAACAAATTCTTCAAGTTTGGAAAAAGTTTCAAAGTGCCGGTGTTTCCGAAGCAGAGGCTTTGAAAATGTTGGGTAAACGGGGAGTTCCGCCCTCTGAAATTCTTTTGTTTAAACAACGTCTCGATCTGCTGAATGTGGGCAATAACAAGAGTGCTGCGAAAGCTGCTCCGGCAAGAAATGATACTATAATTTCAGCAAGAGACACGTCGAAAAAAATAGAACGACCGGCACCAAGAGTTCAAACCTCTATTTTCGGATATGATATTTTCAACAACCCGAATCTGAAGTTTGAGCCAAATCTTAGAATTACCACCCCGAAAAACTATGTTTTAGGTCCTGATGATGAGGTAATTATTCTTTTAACCGGACTTAACGAAGCTTCAGTGAATTCCAAAATCTCTCCCGAGGGATATTTAAAAGTGCCTTATGCAGGGCTGATTTATGTAGCGGGTTATACTATTGAACAAGCTCAAACGGTTATCAGACAAAAAATGCAAAAAGTTTATCCGGCTTTAAATAGCGGACAAACGAAACTCACCGTAAACCTCGGCAGCGTTAAAAGTATCAGAGTTACAATAATAGGCGAAGTAAAGCAACCGGGGGCGTATACTATTTCTTCCCTTTCCGGGATGTTTAACGCCTTATATCTAGCAGGCGGTCCGGGACAAAAAGGTTCCTTACGGTATATCGAATTGATTAGAAATAACAGGGTTTTAAAAACAGTTGATTTTTATTCTTTCCTTAATAAAGGTTCGCTAAGCGGAAATGTAAGATTAGAAGATCAGGACGTAATTCGCATTCCGGTTTACAAAAAGCGTGTTGCTATAGCGGGCGAAGTAAAAAAGCCGGCAATTTTTGAATTACGAGAAACGGAAACTTTAGAAGATTTAATTGAATATGCCGGAGGTTTTAGTGATAACGCTTATACTGAAATGGCTAAAGTTGTTCAAAAAGGAAAAAAAGAACTTAATGTTCGTGATGTTAACGCAAGTCTGTTCGACAGATTCATTTTGAAAAATGCCGATTCAGTGTACTTCGAAGCAATTTTAAATCGCTATGCTAATCGAGTGGTGATTGAAGGAGCAGTATATCGCCCGGGAGTATTCGAACTTACACCTACCCTTACAGTTCGACAATTAATTAGTAAAGCAGAAGGCATACGCGAAGATGCTTTTGTACAAAAAGGTTACGTAAAGCGAACCCGTGCCGACCGAGAAAAAGAGATGATTTCTTTTGATATACGAAAAGTCATAACAGAAAAAGATTTCGATGTTGCTCTGCAACGAGAAGATACCGTGATGATTCTGGCACAGAATGAATTAAGAGATGAACTAACAATAAGTATTGATGGGTTTGTGCGTAATCCGGGCACTTTTGTGTACAGGCAAGGAATGAAGGTATCCGACTTAATCGGCTTGGCCGGCGGTTTTACTCATGATGCGGCTAATCATCGGGTAGAAATATCCAGGCTTGTAAAAAATTTCTCGGACTCGGTTGCCAATCAATTGGTAAACGTTATAGCTGTTAATATAGATTCATCTTTAAAGAATACAACCTCCGATGTAACACTGCAACCTTTAGATTATGTACACATCCCCAGATTAGTTAATTACCATACTTTGGGAAACATAACTATACAAGGAGAAGTGCTTTTTCCGGGCTACTATGCACTTCAACGGCGAGACGAAAATGCTTTCGAACTAATAAAACGTGCAGGAGGAATAACTCCTGAAGGGTCATTAGCGAACGCTCAAGTTTTTAGAAACGGAACGCGGGTAGATATTGCATTATCAAAAAGGAAAAACAAGTTTAATGCTCAAACACTGCTCCTTAAACCGGGAGACAGCATTGTTATACCTAGATTTGATCCTTTTATTCAAGTTGCCGGGGCTGTAAATAATCCTCAGCTACTACGGTATTCAACATCTAATTTCAAATATTATATTAATTCTGCAGGAGGAGTAACAGAAAATGCTCGTTTACAAGGCGCTTATGTACAGTACCCTAACGGGATAAGTAAGCCGATAAAAAGATTCCTGATTTTCAAAAATTATCCGGCAGTAGTTCCGGGAAGTAAAATTACAATTCCGGAAAAGGCAGCAGATTTAAGGTTCAAGTTAGGCTTGGGTGAAGTGGGGGCTCTTACTTCAGCTCTAACCGCACTAATCGGCTTAATTGCAATTATGACAAGATAAACATGCATCAAGACGAGATTAAAAC
>JAYULL010000110.1:0-116245 GCA_043763625.1 Sphingobacteriaceae bacterium | reverse complement strand
ATTCATCTTATGCTGCTGTTAAAAGAAAAGGTATTAATCAAACTCTTGGCTTGTTAAAAGGAGAAAAAATAAAAAACAAGAAAGTAAAAATTGAGATTTCCGAATAAGAAAACAAAGCTATGAGCAATAATGATATCATGAAGAAATTAAGAGTGGCTTTAAAACTCACCGATGATGATATTGTGAACATTTTAGACCTCGCAAATTTCAGAATCACCAAAACAGAACTGGGCGCTATTTTTCGTAACGAGGATCATCCTAATTTTAAACCCTGCGGCGATCAGATACTTCGTAACTTTTTAAACGGACTGATCATTCATAAAAGAGGGCCGAGGGAATCTTAAATATCTGTTTGCACGCTTAGTTTCTATAATTCCTGTCCCGGGCTATAGAAGCACTTGAGGCATGTTTAAAGTAGAAAAGATAAAACCACATTAAGGTTTAGCGAGGGAAAATATCTATTTCTCAGTTCACCTTAAAAGGAAAATGGAGTTAGAAATCGAAAGAGAATTTAATTTCCGAGTATAAGATAGGGTTTTGAGTTTAGTGCGCTCTGAGCGACGATTTTTGCGATACGAACGAGGCGAAAGTCAGACAAGTTTTACAAAGTTGTTTTCGAGTTTCACATTGAAATTAATTTCTGCTTTTAAAGCCTTAAATACCTTCAAAATTGTATCAACTGTTGCACTGTTTGCACTGCTCTCCAGTTTAGAAATTTGAGCCTTCTGAACACCAACCAGTTTTCCGAGTTCTTCTTGGGTCAAATGTCGTTCTTGTCTTGCCGTTTTAATCATTTTTCCCAATACGTCCATGCGAAGTTCATACTCGTATTCGTCACGGTGGATTGTTCCAACTTTGCCGATATGCTTGTCCTTCATTTCGGCAAGCGAATAAGTCTTGATTTCTTTTGTTGCCATCTGATTATTTTTTTTGTTTGCTATTGAAATATTTATCTCTTAGTCTAACAGCTCGGTCAATTTCGTTTGCCGGAACTTTGTCAACCTTTTTTATGAAACCATGGGTTGCAACAACCAAAGTTTCTTTGTTATCAGTCTTATCCCAAAATGCAAGAAGTCTGATTTGAAGTCCTGCGTATTTTGTCCGAAATTCCCAAATGTCATTTTGTAATTTCTTTAAAAGCTTGGGGTCATTTGTTTGTTCGGCAAGGTCAATATTGTAAAGGATTTTTCTTACTGTCTTGGAGTCAAGTTTTGCTATGAACTCGTCCGCTTCTTCTAAAAATCGTGTTTCAAAATATTTCAAAGCAATTGTCCTTGTTAAACGTCACAAAGATAAAGAATGTTTCCAAATATAGAAACTGAATAAACTACTGCGAAGATGGCGGATAGAAAGCACAAATTTGCCTCCGTCGCCCGGGTTCGTGTCTCACGAATCGGAAAGCAAATTAGCCACAACCCAAATGCCATTATAATACTTAAAACTCTTGTAGCTTTGCAAAACACTTATCGTCCAACCGATTTCGGTTCGTGAGACGAACCGGAGCGGAGGAAACAGACTTTCTACTTGATTATTGATCCTAGCCGCAGGCTCGAACCAGCAAGCTGACTACACGCTCGGACTAGCTGGGAGACCATGAACACCAAAAAAAAATCAAAACGAGTGAATAACAACCCCGCGGCTGCGTTTGATGCTTTAAAGGGTTCTACTAAGGCTTTGACTGTACTCAACGCACCAAACAAGTCCGAAAATCGGTTATTCAGCTGTTTGGGCGTGAAGGGATATTCACAGAGGCCGTTCCGCCTAATCTACTACAGCTATCCGGTTTATTATCCAACTTTAAAAATGATCCGAGTAGGGGGGTAATCAAAAAGTTTACCTTTTGTGTGAATTAGAATTCTACCGAGGAATAAGGGTAAATTTCCGGCTAAGCGCATAATTCTGCAAATAGATCAAAAATGTGGTACGGTGATAACACCGACCACAGGTAAAATCGACAAATAGCTGAAGGTGCATACCTGGACAAATTTTTAATAGCAGTTCCCTGAAGGGTTCTGCGTTGGCCACCGGAGCTCCGGAGGAAAACTGATAGCAGATAAATATAATATATTTCCTACTTTCACCCCTACCGAGATACACATGCTAGTGGCAGTTTAGTTGCAATATTTTTTATCTGCTTTGCACGCTTTTTTATACCATTTTTTTGATTTCGATTCATCTTTATCAAGATTAGGGCCTCCTGATTCATAGAGCTTTCCAAGGTTATACATAGCTTTTCCGTCATTTTCTTCAGCTGCCATTTCGAAATAATTTTTTGATTCGTTCCAATCTACTGGCACACCACCCTTTCCTAATTTATAAATGAATGCTATATTTTTATAAGGGGTTTCTTTATATACCTCTGCCGATTTTTTGTACCATAATATTGCTTCTTTTCCATTATCACCCCCATCTTCATCTAATAAATAGGCAAGTTTGAAATATACTTTAGCTAGTTTTTCTTGTTGAATTGCTCTGAGTTTATTGTCTCCTTTCACAAAAGTTAATTCTTCAAGAGTTACTGAAGCCGCTTTGCGGTAGTATCGGATAGCCCCCGCCTTATTATTTAAAACGTTTTCATCTTCGTATGCCTCTGCTATGCTTGTTGCGGAAATAAAAACAGCATAGTCTGTACGATTCCAATAATTTTCTTTTTCAAAATTTTCTATATCAGTTAGTGCACTTTTCGTTTTTTCGTTAAACTGTTTTTTGTCTTGTACTATTTTTTTTTGTTGGTTAGTAGGCGAGATACCATAGAGAGTAAAATTTTTTAGTTTATCGCTAATGACAGATAGTTGCTCCAAAAGCTTATTTTTTCTATGATAGTCAAAGCTAATGCTGTTGTTATAAATACTAATTAGCATAAAATCATTGACGTTTGCTACATCGTTATTCAAGAAAATCATCACCATATTATCTTTACGTTCCGTCTTCCTGAGGGTGTAACCTAAACCTGTAAAAATTTGAATTATATTATCAGTGTAATTTGTAGGGCTTTCAGAATTTGCGATATCTATCAATGCTTGTCCGTCTTCTTTACTTAATGAGTTTCTTAAAGCGTTTTTTCTGTTTGCAAAATATGTTACCAAATCAACAGTTGCCGTAGTAATTTGGTTTACACCTTGTTGTAATTGTTGCTGTCTTTGCTCCTCTTGCTGTTGTTTTAATAATTGTTGTTGTCTTTGAACCTCTGCGTTTTTTGTTTGGGCAGAAGAATTAGCCTTTGCTTTTTGCACTTCTGCAAGCCAAGCTTGTGCGTTTTCTCTTTGTGCATCGTTTACAGCAACTGAAATTGCAGAATTCCAATTAGAAATTGCTTCGTCATAATTACCAGCTTGGCCTGCACTTGTTGCTCGGTTATAATATTCAAAATATGTTTTTGTGCCTTCCGTTAATCGTTTGTTTTCTTCAGCTTCCTGTACTCGGCGAGTTTGATTGGTTGAGGTAGTATTTGAACTTGAAGTGTTTGAACTGCCTTTACTTGTTCCGTTGTAAACTTGATAGTTTGGAGAGCCATTATCGCAATCAGCAAAACTTGCATAACCCTTTTGGTCATATTCAGCACATTGGTCGAAACCGCTCGGATGATGAAAACAAACTTTCGAAAATTCAATAATCAACCCTGAATTAGAAGGGTTCAGTGTCCAGCTCTTCCCAGTTTCACCGGGCTTCATTGTCGTTCTTCCGTCAATTGAAGAGTTTTCAATGTCATAATTAAATGAGACCTTCATACTGTAATTATTCTTAATTTCAACATCCCAATCATATTGTTTTGCAGAATTATTATAATCTCTAACTTTAGCACGAGTTTGCAATCCTTTAAAGCAAGCATGTTGTGTCCAAGGACCCCAATTTGTTCCTTGGCCAATACAAATCGTCAATTGAAATAAAAAAGCTGCAAGTAAAAATATTTTTTTCATCATGTGTTAGTTTCGGGATTTCATTATTCTTAATTGTTGCTTAACGTTCTTCAAAAATCGTTTTTGAAAACTCTTATCCAACCACTCATCTTGCTTACATTAAGCATAATTACGTAACCGTAAAGTTACATCCCTTTTTTTTAAAACTGAAACCGGAGACAAGACTCAATCATTTATGCTTCTGCTCACTTAAAGGCGGTTGAAAGATTTGCTACGGTGATATTACCGACCACAAGTAAATCCGTAGACAGTTGCGCTAATTCTACGGATTTACATGAAATTACAAGCCTTGTTCAAAGGTAACTTATGGTTTGAGAGGAAAATCAAGAATCCCAACATGACCCGCAAAATGATTTGCCAGATCTACCTGTACAATCAAATCATCGAAATCATCATCTCCAGTAAAGTCATCGTCACAAGAGAGTTGCCAAAAGGTTGTACTTATAGGATAATATGAGTGCATTCTTGATTGTCTCCAGCCTCCATCCTGGTTATCTCCAGTAATTCTCAGTCTTGTAGTTCCGTTCGGCCATTCGTCATAATGTACAGTCTCTCCGGCAGGGTAAAAGGAGATTAACTGCCAATTTTCAGAATACAAAACAATTTCTCGTTCTACTGCAAAACGTTGTGGATTGGCAGCATTTTTTTTAGATCGAATTTCGACTTTAGTGTTTTCAGGAATAATTACAATTGGGTAGGCCATAATAGATTGTTGGTTAAAAATTTGTTTGATAAAATAGATTACTTCAAACCTAACCACTACATGTAAATTAAAATATACCTATCTCTAGGTATATTTTATAAATCGCTCATACCCAACCTTCGCATATAGCTTTTGAAACCAAAGCTATTGGGGATTTACAGTTGGCTTTATTCAATATATTTTTGCGATGCGTACTTACGGTGTGTAAACTGATGAAGAGGTCTTTGGCAATTTGTTTGCTGCTTTTGTTCTCAACAATGCATTTCAGTATTTCTCTTTCTCGGATGGTAAACAAATCGTAAGATTTGGTAAATGCGGCGGTATCTCTTATGTTGTAGTAGGAAGGTTCTCCATCCAGCCCAATAATAGAAAAATTTGGACTACCCTCCGGTTTTATGTGCGTAATATCAGTATCCAAGCTTAACGTACGATAGTAATTGGATTCATCATAGTCTATTTGCACCGCCTGATGCAGCAGCCTAACATACCGACCGTCTTTGGCCCGCATCCTAAAATCATACTGCATCTTATATTTTTGTATTTTATCAAATGGCAAGGCCCTAAAAAACTCTGTAATACGCTGCTCGAACTGTAAAAAGTATGGCTTGTCGTCAGGGTGTAGTATGTTAAGAAAAAATAAAATATTCATCTCCTCGTGCCGGTATCCCAACACATCTGTTACGCCGGAGCTCACGAAATCAAGCTCCGCATGAAAAATATTGAACACATAATAATAATTAGTGCCCGGCTGAAAGAGGTTCAGTAATAGTTTGTGCTGCTCAAGTTGTAATTTTAATTCGTAAGCATAATCCGCATCTGATTTTACTACCGTACTCCAGATTTTTTTTGCGCTGAGGTAAAATTTCGTAGATGATTTTTCCATGTTGCTTATCAAAAATTATAAATCATAGAAAGTGCTGTCATGCTCTAAAAATTGCCAACGGCCTTGTATATACCCACCCCTTGCGTATATATTCCAAAAAGCTAATTATCCGACTTTACCTTTTCGCTTAGTTTACGTATCCCCGTCACCGTCACCTTCCTAAACTCAACTTCTGAGCCTTCGGCTTGTAAAGCTATTTGTCCCTCGGTAGCGGTAGCCTTACAACCATGATTCACTAAATCTCCGTTTACCCAAACCTTAACCTCATCTTTCACACATTCAACAATCATGGTATTCCACTCCCCTAACGGCTTCTCGGAGTTGTCTGTTAAGTTCACTATCCGGCGCTGCTTATTGCCGGAAGTTCCCCAGTTCTCTTTCGGTCCGCGGCGTTTTTCCATATCCGGAACAGTGATATCTTCTACAATACACCAAAAGTCTCCGGCGTTTTCGTGCATCATTTGCACTTCGATAGACTGCGGAAACATGCTGTAAAGCGCTCGCGGGGTTGAAGCATGAACCAGAACGCCGCAATTTCCGGGCTTGCCGGCAAAACGATATTGAACTTCCAATCGGTAGTTTTTGTATTTCTTATCGGTAATTAAATGTCCGCAGGGAGTTCCTAAGCTTACCAACATTCCGTTTCGGATGATGAAGGGATTTATCGTATCGGGTTTTTTATCCATAGCGGGAACATCCCAATGCCAGCCGGTTAAATCTTTTCCGTTAAATAAACTTTTAGTTTGTGCACCCGCAAACGAGGTAAAGAACAGTAATCCGACGAGAAGCTTAAATTTCATGGTTTATATTAGTTTGAATTCAAATATAGGAGGATGTTTTAGAAAACCGTTTAGCGGGAAATTAAATCCGCAGGCAATCTTTTGCCCTACAAGTTTTAACTAATACCGGATGATTTTTTGTTATTTTCGCGAATTAAATGAGGCTCTCGATCAGTAAATAATTAGGAATCTCGCATGTTTTAACCATTAACCAACCAAAAAAGAATGCAGAGTTACGAGGAATTTATCGACTTAAGTGTAGGTTTTCCGCAAGAGGGTTTTGAAGTTATTGATGACGAATTATATTTCCACGACCTCAATTTGATGGAAATGATTGAAACGTACGGCACTCCCCTACGCTTCACTTATCTTCCCATCATCAGCAAAAAAATACAAAAAGCCAAGCTGTTATTTCAAAAAGCAATTCTTGAAAATAACTACCGCGGCGGATATAAATATTGCTACTGCACCAAAAGCTCGCATTTTCGGCACATCGTTGAAGAAGCTTTAAAAAACGATATTCACTTAGAAACGTCTTCGGCTTTTGATATGCCGATGATTGATGCTCTGGAAAAGAAGGGCTCGTTATCTAAAGATGTTACGGTTATTTGCAACGGCTTCAAAACATTTCAATACAAGCAATACATTATTGATATGTTTCACGACGGGTTTAAGAACATAGTTCCTGTTTTGGATAACAAAGAAGAGTTTAATATTTACGATGACGAGCTCGATATTCCCTGCAGTTTAGGAATACGAATAGCGGCAGAAGAACAGCCGGATTCTCAATTTTATACTTCTCGGTTGGGAATTAGAATTGAGGACGTTATTGATTTTTACAATAATAAAATTGCGCAAAACCCAAACTTCAAGGTTAAACTGCTGCACTTTTTTATTAATTCCGGCATCTCGGATACTCCTTATTATTGGAACGAACTCGAGAAATACGTAACCCTTTACTGCAAGTTTAAAAAGGTAAATCCTGATCTCGATACGCTCGACATTGGCGGCGGAATGCCGTTTAAAGATTCCTTGGTGTTTGATTTCGATTACGAATACATGGTAAACGAAATTGTAAAACGAATAAAAGAAATTTGTGGCGAGCATGATGTTATGGAACCGGATATTATTACCGAATTCGGCAAGTACACAGTTGCTGAAGCTTCCGGCATTCTTTATAAAGTACTTGGTCGCAAGCAACAAAACGATCGAGAAAAATGGTTGATGTTAGACGGCTCTTTTATTACCAACTTGCCGGATGTTTGGGCTTTGAACCAAAAGTACATCTTACTGCCGATTAACAACTGGGATTCGGAATACGAACGGGTAAACCTTGGCGGCATAACTTGCGACGGTCAAGACTATTACAACCAAGAAGCCCACATGAACAACGTATTTATGCCGAAAACTCGAAAGGTTCAGTATATCGGATTTTTTCATACCGGAGCTTATCAAGAAGTTTTAAGCGGATACGGCGGGATACATCATTGCCTGCTTCCTTCACCCAAACATGTTATCATTCGCCGTAATCGCGACGAAACGTTCAATTTCGACGTGTTTGGCGAGGAGCAGAACAGTAAACAGGTGTTGAAGATTTTGGGATATTAATTCAGCCTTTCAAATCAAGTTCTCTTCAGACTGAAACATACTAAAGAAAGCGAAATGCCTTCTTTAGTATGCTAATTTCATTAAAACGCTTCTTTCAACCGCATCGCGGCGTAAACTTGAGCATCTTTTGCCTGCGGCACTACCGCTGCCATTCCAAAAAATTCGTGGGTAACACCGTCATAATTTTTACTTTCAACTTTTACCCCGGCTGCCTTTAGTTTGTCGATAAGCATCATTCCGTCGCTTTGCAGCGGATCAATTTCAGCAGTGATTATAGTGGTTGGGGGCAATCCATTCAAATTGGCATTTATAAGTGAAATCATCGGACCCTGAGCTTCTGCCGGAGTATTGACATATTTTTTAGTAAACCACGCCATCATTGCTTTATTTAAAGGTTTTGCCTTTGCGTTTTTTTGATAGGAAGGCGTATTCATATCGGCTTGAGCTATAGGATATACAGCCAAAATATGTATGGGTAATGTTTGCCCTTTATCACGAGCCATTATTGCCATATTCACCGCGAGGTTACCGCCGGCACTCTCGCCCGCAACGGCTATTCGTTTAGGATCCCCGTTAATTGAAGAAGCATTTTTTAATGCCCATTCGTATGCGGCGTAGGAATCTGTGTGTGCTGTGGGGTATTTGTGCTCAGGACCCAACCGGTAGGCCACCGAAATTACAATTGCACCGGTTTGTTCGGCTATACCTTTAGCAGATGCATCATATACATCAAGATCAGCTATTACAAAGCCGCCGCCATGATAGTAAACTATTACCGGAAAAGTTCCGCCATCAGCGCTTGCTTGCGGGGTATATACTCTTAAATGAATATTACCTCCTGCAACCGGAATATCTTTCCCGGCGGTATCTACTGCTGAAGGTGGCAACGTAACATTGTGCTCCTTTATTAAGTCCATTACAGCATCCGTCGGGGTATGGTTTTTTCTGGCTTCTTTAGCTGTTAATTCCTCAATCGGCTTGTCGCCGTAATTTGTTAATTTCTCGATAACTGCAAGCATCTCCGGTTTTATGCTTGGCGCCCATTCCGGAGCGGGACCCATTGGCTTGACCATGTGTGCGGTTATTTGAGTATCAGCCGACATTGTTGTAGCGGTATCTGATTCGGCTGTTTTGCTCGGGCTGTTCGAACAAGCGCTTAACATAACCAAGCAGAGTGCCGGAATTATTAGTTTCCAAGCTTCTAAATTAAATTGTCGCTTTTTCATTAGGATAGTTTTAAAGGGTAAAGGCATATGCCAACTTAACTAAGGTTTTTAAATCCTAATAGTTTGAAATTATATTTTTTAATTTCACTTTTAAAATATAAAACGGATAAAAGCTAATTACCTTCCGGAATGCTTACCATACTTGCAAGACACAGGAATTAATGTACCGGTAAAAAAAGATGCTTAATTTATTGAGGCAGCTACTTTTCTCTTAGCGGTTTTAGCAGATACTCCAACCCGTTGAGCTTAATTTCATACATTGTCGATAACAGCATTCCAAGCTTCCCGGCAGGAAATCCGTTTTGTTTAAACCATACCAAATAGGCTTCCGGCAAGTGGGCTAAAACAACGCCCTTATATTTTCCGAACGGCATTTTCATACTTACTAAATCAGTTAAAATTTCCCGATTCATTTAAGCTACTTCTACGGCAAGCTGCACAACCCAATCGGTAAATAACCCGGTTTCTATTTCTACTGCTTTTGCCGCATGCATTTCCCATTCAGGGCTGAACTGTTTAAGCTGGTTAATCATCTCTTCTAAATGGCCTTCTTCTTCTACAATGATAGATTTAACATTAACCTTGCTTTTTGCTTTATCTAAAGCGTGTTGATAGATGGGATAAAGTTCATCTGCCCTTACTTCTATTGCATAGGTAACAAGTAGATAAGCAGCAAAACGCAATTCTTTTCCCTCAAGGCCCAATTCATTCTTTAAATATCGGCAAACTGTAGTATCTAATTTATTCAAATAAAACTTACTGCTTGCAGGAGCTATTATAAACTCAGCGCTATAAGTGGGGCAAAGATTTTTGTCTATTTTCTCAATCTGCTTCTTCAGATAATATGCATGACGGTGTTCTTCGGCCGCATGCTTTAAAACAAGCAGTGTTACGTCGCTTTTGTCTTCTGATGCAGAAATCTTTCTTGCGCCTGTATTCTCCATTAGAGATAAAGTATTTAACCATTTTGCGTGAAGCTTGCTGTCTGCGGCTACTTTATCTGTAATTTCTTCTAAATTCATAATCAAAACTTTTCTAAAGCCTCTTCAATTTTGTTGTAAATATAATCGAGGTCTTGGTTAGAAATGCAATAAGGCGGCAAGATATAAACGATGTTTCCTAAGGGACGGAGGATAATTCCTTGAGACAAAAAATAGTTATACAAATTATCCCTCAATTTATTAAAGTAAGAAGTGTTTTCGTCGGTTTTCCATTCTAGCGCCAGTATCGTTCCGGTTTGACGTACCTCCTTAAGTTTTGGGTGGGCATCTATTTTAGTTTTAAATTGCCGGTGTTGAGCGGCAATCCGCTGTATATTTTCAAGAGCATCTTCTCCTAACAGTAGCTCTAAACTTGCTAAAGATGCCGAACAGGCTACCGGATTTGCCGTAAATGAATGCCCGTGAAAGAGTGTTTTTAATTTATCTTCCGATAAAAAAGCATTATAAATATCCGCTGTGCAAGATGTAACACCCATCGCCATCGTTCCACCTGTTAAACCTTTAGAAAAACACATTACATCGGCTTTATTAGCCAAATAATCAGATGCGAAAAGCTTCCCGGTACGGCCAAAACCTGTAAGCACTTCATCGGCAATCGTTAATATTTTATTCTCCTTGCAAATCCCTATTAACTCGTTTAAATATTCGGGTTCATACATCAACATTCCGGCCGACCCTTGAACAAGCGGTTCAAAAATAAAAGCCGAAACTTCTGTTCTCAAATAAGTTATTCTTGATTTTATTCCCGCGATATTATTTCGGTTCGGCAAATCGAGATACTCAACTTCAAACAGCAGTTTTTCAAAGGCCGCATTAAAAGCACTGCGGGCGCTCACGGCCATTGCTCCAAAGGTATCCCCGTGATAGGAATTTTTAAACGCGATAACTTTCTTCTTCTCAACGCCCTGATTACTCCAGTATTGGAAACACATTTTCAAGGCTACTTCTACGGCAGTTGAACCGTTATCGGAATAAAATATCCTACTTTGATTTGCAGGGAGAACACTTAAGAGCTTTTCGGCCAGTTCTACTGCAAGCGGATGCGTAAACCCGGCAAAAATTACATGCTCTAACTTAGTTAGTTGCTCTGCAACCTTTTTAGCGATATACGGATGAGAATGCCCGTGAAGAGTTACCCACCAAGAAGAAATTGCATCAATGTACCTACGTCCGGCATCGTCGTATAAATAGGCTCCTTCTCCTCGTATAATAGGTATAGGAGGACTTGCAGTTTTCATCTGCGTATAAGGATGCCAAATTACTTCTAAGTCGCGTTCTACTAAACTCTTATCGCTCATTTTCTAATAATAATTCCACAACCCTTTTGTCTGTGGGGAAGGTAACATCTTCGACTGAGAGTTCAGACAAAGTTTTCAATCTGAAAGCTTGTTTTACTTCCCCGTCTCCATCAAAATCAAAAGTATTTTCTTTAAATATCAAGCTGAGTTCTTTAACCGGTTCAACAAAGTAATAAACACTTATGATTTGACTGTCGTTAAACGCCGATTTACAAAAGAAATCAGTTGTATAAAAGTGACGGAAATTTTGAATTTCAGTTTCGCATTCTTCCATAAACTCTCGCTTTAAACCCTCAATCAGACCTTCGCCGTATTCTAAACCTCCTCCCGGAAACTTACTGAAACGCATGCCGTTTTCTTCTTCGTCGCTGATTAAAAGCCTATTACGATTGTCGATTAAAAGACCGTAAACTCTCACATTGAAGGGGTACATAGTTAAGTGAAGTTGAACGTTTAAAGTTAATTTGAGCAGTTTTACTCTTGTGGAGTACTCGAATTAATTATTCGAAAACTCCTCGACCGGCCGTTGTTGCTAAAATCTCCGGCTTCTCCTGATCAAAATGTTTAAAATTTCGGGTTAAATTCCGGGTGGTCCACTCTATATCCATTGTTTTCGGTTCGTTTCTTACCCCGCAATTATTCATTCTACAGTAATGGCAGCACTGAGGAAGACAAGGATCTGTGTGGATAAAGAACTCCGTCCTAATGGTGCCTTTCCGGTTAATTAAAGTATCAATTTGAGAAATTTCCTCGTGCACATGGTTTAAATCAAAATAATAAGGAAGTGTGACATGGCAATCGATATGAAAATCAGGTCCGTAGCGTTGGCTACGTAAATTATGAACATCAATCCAAGGGTCGCGTCTGTTAGTATTCAATATTTCGATAACTTCCTCAATTCGGTCAAAATCAGATTCGTCCATTAAGCCTCCGACAGATTTACGTATTAACTTATAGCCGCTAAAAATAATGTAGACTCCGAGTCCGATAGAAAGAACACCGTCTAAAAATTTAATCCCGGTATACTGAATAAGCAGCAATCCTAGCACTAAACCTGCGCTGCTGTAGGCATCAGTAATTAAATGTTTACCGTCAGCGTAGAGGGTAATAGAGTTAAGGCCCTTACTCTTATTAATTAAATACTTACCTAAAGCAAAATTGATAGCACCGGTAAAACCAATAATTACTGAACCTTCAAAAAGCGAACTAACGTTATTAGGATAAATAAGGTTGTAAGAAGATTTAAAGATTATTAAAATGCCGGCAAGTGCAATTAATATTCCTTCCACAAACATGGAAAAAAATTCAACTTTACCGTGACCGTAAGGATGGTTTTGATCTTTAGGTAAAGCAGATAAGTAGATGCTGTAAAAGGCAAAAGAACTTGCAAGGACATTCACAATACTTTCGGCCGCATCTGTAAGAATAGCATTTGATGATGTGATAAAATAAGCAGTAAACTTGCTCAACATCAGTACTACACTAATTATCAAGGCAAGTACAATTACTTTTTTTTGTGTTTTCAAGGCGCTGCTTTAGTTTTCAAAGGTATAAATAAGCTAATGTTATTTCCGGAAAGATAGTCGCGACTATGCTCTAAATTACTTTTTATAGCAGGCCTTTTCCCCGAGCTTTATATATTTGCCCCATTATGAGTATATTATCTGATAGAATTAACAATTTGGATGAGTCGGCCACCATCAAAATGGCCAAACTCGGCAGAGAATTAGCTGCAAAAGGCGTTGATGTAATTAGCCTTAGTCTTGGAGAAACTGATTTTTTTACACCTGACGGTGTTAAGGAAGCCGCTAAGCAAGCCATAGACCAAAATTATTCCTACTATACTCCGGTTGCAGGATACCCCGAATTACGAAAAGCAATTGCAGCCAAACTTAAACGAGAAAACAGCTTAGATTACGGCTTCGATCAAATAGTGGTTTCTACGGGTGCTAAACAGTCGCTTGCCAATGCAATCCTGTGTCTTATTAATCCGGGAGATGAAGTAATTATTCCTACTCCTTATTGGGTTTCCTATTCAGAACTGGTAAAGCTGGCTGAAGGAAAATCGATTTTCATTGATACTTCTATCGAAAGTGATTTTAAAATTACACCGGAAGAGTTAGAAGCCGCCATTACACCGAAAACCAAGCTTTTCATGTTTTCTTCGCCTAATAATCCTACCGGGACGGTTTACACTCGCGAAGAACTTGCAGCTTTAGTGAAAGTATTTGAAAAACATCCTGACATTTTCATCATCAGTGATGAGATTTATGAGCATATCAATTTCTTAGACAAACACGTTTCTATCGCAGAGTTCGCGAGTGTTAAAGACCAAGTAGTCATTATAAACGGTATGTCTAAAGCCTATGCAATGACAGGCTGGCGGATAGGTTATTCTGCGAGCAGCAAAGAAATAGCTGATGCTTGTGATAAATTGCAGAGCCAGATAACTTCCGGAACTTGCTCAATTACTCAAAAAGCGGGGGTAGCAGCTTACGAAGGCGGATTGGATACCGTAGTAGAAATGCGTGAGACCTTTCTGCGCCGCCGCGATTTGGTTTACAACCTGCTAAAAGATATCGAAGGAGTTAAAGTTAATTTACCGGGTGGGGCATTTTATTTTTTCCCTGATGTGAGTTCGTTCTTCGGTAAAACAACAAAAGAAGGAGAGGTAATCAACAACGGAGATGAACTTGCACTTTACCTATTAAATACAGGGCATGTTGCAGTAGTAAGCGGCGATGCTTTCGGCGATCCTAAGTCAATTCGGATATCCTATGCTGCAGCGGATGAAAAACTAAAAGAAGCTTGTTCAAGAATTAAACAAACTTTAAGCAGTCTTAAGTAATGATGAGAGAACTGTTTGAGCGTTTTAACGACTTAAATATTTTGATCATCGGTGACGTAATGATGGACTCGTACCTTTGGGGAAGTGTGGAACGCATCTCCCCGGAGGCGCCGGTTCCGGTCGTATCTGTAAAGAAAAAAGAAAACCGTTTAGGCGGCGCTGCTAATGTTTGTTTAAATGTTCAGGCACTTGGTGCCACGCCCATAATTTGTGCCGTAATCGGCGATGATATTGAAGGCGATTTATTCCTTAAACTTCTCGATGACCAAAATTTAACTTCCAAAGGAATAATTCGAGTTCCGGGAAGGCCCACCACAGTTAAAACACGAGTAATAGGGCATCAGCAGCATATTCTTAGGGTTGATTCGGAAACCGACAAAAACATTAGTGAGGAAGTATCGGATAATTTGTTCGAGAGAATTAGCACAATTCTCACCGAAGAAAATATAAATGCAATTATTTTCGAAGACTACGATAAAGGCGTTATATCTCCCCGGCTTGTTGAAGCAGTGGTAAAAGCAGCAAAAGAAAAAAATATCCTCACAGTTGTTGATCCTAAAAAAAGAAATTTTCTAAACTTTAAGAACGTTACTCTTTTTAAACCCAATTTAAAAGAACTTAAAGAAGGTTTGAAGCTGGATTTCGACGTACGTAGGCATGACGAATTAGAGCAAGCCGCAAATGCATTACGCAATACAATAAACGCTGAAAAAGTAATGATTACGCTCTCAGAGCTGGGTGTGTATTTAAATACAGAAAAACAGAAAAGACTAATTCCGGCACATATCCGAAATATTGCAGACGTTTCCGGTGCCGGTGATACCGTAGTTGCAACTATAGCAATTTGCCTAGCCGCGGGTGTAGATGAATTTAAATCAGCAGCAATTGCAAACCTCGCCGGGGGTTTGGTCTGCGAGTACGTAGGAGTTGTTCCTATAAATAAAAAGCAGTTATTGAAGGAAGCCGAAAAGCTTTAGATTGTCGCGGAATTAGTCTCTAAATAAAAGCAATATTACAAAGCCGAGAGGCTTATTATTTACATCGTATTGCCTCAACCGGATCAAGCCTTGCTGCCATTAGTGCCGGAATAATCCCTGAAATTAAACCGATAACAGTAGAAAGAATAAACATTAAGATAACTTTACTTAGATCAACCACTATCGTTAAATTAAGAATCAATTTTGCACCGAAGGCAAGAATATAAACTATTCCCATCCCGATTATTCCTCCCATCAAACAAAGAAGTATAGATTCAAAAAGAAACTGTAAAAGAATAAAATAATTCTTAGCACCTAAAGACTTTTGAATTCCGATTATGTTTGTGCGCTCTTTAACAGATACGAACATAATATTTGCGATTCCGAAACCACCTACCAAAACCGAGAAAATACCTATTGCTGCTCCTGCAAGATTAACCACAGCAAACATAGAGTCTAAACCTGCAGTAAGAATAGTAGATTTATTTAAGGCAAAGTTATCATCATCACTAGGGCCAAGCCGCCGAATGGACCGCATTAAACCATTAAGCTCGCTTTCCAACTCCTTAAGTGGAACCTCACCTTTCCCTTTGATCGTAATTTGGGGCCCGTATCTTTCGTCTTCAATGTCAACAACATTACGAGCAAAATTAAGAGGAAGCAAAATTGTCTTATCCGAAGAAACCCCCAGCATATCCTCACCTTCTTCTTTAAACACACCTATTACCATAACCCTCCTACCCAAAACATTTATTTTTTTCCCTACTGCCGTTTCATTCGGAAACAGTCCTTCAGCAATCGTAAATCCTATAACGGTAACAGCACTTCCTGTATTCGACTCAATCTCTGTGAAATATCGCCCGGCTTCCAAGTCAAAATTCCATGTTTTGTAATAGTCGTGTGAGGCCGCAGCGATTTGTGCGCCTTCTACGTTGTTGTTTTTATATTTTACTACCCGGTTTTCGATACCCACTTCGTACGAAATTCCTTCTGCACCCTCTATACGTTCGGATAATTTCTTAAAATCTCTTAAGTTCGCATTTGGCCTGTTCATATATTTCCACCACGGATAATCTCCGCCGAATTGCCAAGGCCACTTTTGAACGTAAATAGTTTTACTTCCCAATTTATCAACACTACTTTGCAAATAATTTCTAAAGGTATCTACCGCCGAAAAAACACCGATAATTGTCATTATACCTATAGTTATACCAAAAAGAGAAAGAAAGGCTCTCAGCTTATTCTGTTGCAAAGCTGAAAAAGCAAAGCTGAAACTTTCTGCAATAAGCCTGAAAATAATCATGATTGTTTGACTAAAGGTAGCTAAAAAGGTTACAAGATTAATGAGAGGCCGGCAAAAATAGGCGTTATATTATAAAAAAGAAACGTTAAAATTCATTAACTTTGCGCCCTAAAATTAAGGAAATACACAATGAAATTATCCCAATTTAAATTCAATTTACCTGATTCTTTAATTGCTCATAACCCCTCAGAAAAAAGAGACGAAGCCCGATTAATGGTACTCGATAAAAAGACCGGTGCGATAGAGCATAAAGTTTTTAAAGATATTTTAGGATATTTTGATGAAGGGGACGTAATGATTTTGAATAATACCAAAGTTTTTCCGGCAAGAATGTACGGAAATAAGGAGAAAACCGGAGCAACCATAGAAGTTTTCTTACTGCGAGAATTAAATAAGGAACTTAGACTTTGGGATGTTTTGGTAGATCCCGCAAGGAAAATTCGTGTGGGTAATAAGCTGTACTTTGGTGAAGATGATCTGCTTGTAGCTGAAGTAGTGGATAACACTACCTCAAGAGGCAGAACAATACGTTTTTTATTTGACGGAACTAATGAAGAATTCCGCAGAAATATTGAGATTTTAGGGGAAACCCCGCTTCCTAAATACATTAAAAGAAAAGCTACAGAGGAAGATAAAGAACGTTACCAAACTGTCTTTGCTAAAAACGAAGGCGCAGTTGCTGCTCCAACGGCAGGATTGCATTTTAGCCGAGAATTAATGAAGAGGCTCGAGTTGAAAGGGGTAAATTTTGCCGAGGTTACCTTACACGTAGGTTTAGGCACTTTTAGAGCTGTAGAGGTTGAAGACCTGACTAAACATAAAATGGATTCCGAGCAATACATTATTGATCAAAAAGATGCTATCATTGTTAATACCGGAATTGAAAATAAAAAAAGAGTATGTGCAGTTGGTACTACGTCAATGAGAGCAATTGAGTCTGCTGTATCAGCAAATAAAACGCTTAAACAAGCTAACGATTGGACAAGTAAGTTTATTTTTCCGCCTTACGAGTTTAGTATTGCAAATACTATGATTACTAACTTTCATACACCCGAGTCTACTCTTTTGATGATGGTTTGCGCATTTGGAGGATTCGAGCACGTGATTAATGCATACGAAGTAGCCATTAAAGAAAAGTATCGCTTCTACAGCTATGGCGATGCAATGCTGATTATATAAATTTTTTATCGCCTATTTTTTGTGATGAATGTAAAGTGCTATGCCTTAATCGTAGCGGGAGGTATAGGCAACAGGATGAACAGCGACATTCCCAAGCAGTTTATGCTTCTGAGCGGTAAACCTGTATTAATGCACACCATAACAGCTTTTAGCTCATCCAAATATTCCCCGGAAATCGTAGTAGTTCTAAATGCCGGATATATTAATTACTGGGAAGAACTATGCGGGCAATTCAATTTTTATATTCCCCATAAAGTTGTTCCGGGTGGAGAAAATAGATTTTACTCAGTAAAAAATGGGTTAGAAGTAATAGAAGAGAATACTTTGGTTGCTGTACACGATGCTGTAAGACCCCTAATAACAGATCAAACAATAACGATGGCATATGAGCAGGCATACTTCAAAGGGAACGCATGCTGTGCGATAAACAGTAGAGACTCTATTAGGCAAAAACAGGCAGATGAAAAAACAATAGCATTAAATAGAGAATTCGTTTATTTAATGCAAACTCCTCAAACCTTTAAGGCTTCATTATTAAAGAACGCATATCAGCAGACTTATCGGAAAGGTTTTACCGATGAAGCAACTGTGTTGGAACAGTTTGGCGAAACTATAAACATCGTTGAGGGAGAAACAAATAACATAAAGATTACGTTTTCTAAGGATTTAGCAATTGCAGATATCCTACTAAAAAAAAATCCGACGTCTTAACGTCGGACCTTATTAATATTTGCAAGTTATGAAAGAAACTAAGCTGCTCCGCGTATAACTCGAAGAAGAATAGCAATGATTGCAATAACTAACAAAATGTGAATAATACCACCTGTGGCGTATCCGCCAAAAAAACTAACAGCCCAAATTATTATTAGGATAACTGCGACTAAATAAAGTAAATTTCCCATAGTTTTAAGTTTTGGTTATAATATTGATTTTTAAATTAACTATCTATATAATATCAAAACCTATCTTTTTGTTTACTTACCCTAACATTTTTATTCCCAATTGCCTAAAAAGCCTACTATTCATCATTACTTACTTTCTGTTTACTCCGCCTTGATGAGTGTACAGAAGGAAGGCTTCGGGTAGAAGCCTGACCGGACTCATTATCTTCTAAATCTTTAAATGACTGCTCTAACAATAGTTCGTTATATTTCTCCAATAAAGAAATGTACTTATTCATCCAATAATAGACGTTTTCGCGACTTATAACTTCTTCTTTAGATTCAACAATACGTTTCATAGGAGCATTACAAGGTTAATAAATTTTAATTAAGTGTTTAAATAGTGTTTAAGTACTCGATAAAAAATAAGATATAGGCATGCAATAACGAAATCGATTCAATAGACTCTTAAAGAGATGTTAATACTTTGTAGCTATTTAAAGAAGTGTTGTCAGTGTTCTCTTTAAGTTGAAGTTGCAACGATCTTGTAGTCCTTTGTGAGGCTTTAACTAATAACTCGTTGTACTTTTCTAATAAGGCGATATATTTATTCATCCAATAATATACACTTTCAGAGGCATTATTGTCATCAATTGCAATAGATAGACTTTTCTTCCCGCTACCCGAGTCACTTTTCGGGAAATAATTCGGAAATTCTAGAGAAAAATCGTGCCCTAAAACATTTCCTATTTTACAGATTACATCGAGTTTTAACCGTTTTTGATTAAACCAATTATAAACTGATCTTCTATTAACGCTTGTACGCCGAGCTAATTCAGTTATACTCACGCCACTCCTTCTCACTACTCTTTCAACTATAGCCCCTGTGTGTAGTTCCATATTTCCGGTAAATGTTTTTAAAGGTATTTACAAATATATAATTATTGTGTAGCTAATTTCATAAAAGACATTGCTAATTTTGAACCAAATCTAAAAAAGAAAATTTAGAATTTTTGCTTTTATATTCCGGGACGATCTCCTTTAGTTTTTTAACCATTTCACCTTCAGCGCGGCCTTTTGGGAGGGAAATAAGCTCATTAATATCATAAATGACTTTTTCAAACGGATATGATGATACTTTAGAAATTTTTATCTTCTCATGGTGAGTGGGAATATCTTCTTCGTCAACGAGTAGCAGCTCTTCAAACAGTTTCTCACCCGGCCTCAGTCCGGTGTAAACAATTTGAATATCTTCGTGAGGTGTGAAGCCCGACAGCTTAATCATCTTTTCTGCTAATTGAGAGATTTTCACAGGTTGCCCCATATCAAAAATAAATACCTCTCCTCCATTACCCATTGCTCCTGCCTCTAATACTAATTGAACGGCTTCCGGAATTGTCATGAAATATCTGGTAATATCAGGATGAGTAACTGTAATCGGTCCCCCTTTTTCAATTTGGGCCTTAAACCGCGGAATTACGGAACCGTTGCTTCCTAAAACATTTCCAAATCTGGTAGTAATAAACTTGGTTTTTATTTCGATATCTGTATCTGAATATCTTTGTTGCTGAGCAAACTCATTCAGTGATTGAATATAAATTTCTGCAACTCGTTTTGAAGCACCCATCACATTAGTAGGATTAACTGCTTTATCAGTAGAAATCATTATAAACTTGTCGACATCGAAATCAACAGATAGATCAGCAATATTCTTTGTTCCTAAAACATTAGTCAAAATTGCTTCTCCCGGATGGCCTTCCATCATCGGTACGTGCTTGTAAGCAGCAGCATGAAAAACGACCTCAGGACGAAATTCCTCAAAAAGAAATTTCATTCTACTTATATTTTGTATATCCCCTATAAAAATCGCTTTCTTAACTTCAGGGAAATTATCCTCAATCTCCAATTGAAGTTCATGTAAGGGTGACTCTGCTTGATCACATAATATTATTTGTTGGGGATAATAGCTTATAATTTGCCTAACAATCTCTGATCCTATAGAACCTGCAGCACCGGTGACAAGCACTCGCTTCCCGGATAGGGCAGTTAAAATATTGGTAGTTTGAATTGTAATAGGCTCTCGCTGAAGCAAGTCCTCGATTTTCAACTCCTTTATTTGGGTAATCCGAAGCTTACCGTATAGCCACTCATTTGCCGGCGGAACGGTTAGTACTTTAACTCCCAATTCCACGCATCGCTCTATTGCCTTTTTCTTTCCCTCATTTTTTAGGTCTTCGCTTGTTACAACAAGTTTACTTATTTTATATTTACTCTTAAGGCGTTCAATGTCTTTTAAATGGAAAACCTTTTTTTGCTCTAAGTACTTGTTCACTTGATGATTATTGTAATCAACAAAACCGATTACGGAAAAGGTTCCGTCATTCGTCGCTTCAAGTGCTTGTTTTAGCAAAAGAGAAGATTGATCAGAACCATAAATTAAAATGCATTCTTTATTGGATGACGAAACATTATTTGATTTCACAAAAATAAATAAACTCTTTACTCCTATTCTAACCATTACTAACAAAGAAGATGAGATAAAGAAGTTTAAAAATAGAGCAGCTTGAATATCCGGTAAGTCATGTTTAAATGCGGCGGAAAAAACAAAATTTAATAAAATAAAAAAACTAAAAGTTACAGTAAGTACCGCGATAAATATTCTTAATATATCATGAGTATTGGAATAGCGAATTATTCCGGTATGAATACGCATTAAAAAGAAAATGCTTGCGGATATTACTCCGTAAACACCTACATAGATTAAAAAGGAGCCTTTCACGATTTCCGCGATAGAGAATTGCTTTATAATGAAGTATGCCACTGCAAATGACCAGCTGATAATAATCTGATCTACCAGTAAAACAAACCACTTAGAGAGGACTCTAACACCTGATAAAAGTCTTTCCATATATTCTGTGTAGATATGATATTAAAAAAAACGTTCAACCACTTGCGGAGTTGAAATAGTACGTTTAATATGTTTTACTACAAACTCAATATCTGACTCCGTTAAATTTGACCCTGACGGCAAACACAAACCCCTCTTGAAAAGATTTTCGCTAGTACCGTCGCCATAGAAAGGAGTTCCTTTAAATACCGGTTGAAGATGCATAGGCTTCCATAAAGGCCGAGATTCTATATTTTCTTTCTCAAGGTTTATACGAATTTTATTTACGTCGATTTTTGACGAAGGTTCTACTACCAAAGTGGTAAGCCAATGATTTGAATAGTAATTTGCATCAGGTTCATTCTGAAACTTCATATCAGAGTAGGCCGATAAAAGCTCTTTATAATAATTAAAATTCTTTCTTCGTTGATATACCCGCAATGGCAATACTTCTACCTGACCTCTGCCGATTCCTGCACAAATATTACTCATTCGATAATTATAGCCAATTTGAGTGTGTTCGTAATGAGGTGCTTCGTCTCTTGCTTGGGTCGCCAAAAATCTTGCTTCCTTGATCCAACTTTCATTTTTAGATATTAGCGCCCCTCCTCCCGAAGTGGTAATAATCTTATTGCCGTTGAAGGATAAAATATTTAAATCACCAAAAGTACCAAGTAACTTACCATTAAATGTAGAACCTAAAGCTTCTGCAGCATCTTCGATAAGAGGAATATTATAAGTTCTTGCAATCTTAAGTATTTTGTCCATTTGGGCAGGCATGCCATATAAATGAACCACAATTATAGCTTTTGGCTTTTTACCCCTAGAAAGGCGATCTTTTATGGCTTCTTCCAAAAATTCAGGCGACATGTTCCAAGTTAGCTCCTCACTGTCTACAAATACAGGAATTGCCCCTTGATAGGCTATCGGATTTGCAGAGGCTGAAAAAGTCATAGATTGACATATTACCTCATCGCCTGCCTTCACTCCTAAAAGTATTAAAGCTAAGTGTAAAGATGCGGTACCCGAACTTAAAGCGGCGACATGTACATTATTTCCTAAGTAATTTGACAAATCTTGTTCTAATCCATCAACGTTAGGGCCTAACGGAGCAACCCAGTTGGTATCGAAAGCGTTCTTAACATAAGAGAATTCTGTACCTCCCATATGAGGAGATGATAACCATATTTTATTCATAGGATATCTTGTATAAAATAATTTTACAAGTATAATACAATAAAACTTCAAATGTTTTATGTCGAAATATTATGTATAAAGTGTGACGATTTTTTTCACATTCCCTAAGATCGGTATAACGGGAATCGAGTTCCCAAGGGTTTTTCTTTAGACCTTTGTTCTACTAAAGAATTATATACGGAGAGATTAGCAATAAATCGCCAAGTAGTGAAATTTAAATGAACATCAGAAAAGCCCGTTTTAAAATTATACAAAGAATCCTCTTTTCCGCCAACACCGCCGCCCAAATGCAAAAACTCCATTCCTAGATTTCTTCCTATTAAACAAGCCTCATCAAAAAGCAGTTTCATTGGACCTTCTTTCAGATAATTATTACTGGTTGCAGCTAAGTGAAACTGCATAATGTTATTAGATAAAGTGACGAGCCCTCCTGAAGTAATTTCATCGTTGTAATAAGCCAAGATGAGTTTACTTTCGAAATCGTCTGCCCTTAATAAACGAAAAAAGTATTCATCGTCAAAAAAGTAATATGATGAAGCATTAACCTTAACCATATTTTCATTATAAATCTTCACAAAAGAGCTTACTTCTTCATCTGTTGTTGCTTCGCGAACCACATAACCCCTTCGTCTAAGCTGGTTAACTTTCTGACGAATGGCCTTTCGATATCTATGTCTTTGCTCCTCGATGGGCAGGGTCAAATCCACAACAACAGTTTTTCCATTGTTATAAATGCCACCTAAACACTCTAGTAATATCTCTTGATTAATGATAGGATGTAATCTTGAGAATACGCTTACAATGTTTTCTGAACGCATAAAATTCAGAAAAGCCTCTTTAAATCCTTCTATTAAATCTTTAGTAAGGCTCCTAAACGGCATGTTTGAAATTGGTCCGGAATAACCATAAACGGAAGTACAATCGAAATATTCTGATTTATCAATAGCACGCTTTATTAACGGTATAGCAACAAAAGCACTATCAATTTCATGTATAAAAAGAAAAGGCTCTCCTGATTTATCTAGTGAATTATAGTACCAAGTATGATAAAAATCATAAATAAAAGATTTTTTTATGTAACTATTCCAACGATCCTTCTCAGTAATTAAAACAATAGTATAAGTTGATTGGAAGTTTACCTTCATTTTTTTGTTTATAAGAAAATAGAGCAGAGTACCTTATTTTACTTGGGTAAAAATGAAACCGAAATAGTTTTTCTTTAAAAAACACTAATAAATGATGCAAAAACTTACCAAACCAACTACATCTTAAAAAACAGTCGGGTCAACCACTATCCGAGTTTGCAACACTTTGCGGTTGATAACTTTTATCCTAGGTTATCGCTACTTATCGAACAAAAGTTGAATAAGCTGCTACTATAATCGTTTAAAATTTATTAACAAGTTTCCATTAACAACATGCTCGAAACATTAAGATTCGGATGGTACCTCAACGAGTCTATCGCATTTAGCATAAGATTTTCCGGAAGAAAAGCTCTCCAATGTATTTAGGTTTTCCTTTCCACTCAACCATCCGACAATTGCTTTTGGAATATTAACCCCTGCTTCATGCGTAAAAGGATAACCTCCTCCAAACCTCGGATTTAATTCTAATACGTATAAATCTTCAGAACTTTTGAATACGTCCACGTCTAAATTTCCAATGTGACGTAAGTTCGTTCCGATCTTTACACCAACTTCATCGAATTCGGGACTTTTGACGGTCATTGCTTTATCTGTTTCTCCGTCTCTCATACTTAACTTCATTTTTGCAAATGAGGTTACAAAATTCCTATTTAAATTATTTAAAATGTCCATTCCATACTCTTGGCCTTTAAGCTTCTCTTGAATTAAAATAGACTTTTCTATATCTTGTTTACTAGCCTCCCCCAGAATTGTTTTGGATATCCGCAAGGAAAGCAACTTATAACACAACTTTAACTCCTCCTCGCTTTCCGCAAACTCTACTCCAATAGAAGCGCTACCCCACCGTGGCTTTACAACTACGGGATAACTCAGATCCCCGATATTTATCGCATTCAATGCCTCATTAAGGGTTAGGTAAGTTTGAGGTGCTTTGAGTCCTATGCTTTTTAAAAACTCTTTTGTTTTCCACTTATCGAAACAAATTTCTATCACCGCCGGATCAGAGACAATCGGAGTGACACCTATCTCCAGGAATTTCGATATGTTATCGGAAATTAGGGGAAGCTCTAAGTCGTTGAGTGAAATAACCGCTCTAACGTCGTGTTCACGACAAATACCTAAAATAACGTCAACATAATCAACCTCATAGATAGACGGAACTTTAATTGCAATGTCAGAATCAACTAACGCAGGAGCATTTAATTGAACATCGGTAGCAATTACTTTACCGGTTCCTTGTAATGCTTCTTTAAAATAATTAACTAAATAATTTCTTCTACCGGCGCATGTGAGTAGTATATTCATATAAAAAGTTTTATCAAAAATTAGACGCTTTTATAAAAGAGTTTAGTACCCGGGTTAAGAAGTAAAGGTTCATGAATTTGAAACGAATCAACATCAGAAACATGATTTGCTTCAATAATCATGAAACTATCAGACGTTAGAGCCACGTCCCAACCTACATATTTTATATACCTAAGCGAGCCGTGTAAAGTTTTCATCTCATTTAATATAATATCCCAACGTGGAATCGAAAGTCCGATTATTTTTTCATTAGTATCGGGATGGAACTCAATCTGATTCTTTTTGTAATTTTTTTTATTGAATTGATACGCACTTACAATTATCCCTTTCTCAAGATCAATCTTTGCTGATATTCCACCTTGGGAGAAATTATCGACCCTACCTGTTGTCTTACTGCCAAACCTATGAATAGCCCCAATAACATGTACCTTCTCTTTAATTAAACAAGTCAACAGTCTAATGGTATTTAAAGATGCTGAATAAATTTTTTTTGAATATTCATGCTGATAAATATAAGGTACAAGAAGATAATTATTGTAGTTCCTAAATACCTCCTCGGATTGAATATAATGCTTTTCATTAATCAAATACCCTGTACTGTCAACATCAACTACCTTAATTCCTGCCCCTCCCCATCCCATTCTAGGCTTTAAGATAAATTTTTTCTCTGATTGTAACACATCTTCTAAGGACCTATTGTCTACCGGGTAACAAACCCCCTTATTGACAATTCCGGACACCGGAGCTACTTTATCAATATACTTTTCCAGCCAAAGACCTGTTACAAATTTATCTCGGAACAACCCTTGAAATGCCGAATTGATCTTTACATGAATAAAATATCTAGATGTATCCTTCACAAATTTTGTTGTCTCATATTTTTTAAAGTCGTAAAGGTATCCCTTATCAGGAGTAAACCCTTTTAAAATTAGATGTAAATATCGATAGGACCTAATGTTAGCTAGTTGCTTAGCAATCCTTTTGCTATATGCTGCTATGGCGCGAAAGCTAACTTTTTTCATTAAATCCTATATTAATTTCATCAAGAGAAAGATGGTACATTCGAAGAATAAATTCTAAACCGCTTATTATCGAATCATTTCATTTTTTAAAACTGAGATCACTACCCGGTCTTTTAGTTTTCCATCAACAAGAACATCTTCCCGTAAAGTCCCCTCAAGTCTGCCTCCTAGTTTTAAGTTGATGTTAATCATGGGTAAATTGTCAGAAAGATGATGACTGTATACTTTATTTAATCGTAAATGGTTAAATGAATAATTAAGTATTGCCTTTTTTATTTCAAATCCATATCCCTTTCCCCAATATTCTTTTTCACCGATTCCCATATAAGACTCTGCTTTGAAACTTCTATAGTCGATTCTTTTTAATCCTGCAAACCCGATGGCAGCATTATCAGATTTAAGAAATATTATAAAGTCCTTTCTTGAAGAATCCAGGGAAACTTTTCTAAGCCACTGTTCGGTAGAAACAACTGATATAGGAAAATCTGCAATTATTAGGGTTTTTCTTACTTCTTCATCATTTATCCATTTTACTTTAAGTGAGACATCATTTAACTCCATGGGACGTAAATATATTCTTTCGCTTTCCAACATAATTACTTTTTAAGTTGTCATTGTTAATCTATTACTGATAATAAAACCTGAATTTAGTGCTCAATTTCCCGCCCAGAACTTGATAATAAAATCTCTTCTTTTCTATATACGTCAAAAGGGGTTCCATTCGGTATTACTTTAATGTCACTACCTTTAAGAACTTTTGAAACAGTTTTAAGAATAATTTTAATATCTAAAATTAAAGATAGGTTTTCTACATAAAAAACGTCATAATTCAAACGCTCTTTCCAATTCAAATAGTTTCGCCCTGAAACTTGGGCCAGACCTGTTATTCCGGGTCTTACGTTATGACGTTTCTTCTCATTTTCAGTATAATACGGAAGATACCGAAGTAGTAAAGGTCTAGGCCCAATAAAAGACATGTCACCCTTGATAACATTAATTAATTGTGGAAGTTCGTCTAATGAAGTCCTCCGAATAAAGTAACCAAGTTTAGTGATGCGCTGGATATCAGGGAGTTGATTTCCCTGCTCATCAAACTTGTCTAACATTGACTTAAACTTAATAACATAAAAACTCTTACCATAAAGGCCGGGACGTTCCTGAAAGAAAAATGGATTACCATAATTATAACAAAGGATAATCAGAAGCAGCCCTAAAAATAACGGTGAAATTAGCAATAGCAGGAGGCTTGCAAATACTGCATCGAAAAATTTTTTAAAAACCACTCTGTACATGTCTAAGTATTTAGTTTGATTCAAGTATTTCTAACATTTGCTTATTTACCTTAAATACATCAAATTTTTCCTCCGCGTATTTCCTGCCGTTTCTTCCGAGCCTTACAATTTCAGACGGATTATTTATTAGAAATTCTATCTTTTCTGCGAGAGCCACAACATCTTTTGTAGGAACTAAAAATCCGTTACTATTTGCAGGATCTTGGTTAACTGTTTCTTTACAGCCAACCCAATCGGTTGAAATTATAGCTCTTCCCATCGCTAATCCTTCTAAGAGAGACCTTGGAACTCCTTCTCGATAGTAAGAGGGCAAAACTACTGCCGAAGCACTTTTTATAAAAGGTCGTACGTCTGTTACCCAACCGTGATATTCTACGATCCCATTAGATTTAATTTTTTCGAGCAGTTCCTCTGATATACAATCAACCCCTGTCGGATGATAACCGCCTAAAAGTGTAAACTTTATGTTAGGATATTTTTCTTTTATAATTTTGGCAGCTCTATAGTATTCACCAACCCCTTTAGCATTAATTAAACGAGCCATCATAACAAAACCTTTGGTCTTTAAATCAGGGTCTGATCTCTCATAATGAGATAAATCAACACCGGAACCGTTTACAATAAATGTTTTACTGTCATTATTTATAATATTATTTTCTATTAGTTCTTTATAATCATCCTGATTTTGGAACACTATTTTTACCCGCTTGTCAGATTGCAAACTTAATCGAAGAAGCTGTTGGGTAATCCGACCAATGGTACTTCCTTTGGCACTGTCAGTGAAATTGTAACCCAAACCGGTAAGCATTGCAACTATCCCTTTCACTTTTAATCGCGAAGCCAGCCATATACCAAAGATTATTGGCTTAAAAGTATAGGCAAAGAAGATATCGGGTTTAATTTTTTTAATTATACCACGGAGTCGGAACAGATATTGAACATCGCCTAGAATAGAAACGCTGTTACGTGAGAGATTATTTTCAAATATTGTAACCCCAAGTTTTTCGAGAGTAATTCTGTGCCGCTCCTCCGTAATTTTAGGTGTAAAAACAAATACATGATGTTTTTTAACAAGTTCCTCTATCAGCCTACCCCTGAAATTGATAAGAGATCCCGGAGTACTGCACGAAATAATTATTTTTTTTTTGTCCGACATGATTTTCACTTACAGCTTAAGCTTAATGTGTATCAGATTTTTTGGAATGCTTAAAGAAACATCCTATCCTATGACTTCCATCCATTTTTCCATAACTTGAGCTTCAGAAAAATATTCTTCTATATAATCTCTTCCTTTTTGTCCCAGAATTATTCTCTCACAAGGAGGCATCTTCATAATGTGTAACATATTGTTTGCTAGATCTTCAGCATTTCCGGGTTTAGAAAGATAGCCGCAGTTAGCATCTGACAATAGTTCTTCAATTCCATCTACTGCAGATCCTACTATCGGTTTACAATAAGACATAGCTTCCAACATAGCATTCGGCGACCCTTCCCAAAAAGAAGACAATACAAAAGCGTCCGCTTCCTTTAAATACTCCACGGCGTTCGGGTTAAATCCCATTATTTTTACCCGCTCTCCAATTTCAAGTTCCTTCACCCGTTCATAAGGCCATTTTTGATTTCCTATATGCCCGAAAATCAATATCTTAAAATCCTCACTTTTTATTATTGAAATCGCTTTAAATAAGGTTTCATAGTCTTTCGATACCCGGAAATGTGCCATGGTAACCCAAGTAAAACTTCTTTCGGATCCAGATCGGTTATAAGCAGGCCTTACCGGAATTTTTACTGCGTTGTTTATTACAATTCCCTTTTTACGAACCAGTTTTTGACGCTCAAAATTTTCTTTTGCCTTTCTCGAGTTGTAAATTACAATATCATCTAATCCGGAGGTAACTTGAAAGGCTTTTCTCCACTTTCCCGCAATAACAGAGTTTCTAATTGAAGAAACTAAGTGATATTTAAACTTTAACTTAAGCAATCGGGCGAAAATAATGGCTATAAACATAAATGCAATTACTACTTCCGGTTTAAAACGACTAAATGTATGTATTATCGTCTTAATATTATTTAGTGGCGCATGTTTCCACTCTTTTAAAAACACAACTTCAAGATTATGCTCTTTTATTTGAGGCTCAAAGTTATTTAAAGGTCGCAGAGCCAGAATAACAACCTCTTTTCCTTGAGTTTTAAGATGAGCTGAAACCCTGATGAGTTGGGTTTCCGCGCCTCCTTTGGTTAAGCCCGGAGTTAAAAATAAAATTCTCTTACCCATTAAATATCTTAACTCAATTGAGAAATGGAAATATTGTAGTAGCTTTTATACCATTGAATAAAATTCCTAACGCCCTCAGCAACAGTATATGAAGGCTTGTAACTAAAATTGATTTCTAAATCCTTTACATCCGCCCAAGTGGATGCGACGTCGCCGTCTTGCATTGGAAGAAAAATTTTCTTCGCCTCAATTCCAAGATTATTTTCTATCTCCCGTACAAAATCCATTAGGTTCACAGGCGATCCCTTACCTATGTTATAAACTTTATATGGGGCATTAGAGCTGGATGGATCCGGTTCCTTTCCAACCCACTTAGAATTTGATGTTGCCGGATTATCAATAATCTTAACTATACCATTAACAATATCATCAATATACGTAAAATCTCTGCTCATATTGCCTTGATTGAAAACTTGGATTGGTTTGCCTTCTATTATTGCCTTTGTAAATAAAAACAAGGCCATATCCGGTCTTCCCCACGGCCCATACACGGTAAAAAATCGCAAACCTGTTGTGGGAATTCGAAATAAATGACTGTATGTATGGGCCATTAATTCATTACTTTTTTTGCTTGCGGCATATAAGGAGACAGGATGATTTGCTTCATCGTGTACCGAAAAAGGCATTTGCTCATTTAAACCGTAAACACTTGAAGAACTCGCATACACTAAATGTTTTATATCGTTAAACCTGCAGCACTCAAGAATATTAGTAAATCCGACTATATTTGATTCTATGTATGCATTAGGATTTTGCAAACTATAGCGAACTCCCGCTTGGGCCGCTAAATTACAAACTATATCAAACTTTTCTGCCTTAAATAAAGAATTAAGCGAGTCCCCATTAGCTATATCCATATTAATAAAGCGGTAACCGGGATATTTGGTACTTTTTACAGTTATTCCAGGCTCAGCTGCTAAAGCATCAATTCCAGTTTCTTTAAGGCGACCGAATTTTAAATTTACATCATAATAATCGTTAATATTATCTATTCCAACCACTTCATTTCCCCTGTCTAATAAAAGCTTTATCAAATGAAACCCGATAAAACCTGCAGTACCTGTAACTAAAATTTTCATAATTAATCTTTGTTTGTATCCTTTGGTTGAAACATTAGTAATCCATCTAGGAAGCTTTTTCAATTAGTTTTTCATAAAGACCTACTACTTTTTTCATCCCAAACCTCTCCGTTATATCTTGTTTAATTGCAATAGCGTCCCAGCTCTTCTCAAGAACTTCAATAAGCTTATTCTTAAAATTTTCTATTCCACCTTGTTCAACAATGTATCCATTAAAATCATTAATTAGTATTTCAGATATGCCGCCCACTTTAAAAGAAACTACCGGAACTCCTACAGATAGAGCTTCTATTGCTACGTTAGGAAACCCTTCTATATAACTAGAAAGTGCCAATACGTCGTGTTCCATAATAAGTTGCGGAATATTTTTTACCAATCCCAGCAAAGATACTCGGCCCTCAATTCCTAGTAATCGTATATGCTCTTCAATTTCCCCTCGTAAAGGTCCGTCTCCTGCTATTGTAAGAAAGTAATCCTTTGGTAAATTGCTAAGTATATCTAACAGTCTTTTTAAGCCCTTTTGCTTAGTCAGACGAGCAATAGTTATAATTTTCTTTGTCTTTTTAGCCGAACCTTGAAGTTTAACTAATTCTCCCGGTACAACTGGATTGGGAATTACGACAATTTTGGTAGGATCTATATGGTAAGTACTAATAGTTGAGTTTAATATTTCCTCAGATTGACAAATAATATTATCAAATCTTTTAAAGAATCTCTTTCCTAACTTTCCCCACATCTTAGCCTTTCCGCTTATATAGTTAACCTTTTCTGCTACATTGGTAGGACGCGCAACTAAGCATGGAATTTTTATAAAATATGATACTACTGCTACCAAGGTATTTATGTGTCCCCCTGTAGCAAATACAGCATAAGGCTTCTCTTTTTTACATAAACTATAAAACTTAAAAAAAGAATAAGAAGCCTTAATAGTTTTCAAGTCTATAAAATGAACACCTTCAATATCAGTAGAAAAAAAGGAGCGAGTTGAATCCAGTAATACAATAAACACTTCGTAGCGGTTTTTATCTATATTCTGAGAAATCAGCCAAAAGACTCTTTCCGAACCACCGGCGGTTAAAGAACTTAAAACAAAAAAAACTTTTTTCTTCATATTTCCTGCCGAAAATCTACACAAGGCCTCGAGAAAAATCAATACCGGAAGGTTCTACTTTCTTTTCACTATTATAAATTTCCGAATCTTGAATTTCTAAAAACCCATCAAGCTGTAACTCTTCAATCTTTTTTTTCACGGCTACAATCACAACTACCAAAATCATCATATTCCTTTTTTCGCTGTATGACACATAGGCTACATCCATCAGCATTAATACAAAAACAAATGCAGATATAAACATTCCGGTTCTAAACCTAAATAGTCGTCTTATTATTTGAAAATGTATACTATAATATATGATTGGACCAATGATACCTAAGTCAAACAAAAGTTCTATATAATTATTGTGAGCATACAATACATTGTAATAACGGAAACTGTCAGCCCCGTGCCCAATCCAAGGTTGCTCTTTAAAACCTTTCCATCCGTTTTTAACGAATCGGACTCGAGCGTTAGAACTTCCTTCTTCCGCTCCGCCTTTAACTGTTTCAAAAAGAGAAATAAAGCGGTCTAACGGCTTTTCAATATTCTTTTTTATCCCTTCGAAATTCATTATAGAAATTACGATCGTCAATATAGAAATATAGATGTAGTAACGTTTGATTATCCAAATCCATTTCGAGTAGTTTAACACAAGAAAAAGGATTATCAGTAAGGAGCCGAATAGAATTCCCTTTCTTGATGCTGTTAAAATTATCGTATAAACGGCGAGAATTATACTGACTAAATGAACAATAACTATTGCACTTGATCTTTTTACTCTTTCTTGCAAATACCAAAAACTCAAAAACATTGAAGAAATAAGAGCAACAGCGAGGCCATTAGGATTAAGTTCAGTACCGATAAACCTGTAGGACTCGTGCAGGTTAAGTAAAAAATGAAAATATGGCAATTTTAAAGCAAGACTATAATTTACAAAGGAATAAAATAGAAATACATACACAAATAAATTCAGTAACTCGTATGTTACAAAAAAATAATATAGTACAAAGCTTGCAGCGATAGACACCAAGATAACTTCGATATGCCAAAGGCTCCTCTCAGGATCAGGTGCCCATGCTACTGAGAAAAAACCCACCAGTGCAAGTAAAAGCATTCTATTACCGAATACATTCTCCTTGAAATCAAATTTCCTAACACGATCCATATCTAAGATAAAGGCAAGAAAAAGCAAACCCGTCATTATCCAACCGTAAATAAGAAGCTTAGGTTTATTTGTAAAAAAAACGCCTAAAAAGTATAAGGTTACTACGATTCTAATCTGCCAACTTTTCATTTTCGAGCTATTAATGATGATTTGAACCCGTTGCAGTTGAGGATATAACAGAATCTTCCCCTTTTACTGACTTGATGAAATTAGCCATTAAAGCATATTGAGAGTTAATTGTTCCTTTGTGCCAATTTAGTTCACTATCCCAATATCCGGGATATTCTCGGGTTACAAATGCATAACTTACTTCTACTATCCGCGGATTATTTTCCTTATCAAAAATAAAATCGTAAGCTAAACTCTGAGCCTTTAGCTTCTCCGAAGTTTCAAAAGCAATTTTAAGACAGCGCTTATCAAAAAGCTCAGGAGAATGTTCCGATCTGCCACTTCCCGAAGCTCTAAAATCATTCTCTCGATTATACCGTCGAATTGTAAAACATTTATCCCCGATGACAACAACTCGTGTATCAAAACTATTACCTTCCATAAATTCTTGAAAGTATATATAACCCTTTTCTCTACCATTTAATCTTTCAAATTCCGTAGGAATTAAAAGACGACCCACACCTCTTATTAAATGATTTAAGGATGAAAGGCTTTTTTCCTTCTTGGCTTTTCGAACTCGGTCTGTAAATTCGTGAAAACGATTTCGTGCAGAAAAACCTTGTCCGAAAGCCTTTTCAATTAATGACTTCGCTTCTTCTCGGCTTTTCACCAGCTTTACATTTATCGATGCTGCCCCTCCCCTCAATTTAAACACTTTTGGAAAAGTAGTACTATCTACCCATTTAAGAGCTTTAGCCTTGTTATAGAAGATATATGAAGAAATAGTTGGGGCACCAATTGCTTCAAGTAAATATTTCTGTCCTACTTTGTCGTCATAATGCCAACAAGTACTGCTACTAGGATATACCTTTTTTCCCATTGCTTCTAAAGAATAAATCAGCTGGCGAGCAAATAGCACATCTTTTGGATCACCATGATGCCAATGCCACATAAGACCATCACAATCTCTTAAATCATCAACTATCTCTGAATTATAACAGTCAACCAATTTAAATTCTACATTGTTCTCCTTACAGTAATTTAACCAATGTTCACTAAAGCTGTCTTTCCTGTGGCTTATTGCAATTTTCATTTCTTGAATTTTTTATATTTCCACCAAAGCCCTACTCCCATAATTCCCCTCGACAGCGTTAAATTAACGGCTGCGCCGACACCCGCAAAAGTTAATATTAACGGAAAAGCTAAAATAAAACCTGTTAAAGAGGCAAAAACTGTATTTTTCATTACCATGCTATCTTTTCTCTTGACGATGAAGTAGTTTGTACCGAAACATTGAGACATGGCATAAAACGGTATACTTAATGCAAGAATACATATTGTCAGAACGGTGTATTGTCCTTTTATATGGAAAAAGGACTTTAAAAACGGCGATAAAAGGGATATAACAGCAAAACTAGAAAAACCAATACTAATCATCATAACCTTAAATTTTTCAAACGAGCCGAAATTTCGATTTAAATGAGGAAAAAAGGTGCGAGAAATCATTTGAATACATTTGTTTGCCACTTCTATAATTCCTTTTGAAGCACCATAAATTCCGACTATTGAATTATTAGTAAGCAAGCCAAGCAAAAAAGTGGTTGAATTATTATATAATGTTGGAAAAATCTGATTTACAAAAACGTTGAAATTATTTTTTAAAGATTTTGATACGCGTCTATATCCAATAGGAGTATATCGAAGGCCGTACTGTGTAACTACTAAATATTGAGCGTAGATACCCGAAATTATATAACCTATAGTCATTAGTAAGGGGAATATATAGAAATCCCTTTTTTCATGGATAAACAGAAAAACACACGCTGTTGAAATAATTTTGATTACGCTGGTCCTGACAGTCACAACTTTCATTTTTTGTATCCCTTGAAAAAACCAGTCGGGCAATAAAACGTATCCAATCAAAGAGGGAAATGTTACAAAAAAAACAACCCTATTTATATAAAACTTAGGAACTAAAAAAATTAGTGGTATATATATAGCTGCTGATATGCAAATAAGCAAAGCTTTACAGGTAAGTACCCTGCTATAAATATAATTTAAACTTCTTTTACTATGCCTGTGAACAGATACCTCACGCACTGAAGTTAAATTAAAACTAAAATCAGTTAAGGTTTGAAAATAAACCAAAAGTGAATTTGCGACAATAATAATACCGTATTTGTCTGTTCCTATTGTTTTCAAAAGGTATGGAAGCGTTATAAGGGGCAGCACCATACTCAGACCCTGCAATATACTTAGAGCTCCAAAGTTCTCAAGAAGAACAATATTATTTTTATTCTTTAAAATTTTATAAAGTCTTTCTTTCACCTTGCTATTTAAAAAATTAATTATGAATAGAACTCCAAGAATTTGTTGTCACTAAAAAGTCTTTTTGAAACTGTCTTAATTGTCATATACTTTCAGACGCATACTTTTAACGTCAAAAACTACTGAAGGTTCTTTTGTGAGCAATCTTAAGTTAATATCACGAAATAGATCATGAGCTACCGCGAGTATAACCGAATCATATTTGTCTTTTAAGGCTTCAATTCCTTTGTGGTTTACGTTATATGCTTTTTTAACCTCGCTTTCGTCCGCCAAAGGATCATAAATAGTTGCTTTTACCTTGTATTCTGTCAAGCGTTTAATTATATCAATAACCTTAGTATTTCGAACGTCTGCACAATTTTCTTTAAAAGTGATACCTAAAATTAAGGCACTGCTTTCAGATACTTTAATCCCCTCACGTAGCATTAACCTCACTACCTCGTCGGCAACATAACTTCCCATTTCATGGTTAACCCTTCGACCTGCTAAAATAATCTCGGGATTGTATCCAACTTCTTGAGCTTTATGAGCCAAGTAATACGGATCAACACCGATACAATGTCCCCCAACTAATCCTGGTGTAAAATTTAAAAAATTCCACTTAGTACCGGCAGCATCCAAAACCTCTTTAGTGTCAATGTTTAAAAGATTAAAAATTTTTGCAAGCTCATTAACGAATGCGATATTAATATCGCGTTGAGCATTTTCAATAACCTTAGCCGCTTCGGCAATTTTTATTGATGAAACCGGAAATGTTCCTGCTTTAATAATAGAACTATAAAGCGTGTTAATAACTAGTGCTGAGTCAGGCGTCGACCCTGAAGTTAATTTTACAACGTTGGTAACCTTGTATTTACTATTACCCGGATTTATCCTTTCCGGCGAATATCCTACAAAAAAGTCTTGATTGAATGACAAGTTTGAAAACTTTTCCATAATGGGAACACATTCTTCCTCTGTTGCACCCGGATATACTGTAGATTCAAAAATTACAGTATCCCCTTTTTTTAAAACCCCTCCAACAAGTTGACTTGCGAAACGAAGATGTGTAAGATCAGGACAATTGGATTTGTCTACAGGAGTTGGAACAGCTACTATATAGAAGTTACAATCTTCAATATCATTGATATGGCTTGTGCAAGATAATCCTCTGGTAGAATAATTCTTTCTTAATAAGACCTTTTTAAGAATATCCTCATCGACTTCCATTGTTCTGTCATATCCAGAAGAAATTTGCATTACCCTTGACTCATTTAGATCAAATCCAATCACCCTATATTTCTTAGCGAACTCAACCGCAAGAGGTAAGCCGACGTAGCCTAATCCGATAATAGTGATTCTTGCATTTGCGACTTTTTTTTGCATTCTTAGATTACTGTAAGCAAAGAGAACATTTTCAAGAACTTCTCCTATTACCGTTTTATTTGTGAAATAATTTTGTGAATACGCAGCTATATACTGCTTTCGACTTTTTACTCTTATCTACCTTCTACATTTCAAATAATGCTTCTATTGGAAACGGAAACATTGAAAAACTTTAACCTAAAAGTTTAGGTACTTTTTTATTACTGATATAACCATAACTATAGCCATATCCATTAAAATTATCTTTGTTCGCATCATTGAGAACTACCATTGTATTCTTTAACTTTGAAGAAACATCATTTAGGGTATTTATTTGCGACTTTAACGTATAGTTATATCGTACCATAAACACGCTGGAGTCCACAAAAGGAACTAATGAAAAAGCATCCGCGACTTGACCGATAGGGGAACTATCGATAATTATATGGTCATAAGTAGATCTTAAACCGTCGATCAAGTCGCCAACTTTCGGGCTATAGAACAAATCTGCAGGATTTGAAGGAATAACTCCTGCACCTATTATATCAAAAATAGGAGTAGTATAAGAAGATTTAATTAAGTCACCGAACGAGATATCGTTGTCAGAAAGATACTCGGTGATGCCTTTTTTATCTTGTGTAACACCTATGCTTTTCAGCAATTGAGGGTTCCTTAGGTCAAATTCAAGAACAACCACTTTTTTATTGGCGAGTGCGAGCGTTGCAGCCAAATTAGCACTGAAAAAAGTTTTTCCTTCCCCGCTCATGGTGGAAGTCACTAAAATGACTTTATTGGTCGAATCCTTATAATAGTACTGCAAATTTGTGCGAATTAATCTAAATAATTCAGAAATAGTAGTAGTACTGTCAGACCTTACGACAATTTTTTCTTTAGACTCGTTGCGGTTTAATTCCCCAAGCACAGTGACCGAGCTTAACGTTTTAAATTCGTTAATATCTTGTATTTTATTATTTACGGCATCTTTTGTATATATTCCTGCTATGGGAATTCCAAACCCAACTATTAAGGCTAAAAGATAAACAAAGTTCTTTTGGGGCGATATTGGATTAGGTTTTACATTCACTTTCTCAATAACTCTGGAATTTGAGACAGTCGCTGCCAACGATAAAGCAGATTCCTCCCTTTTTTGTAAAAGGTATAGATAAAGGTTCTCTTTTAACGTCTGATCTCTTTTGATTTGCAACATTCGCCGCTCTACTGACGGAACGCTTTTAATCTTGTTTTCGAATTGAGAAGTACTAGATCGGAGATTGTTTCTGGTTATAGATAACCCTCTTTTTATATTATTAATATTTTCTATAATACTGCCTTGTAAAGAGGATAATTGTTCACTGACGTTTATCACCAAAGGATTATCATTTTGAACAGTTCTTAAAAGACGCTGCTTCTCTAGTTGAAGGGTATTAAAATTAGCTATCAAATTTGCCAAGGTTGCATCCTGTATACCCAAACTACTAGGTACCATTTCTTGTTGATCGCCTTTACCCCTAAAATAGCTTTCGATGTATCTCAAAACACTCAGTTGGGTTTCAGCGGTAGCCAACTCTTGACCATACTCACCTGATTGCCGCACATATTGTTCGGCATTAGAATTAACATCTGTAAGATTATTTTGCTGCTTTAATTGTTCTACATTTCTCTCTACTCCTGATAGTTGTTCAGTTAGAGAGTCTAATCGTTTGTCAATAAATTTAATGGTGTGAAAAGCTATTTTATTTTTATCTTCAACTTCTTCTTTGCCCGAAAGCTCTATTAATTTATTAAGAAAGTCTTTACCTTTTTGAGGCACCGCCGTTTCAAAAGTAATAGTTATCACATCGGCATTTTCGTTAGTAGGAGTCACGCTAAGTTTCGGCAAAAACTGATTGGCCACGGCTAACGATGTTTTAAACTCGACTTTAATCGGTTGATTAACCTTCCCAGAAGCTGCAGAATTGTTGTAAACAATAAAATCCGCATAAGACCTTCTGATAAACTGCCCGAAACGATAAGTTGCTGTAGAAATATTGTCTTTCAATATAAAAGTCTGGTTGTCATTGTTAATGGTTATAATAACATCATCGCTGATTCCCTTTATATCAATCCGCTTGGCCAAAATTTTGATGGGCGCCCGAGCTCCGTAGATCTCCTGATTTTTCAAGAATCCGTCAATGAAAAAAGAAGTTTGTAAATTAAGTTCCCTTACTGCTCTATCTACTAAGGTAATAGATTTTAACTCTTGTGTTTTGTTATCTACTTTCTGTGAAACTTGAAATATTTCATTATCACTAAATCCTTGCTTATCGGGTTTTGAACTGCCCTGCTCACTGCTTCGCAATAAAAGTGAACTTCTAACCTCATATGTTTTTGTAGCGATAGTTAGATAAAAGAAACCAGCCGTTATACTTACGAGTAAGGTTATGGGGAAAATGTACCAGTAACGTGAATATTTGTTAATAGCTTCTCGAATATCTGTTTTATTTTCAATTTTACTGTGATTTATACTATGATTGTTCATGTCAATTACTTTAATACTACACGAGAAATAAAAAGCGACGCTGCAGTAACTATCCCCGTAATTATAGTTGCGTATCTTAAATTTGGATCACTTTGACGTTGCTTTGACTTATCAGGTTCTACATAGACTATATCATTTTGTTGGAGAAGGAAATACGGAGAACTAAAAACATCTATTTTATTTAAATCTAAACGTGCCATACTTCTAACACCCTCTTTCTCTCTTATTATAAGTACATTTTCTCTTCTTCCATATGGAGTCATATCTCCGGCCATTCCTAGCGCCTCTAATAAATTAACTCTCTTATCTGAAATGGTGAACGTAGACGGTTTTGATACTTCGCCAATAACGGTGATTTTGAAATTTATGAGTTTTACATTAACTGTAGGGCTTTTCACATATTTCTGCACCTCACTTGCCAGTTTTTCTCCGACTTGCTCAACCGTAAATCCTGCTACTTTGATTTTACCGATTACCGGAAAGGCAATATTACCTGAATTGTCTACTAAATATCCCTCTCCCGCGGAAGAAGTTGCATCGGTATTATTACCTCTATTAAACAATGCATTAGACTCAACACTTAAACTATTCACGCGGATATTCAAAATATCACCCGATTGAATCTGGGTTTCGATAGTTTTGATATTGCCTGTATTATATTTTGATGATTGAGGAAGATCGCTGAAGTATACTAAATTTCGGGATTTACATGAGACGAGTAAAATTGTACCGAAAAAAATAAGGTAATAAGAAATAATTCTATTTGTTTTTGTCATGTGATTTTTTCTCCTTCAAACAGCTGAATTAAATATTGGTTTTAAAAACCTTAATAAAAAGCTGACGGCACAAAAGTATTGTAACTAATGTAAATTATTTAAAGGCAGAGCCGTATGTATAACAAAGCGAGAAGTTTGCGTATAAGTTAGAGCAACCTGAAAAGAGTATAAGGCAAAAGCTTAAGACTTGTTAATTCACAATTTACATCCTACTAAAGTTCTGTTATACCTTTTCTTATGAAGAAGAATCAATAATTGAAATAGATACAGGCTCTTTATCTGTACTCCGGTTAGTTTTCAAAAGATTCGCATGAGGTCGATTGTTTATTTGTCCTACTATATATGCACCAAACTCAAATCGATTAAACAAATAAATTATAGATATAGAACAAACTACAGAAAATGTAAAGACAGTAAATATGTATAATATAGGATGGTCAAACGAAATATAAGCCGGAATAAATCGTTCAAAAGTTTTTAGAAAAAAAGGATGCAGCAAATAAATACCGAAGGTAAAACCGTTAATGAAAATAACAAAAGATGGCATTTTCGAAAATTTACTAGCTCTATAGAAGAGAAGAGAAGCAACAACAACAGTATATAAAATAAGGTCAAATCTTTTGGAATTAGAACTGTGAAATCCTATAATGTGATAATCAATTAAAAGAATAGCGCTTAGAAATACAAATAAAATTAGAAGGTAATTATAATATTTAGCTACCCATACATTTATTTTATCATATTTTTTTCCTGCATAAAACCCAACTACAAAATAAAAGAACCACCCGATAAAAGGTATTTTAGCGTATCTCTCGAATGGAACATTACTGAAATTAAAAAAAGACAAATAAGCAAGCGTAATAAAAAAAGAAATTAAAATCACTTTGAACTTTTGATACTTTTTATAAATGTACTTTTGAAATAAAGCATGAAGTATATAGAATTGAAATATGATTAAGACAAAGTAGCCATGATATTCCCCCAAAAAAATATTTTTTGCTGCTTCTATGCTAAATGTTTCCGGAGTTATTAGTTTAGAATTTTTCCATAATTCGAACCATGCATAAAAAAAGCCCATGCTTAGGTACGGAATTAAAATAAAACGTATCCTTTTGTGGAAGAAGTTAGACGGCAACTTATCGTTATATGATGCGGATAATAAAAATTCAGAAATCAGTACAAAAGTTGGAGTACCGAACATTAACAGCAGTTTAATTGATTGAAGAATAGGCTCAATTGCCTGTCCCTTTAAATTAGAATTTGCAAATGCACTAGAAATTGAATGCAAAAAAACTATTGCCAAACATGATACAACACGAAGAAGATATATTTCTTTAAACTCTTTTCTCATAATATTATCATTATATACTTACAAAGATATACTATTCAGCATTCTTCTTTATTTTATGAGAGATGATAACTAATTCAAAAATGTCTTTTGAGAAATATAAAATTTTAAGACTTTGTAGGAAGTACTTCATTACATTAGTCTCTAAAATTTTCAAGATAGGAATTTATGTTCTTCAATTACATTATCAACTCTAATTATAAAAAAAACCGGCTCAGTAACTGAGCCGGCTCCAATGTATTACAAACAGCACATTGATCTATATTAAGAACAATTTTGTTAAAAGATAAGTTGTACAAAAGTATCGTACTTAATATTTAAATCCAAAAGATCTACTATAGCTGCATCACTTAACCAAGTTCCGCTTAAGTTCTGAACAGAGGGATTAGAAATGTAAGTTTTAAAACCTCCGGAAGCCACTCTATTATAATTAGGACGTCCGGAACCCGGCTTTATCCATACGGGATTAACAACATTAACAGTACCTGTAACTGTACCCATACCGTCTGCAGGATCTCCTAGTGTACACTTAAAAGAATAATTTTGTGAAGAAATGTCCTTATGATTTATAACTTCGATTAGACCGATTGTTTTATCATAAGGAGCGTAAGTTCGGGATAATGCAATGGTAAATCCATTAAAAGCATTTCTTTCAGTAGTTACATCAGAAATACTCATGTTTTTTTGCTGTTCATCCCCGTAATTACCTTCAATATCAAAACCTGTTAAACCGGAATATCCGCAATAAGCTTTTAATACTTGTAAACCATCCACGCAAATGATAGAGATACCGTTCCTACTATTATTTTTGCAAAAAGCATTTTTTAATTTAACTGTTTTGCAGTAAGGCAAATCACCACTACTTCTTCCTACATATATGCCGTCACCATAACAATTACTTACCTTTGGGTTATTAATAGTAACATTTGAAGCACTAAACAAACTAATTCCTCGTCCTGCTCTTCCACCTGCTGTTGAATGAGTAGCATTATCACCTATAATAACAGGGTTAATTAATGTTACATAAGAGGCTCTTTCAATTTTTATTATATTATAATAATTTGAAGTAGTGGGTTTCAATTTTAGTACAGAACCGTCTAGAAAATGAATCCTTCGATTAGAAGGCACTGATAACCCCTGACTATTTATTAGCAGCGGAAATCCGGGGAACACAACTTCAGAGTATCTGCTTAGCACTGACTGTATGTAAGAAGTATAATCGGCGGATCCGTCTTTAACGTATCCTGCAGGTAGAGCATCTTCCAAGTAAAAAGCATTTGTCCCTATTGTATAGGAATATGCAACTTTTTTTGTTTTAATACTAGACGTAGAAATCAGTTCCGAAGAACTTTTGGCATCTTTTTTGCAGTTAGTAAACAGAATAATAGAAGTTAAAACTAAAACTGGACTTAAAAATTTTGCGGGGTTAATGTTCTTAATCATTGTTATAAATTTTAAGGTGTCTAGGATGAAACGAACAAAATTTATTTCTATTATATTTTTGTAAAAAAAATATAGCATTTCTTAATAGCTTTATAAATTTGGGTATAAAGCTGCCATCCTTTTGTTAGATCTAACTTAAACAAAGCAATATATTCCTAGAATATTAAAGTTACTTTTCCTTTTTTAATGTTTTGTTTCAATAATTTTTCTGTTTCTAAAAGCGTCAACCATTTTCCTGATAAATTTTTAACCTTCGGCTTTTTTATTATTGTAATAAAGTTCGGTTGAGAAACGCTGTAAAAACAAGGCCGACCTGTTCCCGGACTTTCCCATATAGAGTTTAGAACATTTACTGTTCCTCCAATTGTACCTAAACCCGGCAAAGGAGATTTGATAGTGATTTTAAAACAATAATTTTTTGAACCAATGTCGTGATGGTTATTTATATTAATGATTCCGATCGTTTTATCACGATAATCAAAGGTCCTCGACAATGCAATTGTTAAACCGTTATAATTATTTGCTTCCGTTGTTATATTAAACAAGGAAATGTTTTTTAATTCTTCATCTCCATAATTACCTTCAATATCTAATCCCGTTAGGTTACAAAGGCCAAAATAACAGTTCTCGACTTTGAGACTGTCTACGGAAATTACGGACAAACCGTTTCTGTTGCTTCTTTTGACTGATGTATTCCGAATTGAAATATTCCTGTTTACGATATTGTTCTTGGATCTTCCCAAGTAAATACCGTCTCCCCAGCATTCTGAAATTACTGCCCCGGCAATGGTAACATTGGTAGAGCCGTAAATACCGATCCCCATTCCGTACTCACCGGCGTTACCTAAATGATTTAAACGATCACCTTCTATCACGGGATTTATTAACACAATATTTTCTGAGTCTGTAATTCGTAAAATACTATAATGACTTTCGGATGTAGGTTTTAAAATTAATTTAGACCCGGAAGAAAAGGTAATGACTTTATTTGATCCTACCGCTATTCCGCCGTCGTTAATTAGCAATGGGAACGAGGGGAAAATAATATTATCATGGGTATTTATTGCTTCTTGTATATAAACGGTATAGTCAATAGAGGCATCTCTGACATACCCCGGCGGGAGAGAAGTTTCTATCTTAAAAGGCCTTACTTGAGCATGTTTAAAACCAGGGTCAGGTTTAATCGTCAGTAAAAAATTTGCACTCTGTTTAGGAAAGTTAGTATTAATAGCATCAGCCTTAAACTTTAATGAAACGAATGCCAATATCATTAAGGAACTGAATAAAGGTAGAAGAGGCCGCATAAAAAATTTTTCTAATAATTAAGACCCTACTTTATAGAGTAAGTTTAAATATCGTAAAATTTGAATACCTTCTTCAATTAAAAAATGATTGATTGAAGGTTATCATACCACATAAAGATTAAAAAAAAATCCTTGTCGATATTTCACAACAAGGACTTTTTTACTTAAGTTAATCTATCCCACTAAAACTTAGAATGATAGTACTATATTTCCGACTCTAAAGTTCAGCTTTAGAAGCCGCTGTATGGATAAAGTAGAAAGCCACGCGTTATTTATCTTAACTTTGGGTTGATAAATATTAGTTTTAACAAGAGTTGGATAAACCTTGTTGTAATTTGGACGTCCACTTCCCGGATTTTCCCAAACAGGGTTTACAACATTAACCACCCCCGCGATTGTACCCATCCCTGTGGTATCAGGAAGACCTATGGTAAATTTAAAACAGTAGTTCTTCGCACCAATATCGTGATGGTTTACAATTTTAATTTCCCCCAAGCTTTTATCTCTGCTTTCATAAATACGCGACAAGGCTAGAGTTAAGCCGTTGTAAGTACTGCGCTCTGTTGTTATGTCGGTCAAGGTAATATTCTTGGTTTCCCCGGGGCCGCTATCATTTCCTTCAACGTCAAATCCGGTAAGTCCTGCATAACCAAAGTAACTTTTCTCCACGCGTATATACTCTCCGGCAGTAATCGACATTCCATTTCTATTAGGATTCATTACGAAAGCTCCGACAATGGTTACATTTTTAGACGACAAGTGATCGTCAGTTCTTCCGACATAAATACCATCTCCCCAAGTATCATAAATTTGAGGGTTATTTATTACAATGTTCTCAGAACCATATATAGCAATTCCATGGCCGTAACGGTTTCCTGTTCCAAGGTGACGTGTTCTATCACCCACCAGAACTACGTTATTTAAAACAACATTAGTTTGATCCTCAATCTGCAACATTCTATAATTATTGTTAGAAGTAGGCTTAAGTACTAATTTTCCGCCTTCTAAAAAGGTCAGAACTTTATTAGATTTAACAATAAGACCATTATCATTAATTTGCAACGGAAAAGCGGGGAATATAACTTCAGAATATTTATTTAAAGCCCCCTGAATATAAGTAGTATAATTTACTGTGCCATCCTTAACATATCCCGCCGGTAATGCGCTTTCGATGTAAAAAGCATTAGCTCCGATAGTAACAGGAGCATACGTGGCCACAGCTGAAATAGCGGGGGAATTTGATTTTAAACTTTGAGCTCCATGAGGCTCTTTTTTACAACTGGAAATTGACAACACTCCCCCTAGCATTAAAAGAGGGAAAATCTTTGCGGAAGTTCTTTTAATAATCTTCATAATTTTTTTTTCTTCTTCTACGCCTATCGAATGCAAATGTTTCACAAGTGAGAAGTTTTTTACTCACATTTTTAATTCATAACAAAACATCTCGGAATTAAGTGAGAGTGAACTGCGTTCGTAGTACGAACTAAGAGAATAGTGAGTAAAAATTTGACTATTAAATCAAACAGGCTTCTGTTTTATATTTGCAACACCTTTAAATAGTTATTCATGGTATTTAATTCGTTACATTTTCTGATATTCTTCATCATTGTAACTCCTTTATATTTTCTATTACCGCAAAAATACAAGTGGCAATTGCTTTTAATAGCAAGCTGCTATTTCTACATGACGTTTGTCCCCGTGTATATCCTTATTCTCGGTTTTACTATTGTGGTAGATTATTTTGCCGGAATTTTAATCGAAAATGCCAAAGGAAAGCAGCGTAAATTCTATCTGATTTTAAGCTTGATAGCTAATATTGGGGTACTGGTTGTTTTCAAATATTATAATTTCGTTAACGAAAACTTATCTTTTTTGATGGGTTCTTTCGGATATAAAAGCCATATTCCTTTTCTATCCATTCTACTTCCCATAGGCCTTTCTTTTCACACATTTCAGGCCATGAGCTACACAATCGAGGTTTACAGAGGTAATCAAAAGCCGGAACGGCACTTCGGAATTTACGCTTTATACGTTATGTTTTATCCACAATTGGTGGCAGGACCAATTGAAAGACCACAAAATATTCTCCACCAGTTTCACCGAGAACAGTGTTTCAATTATGACGATGTTACTGCAGGATTACGAATGATGTTATGGGGGTTCTTTAAAAAAGTAGTTGTAGCGGATCGCTTATCAATATATGTTGATTCAATATATAACAATCCTGATAAACATAGCGCTAATTCTATCTTACTCGCTACAATATTTTTTTCTTTTCAAATTTATTGCGACTTTTCAGGCTATACTGACATTGCAAGAGGAACTGCAAAAGTTATGGGTTACGATTTAATGTTAAACTTTAGACGCCCTTACTTTTCTAAATCTATTAAAGAATTTTGGTCCAGATGGCACATTTCTTTATCAACATGGTTTCGAGATTATTTATATATACCACTTGGAGGAAATCGAAGAGGGACCATAAGGTTGTATATAAATATCTTTATCGTTTTTTTAATTAGTGGAGTTTGGCACGGCGCTAGTTGGAACTTTATAATTTGGGGCGCGTTACATGGTTTTTATCAAGTTATAGGATTAATTAAGGACAGGCTTTTATCTAAAAGAAATAGACAAGAAGCAACTATCAGTACTTTAACAAATATTTTTCATATTGTCACTACTTTTGCCCTTGTATCCATTTCTTGGATATTTTTTCGCGCCAATTCCTTGTCAGACTCTATTGTGTTGATGCAAAGCCTCTTTACTTGGAAAAAAGGTGCATTATTTATCGGCTCTGTTTCTGATCTTACTTATGCTTTTACAGGATTAGCCATACTGTTGATTGCTGAATATGTCCAAGAATATTTTCCTAATCCGAGATTTTCGTTATTAGGTAATGATAAAAAATTAGTTAGACATTTAACTTACACTGCATTACTTATCTTAATACTTTTATTTGGAGTGTTTGATGCTTCCCAATTTATATACTTCCAGTTCTAAAAAACGATGATAAAAAGGACTTTACCAAAAATAGCGGTTAAAAGTACTCTGTTATTTTTAATTATTTTTTTTGCAGCAGATCGAAGTCTGGGATATATTTTAAGAGTACTGTATGCTAAACAAAGTCGAGGAGACTATTTTCAAACAACTTATGCAGTAAAACAGGCAAAAGAAGATCTTTTAATTTTTGGAAGCTCTAGGGCTATGCATCATTATGTTTCAGATATTTTAGAAAAAAATCTAAATTATTCTTCATATAACGTAGGTAGAAACGGGCGAACTGTGCTTTATTCCTATGTAATATTCTCCCAAATTCTAACCTACCATAAACCTAAAATTGTTATATTAGATCTATCACCTTTAGAGTTTTCCACGGATGAAAGTAGCCAGGGTGAGGATATGATGGTTTCATCATTATTACCGTATTCGAGCCTACCTGTTATAAGGGAGAATATTAAAAAAACAAGTAAAAGCGATCTAATCTTAAGCAACCTATTTTCAACTTATGCTTACAATTCATCAGTTGTTCAATTACTTGGCTATTACTTTGGTTTTCAGTCTACGAATAAAGATCAGAAGGGTTATGTTGCGTTAAAGGGAAGCAAGCTCCCGGCAGGAAGTAATACGTTAAAAACGGAAGATAATAAATATGTTAAGGATGACAGTGTACAAGAAGTTTTAAAACAGTTTCTTTCAACAGCTAAAAAAGAAAAAGTACAAGTCTATGTAGTGGTCTCGCCAACTACAAAATATTATCGAAAAACTTCTATACCGGAAATCAGACAAATTACCAACCTTTACGGGTTTACTTTTTTTGATTTTTCTCACCCTAAAGGATTTGAAGAAAACAGGTTTTTTAGAGATGCTACTCACTTAAATGATGATGGAGCCCTTAAGTTTACCGAGTTTTTGGTGAACAAGCTTAAGAGAAAATATCCGTTAAATCAAAAACTCAACAGGCAAGCTCAATTTACAGAATCAGAAATCTTGAAATAGAAAAAGTATTGTGAGAGATAGATTTATCAAGAAAGACCACTGTTTAAGCCGGCCTTTCTTGATTGCAGTAATAATTTATCAATTAGCAGATATTTCTACATTTGTTCCAGTCTTAATATTCCTTTTAAGAATTTTCAAACATTCCTCAAATGTTAAAAGTTTAGTTCCTGTTATTACGGTAGGATTCTTAATCTTCACTTTCAAATCTTTCTGAGAAATACTGTTAAAGTTCGGTCTTCCTGAGCCCGGATTTTCCCAAACGGGGTTTATTACTGTAATTTGCCCTTCTATTTTACCCATACCTTTAACAGGTTCTCTTACTGTTGTTTTGAAGCTATAATTTTTTGATGATATATCGCGGTGATTTATGATAATTATTTCTCCTAAAGACTTATCTCTTTTATCAAAAATTCTTGACAACGCAACTGTTAATCCATTGTATGAATTATGATCCGTCGTTATATTTTTTAAGGTGATATTTCTTATCTCTTCGTCTCCGTAGTTTCCTTCAATATCTAGACCCGTTAAACCGGAATGAGCGAAATAACCATTATCAACTTTCAAGCTGTCAACAGTTATTACTGACATGCCGTTCCTGCCACTTCCTGAAACATAAGGATTAAAAATTTGAATATTTTTGTTATGAGTACGAGCCGAAGCTCTTCCCAAATAAATCCCATCTCCCCAGCAATTAAAAACTCGGGGATTATTTACGACTACATTTGTTGAGGAATAAACTCCAAGCCCGACACCGGCTCTTCCGCCGTGTGCCAAATGTTGAATTCTATCTCCTACTATAACAGGATTATTGAGTGTTACATTGTTTGCATTAGCAATATTAAAAATTCGGTAGCTATTGTCGTTTGTTGGTTTCAACCTGATTTCTGATCCCTTTAAAAAAGTTAAAGTTCTATTAGAACGTACCATCAAACCGTTTCGATTAATTAAAATAGGAAAAGCAGGGAATATTACTTCGGAATTTTTAAAAATTGCTGCCTGGACGTACTTCGTGTAATCTACTGTTCCGTCCTTAATATATCCTACTGGTAAAGCCTTTTCTAAATAGAAAGCTTTGCGCCCTATTTTAACGGCCTTGTAAGCGCTGTCGCTTACAGGAACATAAGAAATAGCTTTAATACTTAATGTCTCCTTCGAAACTTGAACTGATTGTGAGTCAAGTTTTACTTGTTCTTCTTTTCTACAACTACTTACCGATACGGAACCTATAACCGTGACTAAAGTGAAAACTTTTGCGCAAAATTTGTTATTAATCTTCATAATTTTTTCACACTTCTACGCCTGAATTTCTCAGGTGTTTCATTTAAGAAAATATATGATGATTATCGGTAAAAAGAAAAAGCCAGAGCTATACCTATCTTACACTTTTAAGAAAGCCAATGTCCTCTCCTCCTCACTCCCCGCCTCAGGTATAAAATTATAAACCCAATTAGCTTGAGGCGGCAAACTCATCAGTATTGATTCTACGCGTCCGTTGGTTTCAAGTCCGAACTTAGTTCCGGCATCATAAACCAAGTTAAATTCAACGTAGCGGCTTCTTCTTATATACTGCCATTGTTTGTGCCTTTCGTTATAGGATTTATCTTTATTTCGGGCAATAAGTTCTGAATAAACAGGAACGAAAGCTCGCCCCACAGCTTTAGAGAATTTAAATATTTGCTCCCATCCTGTTCCGGCACTTTCGGGAGCTAATTTATCATAGAAAATACCGCCGATTCCTCGTGTTTCATTCCGATGTTTGATGAAAAAATACTCGTCGGCCCAAGGCTTAAACCTTGCGTAGAAATCCGGCGAGTACTTATCGCAAACTTCTTTTAAAGAAGCATGAAAAAAATGAGCGTCGTCTTCTATTACGTAATGGGGTGTTAAATCGATCCCCCCGCCAAACCATTTTTTATCGCCGGTTTCGAAGTACCTGATGTTCATGTGAATGATTGGCACGAAAGGATGATTGGGATGAATAACAATAGAAATGCCGGTTGCAAAAAAATCATCCTCCTGAGAATTGAAGGCTTTTTTTACAGCTTCGGGAAGTTTACCGTAAACAGCAGAAAAGTTCACCCCGCCCTTTTCAATAACTGCCCCGTTTTGCATTATACGTGTTCTTCCTCCGCCTCCACCGTCGCGATCCCACAGTTCCTCTTCAAACTTTCCCGATCCGTCAGCAAGTTCTAACCCTGCACATATTTCATCTTGAATCGCCTTATACTCAAGAGCGATTAGTTCTCTATCCATGCTGTAAAAATGAACGATTTTGATTTAGGATTACAAAATAAAGCGAAATAATACCTATCGGTGATTAATCTTCTTCCAAATAGTTAAGATCTTTACCGAAACTCTCTTGCAATCGACTCAGCGAAAAGAGTGAAATTGCTGTCAGCAGGAAAATAAGAATATATGCAGAGGTAATTATATCAAATTTCTTTACAAAAAACTCGTAGATAAGAGTTATAGGAATAAGTGCAAATCTGACAAAATTAGGCACTGTTGTAGTTACTGTTGATCGAATGTTGGTTCCGAATTGCTCTGCGGCAATAGTTACAAAATTAGCCCAATAACCCACTGAGAAGCCCATGAACAAACAAATCCATACGAATTTTTCTTCAGTAATTCCTTTCGAGCTTAGATATACTGAAACACTTACAACCGTGAGCAATTGAAATAAAAGCAAAGTTAACCTGCGAGATTTTAACAGCTGAGCCAACAATCCGGCAAAAACATCACCTATTGCAATCCCAACATAAGTATAAAGAATACCTGTTCCGGCATTTAAAGTATCAGGAGAACCTAAAGCTTCTCCTATTTCAGGTGCTTGAGTAACCAAAATGCCCACAATAAACCAAAGCGTTACGCCTATTAATATACAATGCAGGTACTTGGTCAATCGCTTTCTGCTTGTAAAAAGTAGCGCTAAACTTCCTTTTTCAACTTTCGTGCGTGACATCTGCTTATACATGCCCGATTCAAACGTTCCGATTCGAAGAAACAAAAGAAGAAATCCCATGCCACCGCCTACCAGATATGCGACTTGCCAACTGTAAGCTTTTGAAACCGCCGCTGCGGCGGCTGCTCCCAATAATCCCACTCCTGCTACTATCATTGTTCCGTAACCTCGCTTCTCTTTACTCATAGTTTCGCTAACAAGTGTAATTCCTGCACCAAGTTCACCCGCCAAGCCAATTCCGGCAACGAAACGAATAAAAGCATACGAATTGATATCGGTTACAAAACTGTTAAGGCAATTAGCAACTGAATAAAGCAGGATAGAACCGAATAGCACTTTTATACGGCCGTACTTATCGCCTATTACGCCCCATAAAATCCCCCCGATAAGTAAGCCCGCCATTTGCATATTAATAACAAATTCGCCTTGAGTGCGCATTTGATCAACCGGAACACCTATGTCTTTAAAAGATTGAATGCGAACTACAGAAAAGAGTACCAAATCGTAGATATCTACAAAGTAACCTAGGGCAGCTACAATAACTAAAAAAGCAACGTTTTTTTGCGGAGTAGACGTAGTTGTCATGCGTTTAATTCAGGCGCCGAAACTACAAATAATCCTGCAATGTAAAAAAGAGGATCAAAACTCCGCCTCGCAACAAGACGGAGTTTTGCCGAAATTATTTCGTGCCTGTTGCGCTTCCGTTTCCGGCGCCGTTGTTTGTTCCGGTACCTGTTCCTCCACCGTTAGTGTTAGTGCCGGTCGCAGTTCCTCTGCCGCCTTTGCTTGTGCCTTCGTTACCTACTCCGTTGTTTGTTCCTGTAGCTCCGGTTCCCGATGCATCATTCCCCGTTCCGGAACCTGTTCCGGTACCTGTGCCAACGCCGCTGCTTCCTGCACCTCCACCGGTAGTAGTATCGGTCCCAAGTCCTGTGCCTGTACCGGTATCAGTTCCGTTGGTTCCTGTTCCCGATGTTGTATCCATCATCGTTGTATCAGCTCCGGTTGTGACTGAATCCCCCGAACCGCTTCCATTTTTGTTTGTGCTACAGGCAGCTAAAGAAAAAGCTAAACAGGCTGCTGTAAAAACTACTTTAAAAGGTTTTGTTTTCATAGTATAGATAATTATGTAATATTTTAACCTCGTCGTTTTCTTATTGTTTAAGAAATTTCAATTAACTTTTATATCTTCCAAAGATTATCTTGCTCGAATGATTGCGTCTCCAAGATTGTTGACATGGGCCCTACGATTTTATCCGCCTTTATTTTTTCAACGGATTTGGGTAATACAATTCTACTCCGGTTTTACCGGAGTTGAAGTAATAATCAGAAAAAGTATTCTTAATATAAATTATAATAAGTCGATTTTCGGAGGAACTATCTTCGGTGCCGCAGATCCGTTTTTTGCTATATGCTTCTATCAAATATTAAAACAAAAAGGCTATAAGACAGTAGTCTGGACTAAAAGCGCTCAGATACACTTTATTAAACCGACAACAAGTTCGTTGTTCTTTAGTATTAAAATAGACAAGCAAGAAATAGACAAAGTGATTAAAGAACTCAATAACAATGAAAAGTTCATAAAATTTTATCCCATAGAAATTATTAATAAACAAGGCGAGATTTGTGCATCCCTTACCGTTGAAATATATATCCGAAAAATTAATTAGCCGTAACTCTGAATGGAATTTTTTAAACCGTATCACATAAAACAATTAATTTTTCAAGGAGAAGGTGTTAGTCTCGATTTCAAAAAAACTATTACTTCTTACGAGAAAATTGCAAAAACTTTAGTTGCTTTTGCCAACAACAAAGGCGGCAAATTATTGGTCGGGGTTGCAGACGACGGCACAATAAAGGGCGTAAAATCTGAAGAAGAAGAAAAATTTATGCTTACAAAAGCCGGGCACTTCTATTGCAAACCTGCTCTCGATCCTCTATTTCAGGAAGTTTATATAGATGATAAAATTGTTTTGGTTGCAGATATTCCGGAAAGCGATTTAAAGCCGCATTACTCTATGGGCGAGGACAATAAATGGTGGGTTTATATTCGCGTAAAGGATAAAAGCTTGCTTGCCAGTAAAATCGTAGTAGATGTTTTAAAAGGACAAAACCGGGAAGAAGGCGTTTTAATTGAGTATTCATCAAAAGAAAAGGCTCTGCTAGAATACTTGGATATTAATGAGCGTATTACAGCAAAGGAATACGGTAAAATGCTAAATTTATCTAGACGCAAGGCTCAGCGAATTTTAGTGAATCTGGTACTTTCGGGCGTTATTCGCCTACATACAACAGAAAAAGAGGAGTTCTATACACCGGCATAACTTTTCTGCAACAAATCTCTTGTTACTTTTATTTTGTGTTTAAATTCTCCTTGTGAAACACCTTTATCATAAATACAAGCAGCATTACAAATCCAATTTAAATTTGGCGGTGCCTGTAATGATATCGCAGCTTGGCCACACGCTCACTCATACTGCCGACAGTATAATTGTAGGTCATTTTGCCGGAACAGTTCCTCTTGCAGCGGTTTCTTTGGTTAATAGTATGGTAACGATCGTGTTAATGATCGGGATAGGAATATCGTACGGGCAAACTCCGCTGATAGCTCAAGAAAACGGAAGAAACGGTTTTGCCGAATGCGGGAAGCTTTTGGTGAACAGCACATTGATTAATTGTATTACAGGCTTAATTTTATTTGCAGTTATCTATTTCGGTTTATTATTAGCGATTGATCATTTACATCAGGCCCCTGAAGTTATTGTGCATGCCAAACCCTATTTAATGCTGCTTGCGGTGTCTATAATTCCGTTAATGGTATTTAACACGTTTAAGCAGTTTGCCGAAGGATTAGGGTTTACTAAGCAAGCAATGGTTATATCAATAATCGGAAACGTTATAAATATTCTTTTGGGAATAACTTTCGTGAAAGGATTGTTCGGGATCGACCCGATGGGAGTAAAGGGAGTTGGATTAAGCACTTTGATAGACCGAACACTAATGGCCTTGGTAATGGGAGCTTATGTATTAAAGTCTCAACACTTTAAAAAATATCTTGCCGATGCTCGATTGAAAGTAAGTTGGAAACGAATTCAAAACCTTCTTCAAATCGGCGGGCCTGTGGCTTTGCAATATACTTTTGAGGTAAGCGCTTTCGGCGGAGCAGCAATAATTATCGGTATCATTGGGGTTTCGGATCAAGCAGCTCATCAAGTGGCAATTGCAATGGCTTCAATGACGTATATGATGGCAAGCGGTATTTCTGCCGCAGCCGCCATCCAAACCGGAAATAACTTCGGGATGAGAAACTTTAAAGAATTACGACTTTCTGCTATCTCCAATTATCATATTGTATTTGCTTTTATGGCCGGCACCGCCGTATTATTTATCGCGTTACATCAATATCTTCCTTGGATTTATACTTCAGACAGTAAAGTTGTTTTAATTGCTTCGCAACTTTTAATAATAGCCGGATTCTTTCAACTCTTTGACGGAGCTCAAGTTGTGGGACTCGGAATTTTAAGAGGAATGGGAGATGTCAATATCCCCACTTGGTGTACATTTATTGCATATTGGATAATCGGCCTCCCGCTTGGTTATTATCTGGGCATTGTTCTAAAGATTGGTGCAACCGGAATTTGGTACGGATTGACGGCGGGCTTACTCATTTCTGCGATTTTGCTGTTTATCAGGTTTCATATTTTGAGCAAGCGGTACCAAGAACCGGAGAAATAATGAAAGCTCCAGTTACCCTGAAAGATTTTTCAAAACGCTAATGTGCGAATGAGACGGGTTGGAAAAACCTGCCTAAGCAACCCGTTCTTTGATATATTGAAGACACCGACCTTCAGAAAAAAAGCTTATCGGCTACACGAAACGTATTGCAATGAGCTTCAACAATATCATTAATATCAGGAGAGTAACCGCCTCCCATGCTAACTTGAACGGGGACATTCAGTTCTTTGCATAAAGATAAAACCAGCTCATCACGCTTTCGGCAACCTCCGCGGGTGAGGCTAAGTTTTCCGAATTTATCGGTAGCTAAAACATCTACTCCCGAGAGGTAAAAAATAAATTCAGGCTGTTCTTTCTTAACTAAATCGGGAACCGTACACGCGAGAATTTTTAAATATTCATCATCTGTTGTTCCCTCCGGCAAGGCAATATCCAAATCTGATTTTTCCTTTCTAAACGGGAAATTCTTTTCGGCGTGCATTGAGAAAGTAAAAACTGCACTATTTCCGGTAAAAATTTCTGCCGTCCCGTTTCCTTGATGAACATCCAAATCAATTATTAAGATTTTTTCGGCTAACTTTTTCTTTAAAAGGTAATGAGCACCAATTGCCTGATCGTTGAGCAAACAAAAACCTTCACCCCAATTGCTTCCGGCGTGATGAGTTCCTCCGGCAACGTTAAAAGCCACACCGTATTTTAGCGCGAACTTACATCCTTCCACAGTTCCTCCGGCAATTCGAACCTCACGCTCTACTAAAGTTTTAAATAACGGGAACCCTGTTCTTCGTTCTTCTTTAGGAGATAGTTTTAAGTCTCGTAAACGCTCCCAATACAATTTCTCATGTGCTAACAATATAAAATCTTCATCTGCCGGTATCGGCGAAAACAGGTTTTCTTGATTTATTAAACCTTCATGAAGCAATTGTTGCGGAATAAGTTCATACTTCAACATCGGGAAACGATGTCCTTCCGGAAGAGGATGAATGTAACCGGGATCAAAAGCAATTTTTAGCATACTTAACTTCTCGGTTTGCTTACAAACCGGTTCCCTTTAACATAATACCTCCAAGGGATAGTTTTATAAGGTCCGTCAAAATTCATCCCTACTCTGCCGGAGCTTGTAATGTTATCGTCGTTAAATGTAGTCCCGGAGTCCTTGATCCAAATTGCGTCACCCGTTAAGCTTTTTCCGTTAAAAGTTTTGTTTAATCCGAAAGCTTGACTGAGTGCTCCCGGCCCTTGGCACAAGCGATAGTCGGCGTTATACAAGTTTCGCCTCCTACGCATAATATCAATTCCGACAACAGGTTCAGTGGCTCGAATTAAAATTGCATGCGAAAACCCTTCGGCACCGGTTACAATATTTAGCATATCATGAATGCCATAGCATATGTACATGTAAACAACTCCTCCTTCTGAGTACATCATTTCATTTCGGGCAGTGCGTCGATTATTATAAGCATGCGAACCGCGGTCTTCCGGTCCGGCATAGGCTTCCGTTTCAACTATTCTTCCGGCAGTAAGTTCGCCGGCAATTGAGGTAAACAATACTCTTCCTAAAAGTTCGCGAGCTATCAGCCATACGTCTTCCCGACGGTAAAATTCTACCGGTAGCTTTGCCATTATCCGAACTGTATTAACGAAACGATTTGCTCGAGATATAGCCGGTCGGTTTCATCAAAATCAATCAACGATTTGCTGTCTACATCTAATACTGCCACAACTTCATTCCCTTTAAAAACCGGGATAACAATTTCTGATTTCGAAAGAGAGCTACAGGCAATGTGACCGGAAAAAGCTTCTACATCCGGCACTACTAAAGTTTCCTTTCGTAGCCAAGAAGCTCCGCAAACGCCCTTTCCTCTTCCAATACGTGTACACGCAACAGGGCCCTGAAACGGCCCCAAAATCAGTTCATCTCCTTCAACTATATAAAATCCTACCCAAAAGAAATCAAATTGCTCCTTTAGCGCTGCCGCTATGTTAGCAAGGTTGCCAATCAAATTACTTTCGTTAGATATAAGCGCTTCGATTTGCGGAATTAAAGATAAATATGCTCCGGCTTTGTCGACTCCTTTTAAAATTTTTAAATCTTCGGCCATGACACAAAAATAGAACGAAAATTAGTGTACGATTAATCCTTTAACAAACTTTACAGTCAATACAGATATTTTAATTTTTTGGTTAGGTGCTATGATCCCTCCCTGCGATGTGTAAATTTCAGGGAGGTTTTTTATAACGAAGTTTAAGCACGTTCGTAAAAACGAAATCAAGCTGTTACTTCTATTTGTTTAACAACCTTTACAGAATGAAAAAGCTTTTTTTTATACTAAGTCTTTTTGCTACAAATTTTGTTTTTGCCCAGCATTCCGCCTCATTAAAATATAAGCAGCAACTTAAAAGTTGCGAAGACAGCCTAAAGAACTATAGCCGAGAGGTAATTAATAACGAAAACGAACCCGAACGCTACAACTACAATTACAAACTGATTAAAACTCTGGTAAACGCGTTAAAAACTCCCGGTTCTTTTAATTATAGCTTCGAATCGCTTAAAACCGTTTCGGTGCTTGCTTCTCCCGATATGCGTTTTAAAATTTTTACTTGGCACGTGATGAACAATGACGGGTCCTATCGCTTTTACGGCACTATTCAAATGAACAATTCCGACGGCAAGCTCAAGTTGTTTCCTTTGATAGATTACTCGCCTAAAATTTCTAAACCGGCGGATACTGTTACCTCAAACGAGCAATGGTACGGTTCGCAGTATTATAAAATAATCCCGGTTACTTACAACGTTAAAACCCCCTATTACATTTTGTTAGGATGGAAAGGCAATAATACCAAAAGCACTAAGAAAGTAATTGATGTGCTTTATTTTAAAGACGGGAAAGCGGTTATGGGTATGCCGATTTTTGAGGGAAACAAGGAATATGAAAACAAAAACCGTATGGTTTTCGAATATTCGAGGCAGGTTTCTATGCTGCTAAACTATATTCCGAAAGAAGGAAAACTAGTATTTGATCACCTAGCCCCGCCGGATCCGAAGATGAAGGGGAAATTCGATATGTACGGTCCGGATATGTCTTACGATGGGTTTAAGCTTGTAAACGGCAAATGGAAATTTATAGAGGATTTAAATTTAAAGAACGATCCGGCCGAGCGTGATGCCTTATTTAACGACCCAAAAAAACCTGTTGAGGTTAAGAAGAAACTTCATTAGCAATCAAACATTCTTTCTTTTTATTTGATTTAAAATCCAAACGGATAACCATGACCGATACTAACCCGATTTCACCTGATCGAAAAGCAAAATTTCCAAGCAGTATACCTTTTATTATAGGAAACGAAGCCGCTGAACGTTTTAGTTTCTACGGAATGCGAGCCATTTTACCCACTTTTTTGATCGCTCAATTTTTTAATCCTACCGGGAATCCTGACCTTCAAAAAGTAGCCGAGGCACAATCTAATGAAGCAACTCATTTTTTTATTTCCTTAGCCTATACATTGCCCTTTCTGGGAGCAATTGCTGCCGACTGGTTTTTCGGAAAATACAAAGTTATTCTCTATGTATCGATAATCTACTGCATCGGTCATTTATTTCTCTCCGCATTTGACACCGATTTTGTTTGGTTTAGATACGGATTAGTATTAGTCGCAATAGGTGCAGGCGGAATTAAATCTGCGGTTTCTGCCAACGTAGGTGATCAGTTCGACAAAACCAATCAACATTTGATGTCTAAAGCTTACGGATGGTTCTATTTCAGTATAAATGCCGGTTCTGTATTCTCAACTGTTCTGATTCCGGTGCTTTATAACAAATATGGTGCAAGTGTGGCCTTCGGAGTTCCGGGAATTTTGATGGCTCTGGCAACAGTTACTTTCTTTTTGGGAAGAAATAAATATGTAAAGGTTCCGCCTTCCGGAATCAAAAGAGACAACTTTGTTTTTATATCACTTTACGCCTTTTTTAATTTAGGGAAAAGGAAAAAGGGCCAAGAGTGGCTGGATGTTGCAAAAGGAAAATTTGAACCGGAAAAGGTAGAAGGAATAAAGGCAGTTTATCGCGTGATGGCCGTTTTCGCCTTTGCTCCTATTTTTTGGGCCATGTGGGATCAAAATCTTTCCGAATGGGTTATACAAGCAACTAAACTTAACCTTGAAGTATTCGGATTTAAACTATTGCCGGAACAAGTGCAAACGGTCAATCCTTTCTTTTTGCTTGTCTTTATCCCTGTATTCAATTATTGGATTTACCCTTTTTTCGATCGAATCGGACTGAAAGCCACCCCCTTAAGAAGAATTGGTGCCGGATTAGTTTTAACGGGACTTTCTTTCGTTGTTATTGCTTTGCTTCAAATGCAGATCGACGCCGGAGGGCATCCCTCTGTGTGGTGGCAAGTTTTAGCTTATATGATTCTTTCCGCAGGCGAAGTATTGGTTTCGATAACCGGATTAGAATATGCCTATACGCAAGCGCCTAAGTCCATGAAGAGTACAATGACCGCAATATGGCTATTAACCGTTGCTCTCGGCAATGTTTTTACGGCTCTAATTAACAGCAGTATTTATAATGGAGGATTCTTTGCTCGCTTAGAAGGCGCCGATTATTATTGGTTCTTCGTCGGATTAATCTTTGTTTTCAGTGTTATTTACATGATAATATCTCCCCGGTTAAAAGAAAGAAATTATTTAGTTGATCCCGAAGCCGAACTGTTAACAGCGGCCAATGCTCCGCATGGTCAATAAGGAATAATTTATTTCTTTAACTATATTCGCCAAAAAAACCTAAGTGCCGTTAGAGAGCAGTTTAGTCATAGTTCCGACTTTTAACGAAAAGGAGAACATTGAAAAACTTATTCGTAAGATTTTTTCTTTGCCGCATACTTTTCATGTTCTAATTGTTGATGACGGTTCACCCGACGGCACAGCCGAAATAGTGAAACGTTTGCACGGAGAATTTGCCGGAAAACTGTTTATCGAAGAACGAAAAGGAAAGCTCGGATTAGGAACAGCATATATTCATGGTTTTAAGTGGGCATTGCAGCGACAATATGAGTTCGTGTTTGAGATGGATGCCGACTTTTCTCATAACCCTGAGGACTTGTTGAAACTTTTAGAGGCATGTAACACGGGTGCCGACATGGCAATAGGCTCGCGTTATGTAAAAGGAGTTAACGTAGTAAATTGGCCGATGAGCCGAGTACTTATGTCGTATTTCGCCTCGGTTTATGTAAGGTTTATTACAGGAATCCATATTCAGGATGCTACGGCAGGATTTAAATGCTACCGCCGTAAAGTTCTCGAAACGATAGATCTTGATCAGATAAAATTTATAGGTTACGCATTTCAAATAGAGATGAAATTCACCGCCATCCGACATGGCTTTAAGGTAGTTGAAGTTCCCATAATCTTTACCGACCGCACCGAAGGAACCTCAAAGATGAGCACCAGAATTTTCAGGGAAGCTTTTTTGGGAGTAATTCACCTAAAAATCAATAGCCTTTTCAAAAAATACCCGCACGCTTAATTTCTCGCTTTTATAATTGTTGTTGCAGTTATTGTATTGCAAGTATTTACGGTTTATATTTGAGATAGATTGAGTGCGTAATTACTGCTAACCCGAACTGATGAGGAAACTTTTTATTTTTTTCTGTCTAACACTGCCTTCCGGTGGAGTTTTTGCGCAACAACTTCCTCAATATACCCAATATATTTTCAACAATTATCTTCTCAACCCTGCTCTTTCCGGCATCGAAAATTATATTGATGTTAAAGGCGGCTACCGCGATCAATGGAACGGCCTCGATGGTGGTCCTGTTACTACCTACATTTCGGCAAATGCTCCAATCGGGAATAAGTTTACAAACGGTGATGCCACCGGATTTCCCGAAAAAGGAAATAACCCGATGAATCGAAACTTTGTTCAAACATATATGGCCTCCGAGCCGCATCACGGTGTAGGTTTACATGCCGTCATTGACAAAAGCGGCCCCTTAAGCCGTACCGATTTAAACGCTACTTATGCCTATCACTTGGGCCTTACTGAAAAACTGAATATCTCTGTCGGGATAGCAGCCGGTATATCAAAAATAGATTTAAATACTTCAAAACTCGTATTAGGAGAAGAAAACACAGTAGATCCGGCAATTACCGGAAACAGCAGCCAAACCACACCTGATTTAGGAGCGGGAATTTGGGTTTACGGACCGACATTTTTTGCCGGAGTATCTGCCAGGCAATTGTTAAGTCAAAAATTAAATTTCGGGTCAGTCGAAGGAAGCAATACCGGAAAACTTTCACCGCATATGTTTTTTACCGCAGGTTATAAGTTTTTCTTAAGCGAAAATATAGCTGCTATTCCGTCTGTAATGGTAAAATACGTTTCTCCGGCTCCCACTTCTTACGATGCAAATTTCAAAGTTGCATTTCAAGATCGTTTCTGGGTTGGCGGAAGTTATCGGAAAGACGATTCGTTTGCCGGCTTGCTTGGGTTTAATCTTAGCCATCTATTCAATTTGAGCTATTCGTACGATTTTACTACCTCCGATCTAAAGACGGTGAGTAGAGGATCCCACGAAATTGTATTGGGTCTATTACTTAATAATAGATACAAAGTTACCTGCCCTCAAAAAACTTTTTAATTTTCTACACTATAATTATGTTTTCCTCAATTTAATTATAGATTTGAAAAAAGTTCTGTACACACTAATTAATTTAAATCTTTAAGGCTTAGTATTTATACTGTTGATTAACAGTATAACAAAAGAACATGCGGGCATCTATAAAAAATGCGGGCGGTAGCGGTCTGCAGGAGTTTTACCTGAACAAGGAGTCTATTAAAGACGGGAGCTGCCGGAACTTAGTAAAGTTCGTTTTCGATATTTCTCATCCTCAAAATGATGTAAGACGTTTTTGGGTATCTATTTATTATCGAATAGAAAATTCAGGAGGCGATATAATATCGAGGCTCGAAACCAAAACAGAGTTTGATTTAAAAGGGATAACAACCGATCAAGACAGTTTTAAAGTGCTTGAGCAATGCGCCTATTTGGCCTTTTCTGATATGTTGAAACACCATTCAGAAAAATACAAAACTTGGTCTGATTTATACGAAGATATTGTTATGCCTGATAACGATGTCATTTCGGCCGAACTTAATAAACTACTGCTTTCCTTACCTTATTAGCGACATCTTTATTACCTTTTTATCATTTTTTATACTTGCAGAAAAACTATATGATTGCTAACAACGAATATTTCAACGGAACTGTGAAATCTTTAGGTTATACTACCATAGAAGGCAAATCAACTGTGGGAGTTATGGAGGAAGGGGAATATGAGTTCGGGACTTCTACCGAAGAAACAATGATTGTTATTGAAGGTGAATTAACAGCTTTACTTCCGGGAGAAACTTCTTGGAAGACTTATGCAGCCGGGGAAAAGTTTCAAGTTGCGTCTAATGTTAAATTTAAAGTCAGATCAAAAGGGCAGTCCTCGTATTTATGTAAGTATAAGTAAGATTTAAGGTCTAGAATTAAAGCTTACTATCTCAAATCAACTACTTCTACCCCCGGATTTTTAATCGAGTTATATGAAAAAACAGTTTCCGGAACCTTAATATTTGGGATAAAGGAGTCAATTGTATAAGTGTATCGGTTTCCACTTTTATCGAATATTTCAGCTTTACGTATAAGCTTTGATATTTTATCGATACTCAACCTCACTTTAAAAAATGGTTGCTTGCTGTCTGTTGGAGTAAGGTCAATAGAGTAAAAAGTTTTACCGCTAATCTTACTTTGGCCTACGTATAAGTATTTATAACCCTTTTCATAAATAGTGAAAAGCCTTGCCGGATTCAGCGCATCCTGTTTGTTATCTACATCGCTTAATTGTACTTCCCTATCTTCTTTCAAATAAGTCCATTGGCTTTTTCCGTCACTAATCAAATCTTGATCCTTCAATTGTACATTATACTTATTCTCTTTCGACTTAGCGTATAGAGTGCCCTTTCCGGTTTGATTAATATCTGATTGGGGGCTAACAATTGAATATGTAAAATTTGCTTTAACTATATTAAACGACTTATACTTTTTACTTGCTTCTGCCAAAATAGCTTTCGCTTTTAAATCAGTTTGAGCAAATGTTTTTCCTAAACTAAATATCAAACCGAATACCAACACCATTAATTTACTTCCCATCTCTACCTTTGATTGTTGTTTAAATTGTCGAAAAATTGCTCCAATGCATATTCATCAGGAATAAGAACCTCGCGAGCTTTGCTGCCTTCAAACGGACCTACAATTCCGCTTGCTTCCAATTGATCTATAATTCTCCCCGCTCTGTTATAACCAAGTTTCAATTTTCGCTGGATCAAGGAAGTTGATCCTTGCTGATGCAGTACTATTAACTTGGCTGCATCTTCAAAAAGCGGATCTCGATCTTCCGGATTAAAATCTTTTAAACTTCCTCCTTCAGCATTTTCATCCACGTACTCAGGCAAATACCAGGCGGAGGGATAGCCTCTTTGGGAACCGATAAACTCTGATATTTTTTCAACTTCAGGAGTATCAACAAAAGCGCATTGGAGCCTGATTAATTCGCTTCCGGTAGCTAAAAGCATATCTCCCCTGCCTATAAGCTGATCTGCACCTCCGGTGTCTAAAATGGTTCTTGAATCTATTTTAGATAAAACTCTGAATGCTAATCTCGCCGGAAAGTTAGCTTTGATCGTTCCGGTTATGATATTAACCGAAGGACGCTGAGTTGCAATGACGAGATGTATTCCAACTGCTCTGGCCAATTGGGCCAGCCTGGCAATCGGGGTTTCAACTTCTTTTCCTGCTGTCATCATCAAATCGGCAAACTCATCTATTATCAATACTATGAAAGGTAAGAACCGATGACCATCGTTAGGGTTTAATCTGCGGCGAATAAATTTTGCGTTGTATTCCTTCAGATTCCTAACTTGAGCGTTCTTAAGCAAGTCATACCGCTGATCCATCTCAATACAAAGTGAATTAAGTGTATTGATAACTTTTTTGGTATCGGTTATTATAGCGTCTTCTTCTCCCGGAAGTTTAGCTAAGAAATGGCGTTCTATCTGCCTGAAAAGCGTTAGTTCAACTTTTTTCGGATCAACAAGAACAAACTTTAGTTGGGCGGGATGCATTTTATAGAGCAACGAAACAAGTATCGCATTAATTCCGACAGATTTTCCCTGCCCGGTTGCGCCTGCAACTAAAAGGTGAGGCATCTTTGCTAAATCAGCAATATAAACCTCATTTGAAATAGTTTTTCCCAACACAATGGGCAAATCCATCGTAGTGTTTTGAAACTTTTCGGTAGCCATAACAGAACGCATCGGTACCATTTCCGGATGCTGATTCGGTACTTCGATGCCAATAGTGCCTTTTCCCGGCATCGGGGCAATAATCCGAATTCCCAAAGCGGCAAGACTTAAAGCAATATCATCCTCCAAGTTTTTTATTTTAGAGATGCGTACGCCCGGGGCCGGAATTATTTCGTAAAGCGTAACCGTGGGCCCTATTGTTGCTTTAATCTTCTCAATCTCGATATTGTAGTGATTAAGTGTTTCTACAATTTTATTTTTATTTACCTCCAGTTCTTCCGGATTAACGGAAATTTTGTTGGAGCCGTAATTCTCCAGCAAATCCAAATGCGGATACCGATAAGAAGAAAGATCGAGCTTAGGATCGTATTCGCCGAACTGTTCTACCAAACCTGCCGCTTTCTTTTCTTCTTCTCCTTTTTCAATGGTCAACTCCGGCTCTGGTTTAGGACTATTTGCTAAACCGGTTTCTAAGGACGAGTTCAACCTGTCGGCTAAAATAAGTTCCTCTTCGGGGCCATCTTTAACCTCTAATACCGGAGCAATTTTTTGTTGTTGTAAAGGCCTTTGCAACGGCTCAAACTCTACTGTGTTTTCTTCTCCTGCTTTGATTGAGTTTAAAACTGAGTTATTTTTACCGGGTAAATCAAACTCTACCGGTTCAGATCTGAAATCATCTTCACGCTCGAGTTCTATAGATTCGGATTCGTGATTCGGCTCTTCGGAAACTAACCGAGTTTTCCTCCCGGGAATTTTAAAATCTATATTATAAGCTACAATCAATGCCGTTAATCCGGCAAATGCTATCAATCCGGCAACGCCTGCATCACCGATTTGCGTTTCAAGTAAGCGATTACTCCAAAAGCCTAATTCACCTTCTAAAAAATGGGGATAATCCAGAAAAAAGCTGTGAAAATAGGCCAAGGTCAACGACGTAAACAAAATCAAAAAAAATGAATAACCTAAGGTTTTAGAAACAGCATAAAGTCTTACCTTAAAAAGCAACCGGTATCCGATAATAAAAAATACGGCTATAAAAATAAATGATGCTACTCCGAACCACTCGTAAATAAACTGATGGGAAAGTAATGAACCGACTTTACCCAACCAATTTTCCACAATTTTATCTTTCAATCCGGCAGCTTCAAGTTCCTTTTGGGTTTTCAAAAGGTTGCTCCAACCTCCATTCGAATCCATCACGTAGCTTTGATCCTCCTGCCAAGTAAAAAGGTATGAAGTGAAAGCTATTAAAAAGTACAGAGAAAGAATCAGAAAAAAAAGCCCTGCTACTTTTATAATACGTCCGTCGGCCAAGGAAAACGAAGGCGGTATTTCGGCCCTTTCTTTTTGAGCTCGCCCGGGACGATTAAATATTTTCGGCTTAGGTTCATCACGAAAAGTATTGGTTTTAAACTGATTTCCTTTAACGGGCATTCTATAAAATCGAGGGGTTCAATCCAACAAATATAAGGGTTCTTAGCAATCGGCTTCTGTAAATATAAGTAAAAACAGGGCGTAGCCCGGCGTTAATTTTACCCTTAATACTGCTTTTTTAATAATTTTAGTAATATTGAATAAAATCTACACTTATATCGAATAAGATGGGCCTCGAGTTACTTGAAGAATTCATACAAAAGGGAGATACTGCAGCTTTAAAACAACTCCTTGATGTTTCTCCCGAATTGGCAGAAGAAAAAACGAGTTCTAAAATGTCCCCTTTGCTCTTATCGTGTTATTACAAAAAGCCTGAAATATCTATACTGCTTTTAAAATACGTAGGCGAACCTGATATATTTGAAGCAGCAGCGGTTGGTAGATTTGATTGGGTTGCCAGTCATATATACCGACATCCCGATGCTATAAATGCCTTTTCCGAAGACGGGTTTACTCCACTTGGCTTAGCTTGCTATTTCGGCCACGAAGAAATTGCCCGTTATCTTTTGCTTAAAGGAGCTGAGGTTAATCTGCCCTCGACGAATAGCTTTCAAGTTTACCCTTTACACTCGGCAGTGGCAGCAAACAACCTTGATATAACAAAAATTTTGCTTGAAGCCGGAGCTGAAGTTAATATAAGGCAACAAGCAGGCTTTACGCCTTTACATGCTGCGGCTCAACACGGCAATATAGAAATGCTTATTTTACTTCTGGAGGCAGGAGCCGATGTAGGTGCCCGAAACGATGCAGGACTTACACCTTCTTACCTTGCTACCGAGCGTGGATTTCATGACATCGCTCGAATCCTAGTTGAGTAGCCGGCATTATTCTGATCGCTTTAAACCGTATTTTTCAATTTTACTGTAGAGGTGACTTCTTTGAATGTCTATATCATCGGCTGTTTTAGACACGTTCCACGTGTTTTTCTCAAGTTTGTATTTGATGTATTCTTTTTCGGCATAATCTTTATATTCCTGAAAATTTGCAAACTTATCGAAATTTAGTTGAGGCCCGGTGCTCGCTCCGTTTCCTGCAACCGGTTGAGCCGGAGCCGAAGAAGGATTGGCAAATGTGCGAACGTCATTATCTGTAATGGTTTTATCACTTAAAATTATTAAACGCTCAACCATGTTATGTAACTCTCGAATATTACCGGTCCATGGCAATGATCTAAGCGCTTCAACAGCGGACTCTGAAAACCTTTTGAGTGGCATGCCGTAATCATTGCAAATTTCTTCGCAGAAATTTTCTGCAATAAGCGGAATATCATCCTTCCGTTCGATGAGGCTAGGAACATGGATCAGAATTACACTAAGGCGGTGAAAAAGGTCCATACGGAAGTTGCCTGCATCAATTTCTTTAAGTATGTCTTTATTTGTTGCCGCCACGACTCTGACATCTACCTCAATTTCCTTTTCGCCGCCAACACGAGTGATTTTACTTTCCTGTAAAGCACGTAGAACTTTTGCTTGTGCGGATAAACTCATATCCCCAATTTCGTCAAGAAATAAAGTGCCGCCGTTGGCTTGTTCAAACTTACCGATCCGTTGCTTTACCGCGGATGTGAACGACCCCTTTTCATGGCCAAACAATTCACTTTCGATTAATTCAGAAGGAATTGCGGCACAATTCACCTCAATAATCGGCCCGCCGGACCGGTTTGATTTTTCGTGCAACCAACGTGCTACTAACTCTTTACCGCTTCCGTTGGCTCCGGTTATAAGCACTCGAGCATCTGTGGGTGCTACTCGGTCAATAGTGTCCTTAATTTTAGAAATAGCCGGCGAGTTACCCAGTATCTCGCGAACCTTGGTTACCTTTCGTTTTAGAACTTTAGTTTCGGTTACCAGATTTCCGCGTTCTAACGCATTTCTTACCGTAATTAACAGTCGGTTTAAGTCGGGAGGTTTGGAGATAAAATCAAAAGCCCCTTTTTTGCTGGCTTCTACGGCAGTTTCTATAGTTCCATGCCCGGAGATCATTATGAATGGAAGATCCGGCTTAAAAGCTAAACCTTCCGACAACACTTCCATCCCGTCCATGCGGTTCATTTTTATATCGCACAATACAAGGTCGAAATCGCTTTTCCTGATTAATTCTAAACCGTCTATCCCATTATCAACATCTTCAACTTCGTAATCTTCGTATTCAAGAATTTCACGCAAGGTATTGCGGATAGCTCTTTCATCATCAATAATTAAAACTTTGGCCATAAGAACAGATAGGCTTTCCGGATCGGGAAGCATGTTGAAAACGCTGCGAATATAAAGATTGTTTTACTAAAACTTTTTTGGCTCACAGGAGTCTTATTTTGAGAGAAATAAATTGCAAGCCTGTAAGCCGGGTTCTGTTTCCTTTGCAGGATTTCTATCATTTATCTCGCCTTACAGTTGCCTGTGAGATCTAACGACCTACCCATCCCGACGGCATGAAGCACCGGAGCGAGCCACTCCGAAATCGGGACTTATTTGGTCTTTCAACTCCCGGGGTTTACCGCCATTCCGGTCACCCGAAAATGCCGTGAGCTCTTACCTCACGTTTTCACCCTTACTCCGATTGCTCGAAGCGGTATTTTTTCTGTGGCACTTTCCGTCCCCGATTTCTCGGGTCCTTCCCGTTAGGAAGCGAGATGCTCTGTGTTGCCCGGACTTTCCTCTTTTCGCGGAAGCGAACAGCGATAGAACGGCTTGCAATTTCCAAAATTACGATAATTATCGATGCTTTGGAAAAACATCATCAACAATGAAGTTAAATCCTATTGATTCTTATCGGCAATCTTTCATATTGGAATCAACTTGAATAACACTATACACGCCAAGCTTATTCCCAAAAGAATTAGTGAGATAAGTTGCTATTTCGGCAATTTCGATATTAGCCAATTGCATGTTAGCCGGCATTTCTTCTTTAAAGCTTTTACCGTTTATTGCAATTTCTCCTTTCAGTCCGTTTTTGATAATGCAAGGAATCTTAACATATCTATTTTTTATATAAACGGAATCAGTAAGCGGAGGAACTAAACCACCCAAACCCTCCCCTTTTACCCCATGGCAGTTCTGGCAATGTTTAATATAAAGGTTTTTGCCGCTCAAATAGTATCTGGCATAAGTTATCTGTTGATCGCTTTGACAGGAACAAGATATAACTATCCAAACAAGAGTCCCACAAAAGAGCAAAACACTATTTCTTATATTCATCTAAAAGTAGCTGTATATCCCCGATCAGCTTATCAACCTCGGCCGAATTAGTACCGTCGTAAGCACCGCGTAGATGTTTCTCCTTATCAACTAATATGAACCACCCTTGGTGCATATATCCGCCCGGGGCACTTTTATCTTCGCCGACAGCAGCGAGATAACTTGTTTTAGCAATGTTGTAAATTGAGTCCTTTTCGCCGGTTACAAATTCCCATTTATCTCCCGATACGCCTAATTTTGCTGCATATTTTTTTAATCGTGAAGGAACATCATACCTAGTATCAATAGAATGTGACAGTATTTTAACATCGTCAATGCCTGTAAACTGTTTGTAAACTTTAAGCATATTGCGATGCATAGTCGGACAAATGCTCGGACAAGAAGTAAAAAAGAAATCGGCCACATACACCTTGCCTGCGAAATCTTTATCAGTTAAAGATGAACTGTCTTGGTTTATAAAGTTGAAGTGAGGTATTGTTTGATAAATTGTATCGCTGACCATTTTTCCGTTTACGTTTCTTTCCACCGGTTCTCGGTTACCCAAAATGGGCAGCTTTTTCGGAGTGTTTGGAGAACAAGAAATAAGTAAAGAAACGGCTGCAATATAAAGACCTATTTGTTTCATTAATTCAAGAAATAGTAAAGTTGATTAAAGTTATATGTGAGTCCTATATTCAATTTTGTGGCGCTTTGAGGATGATCGGTTGTAAAGGATTAGTTTCCGAAATCGAGAACTACACTTAGTCAGGTTTTAGGAGACTTTTTAAACTCAACTTTCTAGTCTGTTTCTTTAAAGGAACACCGCCCTTAGTTGTTAGAGTAACTATAAAAGCTCGATTTTTATCAGATTCATCCGTCACGAATTTGACTTCCAAATTATCCTTTATATAGACCGAGTTTTCGCTGATCTTGTCGTTGTCGGTTCTAGTAAAGCTATTTTCTATCATCAATTTCCGCAAAGTTTGAAACTCCCCTGCTTCATAAGTTACGTATTGAACATAGCCTTTCTCTAATGAGTTCTCATAAATCGCTTTTGATAAAGATTTCGCTGTTTTTACGGTCTTTCCCCGGGTAGTAAAGTTATGCATAACACCACCGTTATTTAAAGTATCGTTTCCTGCAAACGAGTAACCCTTTAAAAATAAGCTTTCTTCAGTCTCAATAAGAGTAAAATTTAAAGCCTTTTCCATATCCCCGAATGAGAGCCGTTGGGCTTGGGCTTGAGACAAGCCGGCCGAAAAAATAAATGCAACTAATAAGAGTGATTGTTTCATGAGCTCCTAAAATATAAAAAAGCTCGGAGGTATCGAAAATACTTGCCTCGTCAAGCTATAGTTCGTAGTTTTAGTGACCAAATTTAAATCCTGTATGCTTATGAAAACTCCAATCTTAGTTATTGGCCTATTTTTAATAATCCTGTCAGTAAAGTCGCAAACGGTGCCTTCAGCCGAAAATCAAATTAAGCTGGCCCGATTAGCCGCACCTGAAGATAAAAGGGCCGAGGTTACTGTTTACGGTTATTCTCCGAAAGGGGAATTTGTATTATTAAAACAAGGAAAGAACGAATTAATTTGCTTGGCCGACGATCCGAAGCAAGAAGGCTTAAGCGTAGCTTGTTACCATAAAGAATTAGAACCTTTTATGAAACGCGGACGTGACTTAAAAGCTGCCGGAAAACCTGATACGCGTGACGAAGAGGTAAAAGCGGGTAAGCTTCACATGCCTAGACAGCCTGCTACTTTGTACGTTTATTCAGCAAAACCGGGAGATTATGATGTTGCCCAAGCAAGTGTAAAGAAAGGTTATCTGCGTTATGTGATTTATACTCCCTACGCTACTCCCGAGAGCACCGGCTTATCTTTACAGCCCGGCGAAGCAGGTATGCCTTGGCTAATGTTTCCGGGAACGCCGAGAGCTCATATTATGATTAATCCTTAAAAGCACCTTTTTTGAAGCTGCGTCAGCGGAAAAATAAAAATCCGTTTATTCAACTCTTGCTGATAAATTTCTATGCCCAACTATATAATTAAAAAACTCATTTTAAAAAAGCCCGGCAAAATATTTCCGCAATTAATCATTATAACTTTTTTGTTCGGTTGCTTTTCAGCAAAAAGAGCTCCCATACAAAACGTTAAAAAAACGGATTCCGACAGCAGTAGAATTGCGATACCCGCAAATGCGCCTAAGCCTCTTTCTCCCCAAGAAGCCCTTAAACTATTCAAAATAGCAGAGGGTTTTAAAATTGAACTTGTTGCGTCCGAACCTTTAATCCAAGAGCCGACTCAAGTATGTTGGGACGAGAAAGGCCGGATGTATGTGAGCGAATTGCACGGTTACAACTTAGAAGGGCAACTTGAAGTTGAAGATTTGAATAAAACCGGCAAACTTGATACAATCGTACAACGAGTTCAGGCCGCGCCTCGGTATAAAAAAGCCGCGGAAACAGGTACTTACGGAACTATAAAGCGACTGACGGACACAAACGGTGACGGCTTAATGGACAAGGTTGAAGTATTAGCGGACCAACTCCCTCCTGCTTACGGTTTGTGTGCTGCCGGGGGTGGAATTATAGTCGCCGGACAAGCCGAAATAATTTACATAGCCGATAAAGACAACGACGGCAAAGCCGAAGTTATTGAAAGCTTATTTAAGGGGTTTCAAAGCGGAGCTTTGGAAAGAGGAATAAATGCACCGCAATGGGGCCCCGACGGCTGGATTTACTTCGGGCGAGGCTGGAATGGCGGACGCATAACAGGTGCGCATTTAAAAGAGCCGGTAGATTTACCCGGTTCGAATTTTCGAATACGAGCAGACGGCTCGGCAATTGAACCCGTTACCGGAAGCACACATACTATCGGCCATGCTTTTACGGCAGATGGAGAAAGTTTTTTTACCAATACCTGGAAACATGCATTATACGCAATCCCCATCCAATGGAAATACTTAAGCCGTAATCCTAACGCATCAATTTCTTCGCTCGAAGCGGATGCTTCAGATTTTTCGACTGTTTTTCCTGCGGCTGCCGTTCACCCGTGGAAATTAGCTCGCAGCAATCAGGAAGGCTGGCGTAAATTATACGACCAATATGGAATTGCTGAAAGCGCAGCGGAAGGTTACTTTACATCCTGCTGCAGCCCGCTTATTTATCAAGACAATACTTTTCCGGCTGAATTTAGCGGCAATCTTTTTGTTTGCGAACCTGCCCAATGTCTTATTCACAGAAGCATTGTTGAACACGAAGGGCCCTCGTTAAAAGTGAGACGAGCTTCGGCTGAACAAAAATCAGAATTTTTAGTAAGTACGGATTCGTGGTTCCGACCGGTTTCTATTGTTCACGCTCCCGACGGATCGCTTTATATTACTGATATGTACCGCGAAATCATCGAAGATTATTCTGCGGTGCCTCGATTTATGCAACAGCAATACGGTGTAAATCACGGTATTGATAAAGGAAGAATCTGGCGAGTCAGTGCGACAAGTGCTAAATCTTTGGCCCAAACGGAAAAAGTAGATTTAACAAAAGCAAATCTTGAAGAAGAACTTGAAAGCCCCCATTACTGGCATCGGCAAACAGCAGAAAGATTATTGTGGGAACAACAAGGACCAAATGCATCTGCTCTTATAAAAAGAAGAATATCAATAACAAACTTAAGTGCTGCGACAGCAACACTCGATTTCATAAACACGTTGAGACGAGAAGATACAGTTCTTAAAAGCGATGTTATAATCGCTAGAAGGCTCGGCAAACTGAGTAGCACCATAAATGACGAGCGCATGCTGCTGCAACTTGCTTTAAGTTTAGGATACAGTGAGGATAAAGAAGTTTTTGATGCTTTAGTAAATCTTGCAAAAAAACACGCTAATATTCGTTGGATGCCGGACGCGATAATGACAGGAGTTAATAATCGTGCGGTAACCATGCTTTCCGCTTTGCTTAAGGATCCGGGGCGAAACAGTAATATGCTTCTTGAACCTTTGGCTGCAAGTATTTCAGCCGGACAAGACAGCCGTGAAATTTCATCCGCTCTTATCGCAATAGCAAATGCCAAAACGAGCGTTGCCCAAGCAAATGCACTTAAAGGCCTGAGTCAAGATCTTAAGAATATTTCTTTATCTGTCGAAGCTAAAAGCGCTTTAAATAAGATGATTCGGGCAAAAGATTTGGCAGTGCAGGGACAAGCCGTTGCACTCGCCGGAAAGTTGAATTTAGGTGATTCTAAAGCTTTGGATAGTATTCGTAAGAAGGCCGCCGCCGATGCCCGAGATGCAAAGCTTGAAACACAACAGCGACTTGCGGCGATCGCCTTACTTGCAGATTCGCCTGATGAATTTGCGGCAAATTCACTTATAGCTGCTTGGCCTACAGCAAATCTTACGGTAAAGCTATCCATCCTCGATGCTTTAATTTCCAAAGGGACCCGGCTAAATCAGTTGGTTGAAGCAATTTCAAATAAAATGATTTCGGTAAATGCACTCACCGAACTGCAAAGAACACGACTGTTAGAACGAGCCGACAGTCACCTTCGTCCTCGGGTCGAGGCGGAATTGGATAAAGCAGTTGATCAAGATAAAGAGGCAATTTATGCAAAATATGCACAAGCTTTAGGGGGAGAACACGATCCTAAAAAAGGAGAAACCGTGTTTAAGCAAATGTGTTCAACCTGCCATCGCGTTAATAATATTGGCGTTTCTGTGGGCCCGGATTTAAAATTAGCGTATAAAAATTCGAAGGAAACTTTGCTTAGAAGTATCCTCTTCCCCAACGAGAAGATTTCATCGAGTTATGAAATTTATGTGGTTACCACGACCAATAACGAAACTTATACGGGTGTTTTGGTAAATGAGTCTGCGGGAAGCGTTGTAATTCGCCAACCCGGTGGAATGGACAAAAATTTCTTAAGAAAAGATATCAAAAAGCTTGAGAGTTCTCCTACTTCTTTAATGCCGGAATACGGAGAAGCAATAAGTCCTGATGATTGCGCAAATATTATAGAATGGCTGAAAACTTCTTTGGCTATAAAGTAAAAGCCGGTTACACACAATTCGGTAATTAAGAGAACATTTACGAGTACACCTTAAACGAGAAAAAGGCTTTACATTTGTAACATTATCTGCCGATAAATCCCTCGCCTTTAATAAGCGGGGGATTTTTGTTTTGAGCAATCATTTAACCGAGCCAACAATTTTAAAAATCTAGAGTTATGGAAGAAGATGCGAGAATTAGTAAGAAGATTGTTCAGAAAGCCTATTGCATACCTCGCAAACAAATATTCTTCCAAGCCGGATAAATCAAGGGTTCATGAGCAACTGAATGATCTGTATCAAAGTTTGCTTACCGATCCCGGCAAAAAAGGAAAGGTTTTATCTGTAAATCCTCAAGATAAGTTCATCATTTTCTCTGATCAACATAAAGGAACAAAAGACGGTTCCGATGATTTCGCCTTCGCCGAAAAGAATTATTTAGCTGCTCTTAAATACTATTATACAAACAATCACAATTTAATAAACTTAGGCGACTGCGAGGAGCTTTGGGAAAATACGGTGCTTGGAGTAATAAAAGCCAATCAAGCAAGTTTCGCCGCCGAAAGTTCTTTTGCTCTTGCCGGTAAGTTTTATAAAGTTTTCGGGAATCATGATTTGTATTGGGATAACGATCCTTTAGCCGGCCTTACGCTGGAAAATATTTATAAGCAGAAAATTAATATTTACGAAGGTGTGTTGTTGCAGCAGTTTGTCGACGATAAAAAAATAAATATCTTTCTAACGCACGGCCATCAGGGAGACTTGCAAAGCGACGGTAATTGGTTCAGTAAGTGGTTCGTAGCGAATATTTGGGCCCCAATACAAATGTACTTGGGAATTAATTTAAACACTCCGGCCTACGATACTAACCTGAAAACAGAGCATAATGAAATGATGTATGAATGGGTGTCGGGGCAAAACAATGTATTGCTTATTACCGGCCATACACATCAGCCTGTGTTTAAGTCGCTGACTTTGCTTGAAAAGTTGTATCACGATTTGCAATACGCAGAACTTAACAAAGACACAACAAAGCTTGAAGAACTCCGCAAGCAAATAAAAGAACGAAAGCTTGCAGGAGAAGTTTCGATTAGCTTTGATGCGTATAAACCCACTTATTTCAAACAGGTTGCTGCTGTTATAGTGACGGGGATATAACGGGAATCGAGATCGAATACAATTATCTACGTCTTGTTAAATGGGAATATGATATAAAAAACCAACCTACTCGGATAATTTTAGAGGAAACAAGCCTTAGCTCGCTGTTTAATATTGCCGGACAAGAGGGAGTAAATACCTGAGTTTTTAAACGGGCATATTGAATTACTATACACCTTTCGCGGTTGGATGAAAATTTATGAGTAGTATCTAACGAGAAAAAGGCTTTACATTTGTAACATCATCTGCCGATTAATCCCTTGCTTGAATTAGCAGGGGATTTATTATTTTAAGGGCTCTGCTATATGCCGAGGCATACAACAATACACTCCCCTCCACTTTTATATGTAATTGCATATAGTTTTATAAATTTGTTTACCTTTATATGCAAATACATATAATGAAAATTTTAGCTGACTTTGTTAAAGAGAGAAGAATTGCGGTTAATCTCACTCAGGATCAATTTGCTGAACGAGCAGGAGTTGCACTTACCGTAATACGAAAAATTGAGCAGGGTAAATTGAACCTTAATATGGATAAGGTTAATATAGTTCTTAGAATGTTTGGGCATGAACTTGCCCCGGTTAACAGTAAAGATTTGAAATGAGACAAGGGAAAGTATTTTATAAAAATAAAATGGCCGGTATGATCACTGAAACCGATGAAGGGGAATATAAATTTCAGTATGATGGCAGTCACGTAAAAGATCATCCGAATGACTTCATTACTTTTACTATGCCGGTAATAGAGAAGCCCTACACAGAGAAACGACTATTTCCATTTTTTGAAGGTTTAATCCCGGAAGGATGGTTGTTGGATATTGCTTCCGAAAGCTGGAAGATCAATAAAAATGATCGTATGGGATTGCTTTTGGCGTGTTGTCAAAATTGTATTGGTGCCGTGAGTGTGGTACCTATAGAGGAAGATGATGGAGCATAGATGTTTATCGTGTTACGAGTTAATCAAAGACGAATCAGATTTTCACGAGAAGTGTTCCTTGAAGTTCTTTGGAACACTTACACCTCCAAAAATAGAATATTCGCTAAATCAAATGGACGAGCTTGCGAAAAAGGTAATAGAGCGAAGTGTTGCTGTCCCCGGTGCGCAACCTAAACTGTCTATGTGTGTAGTACACAAAGCGACAGACAATTCGGATACAAGGCTTACTGTTGTTGGTGCATTAGGTGGAAATTATATTCTCAAACCGCCTTCAGCACGATTTGCGGAAATGCCCGAAAATGAACATTTAACCATGCGGATTGCAGAATCTTTCGGCATTCCTGTCGTCCCTTCCTCATTAATTCGCTTAGCATCGGGAGAACTATCCTACATAACAAAAAGAATTGACCGAAATGAAACCGGAGAAAAGATACACATGTTGGATATGTTTCAAATCACCGAAGCATTTGATAAATATAGAGGCTCCATGGAGAAAATCGGAAAAGCATTAGACGACTACTCAAGCAACACTTTACTTGATAAAACCTTTTATTTTGACTTAGCTCTTTTCTCTTTTCTAAGCGGAAACAGTGATATGCATCTGAAGAAATTCTCAATGATAAAAAGCCGCTCCGGCTGGGTATTGTCTCCGGCGTATGATCTTTTAAATGTCGCAATTGTGTTTCCTGAAGACCAAGAGAAACTTGCTTTAACCTTGGGAGGTAAAAAGAAAAAGTTAAAGCGAGAGCATTTTGAACAGTTTGGTGAAGGATTGGGAATGACCAACAGACAGGTCACCGGAGCTTTCAAAAGAATTTCAAAAAATAAACCGCATGCAATTCGTTGGATAGACAGATCATTCTTATCAAGAAATATGAAAACAGCTTACACCGACTTGCTCGAAAAAAGATATAAACAACTGGAACTTACATAATAAAACTGCCCAAACAGGCGGGAGCTGCTAAGCGATTTCACTAGGCGTTTGTAAAAGAAACACCATAAAGATTAAAGGTACCCGATCAATAGAAGCAAGATCGTCCCGCTTGCCTTAGTGCACCATCTGAGAACTCAGTATTGGCGGCCAAGGTAGCAACACCGTAACCTATAAAAAAGGCTCTTACTCTCCTGAAAAGTAAGAACCTTTTTTTAAAAATTCTATTCCTTAATTTTTAAACGTTATGGTATTCAGTTTTACTTCCTCGCCTGATCTTAACACAAAATATAAATTTTGACTACCCGTGATGTTAGTTAAACTTACGGAATTGCCGGAAGTATTCCCTATTAATCTTCCCGAAGGAGAAACGGTATGAACTTCAATTCCTGCCTCATTTATCCCTTCACCGCCAAATTCAATTTGTTTAATTCCGGTAAGGTCGATTTTATCTAACACTAAATACGAACCTCTTTTATTTAATACCGCTGTTGTTTTATTATTGTTGAAATTGACTCCTTCTGCTTTAGAAGATTGTGATACAGGGACAACCGGACTTCTAAGCACCACCAATTCTTCTGATGCCTGTGTCGGAGCCAACTTAGTTCCCTTATCTTTATAAGCGGCACGGAAAATAAAAGTACCTTTTCCTTTATCATTTTCAGGAAGTGCAGGCGTGTAAGTTCCTGTTACCGGGCGAGATTTTACCGTTTTTGTTTCATCCGCCAGGCTTAGAACGTATTTTACAATTGTGCCTGACTGTTCTTCTGTGAGTGCAGGATGCGGAGGCATTTCAGCATGGCCCCATACCCCCGAACCTCCGGCAATGATCTTTTTAGCTAATCGAACGGGAGCTTCGATATGGCCTTTATATTTCAAGGCTACTGCCTTAAATGCGGGCCCTAAAGACTTTGCGTTTAGCGAATGACAAGCTTTGCAATCGCTTCCGCTGATTATTTTTATTGCCCCGGCATGTTCCGCAGTAACATCAACGCTCCGCTGGCTTTGTGCAATTTCTGCCATATCAAATCCTTGGCTTAGATAATCAATACTTACTGCAACTTGGCCGGCAGCAATTCTGCGGTCGGCTAAACTTCCGTCTTCCTTATCAAACACCTTTACCGCGTAAGTAATGGGCTTTCCGGCGAAATAGAAGCTTTTGTTTCCACCTCTAAAATCAAAACTTACTTTCGGGGGTTCATTGCCGGCCTTTATTTCTATTGCTTCGCTATTCATTCCTCCCTTACCGTCTCTAACAGTAAGTACAGCCTTATATATTCCGGGTGCGGTAAATGTTATAACAGGATTAGCTTGAGCGTAGATCTTCGGAGCTATTCCCCTTTTAATAACCTTCCACTCATACTTAAGTTCATCATTATCAAAGTCTTTGGATCCTGCTGATGACAAGCTTACTTTTAAAGGCAGCGCACCTGCAGTTTTACCGGCAGAAGCTTTAACAATGGGCTTCCGGTTACCGCCGTTATATTCAATTTTTATGAGTTGAGCTTCCGGGTTATCCTTGAAGTAGCCGAAACCGTATTCCAAAACGTACAAACTTCCATCAGGCCCGAATTCCATATCAATAGGACCGTGTAAAGCCATATCCGGAAGAAATCTTTCCATCGATTTATAATTTCCCTCTTCATCCAATGTGATCGCGATCATCCAGCTTCTAGCAAATTCTGTTACTATCCATTTACCTTCATAATATTCAGGAAAAACTTTCGGCCCATTTTTAAAGTCAGCCTTTCGAAAGACAGGACCGCCCACCGCGCTACTACCGCCGCTTCCTAAAAGCGGAAATTCTTGGGACACACCGTGCGGATACCAAACCGTTGAAGGCTGAGTGGGCGGAAGCTCCTGCAAACCTGTATTGTTAGGTGAATTATTAACAGGTCTCTCGGGATGAAATTTAGGCCCCGTTTTACCGGTGGCAAAATCATGATCGCCGTAAGCTTGATTATTACCCCCGAAGTAAGGCCATCCGTAATTTCCAGCTTTCTTTGCAATGTTAAATTCGTCGAACGCCCAAGGACCCCTTAAGGGATCGGAGTTAGATCCGTCAGGGCCCACCTCGCCCCAATGCAACCAACCGGTTTTGCTATCTATCGACAAACGCCAAGGATTTCGGTTACCCATGGTATAAATTTCAGGACGGGTTTTAGGAGTTCCTTTCGGAAATAAATTACCTTCCGGGATTGTGTAGGTTCCGTCAGCTTCAGGATGTATGCGGAGAATTTTTCCCCTCAAATCATTTGTATTGCCCGAAGATTTTTGTGCGTCTTGAGGTGATTTCCCCGGTTGTTCATCCAGCGGTGTAAATCCGTCGGAAGCCCTTGAAAACGTATTATCACCAGTAGAAAGGTATAAGTTCCCGGCTTTGTCAAACAACATTCCCCCGCCCACATGGCAACATTCTTCGCGTTGAACTACTACATCAAACAGCTTTTTTTCGGAAGCAACATCCAGCTTATCATTTTTAAATTCAAATCTGGACAGCCGATTTATTGACTCCTTACCGTCCTTCGAATAATAGATATACACCCAATTGTTCTCTTCGAAATCCGGATCGAGGATAATTCCTTGGAATCCGTCTTCTCCTTCGGTTATTTCTCCGGTTTTACTTACGTATTTTGTACTTACAGCAAGCTGACCCACTAATTTAAGCGTGCTTGTTGCCGGATCGAATAATTTAAGTTTTCCTTTTCGCTCGCAAAATAAAACCTTTCCGTTTTTCATGATCTCCATTTGCATAGGCTCTTCGAGCTTCTGCGCGAGCACCACTTTGGTAAAACGGTTGTCATCCGGTTTTTCGGCACCGGGGTTTTTCGATTTTTTACCACCTATAGAAAATCCTAAAACAGAAGAGGTTATAGCTAAAGCTACAACCCCTTTTAATGCACTGTATTTTTTTATCACTGTTTAAATAATCCTTAATTAAAGTTTCTTCGCCATTTTTCTGAAATTCTCTGCACTTGCTTTTACATCAGGAGCATTATTATCCCAATTGTATTCGTATTCAGCCGAGATAACACCTTTAAAGCCTTGGTTTTTTAACTCTTGCATAACAGCGGGTATGTTTGAAATTCCGGTACCCCAATGAACATCGTGAGCATCAGGACTTTTTTCGTTTAAATCTTTAAAGTGAAGCCCTTTTACATGTCCTGCCAATTTTTGCAAACATTCAACAGGATCTAATCCTGACCGAACCCAATGGCCTATGTCGGCGCAAGCTCCAACACGACTGCTTTGTCCTTTTATCGCATTTAAAACAATCTCGGGGCTCCAGTAGTGTGAAGGTTTCGGATGGTCATGAATAGCGATATTGACTTTATATTCATCGCATAATTTTGAAAGTAAAGGGATATCTTTTTCGTCGGGCTCAGAAGTGATGTTATCAATTCCCATACCTTTGGCAAAGTCAAATAGCGCTTTCCAATCTTCTTCGTTATTAGCTCCCACAACTCCGAAAGCAACCATTTTTACGCCTTTTTCTTTAAGCTTAGCCAAAATCTGCTGTCTTATTTCTATGGGCATCTTGTAATCCATGGTTCCTTCTAAGCCTCCACCTAACTTTTGTCCCGGAAAGGCTTCAACGAAACTTAAACCGCAGCTTTTAATTTTATCAACGGCTTCGAAAAACGTAAAGTTTTTGAACGTATAGGCTTGCGAGCCCAGCTTCCAACCTAACTTTACATCGGGGTTTATTTGGGCTTCGCTTTTTGCCGTTACTAATAAAAGGCCCACAGCAAAAACTGCTAAAAATATTTTTTTCATGTCAATCGGTTTATAATTTTTGTCGAAAATAAGGATTAGACTTTTATATCGGAGAGTTTAACGCAATTTTTACCTGAGAATAAAAAGCAAGAAACTAATGGTTAAAGAAGTAGCTTCCTACGCTTAGTATCTTGTCAAATTTCAATTACTGCATCTGAAAACTTAGGCAAGGAACCCAAATTATAATCTCATAATTCACTTTATTAATTGATCTTCTTTTAAAGTTTCTTAACTACTTCGCGAAAATATTTTACGCTCTCAGCCACATCATGTACACTGTTATCTAAATTAAATTCGCATTCGGCAGAAAAACCGCCTTTAAATCCTTGTCTTTTAAGTTCTTTAAGTACGCCTTCCACGTTTGAAGAACCTTTCCCCCAGTGTACATCATGTCCTTCGGGTCCTTTTTCATGTAAATCTCTCACATGCAGGCCGAAAATATGTCCCTCCAATTTCTTAATACATTCAACGGGGTCTAAGCCGGAACGAACCCAATGTCCGATATCTGCGCAAGCGCCGATTCGTTTGCTTTGTCCTTTTATAGCGTTAAGAACAATTTCAGGATTCCAATAATGCGAAGGCGTGGCGTGGTTGTGAATAGCTACGTTGATTTTAAATTCGTCAGCAAGTTTTGAGATCACCGGTAACATCTTTTCCTCCGGCTCGGAAGTAATGCGATCTAAACCCATACCTTTTGCAAATTCGAATAATTGACGCCAATCTTTTTCATCGCCCGCGGCAACTACTCCGAGAGCCTGCATTTTAACGCCTTTTTCTTTCAGCTTTGCCAAGATCTGTTTACGTTTTTCAACCGGCATATGAAAATCCATTTCGCCTTCAAAACCCCGCCGAGCTTTTGGCCGGGGAAGGCTTCAACGTATTTGAGGTTACAACTTTTAATTTTATCAACAGTTTCAAAAAAAGTAAATTTATTAAAGGTCCAAGCCTGAGAACCTAATTTCCAACCTAACTTTTCTTCCGGATATTGCTGAGCTTTTGTTTGGGTAGTAACCACCAGCAACACAGTTGTGCATAGGGCTAAAAATACTTTCTTCATGTTTTTAAAGGTTTATAATTTCTTGTTGAAAACTAAGGATTAGACTTTTATTCCGATGAGAGTAACGCATTTTTTACCTAAGGTTAAATGGCGAGAAACTAATGGTTAAAGAAATAGCTTATTACGCTAAATCTTTCGGCAAATTTTCAATTACAGCGTCTGAAAACTCAGGTAAGGAATCCAAATTATAACCCCATAATTCTTCGTTCTGCAAAACTTCCCGGACCATATCTTCAGGCGAGCAAGAATCCCATAACTTGAAAAAATACGAAGCTTGACTGTCATTGATAACATAATATTCATCTTGAAACTCTCCGAAGTACTTATCCCCCTCAACCTTAACCGGCTTCATAAATTTCAAATAAGCAGCGAAGCCTTTGGCAAAATGTAGCGGAACTTTATTAAACAGCTTATAATAATTCACAATCAGGTCCTTATTCCGCATTTTCATTTTAGCCGTGTAGCTGAGCGAAATACTAAGCCATTTATGTTCTATTGTAGGGTTAGCAAACCTGTCGAGCACTTGTTGTGCAAAACGTTCTTTCTCCTCTACAGGGATATCATAAGGAATAGCCGGAGCGATCTCATCAAAAATCAATCCTCTGATAAACTGCATAAAATGTCCATCAGCCATGGTCTCCCGAACGGTTTTAAAACCCTTCAAAAAAGCATACCCGCAACAGAAACTATGAGTTCCGTTAAGTAAACGCAACTTTAACTCTCGGTATTTATCGATATTTTCTTTGATGATAATTCCCTCATCGGCTGCGTAAAAACTTAATATCGGTTTCAGCTTTTCCGGAGCTTCTATCGCCCACAGTTTGTAAGGTTCGGCACAAATCAACAAATCGTCCTTATAACCTAAACCTTGCTCAATTTCGACTAAGGCTCGCGGTGACGGTTTACCCGGAACGATTCGATCAACCAGAGAATTGCAGAAATAGTTAGAAACACTTAACCAATTAATAAAATTGGCTTCCAGACTATTAAAAGCGGCAAGTTTGTTAACTATTTGAGCTAACTTCTTTCCGTTTTCCGGGATCAACTCTGTCGGGATAATTACCATTCCGGCATCCGGACTGCCTTTAAAAAATTGATAGCGTTTATACAAAACTGCTAACAGCTTTGCCGGAAAAGACTTTGGCGGGCTTTGATTTATATTCTCTTCAACCAATTCGATTCCGGCCTCTGTAGTATTAGAAATAATAATTTTGATCTTTGAATTTACTGCACACTCCAACACTTTTTCCCATTCGCTATGCGCCGAAAGCACTCTACTGATTGCAGAAGAAATAATGTTTTCCTTTACCGAATTTCCTTCACCTAACCCTCTGATGCAGATAGTATAAAGATTGTCTTGGGCCGGAAAAGCTTCCGCATCTCCTCCCGCGGTTGATTTTACAACAACCACCCTCCCGTTAAATATTCCTTTTGCGTTAGCTTTATTAATAAAATAGTCCGGCAATCCGCGAAGCAAAACTCCGGTACCGAATTGGAGGACTCTTTCAGCAAGGTTAAGGGTCTCGGGCAAAGGAGTTTCGGCTGACTCAGAGGTAATTTGAGAGAGTGTTTGTTTGGAAAGAAGCATTGCTTTTAGGTTATAATGGTATTTTAGGTTATAAGTTTAGAGGCAAACTGCTAATTGTTAAAATTGTTGAATTGTTTTAGCGTCATTTCGCATTTCGGGGTTTACTCACTCTCCTACCTAATGCCGATAACTAAATCCTTCCCTGCTTAACCAACTCCAGCGCTTGCCGAGTATCAGCGTATAGCTTTTCATATTGTTTCCCCTCCAACACTTCTTTACTGATTAGTTTACTTCCCATCCCAACTGCACAAACACCGGCATTGAACCATTTAGTAATATTTTCTTTGTTTAATTCGACTCCACCGGTGGGAATAAAAAGTTGACCGGGAAACAAATCTTTGATTGAAGACACGTACTCAGGACCGAGAATATTTGCCGGAAAGATTTTAATTAAAGCTGCACCGTTTTCTTGCGCAAGATGTATTTCAGTTGGAGTCATACATCCGGGAATCCACAGTAAACCTGCATCGTGAGTAAGTTTTGCAACCTTAGGGTTCACTATTGGAGAAATAATAAAATCGGCACCTGCACTTATAAAATCCTGAGCTTGTTTTTCGGTTTTAATTGTGCCTATTCCCAATAGCAGATCGGGCATCTCAGCTTGTAAAGCATTTTTCAGAAACTTATAATTGCTTAAAGCAGCCTCACCACGATTGGTAAATTCAATAACCCGTACTCCCGCGTTGTAAAGCGCTCTTACAATTTCTAAACAAACCGAGGGGTCGTGGTGAAAAAACAATGGAAGCATTCCCTGCTTGAGAATACTCTTTAATGCGGTTTCTTTATTGTCCATTTTCTAAAAATCCTTTTATTTCCTCTACGTTATGTGCAGTGGAGTCTCCTTTTTCAAACAGCTTTTTAAATGCGGCGGCTGTGGCAAAATCCAGAATCTGCTGTCCAGGCAGTTGCTTGTAATATCCGTAAATAAGCCCCGCCATAAAGCAGTCGCCGCTGCCTACCTTATCTACAATTTCTTCCGCAAAATATTCGCGGCTTAAATAACTGCTATCGTTTGCGAAAAGTGTGGTATAATATCGAATTCCTCTATCTTTATAATCAAAGCGAAAGGTGTTTGCTACCGCTGTTACTTTCGAAAATTTTTCTATAATCGCTTTGCTTGTGTATTCGGCTTGAGCTAAAAAAACTTCTTTCGAACTTTCGGATGTAATGTCCTGCTTAAATGAAATACCCAGCATTTTTTCTGCCGCCCAAATATTTCCCATAATTAAATTGCAATAGCCGGCAATTTCCGGCAAAACATCTACCGGCTCTCTCCCATATTGCCATAATTTTGAGCGGTAGTTTAAATCAAGGGAAACATTAATGTTTTTTTGGGAAGCAATTTTAACCGCTTCAAGGCAAACGTCTGCCGCAGATTGAGTTATTGCGGGACAAATAGCGCTGAAATGGAACCAAGAAACGTCCCTGAAAAAATTATCCCAATCTATATCTGTAGGTTTTAAATCTGCAAAAGAGGAATTTCTTCTGTCGTAAATAACCGAAGTATTTTTCATATCGGTTCCCTGATGAAGGTAGAAAATCCCCAACTTGTCGCCTTGAAATAACATTGGTGAGGTATCTATTTTCTTTTCCTGGAGGTATTTAACAAGTTGTCTGCTTAATACATTCTCCGGAACTGCCGAGAAATACGCGGTCGGGATTTCCCATTTCGCTAAAGCCGAGGCTACATTTGCTTCGGCGCCGCCAACATAAACCGGTAAATTATTACTTTTCAACCAATCGCTCTCACTATCCGGACTCATCCGTATCAGTAATTCGCCGAATGTGAGTACTTTTTTTCTATCGGACGCCGTCACCAATTAGATCGAAGTTAGTTTGTACGCCTTTCCCTTTTCGGTTACAAACGATAAAACATAATACCCTTTTTCTTTTGCCGGTTTCGATTTTAGTCCGGTTCCCTTAACTTCAACCGGAACATCGGTTCTGATTTTGCACATTCCACCCACAATGGATCTTATATCGGCTGTTTGCAGTTTCTTATCTTTCCAGTTTAGGCTTACTTCAAAATTTCCTCTCGCTTTCAATCCTTTAACGCTTCCTTCGGCCCAAGCGTCGGGGATCGCGGGTAATAGATGAAGTTCGCCTAAATGACTTTGAAGCATCATTTCTGCCATACCTGCTGTTCCGCCGAAATTACCGTCGATTTGGAAAGGCGGATGTGCGTCAAACATATTAGGGTATGTGCCGCCGCCGCCGGTGTAAATCGTTTTGTCTTCGCCTGTAGCATGTAGAAGTTGCCGCACCAAAAGATAGGTATGGTTACCGTCTAATAATCTTGCCCAAAAATTAATTTTCCAAGCTTTGCTCCAACCGGTTCCCTCGTCGCCGCGAATTTCTAAAGTTTTTCTGGCAGCGTTAGCAAATTCAGGAGAAAACAACGGCGAGAATTGCCTTCCGGGATGTAAACCGAACAGGTGCGAAACATGACGGTGTTGCGGTTCAACATCTTCAAAGTCGCCGAACCATTCTTGCAGATTTCCTTTTTTACCGATGTGCAAAGGGTAAAGCTTTTTCTTCTTTGCCTCCAGCATTGTTCTAAATTCCGGCTCAATTCCAAGTTGCTTTGACGCTTCAATCAAATTTGTAAACAAGTCCCAAACGATAGACATATCCATGGTAACAGCAACAGAAACACCTACATGCTTGCCGTTTGTATTAATGTAATTATTTTCGGGAGACATGGAAGGAGCTGTAACCAAAAACCCGTTTTTATCCTCAACTAACCAATCTAAACTGAATTGCGCTGCGCCTTTCATTAAGGGGTACGCCACCTCTTTCAAGAACTTTTTATCTTGCGTAAATTGGAAATGCTCCCACAGATGTTGGCAAAGCCAATTAGCGCCCATGGGCCAATTGGCCCATTTCGGGTCGCCGCTTCCTTTATTACCTACAGGGTTTGAAAGCGCCCAAATATCTGAATTGTGGTGAGCAACCCATCCCTTCATTCCGTAAAATTCTTTCGCAGTAGTTTTCCCGGTAACGGATATATTTTTAATCAAATCAAAAAGAGGCGTGTGAAGCTCGCTCAAATTAGTAACCTCAGCGGGCCAGTAATTCATTTGCGTATTAATGTTGATAGTATAGTTTGAACTCCAAGGCGGACGGATTTCCTTGTTCCAAATACCCTGTAAATTTGCAGCTTGGCCGCCGGCACGAGAGCTCGAAATAAGCAGGTATCGGCCGTATTGAAAATAAAGCGTTTCTAAATCTAAATCTTTGTCACCTTTTGAATAATTAATTAAACGTTCGTTAGTCGGTAACTGCCCGTTCTTACTTTCTAACCTTGCTTTCAAACTAAATTTTACCCGACTGAAAAGCTTTTGATAATCTTTTATATGACTGTCTAATAATTGATTATACGTTCCGGCAGAAGCCTGTGAAATGGTTTGCGAAGCAATCTTCCGCTCGTCTTTACCTTCGCTATCAGGGCACTTATCAAAGCCGTTAAAGCTTGTTGCCATTGTTAAAAGCAGAGTAACTTCAGTAGCGCCGGAGACTTGAATACCGGTGGAGTCGGCCGTCACTTCTCCGTCCTTACTTAAGGCTTTCAATCGTGCTTGAAAACGCATCCCGTTACACTCTTGCTCAGCCTTATATTTTACCGGCTCCTTATCCTGTTCGTGGTAATTCGGGTCCACATGGCTAGGAGCTTTACCTTGCATTGCAAACTCATTTTCGCTTATTTTTATAGTTGAGAAATGCAATAAACTTTTCGTCTCAACCCTAAAGTTTAATTGTGCTTTTTTATTTGCGGAAACCTGAATTACGATAACATTATTAGAAGCCGAAGCAAAAATTTTCCGGGTGAACGTTGTTCCCTTGGCAGTGAATCGGGTGGTGGCCACAGCAGTTTCAATGTTTAAATCACGGTAGTAGCCGGTTATACTGTCGGTAAAGTCTTGTTTGATTATTAAATCGCCTAAAGGCATGTACGATTGGGAATAAAGACCCTGCATTTTTTTTGTCAGCTCGGCGGCTTTATCATAATCCTGTTCTTCGAATAAAGCTTTTCGAATTTGAGGAAGAAAGGTATGCGCTTCCGGATTTACGTCTGTTTTTACAGGCCCGCCGGACCAAAGGGAACTCTCATTGAGCTGAATAAGCTCCTCATCCGGTCTTCCGAAAATCATTGCTCCCAGTTTTCCGTTACCGATAGGCAAAGCTTCGGTCCAAACTTTCGCAGGTTTATTATACCACAGCTTAAGATTATTCTGCCCAAAAGAAAGGTTTGAATAAAGAAAGATAAGGTATATCACAAAGCCTTTTTTCATCATATTATTTTTTTACGAAAGTGTATGTCTTATCTTTTACAGTTTGAATATCGTATTCAAAAACCTGCCGATTGATCATTCTTGTAATTTTTGCTTCCTTAGCAAAAATCGGCTTGTTGATAGTAGGAATCTCGTAAAACGAGTTGGGATTTTTGCCCACTGCAGGAACGATTCCGTTGCCTTTTAAAGGAACGTAAGAACGAATTCTGCAATTTCCGCCTAAACGGGAATATACCGTTACCTTTTCAATAGTCTTGTCTTTCCAGGAAAAATCTAACTGAAAACCTCCCCGAGCTTTAAGGCCTGATATTGAACCGGACTTCCAAACATCCGGAAGCGCAGGCAAAACGTGGATTGCCCCGTCCTGACTTTGTAACAGCATTTCGGCGATACCGGAGGTACAGCCAAAATTTCCGTCGATTTGAAATGGAGGATGTGCGTCAAATAAATTCGGATAAGTGCCGCCGGAATTACCTCCTGAAGAAGGAACCAGACTCAGCTGATTCCTCAACAAGGTATAAGCATGATTTCCGTCTAAGAGCCTTGCCCATAAATTTACCTTCCATCCCATGCTCCACCCGGTCGAAGGATCTCCCCGATGAATGAGCGAAGTTTTTGCTGCCTGAGCAAGTTCGGGAGTTCGATATGGCGAAATCTGATTGCTGGGGAATAATGCATAAAGATGAGAAACGTGTCGGTGTTTATCTTCCGGATTATCCAAATCTTCCGACCACTCTTGTAACTGACCATGTTTGCCGATTTGTAACGGTATCATCTTAGCAACTGTTTTTCTGAGCGTGGAGGCAAAATCTGCATCTTCTCCCAAAACTTCCGCTGCTTGAGCTGTTCTGTTAAACAGGTCAAATAGCAGCTCATTATCCATGGTAACCCCTGCAGCAAGTGCAAAGTCAGGACGAATTGACGGGGTATTTTCCGGGGAAATAGACGGACTGATTACTAATCTGTTATTTAACGGCTCTTTAATTAAAGCATCAAGATAAAACTGACAAGCTCCTTTTAAAACAGGGTAAACTCGTTTTAAAAATTCCTTATCTCCGGTAAAGGAATAGTGTTCCCAAAAATGCTCACTAAGCCAGGCACCGCCCATCGGCCACATTCCCCAAAGAGGTCCGTCGACAGCCCCCGTTGTTCTCCATAAATCTGTATTGTGGTGCATTGCCCAGCCTTTTGCGCCATACATGGTTTTGGCTGTTTCCTTTCCCGTTTGCGAAAGTTCTTCGAGCATTTTAAATAAGGGCTCGTGCAATTCCGTTAAATTGGTCGCTTCTGCGGGCCAGTAGTTCATTTCGGTATTGATGTTTACCGTGTATTTTGAATCCCACGGAGGCATTACTTCACTGTTCCAAATTCCCTGTAAGGTGGCCGGCTGACTTGTGGGTTGAGAACAAGAGATAAGCAAATAACGGCCGAATTGAAAATATAGAGCTGCTAGTGCAGGATCATCGGCAGTCGCAAAATTCCTTACCCGTTCGTCTGTTTCTCGGTTTGCAGCCTCACTTGTTCCCAATTCGAGCTTAACTCGCCGAAAATATTTTTGGTAAGCGGCGATGTGTTCTTGCAAAGCAGAATTAAACGGCTTAGCTATTGCTTTACTTAAATACTGATCGGCACGGTGCTTTTCGTTGCCGGAAACATCTTTATAATTTACAAAGTTTGTAGCTGTAGAAATATAAAGAACTGCTTCGTCTGCATTGCTTACTTCTATACTTTGGCCCTTAATCTCTAACTTTCCTCCCAAAGTTTTTATTTGGGTTTCAGACAAAAATCTAACCTTTCCCGGTATTCCGTCATGGTCGCTCGAAATTCCCGTCAGAATCAGCTTATCCTTTTCAGTTTCTATTTGAGATCTAAGCTTTGAATTATAAGAAGCTGAAAAAGAAATCTTTCCCCTTCTATCGGCGCTGATTTTTAAAATAACTACATTATCCACAAATGAGGAAATAACTTGTCGAGTGTACGTAACATCGCCTACTTTGTAAGTAATTGAGGCCACTGCTTTGTCAATATCAAGGTCGCGTTTGTAATCACTAGAGTTTTCGTGGCCGGGAAAATTCAACACTAAATTGCCAACCGGCTGATAAGGCATACCGTTGGTGGTAGTGAAAAAAGTTTTCTGAACCAGATTATGCGCTTCTTTATACTTGCCTTCAAAAATCATTTTTTGCACCTCAGGCAGCGCCTTTAAAGCTGCAGGATTATCGTTTCGATGCGGTCCGCCTGCCCACAAAGTAGATTCGTTTAGTTGAAGTTGCTCTTTTATCGGATCCCCAAATACCATTACTCCCAAACGGCCGTTTCCTATAGGCAAAGCTTCATTGAAGTTTGTTGCAGGTTTTGAATACCACAGCTTTAAATCCTGCTGAGCGTAACCGACTGTAGAGAAAGTGGATAGCAAAACATAGGCGAACAAATTATTCATAACTTTTAATTTTGAAATTATTTCTAAGTAATTATCCTTAAGTAACGCATATTCTGATGTTCGGCAGGTGAACTTAGAAATTAACAAAGCCTGCCCGAACACTTATCTCAAAGCTTTCTTATTGGGGAATTGAATTAATTGATTAGTCTAACTCAACCATCGCCTTTATTACTCCGTTTTCTCGATTTAGCCGGCTTTCGAATTCATCCTTCACATCATCAAACTTCATCTTATGTGTAATATAGGTTATAGGGTTTACGAGTTTGCTTTTTAGCGAAGTTATTACGTGCTCAAAATCTTGTCGGGTTGCATTTCGGCTGCTCATTAGAGTACCTTCGCGTTTATGAAACTCGGGATGGCTGAAGGAGATATCGCCTTTTTGTAATCCGATTAAAACGTAACGTCCGCCATGAGCCATGTATTCAAAAGCCCCATTTAGGGCTCTTTGACTTCCGGTAGCATCGATTACAACTGTAGGCATATCGCCGTTGGTAATTTCTTGAAGTTGTTCCAACACGTTATCGCTTCCGGCATCTATAGTGAAAGCAACACTTAACTCGTCTTTACAAAACTGAAGTCGGCTGCCGTTAATATCTAAAGCTATTAACTTTGCACCTGCTATTCGAGCGAATTCCATTGCTCCCAAACCTATGGGCCCCGCACCAATTACAAGTACAAACTCTCCTTTTTTTATGTCAGCCCGTCGTATTCCGTGGGCACCGATGGCTAGGGGCTCAACTAAAGCCAATTCATCAAAGCTTAAACCTTCGCCATGTACTAGCGAACTTGCCGGTACAGAAAGATATTCACGCATTCCGCCGTCAACATGCACGCCGCAAACTTGCATCTTAGTACAACAGTTGGTTTTTCCGACACGGCAGGCAACACAGGTACCGCAATTGAAATAAGGTATAAATGTTACTGCTTCACCTATTTCAAATCCAGGAGCATTATCAAATTCTATTAATTCTCCGGCAAGTTCATGACCTAAAATTCGGGGGTAATTGAAGTAGGGCTGTGTTCCTTCAAAAGCATGTAAATCGGTTCCGCAAATACCTATTCTTTTGATTTTAATAATAGCCTGTCCTTCCGCTAAACGAGGTTTTTCCTTTTCGGAGTATTCAAACGAACCGGGAACGGTACAGGTTAAAACTTTCATTATTAGGAGTAAGCAACTACATTCTGCTTCGAGGTACCTAACCCGTCAATTCCTAATTCAACTACATCTCCCGGTTTTAAAAAAACCGGCGGGTTAAAGCCCAAACCAACACCCGCAGGCGTTCCTGTAGAAATTACATCTCCGGGAAGCAAAGTCATGAATTGACTAACGTACGAGATAACAAAAGGAATATTAAAAATAAAGTTTGAGGTTGTACCGTCTTGCATTTTTTGGCCGTTAACTTTCAGCCACAGACGAAGATTATGGACATCTTCAACTTCGTCCTTGGTTGCTAAAAAAGGTCCCATTGGTGCGAATGTGTCGCAACCTTTTCCTTTATCCCAAGTACCGTTTCTTTCAAGTTGGAAAGCCCTTTCAGATACGTCATTATGCAAACAGTAGCCGGCAACGTACTCCAAAGCATCAACTTCGTCAACATAAGAAGTCTTCTTACCGATAACTACCGCCAGTTCAACTTCCCAATCTGTTTTAACGGAATTTTTGGGAACAACAATATCGTCGAACGGACCGGTAAGTGCTGTGGTTGACTTCATGAAAATTACCGGTTCTGTAGGTACCGGCGCATTTGTTTCTCTAGCGTGATCGGCATAGTTTAAACCGATACAAAGAATTTTTGAAGGGCGGGCAATAGGGCTGCCGAGTCGGACTCCTTTCGGGATTTGCTCTAATTTTTCCGAGTTACTTTTTAAGTAGGCTTGCAGACGTTCTAAGCCTCCGGATGCAAAAAAACTTTCGTTAAAATCTTCGCCTATTCCGGAAACATCATACATTATTTCGTTGATTATTACTCCGGGCCTTTCTTTATTTAATTCGCCGAATCGTATTAATTTCATTCAAAAAAATTAAAAGTTAAAATTAAAAAGTTGCATGTGTACTGACTTATTACAATATGCCTCGACTTAGTTCAGCATTACAATGATTAGGGCTATTTCCCGACTTCTTCAGTTATTCAACCTTACAAATCCCCCGTCAATAGGGTAATCTGTTCCGGTGATAAACGAAGCTTCATCCGAACATAAGTATAAAACTAAATTGGCAATTTCATCCGGTGACGCCATTCTCCCGATAGGTTGAGATTTTGAAAGCGTTTCAAATATTTCCTGCTCTTTACCGGGATAGTTTTTAGCAATAAAATTATCTACAAAAGGAGTATGTACCCTTGCCGGAGAAACGCTGTTGCACCTGATATTATGCTGAAGATAGTCTCTCGCAACCGAAAGCGTCATCGCTGAAACAGCGCCTTTACTCATTGAATAAGCAAACCTATTGGTAATTCCCACAATTGCCGCAATGGATGACATATTTACAATTACGCCTCCACCGTTAGCCCTCATCACCGGAACCGCGGCAAACAAACAATTGTAAACACCTTTTATGTTCACCTGCACAATCTTATCGAAATCAGCTTCTGAAGTGGTTTCTAAAGTGCCGATATGAGGTATTCCGGCATTATTAACCAAAATATCAATCTTCCCTAGAGCCTGAAAAACAGTTAATACATCCGCTTGGATTGCAACGTTGCAGATTTGAGCCTCACCCTTTCCGCCTGCGTTAACTATTTCTGCAACTACTTCATTGGCGTTTTCCGGGTTTAAATCAAGCACATGAACCGTAGCACCTTGCCCGGCCAACACACGTGAAACAGACTTACCGATACCGCTTCCGCCACCGGTTACCACTGCCACTTTATTAATTAAATTAAACATCTGATTTAAAGGTTCGGGTTCACAAATAAGAATTCAAAGAAAGAAGAATCTGCAATTAAACCATTGAATTATTTTATCTTATTAATAAGGAATTTTAACACCAAAGTGTTTTTTATTACTACTTTAGAGAATAGATTTATTAATGAAACCGCATTTACTTAAAGTTTCCGTTGAGCCGGCGCACTCGTTCAGTGTTAGAAAAGATGTGCGAACGAATATTAATAATCATTGGCATTACCATCCGGAAGTAGAGTTAGTTTATTTTCACAAAGGTGCCGGCACTCAGTTCGTTGGCGATAATATTAAAAAGTTTAATGCCGGCGAAATCGTTTTGGTGGGCTCTAATCTTCCTCACTACTGGAAGTTTGATTCTACGACTGAAACGGAAGAAAATAATAAAGAACCGGTTTCAACGGTCGTTCATTTTTTTGAAAACTTTTGGGGCGATACTTTTTTGCAATTACCGGAATCAAAGCCGCTGAGAAGTCTCTTAGATCATGCCCGAAGAGGAATTTCGGTAAGCGGAGCAGAAGCCGACAAAACGGGCAAAATGATAGAAAGGCTTCACCATGAAGAAGGCTTGAATCGAGTTATTGCTTTAATTCAATGCCTGCTTACTATCGCCAATTGCCAAAATACAACCGTTTTATCGTCGCCGGGATTTAACTATGAGTTCTCTCATTCAGAAAACCGGCGCATTAACGCGATATACAATTATACCTTGAATAATTTTCATCAAAAAATATCGCTTGAAGCCATTGCAGGTATTGCAGGTATGGTACCAAACTCATTTTGTCGGTATTTTAAATCGCGAACGGCTAAAACTTACTCACAGTTTTTGTTGGAAATAAGAATAGGGCACGCCTGTAAATTGCTTATGGATAATAATATGAGTATAAAACAACTTTGCTATGAAAGCGGCTTTAACAATTTTTCGTGCTTCCATAAATCGTTTAAGCGAATCACGGGCAGAACGCCTCAATGGTATCAGAAGGAATATTTAGAGAAGCGGGCTTAGAAAGCCTTTGCAAGCGTCGGTACGTTATGATAAGACCAGCTTGCCGCCCTAAAATCAAAAAAGCATCTGTCACGCCGAACAAATGCTTTTCCGATTAATGCTTTATGTTTTATTAAACAACTTTAACATTTACCGCATTCGGGCCTTTTTTGCCCCGTTCCACCTCGTAATGCACTTTGTCGTTCTGACGAATCTCGTCGATAAGGCCTGAAGAATGCACAAAAACCTCAGCACCGCCGTCAGACGGAGTAATAAATCCGAAACCCTTAGTTGCATTAAAAAATTTTACTGTTCCTTCGTTTTGCATTGTATTGAAAATTAAAAATTATTAGATAATCTATAAGGTTTAAACTTCGGTTTTGTTTTTACTACCTCCAAAAAAATCTCTTTAATTTTTTTTCCCGATAAAACTCTTAAACATTTTACCGGTTTTAATGTAAAGTCTATATAAGCCGAAACGATATGATAAACGAAAGCTTTGAAATTAATATAAATCGGGAGACCAATACCGGAGTTATAATTGAACCTGATCATACAAGAGGCGCTGTTAACACGTTCAAAATTTATACCTTGCCGGGATCAGACCTTTCCTATATTGAAAATCTTGGTACCGGAAACACTCCTGAAGACGGGTATCTCGGAACCATAACAGTTAACAGCATCAAAAATTTCACTTTTGATGGTGAAGGTGTTCTTTCAGGCAGCGATCTTCACCTTATTGCAGCGGAAATAGTAAAAAAATCTACTTAACCCCGCCGGATAAAATGAAAACATTTGATATAAAAGCTGCCGACGAGGAAGAAGAGAAAGTTTACACTGTCAAAGACGATGCATCTTCCGGCACTTATCTATCACCCAAAACCAAAAATTCATTACCCGCTTATATTTAGACGCTGACAAAAGGTGGAAAACTCGAGAAGTTCTGATCTTGCTCCTGCCGAAGTAATTCGATAAGAACCGAAATTGAAACTATTCGGGCTCTTAAAGAACTGTCGTTGACTTTATTGATTCTGTTCTTCGAACTCGTTCTTCCCTAAAATTTCGTCGATCATACCGAAATTTTTTGCTTCTTTCGAGGTCATCCAAAAATCCCTGTCTGCAGACTCGTGAATTCGTTGGTAAGGTTGCCCGCTGTGCTTAGACATAATCTCATACAGTTCGCGTTGCACCTTCAAGGTTTCTCGGGCGGTAATCTCAATATCTGAAGCTTGCCCCTGCACCCCGCCCGAAGTTTGATGAATCATAATACGCGAATGATTTAAAGCCGCTCGTTTTCCGGCTGCTCCCGCACAAAGTAATACTGCCGCCATTGATAAAGCCATGCCGGTACAGATAGTTGCAACGTCAGGAGTAATAAATTGCATGGTATCGTAAATTCCTAACCCGGCATAAACCGAGCCTCCCGGCGAGTTGATATAAATCTGAATATCGCGTTTTGAATCAACCGATTGCAAGAACAAAAGCTGGGCTTGAATAATGTTTGCCATTTGATCTTCAACAACGGTTCCTAAAAAAATTATCCTATCCATCATCAATCTCGAAAAGACGTCCATTTGCGCAACGTTCAGCTGTCGTTCTTCTATAATATGCGGTGTCATTGCTGTGGGAAATCTTGTTCGATTTGAGTAGTCGAGATACGAATCAACCGTTGAACCGGCAATTCGATGATGCTTGACAGCATACTTTCTGAATTCATGCAAATGTATATTCATAATGCTTTCTTTAAATTTTTATACGTCAAGTTGGAGAAAGGCAAGCACAAACACCGGAACATACCTATTCACTGAGGCCGACTTTTAACCCTTAATTAACTCTTAAAATTTGCGTGTGATTAAGATTTATCGATTAAAAAAACTTAGTATTTTCAGGCAGTAGCTTTGATATTTTTTATCCGAAAAAAACTCTTGATGAACACGATTCAGTTCGGTCTTTATTTCCGCTTTCCCATACAAATCAATAAGTTCGTACGTTTTTTTCTGCCAAATTAAGCTCTGCTGCAGCTCCGGATTTAAGATCAGCTCAGCCTCGAATAAAAGCCTTTCATTGGCGGCCGACTTCTTAAACAAATATTCTTCGGTTTCTTTTATTTTATTCAAGGAAGTCCTCATACGTTAGCGATTTTTCTTTTACGGATTCTCTAACTTTTTCTAAACACTTATACTTTTGAACAGTTGCTGAACGAACACTCCCGAAACGGAAGCTTTCGGCAAACTCTTCCATACTTACTTTATTATAATAGAAGGACTTAAGCATATCCATACACTTCTTGCCTGCTGTTTCCAAAAATCTTAAGATTTTATCCTCCGAAAGTTGTTCTGCCCCATAGTCCTGTAAATCTCCGTCTAAAACATTTTCAAGAGCAATGTTACGGTTGCTGTCCTTAAATTTCTTGTGCCATAAATGTTTGGCAACACCTACCAGGTACGCATTTTCGGAAGTGGAAATTGAAATAGCACCGGCAACAGATTTTTCGTAATAGATTACTAATGCATCTTGAAAAACATCTTTTGCTTCGTCAAAACTCCCGCCCCGTTTGCTTACGAACTTTGCAACTGCCGGAAAAGCTATTTTATAAAGCTCGATGAAAAAAGCTTCCCTGATCTTGGGGGAGATTTTTAAATCTTCTATTTTGAACATCGCCTTTGTTTTTATTACTATGTGCCGGTTGAAACGAAAATATCACCTGCAAAAATCCGATTTTTTTTAATTTTTAAGGCGTCTCACTATATGAATATCCTAAGTGTCGCCTAGTATAAAGTAATCAAATCCTACTTGTGAAGTTTCAAGATACCGCTAAACCCTTTTTGTCCTGAACCGGTTTGCCACTCGGTTCTCGATAAACTCATTACCTCTTTCTAAAACAAGCGAGAAAAGCTGTATAGGGGGAAAGTTAAATGAGCATTGAATAAACCTTATACCCGATAATTAGGGCCAGAGTGGCTATTACGATATAGAAAATAAACTTCTCGTGAATTTCTTTATTGTTTACGTTGGGGCGACGTTGTCTCGCTTCATTCTCAAGCTGCAATCGCATTTCAAGATTTTCGATTTCGCGTAAACGTTCCTCCCGGGCTTTATCCAACGATTCATGGTTTTCCCACGTTTCCTTTTCTTCCTTTTCCGACATCATAATAAATCTGATAAAAGCTTGAAATCTTATTAACGAAGATGTGCTTTTATGGTTACAACAGTTACCTAAAATTAAACTAAATTTTCTAACCTAGAGTCGCCTGTTCGGGTTATTTTTTTCCTGACCTTTGCTTCTCGCTGTTATGGATAAAAAAATAAATTATCGACTATTTTTAAGCCTTTTCTTTTTTCTGTCCGGATTTATCTTTTCTTCTTGGGCATCCAGAATACCGACAATTAAAGCAAAATTTTCGCTTAATGACGCTGAATTAGGATCTATACTATTAGCAATGCCGATAAGTTCGCTCGTGGGTTTACCCATTTCCGGCTGGCTGGTATCCAGATACGATAGCCGGGTTCCCCTTATTATGGCTTTTATCTTAAACGCGTTGTCGCTTACATTAATCGGGTTTGCAACCGAAATCTTTACTTTAATTATTGCTATTTGCCTATTCGCATTCAGTATGCGAATTTTAAACATTGCGATAAATACCCAAGGAATAACGGTCCAACATCATTTCGAGAAAAAGATAGTAGGCTCATTTCACGGCCTGTGGAGTACAGGCGGAATTGCCGGAATTGTTTATTCTACAATAATGATAGCAATGGATGTAAACATGAGTCGGCATTTTATATCGGTAACTGTTTTAATCTTAGGAGGAACTATAGCTTTCTACTCTAAGCTATTAACCGGAGATCGATCTCCTTCAGGAAATAAATTTATCCTAGGCAAACCTGATCCCTATATCGTTTACCTCGGATTGCTTGTTTTCTTTGCTGCAGTATGCGAAGGCGGTATGTTTGATTGGAGCGGAATCTACTTTAGAGAAGTAGTAGGAGTAAATGTCTTTACTGCAGGCTACCTGATCTTTATGACGTTTATGGCCGTCTCACGCTTTTTAAGCGATAGGATTATTGACAAATTCGGTATGGCCAAAACTTATATCATGAGCGCAACTTTAATAGCTTTCGGTATTGCCTTAGCTGTAACATTCCCTACATTTTGGACGGGCATGATTGGTTTTTCACTGGTAGGGCTCGGAACCGCAGCAGTAATTCCTATGACCTACGCCTTAGCAGGCGCCTCAAAAAAATATTCCCCGGGTATGGCAATTTCGATTATTGCCACTTACGGTATTACCGGAATGCTTGCCGGGCCTCCGCTTATCGGCTATTTATCGCATGCGCTCAATCTTCGCGTAGCTTTTATTACTTTCGGTGTTGCCGGAATTATGCTGATACCGGTTTCGCAGCTTTTTTTCCGGCACCGGCGCAAAGAAAAAAGAATGGCCGAAAGCTTATCTTAGCAGGATTAACCTGTTGTACTATGAAACTTGCAAGTCTTTTATCTTTTATTTTACTGTCCGGTGTTTGCTTTTCTCAAAATAAGATCACTAAAAAAATCTTTGGAAGATTGGCGAACGGAACAGAGGTTGAAGTCTACACCTTAAAAAATTCGAAGGGTACTGAAGCACGCATCATGACTTTCGGAGCTTCTATTGTTTCTTTAAAAGTTGCAGGCAGAGATAATAAATTCGACGATGTGGTATTGGGATATGATAAACTTGAAGACTACGAAAAGCGAAATCCGCTATTTGGATCCGTTGTCGGAAGATATGCAAACCGAATAAAAAGTGCGCTCATAAATATAAACGGAAAAGCATATCCCCTTCTTAAAAATAACGGGAATAATCATATCCACGGCGGGAAAAAGAATTTCAGCAATGTAGTTTGGAAAGCGTCCGTATTACCTCAACAAAACACACTTAACTTATCTTATCTAAGTAAAGACGGCGAAGAGGGTTTCCCCGGCGACTTAAAAGTGAACGTGGCCTACACACTTACCGAGAATAACGAACTGAAAATCAGGTATAGTGCCTTCACAAACAAACCTACGGTAGTTAATTTAACGAACCACGCTTATTTTAATTTGGCAGGACAAGGAAACGGAAAGGTTTTAAAACATAAGATGTATATTAATGCGGCCAAGTTCACGCTGTTAGATAAGGAACAAATTCCTACCGGAGAAATAAAAAGCGTAAAAGCTACACCTTTCGATTTCACGAAAGAAAAAGAAATCGGCACTGATATAGGCAAAGACGACGAACAAATTAAAATCGGGAACGGATACGATCAAAATTTCGTATTAAACAAATCAGGAAAAGCACTTACGCTTGCGGCAAGAGTTTATGAACCTGCAAGCGGCCGGGTGATGGAAGTTTTAACGACCGAACCGGGAGTGCAATTGTTTACGGCTTCTTTTTTTGACGGTAAATGGCAAGGAAAGGGAGGCAAATTTTACGAAAAATACGGTGCTTTTTGCCTCGAAACACAACATTTTCCGGATTCTCCCAACCATCTTAATTTCCCGAGCACTCAGCTAAACCCCGGGGAGAGATTTATTTCTGAAACCATTTTTAAATTTCGGATAAAATAAAAAAGCTGCCGGTAAAAGCCGACAGCCACTCTTAAAACAAGTCCGAAGACTATTTCTTATTTATAATACTAGTTGCAATACCAACATTTGCAGGTTAAAGTAATCAATGAACAAGTAAAAGTGTTCCTGTCAATTAAAGTAACAAACTGCGGAGTCGGTTAATATTAGCTCTACTCAAAAAGCTCTTCGGGTAATTTATTACGCACTTTTGCTCAACTTGTTACGAATAATCCCACAGTAAAAAAGCCGGAAAGCTTCCTGGTAACCAATATTGCGGCCGTTGCGTAAAATAGACGCACGTTTATTTAAACTACTGTGAAAGAATTCTCGGAACCCGAAGCTTATTTAAGGAATAAGTATATAAAAGACCTGGAAAAAAGGCTTAACGAGAATATAAAGACTAGCAAAAAAACTCCCCTTCGGCCCGGTTCGTCAGCACTCTCAAGAAATTTAAAAGTACTGCTCTACTTGGCATTGGCCTTAATAATCTTAATTTCGGGCTTTCAACTCGCAGAAAAATTCTTGATTTAATTACAGGATTTTAAGCCCTAAGAGATGCCCGGAAAAAAGGCTAAATACCTAGGTAGTTTTAAAACATTATAGCAGCCTTAAAAAAAAATAAACAGTAGAAAATTATCATTTGCATCGTTTAACCCGTAAAATTCTCCTTGCAATGGGCAAACTAAATTTTTTAATCATAACGTACTTTTTTCCTTGCCATCCGTCTGAAATAAAAGTTAGTTATATCGGGTTACTTTTTAAAAAAACGTGTATTAATATTTAGGTTTATAATTGGTTAGTTTGAGTGCCTCCATCCTCCCCGTTTGGAGGCGCTCGCATTTTAACCCTTTTTATTCCGCTTGTAACAATTATTTTTAATTGAAACATAGTCTTTCATCTTTATAATGGAAAAACTTGAAATTCTTCTTCTTCTTAAAATGCTTAATAAAGACCGTTCGTATAAGGAGTTTTATTTTTCGCCTGATTCCCGGGAACTTGAAAAATGGTTTTTGTTAAAAAATAAAGGCTTAATTGTGATGAAGAATGTTGAAGGCACCACCAAATACCACGTGGCCTTTTCTAATTACGGTTTGTCGTTTATTGAAGACGACCCTGATACCGGCGATGTATCTTCTTTGATAGAACAGCTGAGCTAGAATTTTGAGTTGGAAGACTCAATATTAATTTTAGCGAAGAAATCGAAAGAAATGCACACCAATTATTTAAGGATAACTTTGTCGTTCCATGCCCTCGGTGACATTTCCGGCCGGCAATGTTACTTTAGTTTGCTTGTTAATAGCTTTTGCAGAATCTTGATGAATTTTTAATACAGGGAGAGTTTTAGCCGCCCAAGCTTGTAAATCTCTGTCTTTTGAATCTTTGGCAGCATCTTCAAATTCCTTTATGTCCTTGTTATGGTCTTTAACCATCATCTCCATATACTCTTTATCAAACTCTACTCCTGTTTTCTTTTTCAACTTTTCGAGATGCTTTTGATGTTTATCGCCGAGCGAAGCAGGAAGCATAAAATTTTTTGAGGCAGCATAAGCCTTTAACTCTTCATTCGCCGCACTGTGGTCTTTCACCATCATAGCTCCAAAATCTCTAACCCGGTTATTAGAACAATGCTGCTGGGCAATTTTACCCAGTTCAACTTCCAGCATTCCGCCTTCGGCAGCCGCATTTACAAATTCCTCATCATCCTCACTAAGGTTGACTCCGGCATTTTGGGAACCGGTTTGATTATTTCCGGAGTTATTGCATCCGACGGAAGCGAAAAAAGCAGAACCTATAAAAAGATATATTTTAAGATTTTTCATACAAAATATTTATGTCGTTTATCTAACTGACGTACTACAGTAAAAGCCGCCAAAGCACTAAGAATCGCAAGGGTTGCTATATATCCTTTACCTACATAAAGCTTCGGGACGTGCTTAATCCCTTTCTCGTCAGCTTTTGCCGACTCGATGACATATCTGCCTGCTTTCGGTACGGCCATTTCCCGGAAATTTTCAGCCAAACCTGTAAGTGCATTTCTTAATTGAATTCCGCTCATTGGCAACCCGTGGTCGGTAGCAGCAATCTCGGGCTGCAAATTCGATAAAGCTTTAACCGATTCTTCGGCTGCCTGCCAATCTATAGTAAAATATTTCGGCGGTCCGCTGATCTCCTTTTTCTGTGTGATTACCGAAAATACAGACTCTTATTTTGTTGTAACGAAGGCATCTCCGGCGATAAGTGTTTTATCCGAATCTCTAAACAAAGAAATATGTCCCGGAGCGTGACCGGGAGTATGAATCCAACGCCATTCTTCTGTCATCGGAAACGTCCCGTCGGCCGGAAGTTTAAATATCCTTCTGCCCAAGTTTTTCGGCGACCGAGGAAACGACCAAGACATTAGACTCATCAAACCGCCCCCGACAAAAGGATCAGGTGGAGGATATGACGAAAGCCCTTTTAAGTAAGGCATTTCAAGCAGATGGGCATAAATAGGGACGTGCCACATTTTAGAAAGCTCCTCAAGCGCTCCTACATGATCGAAATGGCCGTGAGTTAAAACAATTGCTTTGGGTTTTGCTCCCGGGCCGAAAATATCTTCAGCCATTCTCCTGATTTTACTGCCGTAACCTTTCAAACCCGCATCAATGAGTATCCGGTTATTCCCGTCTATTGCAACGATGTAAACATTAACAAAAATAATCCGCATTCCCCAAACACCCGGTGCAACGTTAAAATACTCCGGTCCTTTTTTCTTTGTTTTCTTTACGGCGGTTTCTTTCAGCTCTATGGTTTCCATAGCTTTTATTTCTTCGGGTTAGATATTGCTAATCGCAGTGTCTTTGTCAAGCTTAACGGTAGAACAACACAATTAGGAAGGAAGTTTTCTTTATATTAAAAAGAACCGTTAAAACAACAAAGGCTCGCCTTAGAAAGACGAGCCTTTGATACCAATAATAAGTTTCAGACTTTAAAACAGTGTAAATTCTACACGGCGGTTCATCTGGCGACCTTTTTCTGTTTTATTAGAAGAAATAGGCTGACTTTCGCCATACCCTGTAGCTTCTACTCGCGAAGGATTTGCTCCTTTACCTACTAAATACTGTTTAACAGACTCTGCTCTATCTTTCGATAATTTCAAGTTGGCTTGATCGCTGCCTACGTTATCCGTATGACCTGCAAGTTTCAAGCTGAAATTCTTTTGAACCAGCAAGTCGGCAACCCTGTCTAAACTTGGGAAAGATTTTTCTCTGATAGTCGTCTTACCGAAGTCGAACTCAAGATTCCTGATAGCTTCTTTTACAATTCGTTTATCCTCTTCGGTAATAATAGTAGTTACATTTTTAGCCATTGGAAGCGGACAACCTGATCCGTCGATTTTAGTATCTACGGGAGTTCCCAGACACTTATCAAAGTAATCGGAAACACCGTCTTTGTCTTCATCGGCCAAAAGCTTAGCAAGCTGATCTTTATATTGTGCAATTTGGCTCAGTTGCTCTGCATTTTTTGCCGTGGCAGCATCTACCTTATCGCTTAACGATTGGTTTGCTGCCATATAATCATACTGCATAGCCGAAACAGGATTGTAAGTAGAAAGTTGGGGTTTTGACCGTCCGCCCAATGAGAACTCCAGTGCCGCATGAGCATAAGAAAATTTATCAGCTTGAGGCCCTTGGTTAAAACCGTCGATATTATCGGCATCAACAAAATTTGCCGTATAACCTAAGTTAAGACTCATTGAAGGTGAAATGTTAAATTTCAATCCGGCTCCTACAGGGAAAAATAATTCCTGAATATCTCTGCCGGGCGAAAACTCCGCTTCGTTTCCGTTTTCTATTACTGTAGTATTATAAGCCATAAGCCCAGCTCCGGCCGAGATATACGGTTGAACTACACTTTTACGATTTAACCAATTTATATTTGCAATCGTTAATTCACCGGCCAAACTTCCGCTCCAAACTAAGTCCGTTTTAAAAGAGCTGAAGGGATTATTTATTGGCGCACCGCTTCCAAGCTCCTTAGAGTTGTCGCCCTTTAATCCCCCGCGTAGAAAGTCTGCTTTGATGCCAAAAACGGGCAAAATTTGCTTCTTTACAAATATGCCGTAGCCCACATCAGATTTCCATTGGCTGTAGTCGTTTTTGCCGAAGAATACAGAAGGGGTTAAAAGTCCGCCGTGAACTCCCACGGACCACGTCCTGAAAGAGGAAGCGGGAGTAAATGGTTTTACCGAAGAATCTGTGTTTTGAGCCATAACTACAGTCGGCATTAAAGCCATGCAGGCCAATACTTTAAGATAAATTTTTTTCATAAATTTTTTTTAATTGCAAAACTTTTACTAATTGAGAAAAATACTTCGTCAAATTGCTACGTTTTATATTAACAATTAATCGGGAAAAAGTTTTTAATTTACTGATAATCATAAAGGAAGCATCTGTTTTGTCAAGTGGAAAACTTCTTCAGAAACTTTGATTATCAGTACCCTCGGGCTTTTATTCATGATAACAAACGGAAAATAGAAAAATTTTATAATGTAATTTTGTAGCGATGTCTAACCCGTTTTTATACAGCAGCCGGATTAAAGATGAAGCGAAGAACCTGGGATTTATGTTTTGCGGTATATCAAAAGCAGAGTTTTTAGAAGAAGAAGCTCCGCGACTTGAAACTTGGCTAAAAAGCGGTTTTCATGGCGAAATGAGCTACATGGAAAATTATTTCGATAAGCGCCTTGATCCTCGCAAATTAGTTGACGGAGCTAAGTCTGTTATTTCTTTAGGACTGAATTATTATACTGAAAACCTGCAAGAAGATGAACAAGCTCCTAAGATTTCGAAATACGCTTACGGAAAAGACTATCATACCGTAATAAAAGACAAGCTCAAAATATTTCTGCTCCGGTTGCAAGAACAAATCGGAGATATTCACGGAAGAGCATTTGTAGATTCTGCTCCCGTTTTAGATAAAGCATGGGCAAAAAAATCCGGACTCGGTTGGGTAGCCAAAAATTCAAATTTGATAAACAAACAAAACGGGTCTTTCTTCTTTTTAGCAGAACTTATTGTAGATGTAGAACTTTCTTATGATGTTCCGCTAACTCAGGATTATTGCGGCGATTGTACTCGTTGTATTGACGCTTGCCCTACCGAAGCCATTGTTGCTCCTTTTGTTGTTGACGGTAGCCGTTGCATTTCTTATCTAACCATTGAGCTGAAAAACGAAATACCTGCGGAATTCCAAGGTAAGATGGACAATTGGATGTTCGGTTGTGATATTTGCCAGGATGTTTGCCCTTGGAACCGCTTTTCTGTACCACACCGCGAGCCGGCATTTTCTCCTAACGATGAACTGCTCTCCTTAACAAAAAAAGATTGGGAAGAAATAACGGAAGAAGTGTTTCAAAAGGTGTTTCAAAAATCTGCCGTCAAACGAACCAAGTTTGCCGGTTTAAAAAGGAATATTGAGTTTTTGAGGAAGGGTAGGTCATAATGAAGCTATAGAACGCACTTGACGCAGGGGACGTAGCGGGAACCGGGACATTCTTAGAAATTTGTATTATTACTTGCTGATATTAAGAATATAGATGCATTGGGTGCGTGTATAAACTAGTTATGGCCAATTAAAAAAAACACGACATGTCAGATAGTTATCATGTAACGATTAGAGATTTTAAAGGATATACAAAAAGAGAATTAGATGAGATGGCATCCGACCCTAATTCTTTATTGACTGATTGGTCAAAGAAAAGAGCCTTGAAAAAATCAATCAAAAAAACCAGAAAGGAAAAACGTGATAGTAATCAATTGATTCATGTAATGGATAAACAGATGATTGAAGAGATTGAGCAATTAAAAAAGAATATGTTTTCTTCTGATTGGGAACTTGTAAAATCATCTGCTGATAAACTTGGAGAAATTGGCGGCGATGAGATTACGGACTTTTTTATTTCTCTGTTAGATTTAGACGATTCAGGGATTAGAAATAGAGCAGCTCTAGCACTAGAACAGATTGGTGATAATAAAGCTGTTGAACCATTATTTAAATCTATTTTTAAAAATCATAATTATAACGGGACTATGGTTTTTGCTTTGGAGTCTCTAGATTGTAGTAAACATCTTAAGGATATATTTAGTATACTTTTTTCAGAAGCTTATGAATCAAAAATGAGTGCGATAGCAATTCTTGATACACAGACTTTTGATTTCACAAGTCAGGATTTACTTGATATTAATATGATGTGGGAGGACTGCAAATTACATCCAGAGAAATGTCCTGAAATTGAAGATGACGAGGTAAAGAAAGAAATGCAAGATAGTGTTGATGGATTTATGGAATATTTAAAATGAAAAATTAACTGGCCATAATCGAGTAGACGGCCTCACCGCTTGTAAGCGATGAGGTGCGCCTCTCACACCACCGTACGTACGGGTCTCGTATACGGCGGTTCGATATCCGATGGGGAAACTTTCAGATAATAATCAAGCATGGATTCATAGCCGCGTTTTGCTAATCGTTTCAAGGTAATAGTAGTCATCATGATGGGGCTTTGGGCAACCGCCCAACCTCCCGGCCGGGTTCTGCTCCAGGCGTAGGCGTGTTCCGGGTCTACACCCAAACGGATCAGGTGTTTCCGTTTCCGTCCGTTCTTTTAACGCTGACAGGGTTCTAAACCCTGTCAGCGTTCTACTTCGCCTCTTGTACCCGGGATTGAATTTCAACCATCTCCGGAAAAACCGGATAGTCAGGATTGGATAAAATTTCAAAAACAGCTTCCACAATTGCGTCCGGCGTCACTTGCTTTACCGGCTCCACAAACCAAGTATCGTTTACAAATCTTATTACTTCATTTCGGCTGCGTTGCTCTTTCGGCACATTAAAAAACAAAGCTTTTCCCTTTACTTTCCAAGGTAAATGTTGCGGATTGGTTAGCGCATATAAAACGATAACAGGGGTTTGAAGAGCAGCAGCCAAATGTATCGTTCCGGTATTAACAGAAACGACTAAAGGAGCGGTTTTAATCAAAGCGATGAATTCATCGAGCGAAAGTTCGCCTCCTAAAGAAAAAGCCTTCTCTCCTATTTCTTGTGAGAAATATTCTGTTAAAGCTCTCTCAGAAGGGTTGCCGGTAAATAAGAGTTGAAAAGATTTCGATAATTCTCTTCCTGCCGCAATCCATAACTCTGCCGGAAATTCGCGTTTCTTTTCGCTGACTCCGGGATGCAGCATCAGCCAAGGTTTTTCGAAATCAATTCCTTTTCCGGTTAGTTTTTGCTTAAGGGATTCTTGAAGTCCTTCCGGAACTGTAATTGATAAGGAGTTATTTTGAGTTGATGCTCCAAGCTCTGCAACTAAAGCTAAATCGCGTTTTACCTGATGCCGGATGAATGTATAAGGTTCCGGATCCGGAATCCAATGCGTAAGCAAATGATACGGGTTTTCGCGACAAAAAGCAGCACGAACCGGAATCCCGGCAAGATAAGCAACCATAGCTGCCGGAAGCGGGTTTTGGCTGTAAACGGTAAAGATCACGGCAGCGTCGAAACCTCGACTGTTAACATCAGATACTAAGGTATTAAAGCCCTCGATATCAGGCAAGGCATTCGTTTTAACCCAAGGCAGATCGTAAATAATGGCCTCGTCTATTTCCGGTAAATACTCTACAACACCTTTTGAAGCCGAAGAAGTAAGAACAGTAATATGCGCATTAAAAGTTTCTTTAAGCGCCCGTATCGCGGGAGAAGACATCAGCAAGTCGCCCATATTGTCGGCACGAATGCACAAGATTTTTTTCAAAGGCAAAAGGCTTTCCGCCATGGATCAAGCAGGCTGTTTATAGGTGTTTGCTTCGCTTATTTTACGAATAATTAAGGTTGTAGAATGGTCGGGAACCAGAGGAACAAATACTACTTCTCCACCGAGTTCTTCAACAATTCGGGCTTCGGGCAGAGTTTCCTTAGTATAGTCGCCGCCTTTAGCATATACATGCGGCTTCGCCGCCTTAATTAATTCTATCGGTGTATCTTCCGAAAAAGGAATGATATGATCGATTGAACTTAAGCCCGAAAGCACCTGCATTCGTTCTACTAAGGGATTTATAGGACGACTTGCTCCCTTCAAACGCGTAATGCTTTCGTCACCGTTTAATCCCACTATTAAAATATCCCCGAGTTCTTTAGCCCGGTTGAGATAAGTAATATGCCCGCTATGCAAAATATCGAAACAGCCGTTTGTGAAGATAATGCGTTTTCCCTGCGCTTCGTAAATCTCACAAAGCTTTTGCAGTTCTTGTGGCGTGGTTAAGTACTTGTTATGAACGGAAAAGAATGAAATTAATTCATTTTGATAGCATGGAGCCGTATCTACTTTTTTAACCGCTATTGCTGCCGCTGCCGTTGCCAACTCGGTAGCAAGCGGAATATCAGCTCCGGCAGTAAGAGCCAGGGCGTAGGCACTGATAAAAGTATCGCCTGCACCAACAACGTTGGGGGAAGAAACCGGATGCGCTACCGACCGATAAACCGGCTTTCCGTTTTCGAAAATAACAGCGCCGTCGGCATCTAAAGTGAGTGCAATAACTGAAGCGCCGGTTTTAGACAATAACGCATCGCCGTAGGTTTGAACTTGCTCTACACGTTCTTTGCTTTGAAAATTTAATTCTAAAAGTTTAATAGCCTCGGGATAATTAGGCTTAATAAGCGAAGGTTTTAACTCTGAGAAAGTGCATAGGTTTTTAGAATCTACTGCCAAAAATCTATTATGCTTTACCTGAAGTTCTTTAATAACCGAAACGATATTGGGAGTAAGAATACCGCCGTAATAATCTCCAAGCATAATTACATCAAACTCAGGATAGCATTTCTTCAAGTACTTGGCCAAATGCTGCCGTGTTTGTTCGTTTACGGGTTTTTGTGCTCCGTAATCAAATCTGGCTAATATCTGACACTGCGCCATAACACGAGTTTTAACCATCGTTTTTCGCCCGGTTTCTTTAAAAATCACGTCGGCCCGAATGCCGGCCTTTTTTAATAACTCAATAGCTTTTTGCCCGTCTTCATCATCTCCCACAGCCGAAAGAAGAGTAACATGGGCCCCCAAAGCACAAAAATTAAGCGCAATATTTGCAGCGCCGCCTACGGCTTCATGGTTTGTAGAAATATTAACTATAGGCACAGGAGCCTCCGGCGATAGTCGAGTACTATCGCCCTTCAAATATCTGTCGAGTATGATATCGCCTATCACAAGAACTTTCGTTTCGTGAAAATTCTCCATTATATCAAGATACGCTGTATTCATCGCCAAAAGTTTCTTTTATAGGTTTCAGTATATGTAATGCAGCTTCGTTTATGGTTTCTACTTTATGTGTCGGCGTTCTGATTTTAGAGAGCTCCCACTCCGTTTCGTTTCCGCTATCAATTAAAACAGTTTTGCATCCTGCCCTGTTCCCGGCTTCTATATCATTTAAAATATCGCCTATCATCCAAGAGTCGCCAAGCGAAATATTAAACTTGGCTGCCGCCTTCAAAATCATCCCCGGTTTTGGCTTGCGACAATCGCAGTCTTTTGCATACTCTTTTACTTTTCCTTCGGGATGATGAGGGCAGTAATAAAAATCATTTAGTTGAATGCCCTGATCTTTTAAAAGTTGCCCGAGCCTTACTTCTACTCCCGCAAGATTGTGTTCTTCAAAATAGCCTCTTGCAACACCGGCTTGATTAGATATAACAATAAGCAGGAAACCTTGTTCCTGCAATTTTCTTAAACCTTCGAGAGAATTTTCGCTAAGGCGGATTAAATCTGGTTCGATATTGTAGGGTATATCCGGAATCAAAGTTCCGTCTTTATCTAAAAATATCGCCTTATTCATTTCCGAGTATCTAGGGCCACGAAGTTTCCATCATAGGGATCACCATAATTTCCGGCACTACTGAATCAGTAGTATCTTCTAACAATTGTTTAATTCGATACGCCACATTTTCGGGATCCTGCAAATTTTGAGGCGGAATATCAGGAAAACGATCTAACAAAAAGGGAGTGCGCATGCCGCCTGCAATCAATGCGGTAACTTTTATTCCAAACTTTCTTGCTTCTGTAAACAGAGCCTGAGTAAATCCTCTTAAACCCCATTTAGTTGCGTGATAAACCGAGGCTTCTGTCCACGCTCTTAATGCCGCAGTTGAAACTATGTTAATAATATGACCGCTCTTTTGAGCCGCCATAATCGGGAAGACGAACTTAGAAGTTAAAAACGGCCCGCGAAGGTTAACGTTCATGGCAGCGTCCCATTCTGATACTGTTAAGTCTAAAATAGATTTAGTAAAGTCGATTCCTGCATTGTTAATCAGAACATCTATTCGGCCGTGTTCGCTTTTTATTTCACTTATTATTTGCTCAACACTTTGCTCGCTGCTCAAGTCTAACTTTCTAAACGAAACTTTGCCGCCCTTACCTATTAATTCTGATACTGTACGTTGTGCTCTTTCTACTTGAATATCGCCAATCACCACGGTCGCCCCGGCTTCTGCGAGTGATGCCGATATTGCTTTTCCCAATCCCTGGGCTCCTCCAGTTACTAAAATTACTTTTCCGGATAAACTTTCCATTAGTTGATATTTGCTATTTGAATTTTTATGAATTGTGAAGATTAGAGGATCACTACGCCGCCTGACTTTTCTTACTGAGCTCCGGTTGAATTTCGATAGAAGCTTGCGCCGGCTGAAGAATGCGGCCGTACATTACATCTACCATTTTTGCAATATGCGCCCAACTGAACAAATTATTAACTCGGTGCAGAGCATTAGTTTTCATGGTTTGATGCAATGCGGGATCAGAAAACAGTATATCGATTTTTTGCGCTAATGCCTCCGGATTATTCGGCGGGACGAGATAACCTGTTTTCCCGCTTAGCACGCTGTATTTGATGCCTCCCACATTTGAACCGATAACAGGTGTTCCACAAGCCATTGATTCTAACGGCGTAATTCCAAAAGGTTCATACCACGGCGTGGTGATAAATATATCTGCAGCCGAGTAGTAATATTTCAGCATATCGCGATTCTTGCGGCCTACAAATATTATGCTCTCTAGCACGCCTTCGCTTTCTGCCACTCGTTGTAAGTGACCGATTTCGGGACAACGAACAGGATCCGGCGTGTCGGTTTCTCCGCCTACAACCACCAATCTCACCTGTTGTCCGGCAGCTTTGAGCCGGCCTAACGCTTTTATCACATTATCAACTCCTTTGCGGGGAACCATTCTTCCTAACTGAAGAATAACTTTTTCGTCCTGATCGAGATTCAAAATTACTCTTGCCAAAACTTGATTTACCGGATAAAACTCTGATGGATTAAATCCGCACGGAATAACGGTGATTTTTTCCGGCGAAGCATTGTAGTAGTTAATCAAATCTTCTCGGTCCTGCGGGCATTCTGCAATTATTTGATCGGCCTTTTGAACTGCCTCTTCCTCAATCAATAAACGTTTTGCCGAGAACTTGTCTTTCTCTTTTTGATATATACGCCGCACATGACCCAAAGCATGAAACGTTACAACAAAAGGAATATCAAGTATTTCTTTTAAATCCGTCGCCACCATCGCCGACATAAAGAAATTGGCATGGATCAGCCCGTAATAAAGTCCTTCTTCGGCTATAAACTCAAGCATGCTGTTGGTAAATTCCGGCATGTACTGAAGCAGATCTTCTTTAGCAATAAATTTAACAGGTCCTGCTTTAACATGTATTACTCGAATACCCGGAAGCCAGTTAACTACTTGAGGCAGTTCTTTATCATCCCATCGGGTATAAATATCAATATGGTAACCTGTTATAGCCAAATATTTAGCCAACTCAGCGACATACACATTTTGGCCGCCACTATCAACACCACCGAGGGTAGCCAATGGTGATGCATGCTCACTAATAAATGCTATTCTGTTTTTCATGAAATATGTTTAGATGTAGATGCTATAATTAGACTGCTTGCCTAATGTCAACGTGGTTCCTCCGATGCACGACATTGTTGAAGGTTTTCTCCCAGTCGGCTGCAAAACGTCGGATGTTAAAACGCTCTCGTGCAACTTTCTGTCCTTCTTGGCCTATGGCGCGGGCCAACTCATTATCAAGAAGCAATAATTTCATTTTATGAACCAGGTAGTTAATGTCGGTATGAATTATTCCGGATTTCCCGTTCTCAAAAGTCACCGCCATTTCGGTAGTTGCTAATCCCACAACCGGTACTCCGAGCGACATGGCTTCTAATACAGAAAGGCCCAAACTGGTGTAACGGATAGGGTTAAAAAAGAACCGGTATTTACTGATGAACTCCGGCAGCCGGGTATGCGCAACTTCTCCTAATCCTATTTCTTCGGTTCCCATACCAACAATATCAAGCGGAATATGCTTTCTAACCTCTTGGAAAATATCGTATCCAAGCCGTCTGCCACGTTTTTCTATATTATTAATCACTACAATGCCTCGTTCAATTTCTCCGGTATATTTGATATTGGGTACAAGTACGCCGTGATCTATTACCGCGGTGGAAGACGAATTATTGTCCCACATCAACCGGTTAAATTGGGTGACATGAACAATTAAAACTTCAGAATCATCTACTACATGTTTTGTATCGGTAGGATGCTCGCGGGGCGGATCATGTTCCAGATAAATTTTAGGAAGTTCGCGTTGCCGGGCCGATAGCGTTTCGTATTGATCAATTAAATAATTTTTTTTCGATTGAAAAAGAATACAGTCTAATTCAATATTTTTCACTTCGTCTGCAGTAATCTCGTGCACGTTAGTACCGAAAGGAAAAGTAATTCCCTTGCCGGAATATCCTTCTGTTCTTTCGCTGTTTACAGGTATATAAAGTTCATAATTGCCTTGCGACAGGTAGTAGAGATAACTTCCGTGAATATGCCAGGTAAAAACTTTTAAGGGTTTATCTTTAGATGTGAAATCGGCATTTAAAACAAAATCAGCGGTCATGTATATCCAAAGTTTCATTTCTTAACAGTAGGAACCGGAAAACAGTTTGTTTCTCAGATAAATTTTTCCGGGCTGCCGATAAAATGCAGATTGCAGTAATTAAAAGAGAAGCCGTTGTAGCAAAAATTTCTTTCGCAGATAAGACATATTCAATTCTTTTGCACGAGAAAAGATTTTTCTGAACCGGGCCAAGGAGTTGTAAAAGCCGGCTAATAACAGGATTGTATAGGAAGAAAAGCGAACAGGCTATAGCGCCATTGTAGAATCGTCCTATTTAGTATTCCTCTCAATGAGTAATTGAATAATTCCGTCAACCATTCCTACTCTGGGCACTAGAATTTGCTTGATTCCTCCCCATTTCATTACTGCCATATAAATTTCTGCTGCCGGAATTATTACATCAGCTCGGTCTTGGTTCAAGCCAAGCACATTGATGCGGTCCTTTAGAGAAAATGAGTTGAGGTAGTTGTACAAATTTCGAAGTGCGGTAAAACTTAGAGGAGTGTCGTCTTTAACTTCCGACATTCGGAACAGCTTGTTGATATTACCGCCGGTTCCGATAGCACACAAATTTTTAAATTCTCGAGAGTGCTCTTTTATCCATTCTTTCATCTCTTCCCACGTTTCCGATTTATCTAAATTGTCAAGAATACGTATGGTACCGATGTTAAACGAATGAGAAAGAACGGGTTTACCGTCGGTAAAAAAAGAAAGCTCAGTACTTCCGCCTCCTACATCCACAAAAAGGTAATTCTTTTTGATGTCGATATGTGTATCAATATTACTTGAATAAATAATACTGGCTTCAATTTTTCCTTCAACTATCTGAATATCAATTTTAGAAAATTCTCTGATATGGCTTATTACTTCCGGCCCGTTCTTCGACTCCCGCATTGCAGATGTTGCGCAAGCCATATATTCTTCAACCCTGTAAACATCCATAAGATGGCGGAATGCAAGCATTGTTTTCGCCAAATCGTCAACTTTCTTTGGAGATATCATTTTATCTAAAAAAGCGTCGTCGCCTAAGCGGAGCGGAACTCGAATCAGTGTATTTTTTTTGAACGAAATTTTAGTATCGTTTTCAATAATGTCGGCAATTAACAGCCTTACAGCATTAGAACCGATATCGATTGCGGCGTATCTCAATTTGCTTTGTTTTTATATCTTAAATATGTGTAAATATCAACTTGGGCCCTATAGCTAACCTTGCTTCTGGTACGACGATATTGGTTATTGTTTAACTGATTAATCTCCCTGGCCTTAGTATTGTCTTTCAACTGTATCTCGATAATATCTCGAATCTCTTTCTTAATATCCTTGTCGAAAATAGGGAAACTTACTTCTACCCTGCGGTCTAGGTTTCGAGTCATCAAATCTGCCGACGATAAATATATGCTTTCCTCCCCCCCGTTTGCAAAAACCCATACCCGTGCATGCTCAAGATATTTATCTATAATACTGATAACCTCAATATTCTCGCTGCAATCTTTAATTCCGGGAACTAAACAACACATTCCTCTAATAATCAGCTTTATTTTAACATTTGCGTTGCTCGCCTCATACAACTTGGCAATTAAGTCTTCGTCCGCAAGACTGTTCATTTTCAAAATCATGTAGGCAGCCTTTCCTTCTCGGGCGTTTTTAATTTCTATATCAATTAAAGCCTTAATCTTGTCGCGACTCTCGGTAGGAGAAACAATTAAGTTCTTGTACCCTCTTACAAATTCTTTTTTAGCCAGGCCCGAAAATACTTTTCTAAGGTCCTTTGTTATTTCAGGGTTGGATGTAAACAAGCTGTGGTCGCAATATAGCAAGGCAGTCTTTTCGTTATAATTACCTGTTGCCAAATTTGCGTAATCAACAATTCTTCCTTTTTCTTTTCTTGATATCAAGCATATCTTTGAATGCACCTTATAATCAAGCAAACTATAGTCTACATACACCCCTTCTTCTTGCAAACGCTCGGTCCATTTTATGTTGTTCCGCTCGTCAAATCGAGCTTTGAGTTCCAGGATACAATGTACTTTTTTTCCGTTTTTTGCAGCATTTATCAAGGCGTTTATTATTCTCGAATTTTCTGCCAATCGGTAAAGGGTAATGCTTATTTCAATTACTTTAGGGTCGATAGCCGCTTCGCGCAATAAATGAATAACGTAATCAAACGACTGATAAGGCAAATTAATAAGGTAATCCTTTTTTGCTATCTGATTAATAATACTCTTATTTAAATCCAGATCACGCACCTTTAAAGGCACTTCCCTTTTATATTCCAAATCGGGCTTTCCTACGTTAGGAAAGTTGATAAAGTCTTTAAAATTATGATATCGGTTTCCGGGAATCAGTCCGTCGCCGATCAAATTAAGGTGTGCAACCAAATAATTCAGCATATCAAGGGGGAGCTGATTATCGTACAGCAAACGCATTGGCTTACCTCTTTTACGTTTTTGCAGACTCTTTGTAAGTGTCTCTATAAACTTCTCGCTAACTTCTTTATCCAAATCTAACTCGGCATCGCGGGTAAGCTGAATAGAATATGCTTCAATAGATTTGTAGTTATATATAAAAAAAATATCCTGTAAACAATACCGAATAATATCGTCTATCAGGATTACGAACTTTAATTCGTTAGTTTCAGGTAGTACTAAAAAGCGATCAAGATCCGCAGGAATTTCAATTAAACTGTATCGAACTTTTTCTTTTGTTACACCGCTTGTAAGTTTTACAAATAAATAAATAGCTCGATCCTTAAGCTCCGGGAAAGGCTTGCTCTCATCAAGCATAATCGGCACCAGAGTAGAAAGGATGTTCCTGCGGCAATAATCTTGCACAAATATGCCACGCGAAACGTTAAGCTGTTCTTCGTTAATTATAAAAATCTTTTCGCGGGTGAGTTCCGGAATAATTTCATCTTCAAAAAGATGATCAAACTTACGTTCCTGCTTAACTACTATACTTTTTATATCCTTTAAAATCCTGCGGGGGTTGTAGCCGAAAAGCTCTTTCGCCTTTTCGTTTACGTTTGCCAGCCTGTTTAAAATTGCAACTCTAACGCGATAAAATTCATCTAGATTAGAAGAAAAAATAGCCAAAAAACGAATGCGCTCAATTAATGGAACAGTTTTATCGGCAGCCTCTTGCAACACCCTGTCATTGAAATATAACCAACTGATTTCTCTGTTCGTAAGCGGTATTCTTTCTTTCGGCATCTAAAAAACTATACGTCCAAAGTAGTTGAACTAAATGAAATGCAAATCTGTTTTTATTCTGTTAATTAAATGTTAAGTGTATGTAAACAATGTTAAGATTCTTTTTTATTAACTTTTAGGCTCTTCTGCCGGCGGATTACCGGACTCTTTTGCCGGTTGCACTTTTTTAACTGCCCTTTGTGGTTTGGATGAAGCTACCGGTTTTGGTCTCGTTACAGTCGAACTTGGTTCCCGGTCACCGACAATATCTTCTTTTTTTGTTACTTTGCGTCTGTTTGCCGATACACTGGTGGCTTGTGCGGCTGCTCTGCTTGCTGTAACCGCTGCTTTACTCGGCTTTTGGCCGGCAACAGGTTTTACTACCGGTTTAGAAACTCGCTTTTTAGATGCTATAGCTTTTGATCCGGATTCAGGTTTTTTAGACTTGATAGACTCTATCGCCAAATCTTTCTTTTTGAGTAACGAATCGCCTTTCTTAAAATCT
>JAYULL010000109.1:0-43197 GCA_043763625.1 Sphingobacteriaceae bacterium | reverse complement strand
AATGGAAATCCAAAGAGTCGATAAGTATGGGCGGAAATATTGTTTGCACATATGGCGAGGGTGATCGTATGCTATCTAAAACAATGAAAATAGCAGAGCAAGCAGATTTTCTAACTATAGAAGTACCAAACCTGTCTCACGGCACAACGCCGGCTACAAGCAGGGAGAAACTGGCCTTTGACGGTAGAGCAAGCGAAATTTAACATGGCCGAGGAAGAGGAAAGAAGTTTACCGTAAAGTGGTCAGCTGATGGACAAACTATGACTGTTAACTCAATTCTACACCTCTCTTTCGATACAAATGCTCAAAAACAAGAATTTTGGTACGTAACAGAGGTTTGGAAGTTGAGCAATGCCGGTAAGTCTATTTCTGTTCAGGCCAATGCAAAATCCACCACATGGGGCGGCGAGCGTTCCTGGAAGACCGTATTCGATAAAGTCCGTTAGTATTCAGAAACTTTTGTACAAGCCCGACTTAGTTCCGTCCGGTCCTTTTTTTTCAGCATGACTTCGGTGTTCCTATTGTAAGAGTTAGCTAATCAAAATATGTCAGATTCCATCGAATTCCATATTAAGATTGTAGCAAAATAATAAACACCTGAAATCCATACAAATTTAACCAACTGAGGTCATATTATTCTATCCCCGTACAAGGGCTTTTAGGTTAGTTAAAACCTTAATAAAAGGAAGTTATGAATTACGTAAACGTATATACTTTGTTCTTGATGCTTGTTTTTTACACTTCCTGTGGACAAAACAAAAAAAACCTGCCTAAAGAAAATATCAAGTACAATAGAACAGGATTATCCGAGTCTCAACTTAAAGAAGCTACCAACTCTAAAGTGCCTGTTGGTATGGTTCGTAATGTAAGGAAAGCCCGGAACGGAGACATTTTGATTGCTTCTTACTTAGGTGTGTTTCGATACGATGGAACATCGTTTACTAATATATCAAGTGAAATAAGTTGGCCTACTTTCTGGGATGTTTTGGAAGATCGAAAAGGAAATCTTTGGTTCGCTTCCCAAGATTCGGGTGTTTATCATTACAATGGGAAATCCTTTCAGCATTTTACAACAAAGGATGGGCTTGCCGGTAATATGGCGCTTCATATTTATGAAGACAGAGCCGGTAATATTTGGTTCGGATCAAGCCGTTACGATGGAAAATCTTTCCGAAATTTTACCACAAAAGATGGATTTCCTAGTAACAGTATTCGTTTGCTCCTTGAAGATAAAACCGGCAAGCTTTGGTTTGGTGCACAAGGAGAAAATATGTTTGTTTATGATGGAAAAACATTTACCGTTTTAAAAAATAAAGATGGCAAGGCGTTTCACAACGTTTGGTCAATAATCGAAGATAAAAAAGGCAATATTTGGTTCGGTGACGTTGATGGTCTTTGGCGCTATGACGGCAGAACCTTTACTAAGGTATCGGAAAGGGGGGCCTATGCTATCATCGAAGATAAAAAAGGAAACATTTGGACTACTGGTGGGATAAATTACCCTGGTAGGAATGTCTGCGCACTTTCCCGTTATGATCAAAAGTCCTTGTACAATAAAAAGCCCAAGTTCACCGAAATAATGTCAAAAGAAGGACCGGGAGCGCTCTGTGGGATTTTGGAAGCTAACGATGGAAGTATTTGGTTTGGAGGTTTGGGATCCATGAGTGGAGTGTTTCGTTATGATGGAAAGACTATCACGGACTTTAAAAGTGAAGAGGGTAAGAAATAATGTGTATCGCCCGACCTGTTTAAACTCCCTCATTACAAATCATAATGTTTCACCTTTAAATTTAAAAAAATGAAAAGATCATTTGTATTTGTGCCGGCTATCCTCATAGGATTATTTCTACTAAATTCCTTTTTTGTTCCAAAAAGAAAGGAAGAAAAAAAGAAACCGGTAAAAGAGGGCAAATCATCGCGGATTGAAAACATCATTTTTAAATCTACTGATGGCGGACAAACATGGCAGGACATTAGCGAAGGGCTGCCGGAAAAATTGAAGAGAGAAGGTTTGCAAGGCGACGCTTTCTTTGCGAATGACACCGGGTTCTATTTACGTGCCGGAAACGGGATATATCACAGTGAATCGAATTCCACAACTCCTTTTTGGGCAAAAGAGACTTTCCCCGGTAAACAGCGTAGCATTGCCTCGGGCAAGAACGGGATACTTGCATATAATTTCAGGGGCCAATTTTTACAAAAAATAACGGGAACAAGTGATTGGTCGCCCTTGTACACAAATTTTCAAGAGCAAGCCGTACGCTTAGACCGAACAATCGATTGGATGTACGAGAACTTTAAAGAGAAAGAAGTACGCACCGTTTTTGAGACTACCGCAGGCACAGTCTTCATCGGCTCGAATACGAGCCTTTTTAAATCTACTGACAACGGAAAAACTTGGAAACGAGTGTGGGGAGGCTGCTTAGTACAAATGGTAGAATCAAACGGTGTACTTTTGGCTACCAATAAAGAGGGAATATTAAGATCGAAGGATGGCGGTGAAAACTGGGATCCGGTTATTAGTGAAGGAGGTGTCGGCATCACTGTAGAACGTATCGCCGGAGGATTTGCTGCTATAGCCTACAACCCGATAACCCAAACCAACAGAATTCACATTTCATTGGATGGTGGAAACACCTGGAATACCACAGGTGAAGGACTTCAGCCTTCTTGGAATAGTTCATTAATCGGACTTCGGCCTTCATTGTATATTTCATCAATTAAACAAGTTGGCGAATATTTAATATGTGGTCGCTCAGATGGTATATTCCGATCATCTGACATGGGTAAAACGTGGAAGCTGTTGCTTCTTTCTACAGATAATAGGGGCTTCCGGTTATCTGTTTCAGGCAACGTGATTTATGCCATACCCAATAAAGGATGTTAAAAAATTCTCAACTCTACAAAACTTGTAGGTTTCTGCAGATTTAAGCGACGATTATCGAACGAATAACCGTGTATCGAATTCATACGTCTCTATACTTAAAATAGAAACACTTTTAATATTGGCATGCCCCGGATTTATCAGATAATTAATCTCCCCCGGTATAACAGCTGAAGGAACTTTTAAAATAAATGCGTCGCCGGCATTTACAAAAGCGTCGCCGAGAAGTTGTGTTGAGTTTGAGTGCGGAATTGATCTCCAATTCTCCGGAAGGTTTTTAGTAAATAACTCTTTAATTGTAAGCATTTCAGGCAAGTTAAACGAAACAATGTTGTAGTCTCTCGGAAGAATACCGAGCGGAATATGAACCGCAACTTCAGCGGTTGCAAGTGCAATGGAAGGTGCTGTGTAAAGCATGGAAGTTCCTTTACTGTTCCATCTGCCGCCGCTTTTTTCAGCTCCTTTTCCGCTTAAATCTCTGCTATATTTAGATTTAGTTAAGCGATATAACCTCATGCAAGCACACCATGCTCAATGCGAGTTAATTCATCTTTTACCAAGCCGATACCGAATGTTGTATCGAATAATTCTTTAGGCTTAACTCCTCCTAAAACTATGCTTTTAGTATTGAGCCAAGTATTAAAGTTCTCTTTATCACCGAAAACTTCAATACCGTATTTATAAAGCAAGAGAATTTCGATAATGCGTTCGGCATAACTTGCTTGAAAAGGCTTGTTCTCTTTTTTATAACGATGTAAAGTTCTTTCGGATAAGCTCATGTAATGTGCCCATTCATTAAAAGAAAACGGACTTGAGTTTAAGATATTCTCAAAAAAAGAATAGTTAACTCCCTCTCGTATGGCTTTTATTAAAAAAAGAACATCACCGTCATCAACAGAAGCGAATGATATTTCGTGCTCTAAAAGTTCTTCGGTTTCTATCACACTTCAAATATAAGAAATTTGTCAATAATTATACGACATTTGTCAACAAAGGTTTTACGAAAAACAAAAAAGTCCGGCACTGCTGCCGGACTTTCCCTATCCAAAACTTAAACCTATTGTGGGTTAATCTAAAGCAAAAACTTTCCCGAGATTGTCGGAGCTGCTGCACGATACCCCTAAGTCTTTAACAAAGCCGGTATGAATATCAATCACCCAACCGTGTATTTCTAAATCGTTGCGTTCTCGCCAAGCATTTTGTATAATGGTTGTTTTACACAAATTGTAAACTTGTTCAATTACGTTTAGCTCGACTAATCGGTTTACTTTTTTTCTTTCGTCCGTTATCATGTCAAGCTCCCGGGAATGAAGTCGGTAAACATCTTTTATATGCCTTAACCAATTGTCTATTATTCCGAATTGTTTCGAACTCAAGGCTGCTGCTACTCCACCGCACTCATAATGTCCGGCAACAATAACATGTTTAACTTTTAAAACGTTTACAGCATAATCCAGTACGCTGAGCATATTCATGTCAGAGTGAACACAAACATTGGCGATGTTTCTATGAACAAAAACTTCGCCCGGCTTTGTACCTGTGAGCTGGTTTGCCGGCACGCGGCTGTCGGAGCAGCCTATCCATAAAAATTCCGGGCTCTGCCCCTTTGCCAAATTGGTAAAATATTCCGGATCTTGAGCAACTTGAGCTGCCACAAAATCTTTGTTTCCTTGCAGCAACTGTTTGTAAATTTTCTTTGCTTGTTCAGGCATGGCAGTTATTTCTGTATTGTTAAGTGTTTTAGCTTGCATAATTAATTATTTTTAGCCGGATTAAAAATCAATTCTTTTAACCTCGGAACCTTGTATTCTTCTCGTATATTCTGAAGCTCCACGTTTATCCCTTTTGAGACAGATCCTTGCGCAAAATTTTGAATGATCTCAAGCACATCCGGATCAATAAAACGCGAACGGGTACCGTCAATAATTACATGAGAATTGCGGGGCAGATGATCGAGAGTATATTGTATGGCTGCCTTGTTTAGAAAAGAAACTTCTTCGGCAAGATGAATAGATATACTCTTTTTATCGCCGGTTTGGTCTATAGTGTAGAAGTACGGGTTGCGTAAATTTGTGCGCAAAATAAAGAATACTCCTATCGCCATCCCGATAGCTACTCCCGTTAACAGATCGATAAGCACAACGGCAATTATTGTAACTACAAAAGGAATAAACCTGTCGCGGCCGTGCTTCCACATCTTAATAAAAAGCGGCAACCTGGCAAGCTTGTATCCGGTAAGTATTAAAATAGCCGCCAAACAGGCGAGAGGAATCTTGTTAATTAATCCCGGAATAAATAACAGCGACAATAACAGCCAAAAACCGTGCATAACTCCGCTTAGCTTTGTTTTTGCCCCGGCATTAACATTTGCTGACGAACGAACGATTACGGCTGTTAAGGGCAATCCTCCCAATAGCCCGCTGGTGATGTTGCCGCAACCTTGCGCAACAAGTTCGCGATTTGTTGGCGATACCCGTTTGTGGGGGTCGAGCTTATCTACGGCTTCCAAACTTAAAAGCGATTCTAAACTCGCTACTACGGCAAAAGTTAAGGCAACAGTCCAAACATCTTTGTTCCCGATTTGACCGAAATCCGGAAAGCGAAAAAGACCGGTAAACTCGCTAAATGAATTAACGAGCGGGATATTTACCATTTGTTCCGGTTTAAGTGCTAATGGTGTATTTTCAAATAGTTGGCTAACGCTTATTCCCAGAATAACTACAAGTAAAGCCGCCGGAACACTGCTTAACCTTTTAATTTTTGGCCAGTAAATCATGATTAGAATGGACGCAAAACTTATAATTACTGCCCCAAGATTGATTCGCTCCAAAGCGTCGGCTATTGCCGTAAATGTATTTTGAGAACCTGTTTCAATAAAAGACTCGTCGCCTTCGTAATCCTTATCGTAGCCCACGGCATGAGGAATTTGTTTAAGAATAAGTATGATCCCGATAGCGGCAAGCATACCTTCAATAACTGCAGAAGGAAAATAGTTTGCGATAGTTCCGGCTTTTAAAATGCCCAATAAAACTTGTATTACGCCGCCCAATACTACTGCCAAAATAAAAGTTTCGTAAGCACCTAGTTTTGTAATTGCCCCTAAAACTATAACCGTTAACCCGGCAGCAGGACCGCTTACGCTAAGCTGAGAACCGCTTAAAGAACCTACTACAATACCTCCTACAATTCCGGTTATAATGCCGGCAAATAAAGGTGCTCCCGAAGCAAGCGCAATACCTAAACAAAGTGGAAGGGCCACTAAAAACACTACTATACTTGCCGGAAAATCTGTCTTTAAATTTTCCGTCGTAAAATATTTTGCAAAACCTAACCGTTCAGACGGGTTTTTTGCCATAATGATTCTGATTAATGGTAAAAAAATAATAACCGATTAGCCGGGAGTTAAAAAAAGCCGGACTGATTTGATTAAAATTAATCAGACTTGATCAGGCGGAGGAGTAGGAACAGTGGGATAAAAGCTTTGGTGCTTATACTTATCGCCCTGTGGAGAAATTTTCTTTAAATAACTTACGGGACGACTAGGCAAGATTGCTGAATGAGAGGCATCCCAAAACTCTTTGCCAAATTTTTCCTTTTCTAAGCTGTCTTCTTTCGATTCTTTTTCAATCTCAAGCTGCATAAGTACAGCGTGAATAGCGTCTTTATCAAAATGACCAACGATAAGCGGAGCGACCGAAATTACCATCTTTGCAAAAAACACAAAAAGAAATAAGCCGCAAAAAGCCTTTCGCATAAAATCTTTTGATATTGTTCTATTACTCGACGCCATATTTGAAAGGGCGAAATTACTTAAAAGAATAGTTTAAGTGCAAAGATGATTGTTCTTTGAAAGTCACTTTAGTTATTGGTCGCTTTAAGTGTAAGATCTCAAGTAGTTTCAAAAATATTTAAAATTCTTTACCTAACCGAAACCTGACTGTTATGCGGCTTGATTGCCGGTACTTTTTGCTATTTTCAAAATTCAAGAAAACAAATGAAGTTCTGCACGAGGGACAAAATTCTGAAAAACATATACTTGATATTGCATTGAAGTTAACTTTCTTCTTTATAAAACACTTTATAGTCGTTTAACTGAGGCTCTCCGCTTGGGTGGCAAAAACGATAAACTTCCCCTACTTGCTGAAAGGATTTGATAAAATATTGAAGTAAAACGTTTTTTAAAAAATCATCGGCCAATTCGCGTTCTCGTTTAGATAGAACTGAGTTTTCATACAAAGATGCGTTACCTAACCGGTGTACTATCAGCCTTTTAATACTGTTTCGAAGGCTGTTACCATGGCTCAAAAACAAGTTTGGCAAGCAATAAAACTGAAAAGTAACTAATTTAAAAATGGCACGAATAAACACACGATTAAAAACAAGACACTTTATATTTGCAAACTTTTAATCAGAATTTATGGCAAAAGAACCGGAAGAAAGTACACCACATGTTGTTGTGGTAAATGAGAATTCCCTTCAGTTTTTCGAAAAATATATTAATAAGCCTTCTCCAACAGGTTTCGAGTGGGAAGGCCAGCGATTATGGCTCGATTATTTGATGCCTTATATTGATGAGCACTATGTGGATAATTACGGAACTGCGGTAGGCGTTATCAATCCTGAAGCCGAATATAAAGTGGTTATTGAAGCTCATGCCGATGAGATATCGTGGTTCGTAAACTACATTACCAAAGACGGTCTGATTTACGTTATCCGGAACGGCGGATCTGATCATCAAATTGCCCCTTCTAAACGTGTAAATATTCACACCGATAAAGGAATAGTTAAAGCGGTTTTTGGTTGGCCGGCAATTCATACTCGCAGCGGCGAAAAAGAAGAAGCTCCTACCTTAAAAAACATTTTTCTGGATTGCGGCTGTACTACCAAAGAAGAAATTGAAGCTCTCGGGATTCATGTAGGCTGCGTAATTACCTACGAAGATGAGTTTATGGTGCTTAACGAACGCTATTACGTTGGCCGTGCCTTAGATAATCGTGCCGGGGGATTTATGATTGCAGAAGTTGCACGTTTGCTTAAAGAAAATAATAAAACGCTTCCTTTCGGCCTTTACATTGTAAATTCTGTGCAAGAAGAGGTTGGTTTAAGAGGCGCAGAAATGATTGCCAATCGAATTAAACCTGATATTGCTATCATTACCGATGTAACTCACGACACCCAAACCCCAATGATTAATAAGGTTGTACAGGGAGATTTAGCTTGCGGGAAAGGGCCCGTAATTTCCTATGCGCCTTCCGTGCATGTTAACCTGAACAAGGTGCTGGTTCAGGCTGCCCAAACCGCTAAAATTCCTTTTCAGCGGCAAGCTTCTTCACGCTGGACCGGCACTGATACAGACGCCTTTGCTTACTCAAACGACGGGGTGGTGTCTGCATTGATTTCCCTTCCGCTACGCTATATGCACACAACTGTCGAAATGATCCATAAAGAAGATGTAGACAATGTTATCCGACTCATATACGAATCACTCTTACTTATAGAAAGCGGACAGGATTTTCGGTATATAAAATAATAGGGTAAAATTTGCGTTATTATAATTCATAGGACCCGAAAGGCAGCGTAAAATCCCTGATTGCGCTGCCTTTTTTATTTGCTTCCCAAACAATTTTTCGATTAAAATTATTATTCCGTTTTAATTATTAAATACTATCACAATATTTATTTTTGACGCATGAAACCTACCTTATTAATTTTAGCTGCCGGAATGGCAAGCAGATACGGGAGTATGAAGCAAGTAGACGGCTTTGGTCCCGGCGGTGAAACAATCATCGACTATTCAATTTACGACGCTATTCGTGCCGGATTCGGCAAAGTTAGCTTTATTATTCGCGAAGAATTTTTAGACAGTTTTAAATCAATATTTGAACCGAAGCTCGCGGGAAAAATTGAAACTGATTACGTTTTTCAGAGTTATGATTTAACTCCTTTCGGTATAAATAAAACCATCGAACGTCAAAAACCTTGGGGAACCGGACATGCTGTTCTTGCTGCTCGAAACCAAGTAAACGAACCCTTTTGCGTTATCAATGCTGATGACTTTTACGGTTACGATGCTTTCGAAAAAATGGCTAACTTTTTAAACAACGAAGTAAGAGATGATCTTTATTCTTTGGTTGGATACGAAGTTGATAAAACATTGTCGGAACACGGTGCCGTTTCTCGCGGAATTTGTAAAGTTACCGCAGACGGAAACTTAGAAGAGATTAACGAGCGTACGAAAGTTTATTCAAAAGACGGACAAATTGTTTACGAAGAAGAGAACGGCAACGTTACTCCCTTACATGAAGGTGCTCGAGCTTCAATGAATTTCTGGGGCTTTACGCCTGCAATCTTCAAACAAAGCCAAGAGATGTTTAGAAAGTTTGTTGAGGCTAACGAAAATAACCCGAAAGCCGAGTTCTTTATTCCGTTGGCTGCCGAAGAGCTTGTTAGAACCGGCACAGCTCAATTTAAAGTTATTCCTACTTCTTCCAAGTGGTTTGGCGTTACTTACAAAGAAGATAAACCTATTGTACAAAAAAGCCTTGCAGAATTAGTTGCTATCGGAACATATCCCGCTAAACTTTGGTAGTATTGGTTTAACGAACATCAATAGAAAAAGGAGGTGCATACATCTCCTTTTTTGTTTCTTTTAAAGTAAAATCAATTTTAAACACCGTAAACCATCTCAATAAGCTCTGCCGGTCCATTTTATTTGCGGTTCGAAAACTCAAAAAACCTTCCGGAAATAACTTGACTGATTGTTCTCCTTCAATCGCCTCTCGTAGTCTATCTCTTTACTAATATCAAATTCCGTCCTGATTAGTGCTTTTAAAATTTAACTTTGCGGCTTCAAAAATCATCACTTCAATGAGTCATCCCGTAAAAATTAAGAATGCTTTAGTTTCAGTTTACTACAAAGACAATCTCGAACCTCTTATTCGTAAACTAAATGAACTCGGAGTTACTTTTTACTCTACAGGAGGCACAGAAAAATTTATTAAAGGCTTAGGCATTGAGGTAACTGCAGTTGAGGACCTTACGGGATATCCGTCTATTCTGGGCGGGCGTGTAAAAACTCTACATCCAAAAGTTTTTGGAGGAATTTTATCAAGAAGAGAGCTTGCTGAAGATCAACACCAAATCACCCAATACCAAATTCCGGAAATTGATTTAGTGATTGTAGATTTATATCCCTTCGAAGAAACGGTACAATCAGGCACCGGCGATGATGAAATCATCGAGAAGATTGATATAGGCGGAATTTCACTAATTCGAGCCGCGGCAAAAAACCACAAGGATGTCGTAATTATTGCTTCGAAAGATGAGTACTCTACCCTTGAAAATATATTATTAGAAAACGAGGGTTCTACAACTTTAGAACAGCGCAAGGAATTTGCGAAAAAGGCTTTTAACGTTTCCTCGCATTATGATACTGCGATCTTCGATTATTTTAACCGGGACGAATCGCTGCAGGTTTTTAAACATAGTCAACAAAAAAGTAAAACTTTACGCTATGGCGAAAATCCACATCAAAAGGGTTATTTCTATGGTGATTTGGAGGCGATGTTTACCCAATTAAACGGTAAGGAACTTTCGTATAATAATTTAGTTGATGTTGATGCCGGGGTAGCTTTAATTGACGAGTTCGAGGAGCCAACTTTTGCAATTCTAAAACATACAAATGCTTGCGGGGTTGCAACAAGAAATACCTTAGCCGAAGCTTGGAAAGATGCTTTAGCTTGCGATCCGGTTTCGGCTTTTGGCGGAGTTATCATTTGTAATGGCGAAGTTGACGGCGAAACCGCCAAAGAAATAAACAAACTGTTTTTTGAGGTACTTATTGCACCGTCATTCAGCAAGGAGGCCCTTGATTTTCTTACTGAAAAGAAAAACAGAATTCTTTTAGTTAGAAACAACGTAAGTCTCCCCAAAAAGCAATTTAAAACTTTGCTGAACGGCGTAATTGAACAGGATAAGGATTTGACCATAGAACATCCTGAAGCAATGACTCCCGTTACCGATCGCAAGCCTACAGAACAAGAGCTTAAAGACCTTTTCTTTGCTAACAAAATTGTAAAGCATACTAAATCAAATACAATAGTATTAGCGAAAAACAGACAGCTGCTGGCAAGTGGCGTAGGTCAAACTTCACGAGTCGACGCTCTAAAACAAGCAATCGAAAAAGCAAAATCGTTTAATTTCGATATTCAAGATTCGGTCATGGCTTCCGACGCATTTTTTCCTTTCCCGGATTGTGTTGAATTAGCAGCAGATGCCGGAATTTCCCTAATTCTTCAACCCGGAGGTTCAATAAAAGATCAACTGTCGGTAGACATGGCCAACCAAAAAGGTGTGGGCATGGTTATGACAGGTGTACGCCATTTTAAACACTAAAAAAGAAAAAATCCGGGTATCCGATTTCTTTTTTTACTATTGTTAAAAAGAAATTAACTTTAAGAATTATTTACCGTATAACATTCGCTTAATGGGCTTATTTAACTGGTTTACACAAGAAATCGCGATAGATCTGGGTACTGCAAATACCCTTATAATACATAATGATAAAGTGGTAGTTGATGAGCCTTCGATAGTAGCATTCGACCGCACTACAAATAAAGTTATTGCCATCGGGCGTCAGGCCATGCAAATGGAGGGTAAAACCCACGAAAATATTCGCACCGTTCGTCCGCTTAAAGACGGTGTTATTGCAGACTTCAATGCTGCTGAACACATGATTAGGGGAATGATAAAAATGATTAACAACGGCAAAGGTTGGTTTTTTCCTTCTTTACGGATGGTAATTTGTATTCCTTCCGGGATAACCGAAGTTGAAAAACGTGCCGTTCGTGATTCTGCCGAGATCGCGGGAGCAAAAGAAGTTTATCTTATTCATGAACCTATGGCTGCTGCTGTAGGTATCGGTATTGATGTGGAAGAGCCGATGGGAAACATGATTATCGACATAGGCGGCGGCACAACAGAAATTGCTGTTATTGCCCTATCAGGGATTGTATGTGATCAATCGATCCGTGTTGCGGGAGATAACTTCGACAGTGACATCGTGCAGTATATCCGTCGCCAGCACAATATCATGATTGGTGAACGGACTGCTGAAAAAATAAAAATAGAAGTGGGTGCAGCTTTACCTGAATTGCAAGACCCGCCTTCGGATTTTGCCGTTCAAGGACGGGATTTAATGACCGGCGTTCCGAAACAAATTACGGTTTCGTACACCGAAATTGCACATTGCCTTGATAAATCAATCTCTAAAATTGAAGAAGCAATCTTAAAAGCCTTAGAAATTACACCCCCCGAACTTTCAGCGGATATTTACCAAACAGGTATTTATTTAACAGGCGGGGGAGCTTTGCTGCGAGGGCTTGATAAACGTGTTGCGGCAAAAACAAAGCTTCCGGTTCACGTAGCCGAAGACCCCTTAAGAGCAGTAGTAAGAGGCACAGGAATCGCACTGAAAAACATAGGCAACTTTAAATTCTTGATGCAATAAGGGAGTTGTGAGTATTAAGTTGTAAGTATTAAGTGAGCCGAGCTGCGAGCCGGAAACGTACAACTTAGCACTTACAACGTACAAAAAAAAGTATGCGTAATCTTTGGATATTTCTCAGCAAGTATAACGCATTTTTCTTCTTTGTAATTTTCTTTGTTGTCTCGCTGATCTTAATTGTTCAACGTAATTCCTATCAGAAAGCTACAACATTAAACTCTTCAAACGAGATTATAGGTCGTTCTTATGAACAAGTCAGTGATCTTAAAAGCTATTTAAATTTAGGAAGAGTTAACGACAGCCTGGCTAACGAAAATGCAAGACTACGAAGTATGCTTAAAACTTCTTTCTATAACGACAGCACCATATCAAAAACAATAAAAGACACCGTCCTCAAGCAGCAATATACCTATATAGAGGCTACCGTTGTAAACAACTCTGTGAATCGTCGCGATAATACAATTACAATAAATAGGGGCCGCCGACATGGGCTGGAGAAAGGAATGGGAGTAATTTGTGCACAAGGAATTGTAGGAACCGTACTTAATGTTTCAGATCGTTTTGCTACTGTACAGTCCGTGCTTAACAGCGGCTTTAGAATTAGTGCAAGCATTGCAGAAAGCGGTGCTTTCGGTTCTTTAGTTTGGGGTGACGAAGAATTTGACCCTCGTTTTGCTACACTTAAAAACATACCCGATCATGTTGAAGTAAAAAGGGGGCAACTTGTTGTAACATCACAATTTTCGCTTTTCCCCGAGAGTATTCCTATAGGAAAAATATTAAGAAGCGATTCAAAAAGCGGTGAGAGTTTTTTCGATATTAAGGTTAGTCTGTTTACGAATTTCTCAACCCTTCGGTATGTTTATGTGATCAAAAATAACTTTGCTGCCGAGCAACAGCAACTGGAAATCCAAAACAAGAAAGATGAGTAGGGTTATTTTTGCCAATTTGTTACGCTTTCTCCTCCTGGTTTTTATTCAGGTCTTTTTACTGAAAAATATTGGGTACTATAATCTTGCAACACCTTTTTTATACATACTTTTTATACTTCTTCTGCCGTTTGATATTCCGAATTGGTTGTTGTTTGTACTGTCGTTTATTTTGGGTGTTACTATCGATGCTTTTTACGATACACTCGGTATAAACGCGGCTGCATGTACTATAGTGGCTTTGGTTAGAATATTATTTATAAACGTGACTGTACAACGCGAAGGATTTGAGAACGAACCCGAGCCTCGACTCGGAATCATGGGCTTTAGATGGTTTTTCTTTTATGCTTTACTGCTTACTCTATTCCATCACTTTACGTTGTTTTTTTTAGAAGCATTCAGCCTACAAGAGTTGAATTATACTTTTGTTCGTATCGGGTTAAGCTCCTCATTAACATTGCTCCTAATACTCCTATCTGAATTTATCTTCTTCCGTAAGAAAGAGCGTACATGAACAGTTTTTTTGCCCGAAGATTTGTTATCTCAGCCATATTCATTTCGGTTGCTCTGATCTTGCTTACTCGCTTGTTTTATATTCAGGTAATTGATAAAAGCTACTTTCTGTCCGCAAACAATAATGTGTTGCGAAAGAAAAAAATCTATCCCGCCCGTGGAGTTATTCTAGACAGAGAAAAGCGGGTCTTAGTTCAAAACCAATTAACCTACGATCTAACCATTATCCCCAAAGAAGTTAAACCTTTTGATACAGTAGAATTTTGCAATGACTTAGCAATTGACAGGGCCGGATTTGATAAGCGTTTGAAAAATGCAAGAAGCCAGTCGTTGTACCGAGCTTCTGTTTTTGAAAAACAGATGTCGGCCGAAACATATGCTAAGTTTCAAGAGAAACTATATCTCTATCCCGGCTTCGATGTAGTAGAACGTTATGCACGTTATTATCCTGACTCAATTGCAGCCCAATTTTTAGGTTATATAGGTGAGGTTACGGATAAAGAAATAGAAAAGTCTGAGGGCTTTTACAATAAGGGCGACTACATCGGCAAGAGCGGAGTAGAAAAAGCTTACGAAGAGTTATTGCGGGGACAACGAGGCATTTCTAATCAAATTGTGGATGCTCTCGGAAGATCAAAGGGACGATATGCAGAAGGGAAATATGATACAGCTGCTGTACGCGGAGACCGGTTAATTTCATCATTAGACAAGGAACTACAAAAACTCGGCGAGAAACTCATGAAGAATAAAATCGGGAGTATAGTTGCAATAGAACCTGCTTCCGGTGAAATTCTTGCCTTTGTAAGCAGCCCAACTTACGACCCTAATGAAATGATCGGGCGGGAAAGAGGCAACAATTACATGAAGTACTTGAAAGATCCGTACAAGCCTCTGCTCATTCGGCCTATTCAAGCTTATTATTCACCCGGCTCTTCATTTAAACCGATCGATGCTTTGATCGCCTTGCAAGAGGGAATTATCACTCCCGCTTCAAACTTTTTTTGTCCGGGCGGCTATTGGGCGGGAAGTCATAGAGTAAAATGCGAACACGTGGACGGATCAACTAACCTTACAAGAGCTATCGCAATGTCGTGCAATACCTATTTTTGTTATGTATTTCACTACCTGATGGTGCAGAACGGTTCGAGAAACATTAAGCTTGCTTATCAAAACTGGCGAGAGCATGCGACTAAATTTGGCTTTGGAGTAAAACTCGGGATTGATTTGCCTAACGAAAAGCAGGGGCTGATACCTACCAAGGAATTTTATGACAAGGTCTATCGCTCGCGTTGGAATTCTAACACTATAATTTCATTAGCAATCGGCCAAGGCGAGCTAAATGCTACTCCGCTGCAAATGGCAAATATAGAATGCATTATAGCTAATCGCGGATATTATTATAAACCGCATCTGATAAAAGCCATTGGCGAAAAAGCTGTTATCAGAAAAGAGTATACTTTAAAAAACAATGTAGGAGTTGAACCTAAATATTTCGAACCTGTTATTGAGGGTATGCAACAAGTTATCGACAACGGTACGGCCTATGCTTCACGAATTCCGGGGGTAGCTTTTTGCGGCAAAACCGGCACAGTACAAAATTCCCGCGGTAAAAATCATTCCGTTTTTGTAGGATTTGCACCTCGCCATAATCCGAAAATTGCAATCGCCGTTATTGTAGAAAATGGTGGCTATGGAGCTTCCTGGGCCGCCCCAATCGCCAGTTTTATGGTTGAAAAATACCTTAAAGACAGTGTCACTTATAGGGCATCAGGAATAGATGTGAAACAATATATGGAAGCAAACCTGCTTCCGGCTTTATTGCAGCCAAAGACAAAAGAGGATAAAAAAACACCAAATGCAGATTCGGTAAAAAAGAAGTTACTCCTCCGGAAAGATACTGCCGCTTTGCCGAAAATTAAAAAACAAAACATCACAAAACGGCCTGTATCGAATAAAAAAGCAGACAGCGTTAAAGTTCCAAAACCGGCAGGCATTAAAACTGCTACCGACAAGCCAAAAAGCACGATATGAACAATCAACGGAGCTTTTTTTTTAATGTAGACTGGTTTACGGTGTTAATTTATTTAAGCCTTTGCATCATCGGCTGGTTCAATATTTACGCTGCCGTATTCGATCCTTTGCATCCCGGCATTGTTGACATGAGCACCAACTATGGCAAACAATTCATTTTTATTATTTCGGCCGTACTTTTAGGAAGCGTAATTTTGCTGCTCGACGGGAAATTCTTTAGCGTTTTTGCTCCAACTTTTTATGGAGTTACCCTGTTTCTTTTAGTGCTTGTGTTGATAATAGGGCGGAATGTAGGCGGAAATCAAGCTTGGATCTCGATAGGAAGTTTCAGGCTTCAACCATCCGAGTTTGCCAAATTTTCGACTTGCTTGCTACTTGCTAAATACTTAGGAGACTCGGCACCGAAATTTAACGAACCTAAAACACTGTTATCTGTATCGGCTATCCTACTTATTCCCATGGCTCTTATTATGAAGCAGCCCGATACCGGCTCAGCTCTTACGTTTACTTCACTTATTTTTGTGCTTTATCGTGAAGGACTATCAGGCTACGTTTTACTGATTGAAGGCATTTCGATTGTTTTGTTTGTGCTCACCTTGCTTTACAATAAGTTTTACGTTTTGGGCGCTGTAGTTGCATTCGCTGCTGTTCTAATCCTTATGTTCAGACGAAATAAAGGTTTTACCCGAATTGTTCTTGTAGGCCTTGCTTACTCCGTAATTCTCGTTTTCAGTGTAGATTTTGCGTACAATAATGTGCTTCAATCTCACCAGAGAAATCGTATTGATGTAATTTTAGGTAAGATTAATGACCCGCGAGGAGAAGGTTACAACCTCAATCAGTCTCTTATAGCAATAGGTTCAGGGAAAATAACAGGAAAAGGATATTTGCAAGGAACACAAACCAAATACAACTTCGTGCCTGAGCAAAGCACTGACTTTATTTTTTGCACAGTTGGCGAAGAGTGGGGCTTTGTTGGTTGCTCTGTAGTTGTTATTCTCTATATAACACTTCTACTTAGAATTGTTCACATAGCAGAGAGACAACGTTCGGCGTTTTCGAGGGTTTACGGTTACGGCGTGGCCTCAATTCTATTTTTCCACTTTTTCATTAATATCGGAATGACTATCGGTTTAATACCGGTAATCGGAATTCCTCTTCCCTTTATCAGCTACGGCGGCTCTTCGCTTTGGAGTTTTACAATTCTGCTTTTTATCCTGCTAAAGTTGGACTCTAACCGGATGGGAATTATTTAGTAAAACGACGTTCCAATATTTCGTAAAATTTATCTGCTGAAGATTGCTTCGCAACCCAATTGTTTTTTTCGGCATAGTTAGCCTTTAAAAATTTACTGGCAGCATCAAAGGAATCGAAACGATTGAGTAGTTCTATGGCTTCGCTGTAAGCCAAACTATAGCCATTAAATAAATCCTTTATAAACAAAAGTTTATCATTCAAATTAATTCCGGCTTTCAAATCAGTGACCGGCTTCTTATTGAATGATGCGGGCTCTACTAAAGGCTTCCGTTGAGCCGAAATCAAATCGTTTATTGTAGGAACGTGAGCCGGCGTACCGGTTTGAGTAGGGGCAACGGATTCGGGCTCAGGCTCGCGTACTTCAGTTTCCATCTCTTGCGGGAAAGATTTTAATTCTTGCACTCTCTCAGGAACTTCAATTGTGGCTGCCTGTTCGAATGTGTTATTATTGCTTAGGTCGGTTGCCTCAGCGTCTCGAAAGGCATCTCCGTCAAATGCTTCCGAAGGAATTTGGCCGGTTGCCGGTTCTTCATCATTTTCAACTTTCCGGAAAGATTCTAACTCACGAACACTTTCCGGAACTTCAATTTTTGCAGCTTCCTCGAATGTGTTATTATAGCTTATATTTTCAGCTTCGGAATCCGTTAGTTGCGAGGATTGGGCCCCATCAGAGTTGGTCGGTTCAACAGGTTCCCTTTCCCCGAGTTCCGGGCGATCTGCTCTTGCCGGAAATCCTTGTACATCTACCGGACCTTCAGTAACCCGCTCTACTTGTAACGGTTCCCGATTCGGTTCTTCGGAAAAGCCTTTTTGCAATTCATCTTCCTCTTTAAGCGTAATTCTAACTGATTCTTGCAAAGTGGGGAGTACTATTGCTTGTGGAGTTTTATCCGTTGATGAAGCCACATTAAGCTTTCTCAGAATCTCAATGTGGTCACTCAAGAATTTAGAATTTGCCATAAAAAGCTCAAGTTCTAAATCATTTATATCGTCAATATTTTCCGATAGGTATTGGTATTGTTCCGTCAGTTCCGAAATTATACCGCCTATTTTTCTAAAAATTTCTTTCTTATTCATCGCTTCGCAAGGAATTGGATTATAACAATAGTAAGCTTCAGAGGTTCGCAAAAATAGGATTTAATTGTGATATTAGCTTTTTGCACAGTGATGTTATTCGCCAAACAAAACAGACAAAAAATACCTGCTCAAATTGGAAGTATAGAAGTAATTTGCGGCTCTATGTTTTCCGGTAAAACTGAAGAACTCATCCACAGGCTGCGAAGAGCTCCGATTGCCGGTTTAAAAATTGAAGTCTTTAGGCCCAAAATTGATTCGCGTTACGATGAATTCGCTATAGTTTCTCATGATAAAAACGCTATTCCGGCAGCTGCTGTTGAGGATGCAGCTTCTATATTATCCATTCGATCTGACACCCAAGTTGTAGGAATCGACGAAGCTCAATTTTTTGATCAGCAGCTTCCGGAAGTTTGTGAAACCTTAGCAAACTTAGGAATCAGAGTTATTGTTGCAGGCTTAGATAAGGACTATTTAGGGAAACCCTTCGGGCCTATGCCGGGTTTGATGGCTGTTGCTGATAGTGTAACCAAACTTCATGCGGTTTGTGTAGTCTGCGGCGGGGAAGCAAATTTCTCCTTTAGAACTGCTTTGCATTCTACTCAAGTTCTTATCGGCGAGAAAGAAAGCTATGAGGCGCGATGCCGCATCTGCTATTTAGAAGGCGTTTAACGAAATGAGCCTATCTTAATTGCTTTTACCACGCCTTTATACCTGAGCCTGCATAAATAAATTCCGGGAACGGTATCGTCCAAGTTTAGATCTAACTCATGTAAACCTTTCGAATAATTCCGCCCTTTGGTTATTGTTTTTACTCGTTGGCCCGACAAACTGTATAACGTAATACTGACTTCGTCTCTCTCCGGAATTGAAAAACGCAGCTTCGCTGCTCCCGAGTTTTGCTCTTGATAACTCCATAGCTGAACACTGTCTGCTACGATAACAACAGGTTCGGCGGCAAGAATAATGTCATATCTTTCTTGTGCGTTTTGTGCACTTGCTTGTAAATCCGGCAGATTATCTCCTCCAATTAATGCAAAAGAAACCCGAATAGAGTCATCCGGCGCAATGTTAAACGGCCCGGCACCTGTCACATACATTATGTCTAAGCCTGTTTTAGAATTCACACCAAGTCCTCCCATTACCCCGCCCGACAGCATTTGAAACTTCTCTTGTACCGTTAACTTCTCATCACTGTACGGATTATTTGCCACACCGGAAGAAATAGGGAAATAAAGCGGAGATCCTTCTGTTAATAACTTAACCCCGGCGTAAGGAGCTTTAGGATTTTTAGAATAAGCATAAGCTGTTTTGGTAATAGGATCAAAATCAGTGACATTATTTGAGGCTGCATCAATATCCCAATCGGTGAATAGTCCTACATATATATTATTTAAGACGGCATTACTCCTGTTTAAAACTTTATATTCAGCAATTATGTATTTGGCAGTATCGCTGCTTCTGATATTTCTTACAAATGCAAGTTGTCTATACTTTACAAATACATTAAGGGGGTTTGGGTTCCCGCTATCGTCAAAGGCCGATCGGCCGTCAAAATCGCCGATGGTATTAATTTTTTGGGACGCTCTTTCTTGCTTCTTAAAATGATCGTCGGGTCCGCTATCATCAGAACGAGTATTGCTTGAAACGCGAGTAGAGGAATTTCCTATCATCAAACTTCCCTCGTAGAGAAGCTGCTTACTTTTATAATTGAATCCCACTCCGTTAGTTTCTGAAGGAGAACTGTAACCGACTCTGCCGTTACTTGTCATCGTAGTAGCTATATGATTTACCCGATGATTGAGATAATCAAGAGCCACAGTAATAGTAATTGCTTGATAATCGCTATAATTATCTCCTTTAAAATTTAAACGAAATAGAATGTCGGTATTGTCGGGAGTTAACGGTTTAACATATACTTTAAAGGGGCCGAATTGAGTTTTGATTTCACCCGTATTAAAGTTTCCGGCTTTTTTTGAAGTAGTAAGAACAGCAACATTCGGACTTGACGTGCTTAAACTCACCTCTACATTTTGAGCGGGGGCTAAAGTATTTCTTAGATCAAAATAGACATCAACAGTATCGCCCGAAGGGATGCTGCCGCCACCTTTATCATTTATCGTGATTTTTTCAGAGCGGACAGATACAGGCAATTCTGTTAACGCTCGATAAACATTTAACCTGCCTTTGCCAAGCAGCCCGGCATACAAAGGGTTTTTTGCGTCAATATCGTCTGACGTGGCAATTAAACGTTCGCCTATTTCTTTCATACTTAATTGCGGGAAGTAGGCTTTTAATAGAGCTGCAGCACTCGAAACAATTGGTGTGGACATTGAAGTACCGGACAAAAATTTATAACCGTTATATCCGGTGCTGAAGATGTTTACACCGGGAGCAGCAATAGAAACGTAAGATCCGAAATTAGACGACCTGCTTTTCGCATCGGTTGCATCTACATTAGCGACACAGATAACACCGGGATAAGCTGCCGGAAAATCAGGCTTCGGTGTAGAAGTACTTCCGGCAAAATCGCTGTTACCTGCGGCTGCAACTACTAAACAGTCTTTTACTCTAGTAACGTAATTTATAATATCTTTTCCGTAATTACCACCGCTTTCTCCACCCCAGGAGCAGTTAATAATCTGCGCTCCGTTGTCTGCCGCATATTTTATTCCGTCGTATCCTTGATATATTGTAGAACCGTCATCGTCTGCTGCAACTTTTACTATCAACAACTTCGCTTTTCCTGCGATACTTGCTACACCAACTCCATTATCGCTCACTGCGGAAGCTAAACCGCTTACATGTACCCCATGATCTGTCGTATCATTCTTCACATTCGGATCGTTATCCACCATAATATTATTTCCCGAAGTTCCCACTAAATCAATTCCCCGATAATCGTCAACATAACCGTTATTGTCATCATCTATTCCGTTAACCGGATCTTTTGTATTAACATAGATATTCGGAGCAAGATCGGGATGGTCTAAATCGGAACCTGAATCAACAATTCCGATAACGACATTAGGAGCAGACTTAATTAGATCCCAGGCTTGGATAGCCCGTACCTGCATCAGATATGATTGAATATTTTGAAAGTCCGGGTCATTGGGTTGATAAAATTGATGGTATAAATAACTTGGCTCGGCATATTCGACTGCTTCATCCTTTAAAAGATCATTTATAACGTCTTCAATCTTCCCGTTTCCCTCATATCGCACTTCGTAAATTCGGTCTAAACCGATCGTGTTTGTTTTTTCTCTTGAAACTGAAGGGTATTTCTCATTGAAGGGTTTTTGGGGGAATTTCTGTTTCACTGTTTTCAGCTTCACAGATTTTACGAAAAGCCTTATTCTCGCGGCCGGTTCTGACTCAGTTTTCGGCTTGCTTTTAGTGGAGTAAACGGTTTCTTCACGGTTACGTATTTTTACCAGAATCAAGTTAGGAATGTAATCTTTTTGAGTAATATTTTCAGGAAGCGTAAACTTTCGATACTTAGGTTGCTTGTTCTGAGAAAAGCCTGAAAGACAGAATAAGAGCAGTAAAAACAGTAAAAATTTATACATTCAGGCTTATCGGCTTTTCAAAGCTAATGAAAATCTTTTGGACTTACCGGCAGCCTTTTGCCTCATTACCAAAATGGCTAAAAAAACGAGACCGAAGACAACTTAATTTTTTCAATGTTTCCAAGTAATAATTATAACCCTAAACTTATCCCTCAACACTCACTATAAACCCAATAAACTTAGTTATCGCTTTCAAGTACTTTAACTTACCCGAAGATCAAAAGCTGTCTAATTATAAATAACGCTACAGGTTTATAAGCTTACTTATTGAAAGACTTTAAGAATGGTTGTATCTTAAAAGAGGGCTCCAAGATAGTAGTAAACATTTTGATCCCGGCTATAAAAATCGTGTTTCTCCGAGATGCAGAAATATATCGCTAAGCGGCAGTTTCCTCCTTAGGAGTAATATTTGCCGTTTTTTTTACCAACAAATCATTATACTGCTCCAGTAGAGAAATGTACTTGTTTTTCCAAAAATTTATTTTTTCGAAATCGGCAGGATCAACTTCTTGAGGAGACTCAATAAACCTCTTTAACTGCATAAACTGAGCATTAGAAATATGCTCGGGAAAGTCGTTTGAAAAGTCATGCCCGATAGCAAATCCTATCTTGCAAATACAATCCATACTTAAGGTTTCCTGAGCAAACCAGTTGTAAAGCGAACGCCTGTTCACACTCACTTTTCTTGCAAGTTCGGCGATGCTAATTCCGCTTCGCCTTACTGCTTTTTCAACAATTGCTCCTGCATGAACCATAGTGAAATAATTTAATTTGTATTGTGTATTAATAATTAGTTAATCTGCAAAAAAACAACTTCTTAATAATTAACCCCACTTTTCCATTTCTCAAAAATAAGTATTTAATTTCTCACATGTCAAACTAAACATTGAAAAATTGCTCACCAATCTTTCGTCGTTTCGAACACTTTCCTCTTGATGTAGTCTAATTGCCAAAAGAGGACGTTTTGCTTACGCTATTTATAATAAAATGTTACAATTAGTATTCCATAATCCCAATACCCTGTTTTGTTAGGTAGTTTAAATGCTAATACCTTATCTTAGAAATTCCAAATTGTGCTTTTATAACACATTCGCATAGCAATGGCATCTTTAGAATCGCTTTCACGCTTGGTTAATTCGCTGTCTAAAGCCGAGAAACGTTATTTCGCTCTTTTTTCCGATTTACAGGGTGGCGATAAAGTTTATTTTAAGCTTTACCAACTGCTGGATTTGAAGAAAAATAGTATCGAGGAAATTAATACCGAGTTTGCCGTCTATTATCCACAAGCAGTATGCGAAACAGCAAGGAAGCACTTATACAAATTGATTTTAAAAAGCTTAAGAAGCTTCGAATCAAATCGTTCGGTTGAAAACAAGCTCTTAAATATTATATACAACATAAAAATTTTGTTTAACAAAGGCTTGATTGAACTTTGCTTTAAAGAAATAGAAAAAGGGAAAAATCAAGCGTTATTAAACGAAAAATTTTCTTACTTCTTGATTATTGCTCGTTTAGAGTTGCAGTATCTCACAAAACTTCAGTTTACAAGCCATACTGAGAACGAGCTGATTTCAAAGCAAGAACAAATAAACGACGTCCTGCATCGAGAATTGTGGATTAATCGCCACTCATCGCTGTTCGAGATTCTATCATTCAGATACACACAACACGGGGCAACGCGAACCGAGCGAGAAAATATTCTGCTGAATGACCTGCTGTTAGAAGAGTTTCAAATTATCTCAAACAAACAATTCAACTCACTCGAATCGCGGAAGTTGCACCTGCATTTTCAGTCAACATATTTTATGATGATCGGGAACTATACCGAAAGTCTAAAACTATTTTATCAGCTTAACAATCTTTTTCACGAATATCCGAATCTTCTATCCGATGCGCCTTTGTATTACATTTATATGGTAAACGGAATATTAACAGATTTGCGTTATATGCAAAAGTACGACGAGATGAATTACTTTCTCGACAGCTTGAAGGCAATTAAGCTTAAATCAGAAAATGTAAACGAGTTTATCGACCAACTTCTATTTCAACATCAACTCGCACGCTTAATTGATTTAGGACAATTCGGAAACGGAATGGATTTAATCAATGCGCACAAACAGGTTATTAATAATTCCGCTAAAACTGCCCCACCCAACTCTAACGCCACCTTAAATTTGCTTATTGCCGTAAACTACTTCGGGCTGCAAAACTACCGAGCTGCTTTGCAACACATCAACCACGTTTTTAATATTCCGCATAAGTACGTGTCGGATCATCTATATATTTTGGCTCGAGTAATAAAATTAATTTTACACTTTGAATTGGGAGATGAAGAATTTTTACAATACGAAATGCGCTCGGCCGAGCGAAAGCTAAAAGCCGAAAAAAAGCTTTACAAAGCAGAGAAACTTACTTTGTCATTCATCCGGAAGAGCCTTCGTACCGGGCATTCAAAAAAGGTTCTCCTGCAATACAACAAAGAACTATCTGCCCTTAAAGACGACCCTTACGAGCAACAGTTATTGAGATGGTTTGATTTAATTTCGTGGACGGAAGCAAAACTCAAAAAGCAAAAATTTTGCGAAATTATTAGCAGTAAATTCAAACCTGCAACAGTTTAATAGGATGAGCCGGGAAAGTTTATTTTTTATTCTACTCCCCGAACTTTAAGCCCCTAATTCACAAATTATTAATAAATTGCTAATATCCTGATCCATTTTAGAAATATCCTTTTAAGGATTATTTGGCTTACAATTGCCGGCTTTTGCTTTTAATATTGACTGATACCAATTAACTCATTCCGGCTGCATAAACAGCGCACGCAGAATTTAAACCTTTATTATATGTTCATTGTAGAAAACTATGCAACTGCCGTTATCTTTTGTATTATCACCATGTTATGCTGGGGCTCGTGGGCAAATACTCAAAAGCTTGCCGAGAAAACCTGGCGTTTTGAATTATTTTATTGGGATTATGTAATAGGTATTCTGCTATTTTCGATTGTTTCGGCCCTAACACTTGGTAGTATGGGCGATCAGGGGAGAAGTTTTACCGAAGATCTAAAACAAGCAAGCAGCGATAACCTTTTAGGAGCTTTTATCGGCGGTGTAATCTTTAATGCCGCAAATATCCTTTTTTCTGCTGCAATCGCCTTGGCCGGAATGGCTGTTGCATTTCCGGTAGCAATCGGATTAGCCTTAGTGTTAGGTGTTTTGGTTAACTATTTTGCTGCTGAAAAAGGAGATCCTACTTTACTTTTTATCGGAGTAGCATTTGTTGTAGGAGCTATTATTTTAAATGCACTTGCTTATAAAAAATCAAGCACAAACGAGAAAAAGATTTCATCAAAAGGAATAATAATCTCGGTAATAGCGGGAGTTTTAATGTCCTTCTTCTACCGTTTTATCGCCGCTTCTATGGATTTAGAAAATTTCGCAAATCCCGCTGCCGGTAAAATGACTCCGTACACAGCAGTGTTTATTTTTTCACTTGGTATTTTTGTAAGCAACTTCTTATTCAACACAATCTTAATGAAACGCCCCTTTGAGGGAAGTCCCACTAATTACAAAGCATACTTTTCGGGCTCTTTCGGTACCCATTTGGTAGGAGTTTTGGGCGGACTGATTTGGGGACTCGGAAATTCGCTTAACCTAATTGCAGCGGGCCAAGCCGGACCTGCTATTTCTTACGGATTAGGCCAAGGTGCAACCCTTGTTGCAGCATTTTGGGGTGTATTTATATGGAAAGAGTTTAAAAACGCACCTAAGGGAACAAATATATTAATTGGTTTAATGTTTCTATTTTTCATAGCAGGTATCAGCTTAATTATATACGCAGGGCAGTGAATTTATCCTACCTAAAAGAAGAGCATTTTCAGTAATAATTTTATTGAAGATGCTTTTTTGTTTATGTTACCGAAGATAAATTTGTTACTTTTACGTCCCCTATTATAAACTTTTTTGCCGGAGAATGCTTAGCACTGTGAACTTGAAAAAAACCCTGCTGCTTAATATCCTAATCATTGTTATCAATAATGTCGCATCAGGGCAAACCGATACTTTTAAATCTTACACACAAGACCTTAAGGGTACAGAGTTGAAATTTGATATGATAGCGATTCCTGCCGGCGAATTTAAAATGGGAAGCTTGGCGACCGAAAAGGGTAGGAAAGATGACGAAGGGCCGCAACACGCCGTTAAGGTTGATGCTTTTTGGATGGGTAAATACGAAGTAATGTGGGATATTTTCGAGCCCTATGTTTACAAAAACTTTGAACTTACCCAAAGCAACGGTTCTATACCTGCAGAAGTTGATGCCGTAGCAAGGCCAACAAAACCATATCTCGACATGACTTTTGCAATGGGAAAAGAAGGTTTCCCGACAGTGGGAATGACACAATATAACGCCATTCAATTTTGCAAATGGCTATATACGCGTACCGGCATTTTTTACCGCTTACCTACAGAGGCCGAATGGGAATATGCTTGCCGTGCCGGAACTTTTACCGCCTATTCTTTCGGTAATGATGCAAGGGCTTTAGATGATTACGCTTGGTATGCCGGAAACAGTAACGGCAAAACTCAGCCTTCGGGCACAAAAAAACCAAACCCGTGGGGATTGTATGATATGTACGGTAATGTGATGGAATTTACATACGATCAGTACCTGCCTGATTTTTATACAAAATTTAAAGTAAAAGCTGCAGCAAATCCGGTGGCCCAACCCGAACTTCTTTATCCGCACGCGGTTCGAGGCGGGTCATTCCAAGATGAACCTACGAGTTTAAGGTCTGCATCGCGGCAAGCTTCTATGGCCAAGTGGAAAAGGCTCGATCCGCAAATACCGAAAAGCAATTGGTGGTTTCCGGAAGCTCCGTTTATCGGTTTCAGGCTAGTAAGACCGTTAACTCCTCCTTCGAATGAAGAAATAGAGGCTTATTACAATAAGGAGCCTATTCAAGATTTTTAAATCAATAAAAACAAATGAATACGAACGAAAAAAATTCTGAAAACAACAGAAGAGAATTTTTAAGAAATTCAGCCATGTTGGCGGGAGGAGCCGCAATAAGTTCCATCCCTTTTGCAAATGTTTATGCAGCAGGAAATGATGTAATTAAAATCGCTTTGATCGGCTGCGGTGAACGCGGAACAGGTGCAGCATTCCAAGCTTTAGGAACCAAATACAATTTAAAGCTGGTAGCCATGGCCGATGCTTTTCGCGATCGAATCGATAAAAGTTATCAGTATCTGTCTACAAAATTCAAAAAAGATAAGGTAGACGTATCAGAAAGCAAAAAGTTTGTGGGCTTCGACGGTTATAAGCAAGCCATCGCTTTGGCAGATGTTGTATTATTAGCTACCCCTCCGGGATTTCGCCCGATACATTTCGAGGAAGCAGTAAAACAAAACAAACACGTGTTTATGGAGAAACCGGTTGCAACAGATTCACCCGGAATACGGAGAGTGCTTGCTGCCGCCGAAGAAGCAAAGCGAAAAAAATTGAACGTGGTTGTAGGTTTGCAACGCCGGTATCAGAAAAGTTATCGCGAAACAATAAAACGACTTCAAGACGGAGTTATCGGGGATATCGTTTCGGGACAAGTGTATTGGAACAGCGGCGGCGTTTGGGTAAAACCTCGCACTGCAGGGCAAACTGAAATGGAGTACCAAATGCGCAACTGGTACTATTTCAATTGGCTTTGCGGTGATCATATCACAGAACAGCATGTGCATAATATCGATGTAGCAAACTGGGTGAAAGGAAGTTATCCGGTACAAGCTTACGGTGCGGGAAGTCGCTTTTTAAGAACCGGAAAAGATTACGGAGAAATTTTCGACAACCATTCTATTGAATTTACTTATGCGGACGGATCTGTAGTATTAAGTCAATGCCGCCATTTTGAAGGCACAATGAACCGTGTTGATGAAGGTTTTCAGGGAACAAAAGGACGTGTTTACATGAACGCCGGCCATGTAGGCAAGATATGGGATACAAAAGGAAACGTAATTTTTGATCATGCGGGAAAAGATGATGCCAATCCGTACGAAGTTGAGCATGAAGAGTTATTTGAAGCTATAAGCACCGGGCAATACAAGTTTGCAGATGCTGAACGTGTTGCTAAAAGCACCATGACGTCCATACTAGGCCGTTATGCTTCTTATTCCGGCAACGTTGTTAAATGGGACGATGCCTTAAATTCTAATATTGATCTACATCCTGACAGTTACACTTGGGACACAAAACCAAAATTGCTGCCGGATGAAAACGGAATTTACCCGGTTGCAATTCCCGGAAAAACTAAAGTAGTTTAATAGCCATCCTTTTATAGCAGGCGTTAATTTTAGCGCCTGCATTTTTACTATGTTTTTGCTCCTGCCGGCTTCTCTATTTCTAAATTTCTTCTTTTCTGTTGTCACTGATTTTCAGACTTTCAAGATAACGGGCTATGCACAAGGAACCTCCTATCAAATAAACTATTATCACCGAACTGAGTTAATAAAAAAACCTGAAATAGAAGAGCTTTTACGGCGCTTAGATTCTTCTTTATCTATCTATAAATCATACTCTCTAATAAGCAAGTTTAACAGTTCGCCTACCGGGATAAAAGCCGACAAGCATTTAGCTGTAGTCGTAAAAAAATCTCTGAAAATTTATAAAGAAACTCAGGGAGCTTTTGATATCACTGTACAACCGCTCGTTCAAGTTTGGGGCTTCGGACCCGAAAAGCCGCCCTCTATACCTGATTCCGGAACAATAAAAAACATTCTTACATGTGTCGGTTCCGATAAAATTTCTTTGAAATCGGGTTTCCTGCAAAAGAAAAAAGAATGTGTCGGTATTGATGTAAACGGTATTGCTCAAGGTTACAGTGTGGATGTCATAGCGGGTTATCTTCACCGAAAAGGAATTAAAAATTTTTTGGTCGAAATAGGCGGAGAAATTGCAGTGCAAGGCAAAAAGCCGTCAGGAGAGTTCATGACGATTGGTATTGAGGGGCCCGGAGAAGAGGCAAACAATACGATCCAAACGAAAATTAAAATTGAAAAAGGGGCAGTTACTACTTCCGGAAACTACCGAAAGTTCTACCAATCCGGGGGCAAGAAAATTTCTCATCTTATAAATCCTAAAACAGGTTATTCGCTTCAAAACGAAATGATAAGTGTTACAGTTTACGCTAAAAATGCAATTACTGCCGACGGCTACGACAACGCTTTAATGGGAATGGGAATTGAAAAATCTTTTGAATTTTTAGAAAGGCACAAAAAACTTGAGGCGTATTTTATATATAAAAAACCTGACGGAACAGTTGCAGATACTGCCTCGTCAGGTTTTTATAAGTTGTTTAAGTAAGTAAATATTAAAAGTTATCTGAATCCCGGTATGCTTTTATCAAAGCCATTTCACCGTCTTTTCCCGGTTTTGCATTTCCATGTTCCATCCCCATTATTCCTTTATATCCTTTTTCGTGTATGTGTTTAAATATATTTTTATAGTTCATTTCTCCCGAAGTAGGCTCGTTGCGCCCCGGATTGTCTCCGATTTGGATATAAGCTATTTCCTCCCAGCATAAATCTATATTTTTAATGATATTGCCCTCGTTGCGCTGCATGTGATACATATCAAAAAGTATTTTGCAACCGGGACTTCCGACAGCACGGCAAATAGCATAAGTTTGATCGCTGTTTCTCAGGAAAAGATCGGGAGTATCGCTTAAGGGCTCCAGAACCATTATTAAATTTCCCTTTTCTAATATTTCCGCTCCTCTTTTTAATGCATCGATTACGTTTCCGGTTTGTATCCCGATAGGTAAGTTCCGCTCAAAAAACCCGGGAACAACTGTGGCCCATTTGGCATTAACACGTTTAGCAAGTTCAACTGATTTAGTACAGGTTTCCAAGAATTTTGTTAAAAAGTCTTTTTTGCCGGTTGTTAGAGAAACTTTCCAATTGTCGCCGCCGTCTATCACAAAAACGCCCATCGTCATTCCCAACTTTGCCAGTAAAGCTCCGATTTTGTTTTGCTCATCTTTCGATCTGCCTAACATTCCGTTATCCTCAATACCTCTAAATCCTTGATCGTGCATAAATTTAATTTGATCAAGAAAGATTCCTCCTGCGTGATTTTTAAACATCCCGTCGTGAGGTGCATAATTTAGATTGAAAGTTTTGCCTGTTTCGGCGGTTGAATTACCATCGGCAAAAGCAGCGGTTCCTGTAGCCAGGGCAGTACCTGCAATCAAGCTGCTTTTTAAAAAATCACTTCTTTTCATGTGGCTTTATAATTACAATAGTTGTTTCAGTTTATTTAGAGAGTATATACAAAGTGAAAGGTTTATTTTTCGTTGTCTGAAGCATGATATAGTGCAATATTAGAAATTATGGGAGTGTGCCGGGCTTTTTTTATAAGAACTCTAACACTTTCGGCCTTAACGTGATTTACCTTTAATAGCCTTTTATAACCGATTGTTGTTCCTTCCGCTATCTTCGTCCATTTGCCTTTGATATTTGCTTCAACGATAAATTCGGCTACAGCTTGACCTTTTTCCACAGGCTCCCGGAGCAAAATTCTGTCGAAAGCTTTCTCTGACCCTAAGTCAACTTTGAACCCGCTATTCCCGGCATGGGTTATCCTTTTTATTTCTCTGCCCCGAGCGAGATTAACTTTAAATGTTTCATCCAAAATTGCCTTAAATTCTCGAAGGCTTTTTACATCATTCTCATGAATTAATCCTCTTCTATCCGGCGGCAAATTGAGCAGCAATACGCTGTTACGTCCCACGGATTTATAGTAAATATCAATTAACTTTTGAGGCGATTTAACCTTGTCATCCTCTGAAGCATGATAAAACCATCCCGGCCTGATCGAAACGTCACTTTCGCCTGCCAACCATTTGTTTCCATTGATATCACCCGAGTTTAAATATTTTTGATCTGCCTTGCCGATCACAATATTATCCGAATTAATGGTCGACCAATTTGTTTCGCCGGCCTCACCGTTTTCATTTCCAATCCATCTGATATCGGGTCCGGCATCAGAAAAAATTAAAGCATTGGGTTGTAATTTTCTGATCAGTGCCCGAAAAGCGGTAAAATCATACTCCATGTCTTTGGCATTTTCCCCCTTTGCTCCGTCCATCCATATTTCCGAAATCTCTCCGTAATTAGTTAAAAGTTCGGCCAGCTGATTTAGGTAGTATTGATTGTAGTCCTTTGTTCCGTACTTGGGTTCGTGCCTATCCCAAGGAGATAGATAGATACCGAATTTTAGTCCCTCCTTCCGGCATGCTTCAGACAGCTCCTTTACTACATCGCCTTTTCCGTTTTTCCACGGGCTGTTTTTAACTGAATGCTCGGTATATTTAGAGGGCCATAAACAAAATCCGTCGTGATGTTTGGCTGTTAAAATAAGTTGTTTTAGGCCGGCAGCCTTTGCTGTTCGGGCCCACTGCCCTGCATCGAGTTGCGTAGGATTAAAAATTGAAGGTTTCTCCGTGCCTTCGCCCCATTCTTTATCAGTGAATGTATTAACGGTAAAATGAATAAAACCGATAGTTTCCATCTGTTGATACTTCAACTGAGTTGCCGAAGGTTTTACCTGCGCTTTTGCAAAAATTGAAGCGCTCAAGAGTATCATTAGGATACTTTTTGAAAATAGTTTCATACAGAAATTCTTAAATATTATTGGTTTATCAATTATACATAATTACCGCGGATAGCCGAACCTCTTAAGAAATTAAAAAAAGGCCGGAAGTAAAAAGTCTGCTCGAGAAATTCCCCGAGCAGACTTTTGAAAACGTTTTGAGCTATTTATTAGCAGAAAAGGCACTGATTGCTTTATTTGTATAAATCAAGGCTTCGCCCATATCGCACCTGTACTCAGGGCTTGGGTTCAGCAATTTGAATTTAACGTTATGCTTACCCTTCGCCAATTGATACTTCCAAAAAAGTTCATGTCTGCGGTTACGGAAATCTGTTGGCAATTCAATCACCTCAGGATTTTTTCCGTCAATACTCATTTCAACTTTAAATATATAAGATGATCGAGAGTCCCATTTAGCAGTCTCGCCGGTTATCACAAATCCTATTCCGTCAAACTCCAAATTATATTCGTCTTCCAAAGGCTTATTGATCCCTAATCGGTCTGCGGGATAATGACCGCCAAAACTTTGTTCTAATTTTACAGTTTTTATTGTCTGTACCGGAAGAGTAATTTTATTGCCTTCAATCTTTCCTCCATTTCTTTTTATATTTTCTAAAGCATGCTTCACACCCACTTCATAAACATCGTTTAAAGAAAGGTTAGTAAATTTAAATTTTTCCTGTTCAGCCTCGGCTAGCCCTTGTTTCCAATATGCCGGAATTTTGTCGTATCCTAGAAGTGCACCTAAAACTCCTCCTGCTGATGACGGATTACAATCTGCATCTTGGCCGCAGCGTGTAGCTATTTCTAAAGTTTTAGTAAAGTCGCCTGCTCCGTAAAGCAATCCGATTACCACGTAAGCAGAATTTACTGTTGCATCAATATTAAAAGGCTTATATACACCCTCAGGACATCCTATGTCTGAAGAGTACTTTTTTTGGACCTCCAACCAAGTTTGGCGCCATTCGTTTGGATATTTTTGGTGCCAATCAATTACGTCGTTAATGCATTTATAATAAAAACTTTCTTTGGGTATGGTTTTTAACGCTTCTTTAACAACGTAATTTATATCATTTGAAACCAATGCTAATGTGTACATCGCGCCAATATAAACCCCGCCGTACCATCCGTCGCCGTAGTTCATAATATGGCCTATCTTGTTGCTGATTTCTGAAGCTGCGTTAGGCATTCCCGGCGACATTAATCCGGCAAAGTCCGCTTCAATCTGATAGTCAATACAATCAGCATGCGGATTGTTCAACCAGTGTCCGGAGGCCGGGGCAGTAATCCCGTGAAGAATATTATACCTTCCGGCTTGATTAGCATGCCATAAAGGATACTCAGCTTTTGCATAAGCTGTTGCAAAAGAACTTACGGGCGCATCTAAACCTTCCTTTTCAAAAACTTCTACGAAGGTTAGATCCATATATATATCATCATATAAACCGGGATTATTGACCATGGTATTTTTCAAATAACCGTCGTACCAGTGGATTTTCTGATATTCTTGAATCATCGTACCCAAGTAACGAAACTCCATGGGCCCTCCAAACGTTACGCCGATTGTCTGTCCGGCCCAGCCTCCCTTTATTCTGTCTTGAAGTTGATGTTTTGTAAAAGTTATAGTTTTATTTTGTTGAGCTTTAATAGAACCGGATATTAATATGGCAATAACAGTAAAAACGGCCGGCCCTTTTTTAAAAAAATTTTTTGAAAACATATCAATTTGATTATTCTTTATATTATTTAGGCTGATGCATCATCAGCTTGTTAATAAGAGCAGTAACTTGCTCAACAGGCATTTTTTCTGTTAAGTAGTATTGGCCTTTTTGAGCCGCATTCCAGGTGTTAGAACCGTCGTCGTTAACAACAATTCTTCCCGAAACCAAATTGTAGTAAGGACTTGGAGAGTTAATTGCAATTAGCACCGCAGTTTCATCCCAACTCATTCGTCCGTTTTCGTCTCCTTTATCTTTAGGAATCGAAATCCTGAAAACATCTTTAGTCGGGCTATTCTGTATAGCGGCATTTTTAATAAGCGGCAACCCTGTTTTTATCTTTTCGCCAATTTCAAATCCGCTAAAAATAACTTCTGTGGGCCAATTTGGAAAAACACGCTGCGAAGCAGCTGCATCTTTAAACACATTAAATTCTCTACCGGAAGGAAAAGCTCCCGCCATACTTACCAGCAATTTTACCTTTTTTGCAATAAGTTCTTTTCCGCCAAGGTTGGAATATTGATCAGGCTTTGAAATAAGCAGATTATCCAAGTTCGTCAAAAACCCTACTGTGACAATAGTGACACTTTTATCCGGTTGTTTAGAAAGAATTTTTCGATACAACATAACTGCGTCCTCCGCTTCTGCATTTGATTTTATCCTATGGGGATATTTAGCAACCAAGGTGTCGGACCAATGTTGCGAATCGGCCTCGTCAACAGCGTCTCCCTTGGGAACTCCCACCGGAATGCCCCAACGTTGAAAATATGTATTGAAAACATTGATAACCGAGCTTATGCGCGAGTATTTGTTACTGGCGATAGTGGCAAGAATATTGGCTTTTCCGCTATCTGCGAGTGCATGTAGCAGGGTTATTGCACCTACGTCGTCATAATCGGGACCAATATCTGAATCGAAAATTACGGAGACAGGATTTTTAGTCTTTGGTTTTTGCACCATGCAAGAAAGATTCATCACGGTGCCGACTAAAAAAATTATTATAAATTCTTTCATCGCTTTTTATTACAAGACGGTAGTTTTTACAATGTTTAATTCCTGCCTGAAAGGCGCAGAGGCCTGAGCACCCATTTTTGTAACTGAGATTGCTGCTGCACGATTTGCAAATTCAACGGCGGCATCTAAGAGCTGCCCCTCAGACAGAGCAACGCATAATGCTCCATTAAAAATATCGCCGGCAGCTGTCGTATCAACTGCTTCTACCCGTACACGAGGAATATTTTTAGAAAACTCTTCATTATAAATAAATGAGCCGAGCGACCCCAAAGTTACTACCACATTTTCAACACCCTTTTCTCGAAGCACCATTGCACCTCTTTCAACCGACGCCATATCTGTTATCTCAACTCCTGTAAGAGCTTCCAGTTCAGATTTATTTGGAGTAATCAGATATAGATTTTTGTATAAACTTTGGGGCAAAAGGGCTGCCGGGGCAGGATTGAGAACGACTTTTTTACCCATACTTACTGCCATTTCGGTTGCTTCTACAACCGTTTCTATCGGGATCTCAAGCTGTATTAAAACTATTTCGCACTTTTCGAACTCGGAGCGTGCTTGTTGCAAATCTTTTACCGTTAAAGCGCCGTTGGCCCCCGGGGCAACAACAATATTATTTTCTCCTTTATGATCTACAGTTATAAGGGCAATACCGGAAGGATGATCAGGATCTGAAAATACAAAATCTGTATTGATACCTTCTTTTTTGAAGTTTTGCAGAGCTTGTTTCCCGAAAATATCGTTTCCAACTTTTGAAAGAAATGACACTTCTGCCCCTAGCCTTGCAGCAGATACGGCCTGATTTGCACCTTTGCCGCCGGGGTTCATCATAAATTCCCCTCCTAAAACGGTTTCTCCCGGTAAAGGGAAATTTTTTGTTTTAATAACCATGTCGGTATTGGAGCTGCCGACCACTAATATCTTACTCATAATTTTAGGATAATTGATTGTTAAGCAAATTTTAACAAATCAAGCATTACTATCTGTCCAATAATTTAAATTGGAGACAATCCTAAATAAAGATTCTAAAATTATTTTTTCGCTCTTTCAATTCCGGTTGCGGAAAAGTCGATAGCAGTAAATCCGAGACCAAAGGCGGGAGATTGGGGTTTTAAGTTAAAATTATATCGGTCGGCATCAACAAATAAAGGATCTGAATAAACCGAATGAATATCCTTGCCTCGCTCTCGCCATTTTGAAATACCGGCACCGTTAAACTTAACAGAATCCAACCGGAGGCCCGGATTATAAAAAAGATTGTAGTCCGAGTCAAAGGTGCTCGTCATCTCACGCTCCCCCCCCATTGGCGACGCATAAAACTTGTAGTCTTTATCCTGCCAATTTTGGCTCAGCAAGGTTCCTGTTTTCCAATAGACGATATTATTCTCGAAGAATACACTTTTATGAGGATCAACCCGCGTACGATTTAGTTGCTCTAATTTCCCTAAAGCAAAAATGTTATTCCTTACCGTAATTTCTTTAGCATAATGAATATTATAGGGAGCAAATTTGGTGTTATAAACCAAATTGTTTTCTACCAATATATGAGTTGATCCTTCATCGTTGTAAATACCCCAACCGCCGTAATGGTTTGCATTCACATCATGAATAATGTTATTGCGAATTACCGTTCCCGGAGATACTCCTAAAGTGTAAACACCTCCCATATCACTAAGCAAGCCCTTGCTCCCGATGTGGTGGATATAGTTATACTCGATATTATTATGATTGCTTATGCTTCGTGAATAGCCCCAAACCCAACCTATAGAAATGCCTGTATAACTTCCGTAGGAAATTTCATTATGCGAAACTGTAGTTTTATCGGTATTCATCAAAAGGACGCCGACTGCCGAAGGAAAAATTTCTCCGTAATTCGAAATTAAATTATTCCTAATCTCATTACTGCCCGTTCGCAAAAGCGGATGAGCTTTTTCCGTCCCCCCCGACACTCGTAAACCTCCTGCTGCAAGGTGGGTCAGATTGCAATTTTGAACCTTGTTAAACCGGCATCCCTCGCCTAAATCGAAAGCAAAAGTACCTATATTGCTTATGGTGCAGTTTTCAAATACACAATTTTGAGCGCCTTTTAAAGTTATTGCTGCCGGCACGCTTACAGAACCTTGACCGTCGTTAGAATTGCCGGGAGGCAAATCCCAGTTTGAATATTTAAAAGTTATATTCTCAAAAACGAGGTTAGAAATATACTTTCCTTCAACAGGCTTACCATCTATTCGTATAAATTCAGGAACAAAAGGCGCTATAACATCTGCAGTTCTCATGTCTTCACCCCGCATCGGCTTATAATACAATTCGCCTTTTGTGCGATCTAAGTACCACTCGCCGGGCCTATCTAAACCTTCAAATACATTTTCTACGATGTATCGTGCACCTTCTTTTGTAAAATCATCTGTAAAAACTTTCCCCGACTTCTTTTGAAAAGTAACAATATTGGTTTTGGTATCTACAGACTGTATGGGTAGGTGAGTGTCGGTCCAAAAATGGTAAACAATAACTTCCACATCCTGCAAGTTCTTCCACTTCGAGTTTATATTTCCGCCCGCAAACTGAAAACGGCCGCATGGAGTTTGGTAATTAATTTCTGCACCTCCGTCCGGAAATCCGGCAACTCGGTAAAAGCCCGTATCAATTATTCTAGCCCTTTGCCTTAAACTATCATTAACAAAAAGTTGTCTGAATTTACGGCTCCCGTTTTTCACGTCGTTAACTTTCGCGGCCCAAATCCCGTTTTTATATGGCCTCCATCCTGTTATTTTCTCTCCGCCGCTTAACAATGTTTTCCCGTCTCGCTTTCCTTTAAAAACTATTGCCTTACCCTGAGGGGCAGAATCTTCTTCAGTAAAAATCAAGGGCTTTCTTATCGGATATACGCCGGAACCAAGTTGCACAATTATTGAATCTTGATTGCCTTCTTTAAGAAGCTTTCTTATTTGTATTTGTGCTTGTTCTAACGTTTTAAATGCCAATTGCACTGTATTCCCGGTGGAATTATCATTTCCCGAGGGAGAAACATAGATGTATTTGGTTTGTGCAGAAACCGAAAAAAACAAGGTAGAAAACAGGAAAAAGAAAACCGTTCTTTTTATTTGCATAGAAAAACGTTTATTAGGTTTAGCCGGTAAAGTTCAAGAAATAAATTAATTATACTACAACAATTCGGATGGATTTATATTATTGAGGAATGGAGGAAAAGATTGAAATTGTTTTTGCGGAAAAAACAAATGATTTTATAAATGCAGACAAGTTAAAAGAAACGCTGAAACAACACCTTGAAAAAATTGAGCAGCTATTGTTGGCCTACCACTATGCCCAAAAAGAACGAGTTTTTAACGTAGAAACGGGTGAGTTGGAATTTAATGACGATAAACAAACCGGCTTTTTCCCGGCTTATTATAAGACAAATATTTTTAACGGATGTGCAGATTTAGATTTCACCGAAAAAAAAGAAATGCGAATACTCTTCTCGATTGATAAATCGCGAAGAGTTATCATTTTGACCGGAGAAAATATTCCCGAAAGATACCCCGACGAATTGTAAACTAATTCGAAATTTTATAAAAAAGGGCAGTTATAGAACTGTCTTCCTGATGATTGCGTAAATAATTCAACCCGGAATCTGTTATAGAAATCATAAGAAAATCAATAGTTACTGCATCACGGATTTGAACAAAACCCAACCTTGCCAATAACTTATAACGTTTAATATAAGAACTCGGATGGGGTGGATTATAAAACTCCTTTTCTGTTTTATCCTTAGGTAAAACTTTTAAAGCAAATATCAGCTCTTCTCTATCCAATATATTTTCGCGAAAGTATAAAGCAATTATACGTACACTGACGAGAAAAGCTACAGAATAATCAATATGCTTTATCCGGCGAAATACTGAAGCTAAAGGAGCTCTTTCTTGGCAACCAAAAAGATAAAAAGGTGTGCCGGTTCTAAATACCGGCTTTTAATTTTTCGATATACCTTGATCGTAAACACTCTGAAGCATATCACGGTAGCTCTCTAACCGGCTTATGTAATCCATCTTCCAATTTTGAAGAGATACAAATTCTTCAAATTGGTAAACATTGTTTAATTGCTCGTTTTGAAGTGTGTCGTTCAATAGGGTGATGGTAGAATCTAATTTTTTCATAAGTTGTTTTTTAAAGCATGCTTCGTGCAAGCTTGGATTCATAGATAATTGAGGTCGGAAGTGGATTCGAACCACTGTTGTAAGTCTTGCGAACTCACGCTTTCCTGTCAGCCATCCGACCATTTCATAGCAGATGACAGAACAAAAGTATCTCAAAACCGAGGAGTTTTCGGATAAGTTTTTAAATGGAGAAAAATGTGGGAAGGGTGCACGCAGGTTTTACAGAAAGAGGCACAACTTAAGAAGGGCAATAGGCATTACGGTAGCCATTAGGGAATTAGGCATTAGGCTTACAACAGTCGGGAACTTGACCGATTAACTAATCACTACTTCCTAATGACTAACAACTATTACGTCTTCTGTTTTTTCTTCTTGGCAGCAGGGAAGAGAATATTATTTAGAATGAGTCGATATCCGGGTGAGTTTGGATAAAGACTAAGATCGGGAGGCGGATCGCCAACGGCGTGTTGGTAATCTTCGGGATCGTGTCCGCCATAAAAAGTCCATTGCCCTTTGCCCATATCCCCGTGGATATAGCGAGCTTCGCCGGTCGATTTAGTTTCTCCCAGAACCAACACATCCGGCTTAATCAGGTTCTTGCGGAATGCTGTAGTTTGGCCCATAAATCCCTTTACTATTTTATCATGATTTTGAGTAAGCATTGTAGGAACAACATCCCACTTAGCAGAAAACTCAAAGAGCGAGAAGAAATCGTTTGTTTGTTCGAGGGCTCGGGTTGGAGTAACGTCGATATCGGAAAACTCATAATTATAAGGATTTAAGTCGAGGCGAAAATCTTTGAAAGCAAAGGTTTTGGTATAGTCTAATTTCGACTGGGCATTGGGGTCAATACCGTCTCCGTCGAACATGCTTTGGCAAATATCCACTCCTTCTGCCGATAAGGCAATATCAAAACTATCGGTGCCGGAACACATTGCAAACAAAAATCCGCCTCCGGCGCAAAAATCTCTAATACCTTTTGCTACCGCCAATTTCATTTGCGCTACTTTTTTAAAACCTGTTTTCTTAGCCGTGGCTTCCTGAAGTTTTACATCTTCAATGTACCAACTTGCGGTTCGATAAGCTTGCCAAAAGCGTCCGTATTGTCCGGTAAAATCTTCGTGGTGCAGATGCAGCCAATCGTATTTTGTTAAATCCCCTTTGAGAACTTCTTCGTCATAAACAATTTCGTAGGGAATTTCGGCATACGATAAAACAAGCGTAACGGCATCATCCCAAGGGAGTTTATTTTTGGGAGAATAAACTGCAATCTTGGGTGCCTTCTCAAGCTTAACTAAATCCATATTAGCCTGAGCATCTGAAATTTCGGTTAGAATTGCATTGACTTTTGCATCCGCTAATACGTCGTAACTTATTCCCCTTATTTTACACTCATCTTCAACAGTTTTTGTATAAGTCATCATAAAACTCCCGCCGCGGTAGTTTAAAAGCCAATCAGCCTCTTGGCCGTTCTTCAAAACCCAAAAAGTTAAGCCGTAAGCCTTTAAATGGTTCTTCTGATCTTCATCCATGGGAATTAAAATCGAAGCCGCTTTCGCAAACACCGCCATAAAAACGAGGAGAAAAGTTACTTGTATTTTTACCATAAACATGTAAACGATTATTGCATTTTAAAGGTATAAAACAGACCCGACATAAGTTATTTTATTAAATTTTATGCCCTTAAATTAAATATTAACTTTGCCGGTCAACACCATTCATTTATGAGTAAAGCAATAATAAAAACAGAAAAAGGCGATATGACCGTAGAGTTTTACGACAAGGATGCGCCAAATGCAGTTGCCAATTTTTTAAAGTTAGCTAAGCAAGGATTTTACGACGGAGTAATATTTCATCGTGTTATTCCAAACTTTATGATACAGGGCGGCGACCCGACAGGCACAGGAGCAGGCGGACCGGGCTATAAAATAGATTGCGAGTTAACCGGCGAAAACCAATATCACGACCGCGGAGTACTTTCTATGGCGCATGCCGGAAGAAATACCGGAGGATCTCAGTTCTTTATCTGCCACAGCCGAGCAAACACTGCCCATTTAGACAGAAACCATACGTGTTTCGGTAAAGTAGTTGAAAATGTTGATGTGGTTGATGACATACGCCAAGGCGACAAAATTTTAGGAATAGAGGTTTTAGAAGAAAATAGCTGATAGCTCATAGCTGTCAGCTCTAAGCTCAATATGAATTTAAAAGGAATTGTATCTGTTTCCGGTAAACCGGGATTGTATAAAGTAATAGGGCAGAATAAATCTGGTTTTGTGCTGGAGAGTTTAGATGCTCAAAAGATAAAACTCGTTGTAAATCTTTCCACGTCTAAATTAGCGTCGCTCGAAGATATTACCATTTTCGGCGAAGACGAAGACTTGAAATTGATTGATGTATTGGAGCGGATGAAAGACTCTGCCGGAATTCCGGACGCGAAATCAGACGGAAGTTCATTAAGAAAGTTTTTTCGCGAAGTAGCACCTGCTCACGATGAAGAAAAAGTGTATTCATCAGACATCAAGAAAATAATAAACTGGTTCAACGTAATAAAAGAGGAGCCTTTCTTTACGGAAACATCACCTGCCGAAGCGGCGAAACCTGAAGCAATATCGGAACCGGAAATCGTTGCACAAACGGTAGAACCGGCACCGGTAAAAAAACCTAAAAAGACAAAAAAGGCTGAAGAATAAATCGGCCTTTTCTCTTTTAAAGCAGGTAGTTGATAGCAACACAAATGGCTACAGCAACCAAAATCCAAAGCCAAAAATTTTTCTGCTCCCTTCCGGGATTTATCCCTTTATAACGGTAATTTCTTTTTCCGAAGTCCATAGCTAAGTAACGTTGCTACAAGATAAATAGTTTAAGATTGCTTTAGCTTGCTGTTCTATTAAACGCCGTCAATCGAGCTTATTTATTCTTCGATGCCGGATTTCTTCTATGCTGTCTTTTTCTTATCTATTCATGATGATACGGCTCACCTTTTAAAATTGAAAACGCCCTATATAATTGCTCGGTAAAAAACAAGCGAATCATTTGATGCGAAAACGTCATCTTTGATAAAGACACTTTATCGCTTGCACGGGCGTAAACTGAAGCATCAAAACCGTAGGGACCGCCGACGACAAAAATTAAATGTTGCACACTCCCGATCATCTTTTTATTTAGGTAGCCGGAAAATTCAACTGACGACAATTCCTTCCCTTTCTCGTCTAATAACACCACTTGGTCTGAGGAAGTTATATGCCGGAACAGCAACTCGGCCTCTTTCTCACTTTGCTGCTCTTTAGAAAGATTTTTGGTATTCTTCAATTCAGGAAGCTCTATAATTTGAAACGAAATGTAGTGCTTTAACCTCTTCAAATATTTTTCGATGCCTTCTTTCAAATAATTGTCTTCGGTTTTCCCGATGGTGAGGAGGGTAATTTTCATTGCAGAATTAAAGGATCACTTTTGGCAGATTGTTAAGGCAAATCTCTTAGCAATTCTTGCAATTCTCGGTTAGTAAGATTCTCTCTATCCGATTTATCGTAAATGGTAAGAAGAAAAACTGTTTCTTCACGGAGAATGATGTGAGTTATTAGTCTTGCCCCACCTGATTTTCCTTTCCCTTTTGAAGCAATCGCTATTCGAATTTTATAACAGCCATTCCCTAAAGGAACCCCTTGTTCCGGATTTACAGCAAGCGTTCTCACCATCTCTAAAAGTTCAGCTTTTAAAGATGTGTATTTCTTAAAAAGTCGCTTAGTTTGTTTTTCAAACGTTCTCGTAGTTTTAACACTAAAGCCCATTTAAAAAGGTTTCGGCATCATTAGCCTTTTTTTTGCCCGCTTTAACAAGTTTCATTTCTTCAACGGCATCTTTTATTTCCGTCATCAGTGTAGCCTTTTCTTCTGTAAGAGTTTTCGTCCGAACATAAGAAATACTTTTTAAAACTTCCAATAAGGAAGAAGCCTTACTGTCGGGAATGTCTAATAATATTTTCATATTTTATCTTATAAAAAGCTAAAGGCAAAAATAAATTTAATTAAAATAGCTTCCGCTTTTTAAGAAAATATATCTACTCCACTTTATACCGGTAAACTTCACGTCCCAAGTCTCCCGCAGCATTTATCCCTTCTATAATTACTTTATAAGTTCCTTTATCATCCGCATTAAAAAAATCAAATTTAGTTTTTCCTTCGGGGGATGTTTTAACGGCAGGGTTCCAATATACTGTAGAGCGGAAATCGGGCAAGTCCGGAGTTTGAGGTTTGTCGTAGTGTGGAGAGTAGAACTCTCGGGCTTTGGTAAAACCTTGAGGAGTGATGTTAGCAATGTTTGGAATGTATTTTTTTTGAGTGCCCGCGGCTTTCGTAATTATTAAAATAACCGGAGGATAGTTTCCATTTGGATCAGGTTTAGAAAAGCGACTTAACTGTGCTATATTAGTTCGAACTACTTGTATTTTATCTATGTCAGGAGGATCTAAAACATTTCTATCAAAAATATCCTCCATGTCCCTAGGATCAGTCGCCTGACCATTTAAATATACTTTAGCAGCAAGCAGAACTCCCTGCCTTTTCCCGTAAGGAATGCCGTCTATAAATACAATTCCGTTTAATTGTCCTTGTAAACAAATTGCCAAGGTGGCACATAATTCCGGTCTGTTTAATTTAAACAGTTGATCTTCGTGGCCTTCGGGAACTTTAAAACTTCCTTGATCAGTTATAGTTTGTTTAATCGCAGTAATCTTCACTTCCTTTAACCTCTGCATCTGATTCAACTTTCCAAACCTCTCATAATTCCTCTCGCTGTTTGCTAAATACTCTTTTTGAGTTGTATTAATATCCAAATTAAAATCACCTGCATTTTTGTTTACAGATAATACCGGCGGCTGCACCTGATCTATCAGTATTTCAACCTTC
>JAYULL010000108.1:0-43335 GCA_043763625.1 Sphingobacteriaceae bacterium | reverse complement strand
TCGTAGTGGTAAAAACTCGTGCTCCCCAAGAGGTTTTCCAAGTCCAAGCAACAGGATTATCGATAAAGCCGGGTTTTTCGGAGTCAACGGCTTTGCCCATCATTAACCAATCAGAACCCTTAGCAGGAAAATCGGGAAGTACTTTATAAAGCCAAGAACGTACGTGAAAGGCAGTATCAACGCCCTTTAAAATAGGGTGCCCCCCGGCTTTTTTGATAATTCTTATATCAGTACTGCAAGTGTGGCCGCAGTGTGTGTGATTGGCTTTGCCTTCCCATCCGGGAGGAGCGCCCAACGCAAACTCGCCAAATGCATTCCATTTTTCAAGGGGATGCCCCGCCGGGTATTTAAAAGAATGCGTACTGGTACGAAATCCAATTATCGGTTTTCCTGTCTTAAGATAATCATCGATATATTTTACTTGGTCTGCAGGCAGGCGGCGCCAGCGGAGGAAAAAAACTGCAAGATCGGCCTCTTTTAAGGCTTCAAGTCCGGGGATGTTTTCTTCTGCATTCTGATCCGGGCTGGATTTTAAAACTATAGTCCGCATTCCGTAATTTTTTTCAAGCTCTTTGGCTAATATTGGTAGAGTTACTTCTCCGCTGTACTCATGATCGCCGGTGACAAAAACAATGAGGGGTTTTTTTTGGGTTTTGGAAACACTATTGCCGGGTGTTTGCAATCCGGAGCACGAGAAAAAGGTTATCAAAAAAATTAAAGGCAACAAAAAATTAAGTCTTCGCATGAGTTTAAAATGATTAGTTGGCTTACTGATTCGTAAAGAAAAGAAGAATCAAGTTAATTAAAATTTAAAAATGTGACCAAAACCGATAGAATATTGGCTTTTAATTACCGCGTCTACTTGTATCTTTAGTAAAAGAAATCTTTGTAGTATTGCCCCGTCTTTTTAATTTTAAAAATGCCAACCGTGTTCAAATTGTCTCGAAAGAATCTTTTACCCAGTTTATTCAATTTCTCCTTTTTCTTATTGTTTGTGTTAAGCTTAATATCCTGTAAAAGCAACAAGAAAACTTTATTTGAAAATGTAAGCTCTTTTCATTCTAACATCAGTTTTGTAAACGAAATATCTGAAACGGATTCATTAAACCCTTTAACCAGTGTTAATATTTATAATGGGGGTGGAGTCGGTATCGGCGATTTCAACAAAGACGGATTGCAAGATATTTATTTTGTCGGTAATCAAGTTCCGTCCAAGTTGTATTTAAACAAAGGTGATTTCGAGTTTGATGATGTTACTGAAGATGCCGGAGTGGACGGTTCGGGAAGATGGGCCAGAGGGGTAGCAGTAGTTGATATTAATAATGACGGATTGAAAGATATCTACCTATGTACAGCCATGAATCAGGATAACAGAAACGTTTTGTATGTTAATCAGGGAATCGGCAAAGGCGGAATTCCGGTTTTTAGAGATATGGCTAAGGAATATGGATTGGAAGTAAAGCGACAATCTACAATGGCTAATTTTTTTGATTACGATAATGACGGAGACCTTGATGTTTACATCACTGTAAATGCTGCCAGTTCCTTTGTAAATCCTTCCGAATTCCGCAGATCTGAGAACTTTGGGCGCATTTACAGAAATGATTGGGATCCTAAAAAGAAGCACGGATTCTTTACGGAGGCAACAAATGAAGCAAAGCTTTTTTCGGACGGTTACGGCCACTCGACTGTAATTTGCGATTTAAATTTAGACGGGTGGAAAGATATTTACGTTACCAATGATTTTATCCCCGGCAATACTTTATATATCAATAATCAAGACGGCACCTTCACCAATCGTTCAAAAGAATATTTCAAGCACACTTCGTTTAATGCAATGGGGCAAGACATTATCGACATTAATAACGACGGCTTAGCAGATGTATTTGAACTCGATATGAGCCCCCGCGATAATTACCGAAGGAAAACCATGCTAATGGCAAACAATAACGTTACTTACCAAAATTTCGACTTTTACGGCTTTCAGTACCAATACATCAGAAATACACTTCAAATAAATCAAGGTCCCCGCGTGCTTGGAAATGATTCTATAGGTGCTCCTGTATTTAGCGATATAGCGTTTGTTAGCGGGCTTGCTCAAACTGATTGGAGCTGGACACCCCTTATTACTGATTTCGATAATGATTCTTACCGAGATATTATTATTACAAACGGGTTCCCTAAAGATGTAAGCGACCAAGATTTTGTAGTGTATAACAACAATAAACGAGGCGGTCACGCTTTTAGCGATTTGGCAGAAAAGATCCCGCAAATAAAATTGCGCAACTATGCCTTTAAGAACAAAAACGGTACAGATTTCACTGATGTTTCGGAAGATTGGGGTTTCTCTGAGCCTTCCTTTTCTAACGGGTCTGCTTATGCTGATTTAGATAACGACGGCGACCTCGACTTTGTAATCAATAACATAAATGACAAAGCACAACTCTACCGCAACACACTTCGTAACGATAATAATTCCGGATTTCATTTTCTTCAAGTTGCGCTTGAAGGAGAAAAACAAAACTTAGACGGCTTTGGAGCTTTTATCTCTATTTATTATCAAAACGGCAAAAAGCAAGTTTTTGAAAACACGCCGTATCGCGGATACTTATCTACCCACCAAAACCTTGCTCATTTCGGGTTAGGAAAAACCTCAGTTGTAGATTCTGTAGTTGTATTGTGGCCCGATAAGCGAGTGCAGGTAATTAAAGACGTAAAGGCAGATCGAGAGTTAAAAGTTAATATTCGAGATGCAAGAACAATATCAGTTGCTCGTCAGGAAGTGTTTGCGACAGAGTCATTATTCAAAGAAATTACCTATGCTTCCGGCATAGCTTATAAGCATAAGGACGATGATTTTGTTGATTTTAATATTCAAACAGCAATGCCACATAAACTCTCTGAATACAGTCCTGCCCTTGCAGCAGGAGATGTTGACGGTAATGGTTTAGAAGATTTGGTCATGGGCGGAAATTCGAAGAGTCCTGCCCGAGTGTTTCTTCAGCAAGCAAACGGGAAGTTTTTGCAAAAGGAGGTTTATGCGCAAAGCCCGGAAAAAAGTATTGTTAAAGATGCCGGAATACTGCTTATAGACGTTGACGGAAACAAAACTTTGGACTTGTACATCGCAAGCGGCGGGTATGAACAGAAACGAAATACTATTTCCTATCAAGATCGATTGTTTTTAAATGACGGTAAAGGTAATTTCATTTTAGCAAAAGATGCTCTTCCCCAAAATTTCATAAGTAAGCTCTGCGTTCGGGCTTTTGATTATAATAAAGACGGAAATCTTGACTTGTTTGTTTCCGGCAGGGTAGAGCCTTGGAATTATCCCAAACCTGTCAGCAGCTTTATCTATCGTAATGACTCGAAGAACGGTACGGCTAAATTTACGGATGTAACGGCGGAGGTTGCCCCGGAGCTTCAAAAAATCGGATTGGTAGCGGATGCTCTTTTTACCGACTTTGATAATGACAATCAAACAGATCTTATTCTTGTAGGAGAGTGGATGCCTGTAACTTTTTTAAAAAACGATAAAGGACGCTTTAAAAACGTTACGCAAAACACAGGAGTAGCGGGAGAGCTTGGATGGTGGAATTCTATAACAGCGGGCGATTTTAGAAATACGGGAAGAACCGATTACATTGTAGGAAACCTTGGTTTGAATTCGTTTTATAGGGGAGACAAAAAACATCCTGTATTTATTACTGCTAAAGACTTCGATGGTAATGGCGGTTATGAAGCTTTTCCCTCTTTATTTCTTCCCGACAATAAGGGTAAAACAGATGAATACCCTGCCCTTGGTCGTGATGATATGCTTGACAGGCTGCCGGCCATGAAAAAAAGGTTTAACAGTTACGATGCTTTTGCTAAAGAAAGTTTTAACGAAATTTTAACACCGGAACAGCGAAAAGGTGCTCTGCGGTTAAAAGCTACTAATCTCAATTCTTGTTATTTTCGAAATGAGGGAGGAGGTAAATTTACTGTAATTCCTCTTCCTGCGGCGGCTCAAGTCTCATTGCTAAATGCTATGGTGACCGACGATTTTGATAAGGACGGTAATTTGGATGTGTTGATCAACGGTAATGATTTCGGAACTGAGGTGTCCACCGGCAGATACGATGCTTTTAACGGCCTTTTGCTTAAAGGCAACGGAAAAGGCGGATTCAAACCTCTTTCAATTCTAAAGAGCGGAGTTTTCATTCCCGGCAACGGAAAGGCTCTTGTTAAATTTAGAGGAGCTAAAGATAAATGTCTCCTTGCGGCAAGCCAAAGACAAGAAGCCTTAAAGCTTTTTGAATTAAAAAAACCCGTAAAAACTGTAAAGCTGCTTCCGGATGATGTTTACGCCATTATAAGCTTCAATGCCGGACAGACTCGGAAAGAAGAATTTTATCACGGTTCGTCATTCCTATCACAATCTGCACGATTTATAGAAATAAGTAAGAGCATGAAAAGTGTTGAGGTTGTAAATGCCTCAGGTAAAAAGCGTATAATTTCTCCGTGATTTTAAAAAGTGTTTCGGTATTCTTTAATTCTTAGCGAATCCTATCGGGACGGTTTTCACGGTTTGTTTCTACAATCTGAGAATTTAACTCTACTTAATGTTCTCCAAATGCTGTTGATGCGGCGTTTAAGTCGATTGGAATAAGGATTGCACAACAATAATCGTAAAACTCAATTACGATGAAAAGAATTTGTGTGTTAATGATTGGCTTGTTAGGGATGGTGGCCTGTAAGAAGGAAAGCCCGAATGCTGAGTTAACTGAAAGGGAATATAAGGTTACTTTTAATGTGAAGTCGTTAAGGCAGACTTCCGAAAGTGCTAGAATTTCAAAAACTGCTTCATTATCTTCTGACAGCGTAGCAGAGAATTTTTACCGTATTACGTATTTAGCTTATAATGAAAGTCATGTTTTAGTAGATTCTACAAGTCAGTATAATAACGGAAATACAGGCTTTAGAAGTATTCCTTCAGCACTTGCTCCCGGAAAATATACAATTGTTTTTATCGGTTCTGAATCTAATTTCTTACTGGAAGATATAGGCAATCTTAACTCGGTAAACCTTGTTTTTCCGCAAGATGTATTTCTGGCGAAAACCGAAATTTCTGTTACCGATAAAAATGTTGTTAAAAGTATTGCGCTAGAAAAAGTGAGCGGTAAGCTTAGAATTGATATAGAAGATAAGTTACCGGAGAATGTGGACGAAATACATGTGGCTATTTCAAATGCTCCTGATAAACTTTTGATTAACACGGGTATGGTTGCTTCCGTAGCTCCGCTTACCTTAGTGCTGCCTGTAGAGAAAACAGATTTGCAGAAGACTCATAAAATTATAGAAACTGATGTTCTTGCTTCAGAAACTCCTTTAACGTGGGTTATTATTACTCTTCTCGATAAGGGCAAAAACATCTTGGCCCAAAAAACGATTAACAATGTTGTTGTAGAACGAAATTCAGCTGCCGTCTTATCAGCAAAATTATTTTGAGTTCGGTTCTAACGAAGCAGGCTTGCAGCAACCAGAAACCAAACAGATAGAATAATTCGGGTTTTCAGAAAAAACCGCTATCATTCTAGGGGAACAAAATATTTGTTCTCCCTTTGACATTTTTATAGCCGAAACTTTCAAAATAACCTCTTTAAACGATATAGGTTTTAAATAGATTTTTAAAAGGTTTTATTTTTTTTGCTTTCTTATATTAATAATTAAAGGATAATGAATAGTTGGATCCTATTCTAATACCTTTTACTATTGCTGCTCTTGCATCTGTGGAGTTCAAATAAATGGAACTTGTAGGTAACATTACTTTCGAATTCGAGATAATAGCTTTATAATCTTGATTATCCAGCATAAGTGTAACGGGCCTTAAGGTGTTCTTTTTCCAAATACAATCTTTAATATTTATTATGCCGGTTACAGTTTCTGTGCCGATACGATCTCTTGTATAGAAAGAATTTTTAAAACCGACATAAGAACCTATATCTATGTGTTTAATAATGTTAAGGTTTACTGTTTTATTAATTGATCCGAATAAATTACCCAAGCCTAATTGTATTCCATTTGTTTTGTTGTATGCAGTTGTAGTATTAGTAACATAAATGTTCTTCATTTCATCATTGAATGAATTGGGTTCAAAGTTAATACCGCATTCAGGAGCTGTACCATTACTGTAACCCGCATAAGAACTATCTAGTTTTAAGCCGTCAACTGAAGTAATACTAATACCGCTTCTTCTATTATTTCTACAGTATGCTTTCTTAATTGTAATATTTTTACTTACAGTTTTATCTTTCCCGATATAAATTCCGTCGCCCCAACAATCGTATATCTTTGCATTATTAACAGTGATGTTAGTTGAAGAATAAATCCCGATACCCATTCCGTGCTCTCCTGTAGTACCTAAATGTGTATACCTATCACCTCTAATTAAAGGGGCGTTCAGGGTCACATCAGAAACATTATACATTCTTAATGCACTATAGAAATCTTTAAGAGACGGCTTCATACGTAACTCTGATCCTGAAGGGAAATTTATGGTTTTAAAAGACACTATTCTTAACCCATTATCATTTATTAGGAGTGGAAAAGGAGGAAAAGTAATATTAGAATAGTTGTTTATCGCCATTTGAATATAACTCGTGTAATCTATTGATCCGTCTTTAACATATCCTATCGGCAATGCATTTATCAGGTAGAATGTAGTTGCAGTTTCGGACAAGCTAGAAAGTTTGGCCGGTTTTGGTATTAAGGTTACGCTTTCTTTTCGACACGCAGTTTGTAAGAAGCAAATTCCAATTAAAAGAAAGAAAGATCTTTTTAATATTTTCATAAATATATTTGTTAATGATAATTTAATTAGACGCACAATTCATTGCTACGGATTATAATCCAAGTAGGTTTGTCAATTATTTTATTATTGTTGCATTCAAAGTGATATTTTCAGTAGCAATCGGAATAAAACGGACAGGAGTCTTGTTAGCAGGAATAGCGTTCCAATATTTAACGGATAGTGCCGGAGCTTCCGAAGTTTCTAATCCCGTAACATCTTGAAAACCGGAACCCAGGGAAAGATTAGATGCATATAATATGTATGGAGAGGCCTTAAAATCATCGACTCTACAAGCTTTAAAGTTAAGATTTCCGCCCTTATAATCGTTAAGGGTATGATTGAACCTGATAGGAGTAGAGCCGGCATTATAAATAGAACATTTGTCAAAATAAAGCCTAGTTCTGCCTGTGGGCCAGTTGTGTATAAAAATCCCGTGTAAAACAGGATTATTCAGTTGACAGTTTTCAAAATTTATAACACCGTTATTAGCAGGACCATCCATAGTCATTCCCCTTATTTTCATTCCATATTGTCCGCCAGAGACGGTACAATTAATTACCTTAATATTAACCGGAGTACTTATACCACCCAAGATTTTGTAATAATCCCAAATCATTAAAATTCCGGGACCCTTATTATTAGTGAATTTACAATTAGATAAAGTTATATTTCCGATTGTATCAGTAGCCCTAACCGGTTCTATATCTATTCCCGCCCAAGGGCCTGTAGGACTTCCGGTAGAAGAATCCCCGGTTGTATTAATAAATTCACAATTAGTAATCGCCAAGTTATTTGCTTTGATTACGGATATACTATTTCTATTTGCTCCGTCAGATACTACATCTGTAATATTAACTTTCTGCCCTCCGCGTATATAAATTCCGTCTCCTCCGGCATCTTTAATATATATCCCTTTAATTGTAATATTACTCATCCCAACAGTATAAATTCCGGCCCTGCTACCGCTCGGTGTGTACCCGTTTATATTCGTATAATCATTTTTAAACATTTGCAGTATTGCTTTCGCCTTTATCAGACTGTCAGAATATCCGTTAATTACGCATCCTTTCGCTGCTATTCTTAGAAGGCGGGAAGTTGGGGATAAAAATAATTTCGGAGTTTTAGAGGCTATTAATCTTCCCGGCGCAGAACCCTTACCTGCAATAACGAGTTCCTGATTTTCTACATTCATTATTATAGGTCCTATTTCCCATCCATTAGCATTATACGTTAATACTACACTTCTTATATTCGGATTGCTTAGTGCATCATTAATATGTTTTGTATTTGAGTCTGCATTACTGCTACAAAGTATAGACTTATTTACGGCAGTAGGAGACATTTTAATGCTGCTTTTTGAAAGATTTAGGTCAGCATTGAACCGGCTTGTTGATGCTTCTTTCTTGCAAGTTGCGACAGTTAAACAAAGTAGAGTTATAGCAAATATGAAAGGTCTTTTAGCAAATTCTTTTTTCATATGCGGAAATAGTTTTGAAATTTAATAACGCAATCAAGAGGGATTAATTACCTAAAAATTTTTTATTGCAATGTCATTGCAAATGCCGCCTAAGGGAATCAGATTATTAAACCTTCCGTTTTGATGATTCTTCTGTTCTCCCTTTTTACGTTAAAACTCATTTCGCTTACTTGCCGTATTTCTATTTCTGAGTATCACGTACCTATAATAAATAAAGCCGGTTGAGGTTAAAGCTATCCCGTATAATGATGGAATGAAAGCTGTAAACAACGTGGTAAGCATGAAAGAAATTTGTATAAGCAGCACAATTATTAAAGTAAACGGATAACCCCAAGCTTTATAAGGACGACTTATATCGGGATATTTTTTACGTAATATAAACACTGAACAGAAAGTTAAAACATTAAATACGGATGAGGTGAACGAGAAAAAATCTATAACGGCTTCGTAAGCGCTTGTGGCCGTAGATGCAACTATAATCAATACAGAAGCCCAGATTGCTTGAGCAAAGAGCGAATTATTAGGAGTTTTAAACTTAGGATTTAAGTGAGAGAGAATATTAAAAAAAAGTCGGTCCCGCGCCATGGCATACCAAGTACGACTCTTAACCAATATCTGAGTGTTTACATTTCCAAACGTACTAATCATTATTGCAATTGCCACCAATAACCCACCCATACCTCCTAAAGCAGCTTTCATAGCGTCTACAGCTACCACTTTCGCTCCTGCGATTTTACCGGGGCCGAGTAGATTTAAATAAGCAGTATTAATAAGGAGATAAAGTAAAAGAACACAGCCGATTCCGATAAAGAGAGAAAGCGGAAGATTTTTCCTGGGGTTTTTCACTTCTTCGGCTACGTACGTTGCGCCTTCCCATCCGCTGTAAGCGAAAAAACCGTACCGCATGGCTGTAAAAATAGATATTACTGTAGCTATACCGAAGGTTTTAGTAGTATGTTCAGAAAAGTTTTCCGAATTAATTCCTTTTGAAAATCCGACAATGATAATAACTACAAGTACCAAGACTTTCAGTAAACTGAAGAGATTTTGAAAGGTGCCGCTCAGTTTGACACCGAAAGAATTAACAAACGTCAGCAATATTACTATTAAGATTGCTATTAAAGTTTCCGGCAACTTGCCGGCTTGATCTAAAACAGAAAGAAAAGTTTCAGAAAAGAACAATGCCACTGCAGCAATAGCTCCCGTTTCAGAAACAAAAAACATGGCCCAGCCTCTTAAAAAAGTAACAACCGGCGGATATGCAGCTTTTAAAAATACATAAGGGCCGCCGGCTCTGGGCATCATAGCAACCAGCTCGGCGTAGCACAGCGCTCCAAAAATAGTAGCGATACCGCCGATAATCCAAACTCCATAAAAAATACTTATGGAGCCGGCTATCAACATAATAGGGGCGGGAGTGCGAAATATGCCTGAACCGATTATGCGATTAACTACGATAGAAAGGGTTTCGGAAAGGCCCAGCTTTCTTTCGAGTTCGGTTTTTTCTTCGAATATTGGATTAGAATTAAGCATTAGCAAAGTTAAAACTCTAAATAAATAGGCTTTTCTACCCGGTACAGTTCGGCAACGGGATTTAATCCTGATATCGTAATAATTAGATTTAATCTTCCCTGCTCTGAATACAAAATGGCGGCTGGGTAATTTTCAAACGACTTTTTCATGTTCTCCTAACAAATAAATTCTATCCCGCGACTTCATTGTAAACTTAGATATAATAAAAAAACCCTCGTTTAATTCGAAGGTTTATTTGGGAAGACTTTTATATAGACTTAGATTTCTTTTAGAAAATTTTTAGAACTGAAGCCTTCAATACCCTGCTCGGTTCGAATATAATACCAATCGTTATACATTCTTTTTATTAGTTGAACGACTGAGTTATGAGCAGCTTTGCCCACAATTTCAAATTCAGTTCCGGGTCCTTGTCTTACATTAAGATTCGACTCTTGAGTAGCCACTTTCATCTTAATGTTTTTGCAATCAGGTCTTCTATCTCAAGTAAGTTTACAACTTGTTGTACGTCCGGTTGCGAAGCTAAAAGAGCGGTTGCTTTTTCGGCCGTATTCATATCCGACACAGTTCCTGCAACCGTTACCTTCCCGTTAGTATCCGAAACTTTCAGGTTCTTTACTGTAACTCCGTTATTTTGAAAAATACTCGAATAGCTGTTTACTTGTTGTTGATTTACTGCCGCTTTATTTACTTCGTCAAATAGTCCCATAATTGTTAGTTTTTAGCATTTCTAGCTTTACATGTAACAGTGTTCCCGTTGTTCTTTAATACCAATTCGTCTTCGCTCAGCTCGTCTATCACGTACACCGAACTTCCCTTCCCGGCAGAGGAAATGGTGGATAAGTTCTTTTCATCTTTATCCAAGGTGTAAGTGCCTTCGTCAACACCGATACCACCCGCACTGCGATAGCGGCCTTCTTCTGTAAACACCATTTCAGAATTAGCTAACATCTTAGTTTTTACAGTATCCTGAAGTTTAGTAGTGGTTTTAATATCTGTTACCATCCAGGTATTTATCAGATGTTTTTTCTTATCGCTGTTACATGATATAAGCACGAGCAGGCTAAGCATGAAAATTTTCTTTATCAAATTTTTCATAGGTTTTAATGTTTTTCTTTATCCTAACATTATTTAACAAAAAGTTGTTTTATTGGACGTGTCGAAGTTTAACCTATTTTAAATAGGAAATGTTATTTAATTAAGATGTAATCAGAAAAGAACGAAAAGTTCAGCTATACTTCTCTTCTTAAAACTTCCAAAGGAGGTCTGCTCAAGATCCCCTTAAGGTTAAACAGCCCAATAGCAACAGTTAAGGCAGTAATGGCGACAAACAAAACAAGTACCGGCACCATATTCGGCTGAAAGCTTGTTTCAAAAACAAACTTGCTTAGAGCCCAGCTTGCAACTACCGAAATTAGTATTCCTATGCCGGCAGCCAGGCCTCCCAAAAATAAGTATTCGATCGCCGTAATAGCTCTAACCTGCTTTCGCGAAGCCCCAATAGTGCGAAGCAATACACTTTCTTGTATGCGTTGATATTTACTGATTAATACTGAAGCGATTAAAACAACAACTCCCGTAATAATGCTAAAAGCGGCCATGAAACGAATTACAAAGCCTATTTTTCCTAAAACCTCGTCGAGCACACTTAAAATTAAATCTAAATCAATTATAGAAACATTCGGGAAGTTTCTTACTACAGCTTGTTGGTAGGCCACGGATACTTGTGGCGAAGAAACGCGAGTCATGATCACGTGGAACTGCGGTGCTTCTTCTAAAACTCCTGCGGGAAAAAGGACCCGGAAATTAGTTTGAACGCGGTTCCAATCTACTTTTCTTACACTCCCCACTATGGAGCTTATTAGTGCGCCTTGCACGTTGAAAAGAATTGAATCTCCGATTTTCAACTTGCTTCGTTCAGCATGTCCTTCTTCAAGCGAAACGTAAACCGGATCCTCAAGAGATTTAACGCTACCAGTCCATTTTCCTTTAATAATTTTTTCAGATGAAATTAAAGTGTCACGAAAGGTAGCTCGGAGTTCGGAATTGAAGGCGGAAGGCGGAATTCCTAAACTGCCGGCTTTTTTTGCTTCCGCTGCGGTTCGTCCGTTTATCTCTTCAACTCGCATGGTTACTATCGGTACCTTTTGAATAAGCGGCAACTCAAATTCTTTAGTTAGTGCTTCAACTTTTTCTTTTTGCCCGGTTTGAATATCAAACAAAACCATGTTGGGTTGATTAGCGCTTGCTGATAGGGTTACTCGTTTTATCAGCACATCCTGAATAAAAAATAAGGTGCTGATAAATGCTGTACCCAAGCCGATAGAAACAATGAGAATTACGGTTTGATTATTCGGTCTGAATAAGTTTGCCAGGCCTTGTCGCCATAAATAACTCCAATTAGTGGGGAAGAACCTTCTGATAGCTTTAGTTAGCAACAGGGCTAATCCGACAAGAATTAAGAAAGCTGCTGCAACCCCTAAAGTAAAATATAGGGCCTTAATCCAACTGTGTAATTGAAAGTAGCTGAACAAGTAAACAAAAAGTACAATAAGTAAATAAACCGGTATTTTGAGATAATCATTCTTGTTTTCGTTTTCTGCAAAGGCAATGCGTAAAGTGTTTAAAGGGGAGATGTTTCGGATTGCAATCAGCGGAAGTAATGCAAAAAGTACAGAAATAAATAATCCTAAAAGTATTCCTTCTGTAATAGCTTCCCAAGAGGTGGTTACTGTAATGTCTAAGGGCAAAATATCCTTTAATACTTCGGGTAAAACTTGTTGTATAAATACTCCTGATGCAGCACCCAAGACGGATCCTATCAAACCTATTCCGGCGATTTGAATCAGATAGATAAGAAAAGCAAAACTTCCCTTTACTCCGAGACAACGCAGAATAGCGATAGTGTTTATTTTTTCGCGAATGTAGATATGAATAGCGCTTGCAACTCCGATACATCCCAAAAGCAGGGCTACAAAACCCACAAGCGACAGAAAATCCGTAAGGTCTTGGAAAGCCCTTCCCGTATCCTTTTTTTGGGTTTCAACGGTACGAATATCCAGTCCCTCTTTTTCTAAACCCGGGGTAATTCTTTTAACCTCGGCTGCCACCTTTTCAGGATTATCGTATTTAAAATAATAATTGTAATTGATTCTGCTTCCCTTTTGTGATAGCCCCGTTTGCTCTAAATAGCGTAAGGGAATATAAACGATCGGAGCAATAGATGCAGATATGCCGGTTTGTCCCGGTGCTTTTTGCAAAATTCCGGCTATTTTGAAAGTAACATCGCCAATTTTTACCGAGTCGCCCGGTTGTGCGTTAAACTGGAGCATTATTGTTTTATCAATTAATGCTTCTTTTTTGTTTCTGAAGGTGGTTGATGCCGAGGCCGGTTTTGATTCTATCTTTCCGTAATACGGAAAATCTCCCTCTATTGCTTTTATTTGTACTAAACGAGTTCCTTTAGATTTCTGGAAATAAACCATCGATGCGAAGCTTTGCTCGTAAGAGCGCTTGTTTCCCAATGCGTCCAGTTGGGATACTATTTTACTTTCCGGTTTTTTATTGGTGTGCACCGCTATATGAGCACCGATTAAGGTTGCTGCTTGCTTGTCTATATCATCTCTCAGATTATTTGCGAAAGAATAAATTGCCACCAATGCTGCAATTCCCATAATAATGGATGATACAAACAGTAACAGTCTCGAGAGATTTTTACGGCTGTCTCGCCAAGCCATTATTAAAAGCCAGCTAAATCCCGGAGTTTGTTTTTCCATTAACCGGGAACGTTAACAAGTTCGTCCGAAAACAATGTTCCGGCTTTAATTCGAACTATTCGTTGTGTTTTTTGTGCCAACTCGATATCGTGGGTGACCAAAATAAGAGTGGTTCCGGCATCGCGATTTAATTCGAACAAAAGCTTAACAACATTTTCGCTTGTATCCGAATCTAAATTCCCGGTAGGTTCGTCAGCAAATAAAATTTTAGGATTATTAGAGAAGGCCCGGGCTAACGACACGCGCTGTTGCTCGCCGCCTGAAAGTTGAGCAGGATAATGGTTAATACGACTCGAGAGTCCAACTTTATCCAATAAGCTCAATGCTGCTGTCTTAACATTCTTCTCGCCTCGTAATTCCAAGGGTACCATTACATTTTCGAGCGCAGTCAGGGTAGGCAGTAGCTGAAAGTTTTGAAAAATAAAGCCTATATACAAATTTCGAACTTGGGCTCTTTTGTCCTCATTTAGTTTGTCAAGTGCTATCCCGTTAAGTTCTACAGAACCTGTGCTCGACTTATCTAACCCGGCGCATAATCCGAGTAGGGTAGTTTTTCCGCTGCCGGAAGGTCCGACAATAGCCATTGTTGCGCCTTCTTCAACCGAAAAACTCACATTGTTTAATACTGTAAGGGCTTTTCCGTTTGAACTATATGTTTTACCTAAATTTTTAACCTGAAGTATTGCGTCCACAAATTCTATATTTATCAATAACGTTCTAATTTATCCATTATCTAAACTTAAATATCAGACACATGTTTACCAATACTGTTACCGAAGGGTCAAAAATAAGATGAGCAGAGTGAATTTTTTATTTTTTACAGTTGTTTTAATTGCAGGTTGCAATTCGAACAAGCAAGGGGAAAGTGCAGAGAAGAATATGAAAGCGGAAAATAAATCCCCCAAGAAAGAAGTAAAAACGATATTGTTTTTCGGCAACAGTCTTACTGCCGGCTACGGCTTGGAAGACTCCGAAGGCGCTTTTCCGGCACTAATTCAAAAAAAAGCAGATTTAGCCGGGCTTGGTTATAAAGTAATAAATGGGGGGCTAAGCGGCGAAACAACTGCAGGAGGGTTGAGCCGCATCGACTGGCTTTTGAAGCAAAAAATTGATGTTTTTGTGTTAGAGCTGGGAGCGAACGACGGCCTTCGGGGAATAGATCCGGCAACTTCTCAAAAAAACTTAGACGCTATTGTAAATAAAGTAAAAGAAAAGTATCCTGAAGTGAAACCGGTTATGCTGGGAATGGAAGTACCGCCAAATATGGGCGACGGATACGTACGTAAATTCCGACTTATCTTTAGGCAGATTTCAGTTAAACATCAAATGGTTTTTATCCCTTTTCTCTTAGAGGGTGTTGCCGGAAACGTTAAGCTTAATCTTAAAGACGGTATTCATCCAACTGCCGAAGGTTACAAGATTGTAGCCGAAACGGTTTGGAAGAAATTGGAACCGATATTGTAAATTTCGTTAAAAATTACCGGGTTCTTTAATTATCGGTATTGTTAAAAGCTTAGGTGTTTTAATTCAGAAAAATCGAATGTTGCCGGCCCTTTAGCCTAATGCCGGTCCGGCTATTAAAATTATAAACGTTCATTTGCAAAACAGTGATGAGGCAAGTAGTACTAATCGCATTTTTTACAACGTTAAGCTTGTCGGGTTATAGCCAACGGGAGAAGAATGCAGTTTATCCGACCTACAACAAATTGGTAATGGCGGGATATCAAGGCTGGTTCGCTGCCGAAGGCGACAGTTCCGGCAGAGGTTGGTATCACTACAAAAGTAGCTGCGCCTTTAAGCCCGGTTGTGCAGCAATAGATTTTTGGCCTGAAGTGAGCGAATATAAAAAAATCTACCCCACCCCATTTAAACATCCTGACGGGTCGACAGCGTTTTTGTATAGCCCCTACGACGAAGAAACTGTAGATCTTCATTTTAAGTGGATGAAAGAATATGGAATAGACGGAGTTTTTATGCAACGGTTTGTAATAGAAGTAAAAAATGAAAATGGGAAACGGCACTTTAACAAAGTGCTACAAAATGCGCTTAAAGCTGCAAAGAAATACCTAAGAGCAATAAGTGTGATGTACGACTTAAGCGGTTGCTCATCCGCTGATTTAGCTTTTATCCAAAAGGACTTGGAATAGTTGAAGCAAATATTTTTTCTTTTTGAACTTGAAAAGAATCCGACCTATCTTCAGCATAATAATAAGGCCTTTAATATCAATATGGGGCGCCGGATTTAATATCTAAATGTCTCACCAAGCTTCCGGCGAACTGTTGCGAACAAGATATATCCATTAGGAAGAGGAGAGGTAAAATTAAATTTCTCTTAATCTGCCGAAAGGATTGATTCGGAGAAATTTGAAGTTTTTCCACTGAGCTATAGGCTGTTCAATTAGAAACCAAGTAAGCGCACTTATCGAAAATAAAATGATTAGGTTAAGTGTCAGAACAATTAGTGTAGCATGATTTACAAATACATCGGGAGCACCCGGTAAGATGTAAATCGAAACATATTTTTTGGTTAGCTGTGGTATTAGGTTGTGAAACAGGTATATACCGTAACTTATTTTTCCGATGAACACCAGTGCCGGGTTTCTAAAAACAAATTTTAAATTTTCGCTTCCGGAATTTATTATCAGGTAAGTAATGAGCCACAGTGCTAAGATTGCAATTACAGTTCTTTCCGGAATTGGGTTAAAGGGGATTACTATTCCCACAAGATATAATAGAAGACACAACAGCCCCGGAATTTTAACTTTGGTGTAAAAACCCGTGATCCGGCTTGGTTTATAAGTAATTTGCCAAGCCAATAAAGCGCCCAAGCCGAAGGAATCGAAATTTACCGGTGGAAGCAAATGGAAATAGGGTAAATCGCTTAAAAGGTACTTGCATGCAATTCCGGTTGCAATTAAAAAAACGATGCCGGAAAAATGAAATTTGGAATGTAAGATTAAAAGGAGGAGCGCCCAAAACAAATAAAATTGTTCTTGAGTTGCTATCGACCATAAATGTGCAAAAACTCCGGTAAAATATTGGTGATTAAAAAAGTAAAAATTGGTGCTGAAGGTGCACAGGTAGATAAAAGCTTTTGAGATATCTTTTTCAATGTAGAAGTCTTTGAACAGCCACAAAACCGACAACGATACAAAGTAAGCCGGGAAAATTCGTAAAGAACGTTTTAATAGTAGATTTCCATACGTTTTTGAAATAGTTTGACGAGTTATCTCTGTTTTACTTTTAGTCTTGAAAACCATAAAGGTTGTAAAAAAGCCGCTTAGAACAAAGAAGGTCGTTACACCTGTTGGCCCGTGTAAAATCTTATTAATGAGGTTACTGTGCGAAATCCAATGGTGGCAAACTACGGATAGTGCGGCGAAGGCTCGGAGGCTGTCGAGTTCTTTAAAATAGCGCATCTTCTATACGCGAATCTTGTGGTCGTAAAAAAAAGATCGTTGAATCAAAGAAAATCCTTCGCGAGGTAGCTTACGCAGATAATTAAAAGCGTTGCCTGCGCCGCCGGAGAAAGGGAAAAGAAATAAGTTCCACAAAAAACCGGGCCAATCGCCTTTTCGAAAGCTGCTGAACACTTTAATTTTCCTGTACCGGGCTTTGTATAAGTTTACCAATGGAGAGTCCTTTTTGGTTTTCAAGAGGTCCAACCGTCTCAGACAGGCCTCTTCAATGATTTTATAATGCCACAATGTTGCTGCAGCTTCGTTTCCCGAAGTTGAAATTCCTTGGTTATGGATTCTATAATAATACAAGGGAGTATTTATAAAAAACACGCCGCCCACTTCTTCCAACTTATAATATAAATCTTGGTCGACAGCTTTTTTATTATCCGGGGATAGGCCCTCTGTTTTTAAGTAAGAACCTTGTTTAAAAGTTGCAAAGTGGTGAATACTACCGTCGCTTAGAAGCAGGTAAGGCGTATCGAGAGGGAGTGCCTTGCAATATTCCGCTACTCTCTTTACTTCCAGGTATTCATTGCATATATAGTGTGAAGAATAAATTAAACTGCATGTTGGATGAAATTTGTGAGCATTAATCATCGTTTCCAAAGCCTCCGGATGCAGAATATCATCAGGATCTAGAAATCCAAGAACTTGGCCGGTTGCCAAGTCGCAACACCGTCGTTTTGTATAACCGCACCCTTGATTTTCTCCATTGAAATAAATTTTGATTCTATTTTCTTCCGAATAAGTGGCGGCTTTGGTTTTAAACACGTCAGTAGAACAGTCATCCACAATAATAATCTCCCAATCAGAATAAGTTTGATTTTTAATACTGTCAATCGCAGCATCAATATAATTCGCATTATTGTAGTTGGCAATCAGAACCGAAAACAGCATATCAATTTTCAAAAGAGAGTTTTACTTTTTCTGCCGAAAAGTTATTCATCAAATACTCGGGAATGTTACTTTGAATATCCTTCAACAAATTCTTGTTATTCACCAAGGTTAAAACGGTTGAAGTGTCTTTTTTCAAATCTCCGGTTAAGCAGAAGCCGTTACTTCCGTTTCTGATAATTTCCGTACTTGTATTGGCGCTGTTTGTAAGCACAATTTTCCCTTTTAAAAGGCTGAATAAAATACTTCCGCTAAAGGGATGGTAAAATTTATAGTCGTTAAAAAACAGGGGCGCAAAAGTAGCCTTGGAGAATACTTCTGCCAATTTATCTGTAGGTACGTACCCGAGGTACTCAACATTTTCGTTGTAGGTTTTTTTTAGATAATCGTAATACTTTATTTCTTTGCCGAGTGCTGTGCCTACCACATAAAACCTACTGCCGGGATTTACTTTTGTGACAGTTTGATGGAGTTTAAGAGCGTATTCAATTCCTTTATTTCTACCGATAAAACCAAAGTAAACAAAATCGCTACCCGTTATTTCCGGCACCTCAATCTCCTTACTGTTTATAATGTGGGGTAAGAGGGTTACATTATCCAACCCATACCGCTGTTGTAATCCACGTAATCCTTTTTGCGATAGACAATAAATTGCTTTTACCTTTTTAAGCTTGCTTTTTGCCGACGCCGACGCAGGGAAATATCGATCGTAAAATTTGGAGATCTTGTTGATGAAACTGTTGCCGAATTCGTAAAATGGATATTTAACCAATGGCGGATCATGGACCGTTATGGATACGTTTTTGAAATTATTTTTTAGCAGCGTAAACAGAATGTCGATTTCATTTTTTTGAAAAAGACCAATTTCAATATGAACTCGATCTTCAGGATTAAGTTGCTCAAGCGGGTTAACTGCGACTGATGAACTTTCCAGAAAAGTATATCTTTTTTCTTTCAAAACCAGTTCATAAAAATCGTTCGAATACTTGCATATACCCGAAACACCTTCTTTTGAACTTATGTAAAACCTATCCATTACACTAAACTTTTTTCCAATCGGGTTTTACTTAATTTAATGCCGGTGACGGAAGGATTCAACCCGTGCTGCAGCGTTTTAAGGGCATTAATTTTAAGACCTTCATAATCCTCTCGTATCGAAAAAAGCTCTTTAATGTAGGCCAGGCTCCATTTAAAATATATCTCCCTGCCGAACTTTTTCGGAGGTACTATCAGGTATTTGACCAAGCGAATTAAACTTAAAACCAAGTGGATTGACCAATGCCGGATCAGCTTGTGCGATGCTCTGTTTGAGATATAAGAATAATATAAATTCCGTAAAGGCCCATCTGTGCCGAAGGCAACGAAAAGCTTCTTCAGATAGTCGAACGTCATACGCTCTTTAGGCATGTAATGATAAAACTTAAGCTTTTCCGAATAAACAAGTTCATAACCTAACAGAACCATAGCGTTCGTTAGTTCGGTGTCTTCAGACGAACTTAGTTTATTTTTTAGCCGACCTGTAAACCTGTGCTTAAAGCCGGATTGCTGCAGTTCGATTAGAACTTGCTTATTTATTGCTAAACCGGCACCATATAAATTAAGAATCTTGCCGTCTTCCCTTCCGATTTCTTGCGAACCTAAGGCAAATGCTTCTGCATACTCATCAAACCAAAACGGCTTATCTGTTTCGAACACCGGCATTCCACAGCCACCGCAAGCTGCAATTTTACTGTCGCTGCTGAGAATAGAGTAGGCCTCGTTTACATATTCGGGACAGAGTTTGTTGTCGTCGTCGCAAAAGAGAATAAAGGGATACCGAGCTTGGTTGATTCCCTTTTTTCTGGCACTGCTTAAGCCTGGAGTTAATTCTTCAACTATAACAAGTTCGAATTTTGAACCTAAATTTTTCCATACTTCTTCTGCCAGTTCTGCGGTTTGGTCGGTTGAAGCATTGTCGACCAATATAAGTTCAACTCCGATATTTGCCGGAATCTGCTGCTCGGCCAAGCCGGCAAAAGTTTCGGGGATTCTTTTTGCGCTGTTATAGCAACAAACGATGATAGAAATTCCGCTTGTATTAAGCATACATTTTCTCAACTCGGGTTTCCTCTGTTTCGGTGTACGTTTTGGAACGAACTTGAATAGCAGGAGGAGTATAACCCGCAAAACGAGAATCATCTAATTCCAAGTACGTGTTTACTACATCCCGCATACGGTCTTTAAACCAACCCCACTTATTAAAGTATTTTATCGAGGAGCTTAAATGATACGTTAAGAGCTTGAAATTTTTATAAGACGCCTTTTGATAACCGTGAACGATGGTTTCGTAAGGGTAATAAACCGTTAAAGAATATTCGTTAATTCTTCTGCTCAAATCAGTGTCTTCCAAATACAAAAAATATTGTTCGTCAAACATTCCGGCAATCGGGAATAATTTAGTTTTGATAAACATAAAGCATCCCGAAAGATTTGGCACTTGCATTATCGAATGATAATTTTTATGCTTGAGTTCGTACTCGTCAAGCACTTTTTTAAACGTGTTTTTAAGTAAAGCAGGGATAAACCGACGAGCGAACAAGTCGATTGGAGTAGGCAACTTTTTGCATAGATATTGCAATTCGCCTGTTTCGTAACGTACCTTAGGCATCGACAAACCTACGTCAGGGTTATCGTTCATAAAAGCAAACAGCCCTTCGAGTACTTCAGGGTTAAAACGTATGTCAGGGTTTAAAACCAAATAATAGGTAGAAGTTAAAATAGATTGACGAATTGCAATATTGTGACCGGCACCGTAACCTACATTTTTGCCGTTGAAAATATATTCACAATTAGGATGAGAAACACAACTTCTTAATTTATCGGTTGGTGAATTATCTATTAAGAATAACTTGACTTGCAAATTGCTTCCTAAAAAGCAGCCTGCAGTAATTTTAATCTCATCAGGGTGGTTGTTATAAAGAACAATAGAACAGGTAATGTCAGTCATAGTGATAGGGTAGGGTCAGGTATTGAATATTTTATCGTCTAAAAGGGATTTTAAACTCTCGGCAGTTTTTCTCCAGGAAAATTTTTGAGCCTGCCTTACTCCCTTTTCTCGCAATTCGTTATATAGTGCTTTATTGCGGGTTAATTGATGTATAGCTTCGGTAAGGGAGCTTTCTTTTGTCGGATCAATATATAAAACTGCTTCACCGCATACTTCGGGTATTGATGAGGAGTTTGAAGCTATTACCGGACAGCCGCAAGCCATTGCTTCTAACGGCGGCATTCCGAATCCCTCATCTAAACTTGCAAAGATTAAAGCAAAAGCTTCCCGATACATTGCCGGCATTAAATCCTCAGACACATAGCCTACAAAGTGCACATGCTTCTGTAAATTAAGCTTTGCGGAAAACTGTTTAATAGCATTTAAATAGGGTTGCTTTCCTCCTGCAATGACAAGAGGGAACTGCTCCTTTACCTCAAATGACAGTTTGTTGTAAACATTTAAAAGGAACTCGAAATTTTTATGCGGATAGTTCGGGCCTACAGCAAGAAAGTAGTTTTTAAAACCATATTCTTTACAGAACGCGTCGTCATTATTTTCAGAAATATTATATCTATGAGGATCATATCCGTTATGTATTACATGTATTTTTTCTTCAGGACAGTTTAACAGATTAACTATATCGGTTTTAGTGCTTTGTGAAATGGCTATTATCGCCTTTGACTTGGCAATAAGTTGTGGAAGTAAAAACTTAAAATAAAATCGCTGATGGGGAAGAGTTTTATTATACTTTAACGAGAGTACGTCGTGTATCGTGATTACTTGGTTCTTGGAGAAAAAGCTGCCATGAGTTGTAGGACTTATCAAATAATCGAATTTCTTACTCTGTATAGGATAAATAACTGTATTCCAGATAAATCTTAAAAGCGCTGCTTTCTTTCCGTGTTTTGAGGATTGCATCAAGTCAGACAGTTTTATAACCTCAATGTCGAGACCCAGCTTTTTGTAGGTAGGTGTAAAAACGGAAATAGAGCTATTGGCTTCCTTGTATAACTGAGCCAAATTATTAATTACGTTAAATGAATACACACCAACGCCTGTAGGCTCATCGTCGAGCATAGAACCATTAATCCCTATGGAAACTTTAGATAAACTATTACTCATCATTTCGGTAGAACTCAACAAGGCAGACGCCAAAACCTTTAGATTTTATTGCTGAAATTCAAGCTGCAAGATCTGTTTACCTGTTTAATTGAGTATTAATGAATTGTTATTATTCGGGTAGCCCTATGTCCGTGCGAAACGGAAATGTAAAAGAAAAAGTAACTTAAAATTAATATTAGATAGATCCAGTTGTATTAGTTTCGCAGAATTGCATAAGCAATATCCGTCGTAGGTTTCTATGAGCACTTTCCTTCAAAAAAGCATTTTTTTTAATCCACCTATTTCGCTCATTATTTTTTTATCAATAGTTAATTCGATTTGTTTAAGGGCGCAGGAAAATGGTTACAAATGGAAAATTATAGCAGGAGTTTTACTTTCGGAAAATGCTATAATTGATAAAAATTTCAGTTTGGTACCCTTTTCCGGCCAAATTCCGGGAGCCGGAATATCTGTAATTTATTCGGGTAAGAAAAGCCTTCAAGAGCTTAAGTTACATTTCCTATCGGGAAAACTGAATGCCGGCAATACTAAGAATACATCTAAAGAAAGCTACTTGACTATTAAGTATTCTTATCTGTTTGGATTAACGCAGCATAATTCAGGTTTTAAGATTTTTATCGGGCCGTCCTTAAACGCCGGATTCGCCGGCCGAACCTTTTCAGGCTTCTTAAATAACAATATTTCTTACGAAAACTTTATTTCATTGAGCGGCGACTTTCATTTCGGCTATGATTTTGGAGGCGCACTCTCAGGTTTTTATCTCGCAAACGAGTTCAGCTTGCCGGCATTTTCTTCGGTAGAGCAGCCGTCTTTCGGCAGTCAACTTTCGATAGGAGAAGTAAAGTATGATTCCAAACTCAGATCCTTTATCTTAAATCGCATCTTTTTGAGCCCGGCTAAATTTTTGAACTTAAAAAACGCCATATCCCTAGGCAGAAGGTTTGGGGAAAATAATCAAATGAGTATTTCTTATGTTATGGAATATTATAACTTAAAAACGAATAGAAAGGTTATACAGTCATGGAACGGGTTAGAATTATCTTACGGTTATCGGTTCTGATATGTCTTTTTCATCGCTAAAAAAACACCTTCAACTGCTTTTTATTTTGTGTACCGTATTTTCGGTTGCGGCTTGCAAAAAGAATATAGGAGTACGAAACCCCGGCACCCAACCCGTAGAAGTTTTCGATGAGTTGTGGAACTTCATGGATAAACATTATGCTTTGTTTCCTCAAAAACAAGTGGATTGGAGAAATACTTATAATGAGCTCAGGCCCCAAGCAAACAATAATTTATCCGACCTTGAACTGGCAAGACTACTTAACACTATGTTACTTACATTGAAGGACGGCCACGTTAACTTGATAACCCGAAGTGATACTACAACTTATACCGGTTTTTATACCGCATACCCGGCAAATTTTAATTACCGAATTTTAATTACGGGATACCTTAACAATTCCTTTAAAACTGCCGGCCCGGTTATCTATAAAGTGGTAACCGGTATCGGCTATATGTATCTCGGTTCCTTCGGCGAAACCATTAGCGACAAACAATTGGATGATTTATTCAATGACCTTAAAGAAACCAAAGGACTTATCGTAGATGTAAGAAACAATACAGGCGGACAAGGGCAAAATGCAACAAACCTTTTCAGCCGGTTTCTCTCAGAAAAAAAATTGGTTAAATACGAAGTTGTAAAAAAAGACATCGGCCACAGCGATTTTTTTGATCCTATACCTTTTTACATTTCTCCTGCCGCGGCCCCTTACCTTAAACCGGTAGCGCTACTTACTAATCGAGCCTGTTTTAGCGCATGCAATGATTTTGTTTTGTACATGTCGCTACTGCCTAATGTTCAACAAGTCGGAGATCAAACAGGCGGCGGAGGAGGAAACCCCTATAATTATATTTTGGCCAACGGATGGAAACTTCAATACACAGGTATGTATTCTCTTTCGCCTGATAAGAAAAGTATTGAATTAGGAATTGCGCCTGATTTTCCGGTAGAAATTTCTTCTCAAGAAGAAATTGAAGGCCGTGACCCCATTATAGATAGAGCTATAGAATTGCTAAAATAGCTGATTTCAGTTTCAATGCTTTTGGTAAAAAACCATTGTGAAATCAAAAATCTTCACCTTTCGCCAAAACTCGTTTTCGTTAATGGTCACATCTTTTCCGGCTTTAAGTTCAAAAAAATCTGATAAGTAAACAATTAAAACCGTTTTGTATCCTCGCTTAATATATTCATAATATACCCTTAATATATTTCCTTGAACGAAATTTTAGTTTTGCCCCGAAACTTAAATTTATGATCGCTCGCAAATTGCCGCTCTTATCAGCTCTTCGGCTATTTAGATATTTACTAATTCCGATACTTTTACTTTCAGCTTCTTCCGGTTGGGCACAAATAAAAAAAACTGTTCTTAAAGGTTATGTTATTGACGGCTCAATTAATGAAAGGCTTTATTCAGTAAGAATCGCATTAGACAGCGATACACTCACCACCATTACTAATTCAAACGGCAATTATAAACTTAGAGTAGAACCCGGAGACCACAGTATAACTTTCAGTGCTGCAGGTTATCAGGCAAAAAAAATCGCGGTTATTAGAATCCCTAAATCCGGAATAACCTATTTCAATGTAGTGTTAAAACCTCTTGCTAACAGAGATTTAGACAGTATCCCGGCTTCCTCCGCAAGGGATTCAGTTGATCGGGCTGACTCGGCTTCAACAACGGATGTATTAAGCGAAAAACAACTTTTTTTCAAATCGGCAGTACAAGATTTTCACCGTATCGAAACTATAGGCACTGAAGAGATCAGTGCGGGAACCGACAAAAATGGCGTAATGTTATTAAAACGTCTAAACGGTGTTTTGGTAAACAATCATCAAACCTCCCCTCATGTGCAATCCCTAACTGTTCGCGGCATGGGAGAACGCTACAATCAGGTGACTTTAAACGGAGCTTTACTTAACAATTTAGATCCGCTCAGCAGGTCTTTTGCCTTAGAATTTATCCCTACAGAATCAATTGAGGCGGTTAGCGTAAGTAAGTTTAATGATGCGTCGCTTCCGGCCGATTTTGCAGGGGGCTCGGTAAATATCGAGACCAAAGAAGGAACCGATAGAGATTTCTTTTACATATTGGCAGGCGGAGGCTTTTTTGATCAAACAACCGGCAAAGCTTTTTCAGGCGATAAGCGAGATAAGTTAGAGTGGTTAGGTTTGGGAGGCAAAATAAGAGATTTGCCGGCTGAGTTTCCTACTACCCGGTCGGAGTTTTCGTTGCGACAAAAAAACATTCAAGAGCAAGTTCGTTTTTCGCAACAGTTACGCAACAATCTTACGCCCCTTAATTATGGTAATTCAAAACCGAATGACCGAGTAATGCTAGGTTTCGGCAGAAAATTTAATTTGAAAGGAGGAAATACAATAAGTTTGATAAGCTACCTGCAACATCGCAGGTCTGAGCGGATAGACGAAATTACGGTACAGGCGGCCCCAAACGTTGCAGGCAATAAATTCCCCTTTAATGCAAGCCAAAGACTAATTCAAGCCGGATCACAAGATATGCGTTATCAATCCGCCGCCGACCTGAGCGGTGTTTTAAATGCCTCAATTGATTTCGGGCGAAGTAAAATAGCAGTTAAAAATATATTCAGCAGTATATTCAATAATACCTACACTCACCGTGATCAATTTTTCAGAATATCGACATCTTCCGACTCACTAGCTAATAAAGGCATAAATTTTTTAACTGAGAGCAGAAAGTTCTTAGTGTCGCAAGTTTTAGGGCAGCATGCCTTGGGAGAGGATGGAAAATTCAAATTAGACTGGAACGCCACCTATACCCTAAATACCCAAAAGAACCCTGACGAGCGAAACTTCTTGCTTAATCAAAATCCGGCCGACAGTAACTTATTTGCTATAGCCGGAAATAACTCTACCGGAGTCGGAGATCAAGAAGTGGGGATTTTTACGAACTCGAGCCGGTTGTGGCGTAATTTAACCGAGCACTCGTTTAGCGGCGCTCTTAGTCTTAAAATCCCTTTTAATCTACTGAATCAAGGTCATTTGCTTGAAGGAGGTGTTAACATGCAGTTAAGAAACAGGGACTTTACAAGCGATCTCTTATTGTTCAGAAATCAAACCTATCAAACATTAAATAATCTAATGACCGGCGAAAATTATCATCCGGGTGATTTAAGTGCAATAAACTACTTCCAAACGCTTGAACCGGATAAGATCGGTGATCTGTCCGGCTACAATTTCACGCATATGGGCAACTATACAGCTTCATCAAACATCGGAGCTTCTTATATCAATTTAAAAGCTGCGGTATTGAAAAACTTAAGAGCTGATTTCGGAATACGTGTAGAAAGCAGCAGCTATTTAGTATCTAATTCACAATTCAATTATCAGAAGGGTTTTAAAAGCCCGCGAAAGTTTATGCTTGATCAAAATGACAAGGTAGTTGAGTTCGCTGTTTTGCCCTCGGCAGTTTTAAAATTCCTACCCCTCGAAAACTTTTCAATCGGCTCCGCCTACTTTCGATCGATAAACAGACCTCAGCTTCAAGAACTTTCAACATACAGATATTACGATATGAGTCGTTTTACCGTATTTGCCGGAAATCGAACGCTAAGAAACTCCGATATACAGAACTTCGAAGCGGAAATTGCAGTAGGCAGCAAACACCGACTACACTTATCGTTAAAAGGATTCTATAAGGTAATAAATCAACCCATTGAATATGTATCCGAGAGCTATTCGGTTTCTTTACCCGGAACTTATCGAGCAACTCCTTACAACATGCCGGAGGGAGTCGTAACCGGAATTGAGGCATCTTTTAAAAGCGGGTTAGGTTTTTTGACTACCGAGGGTTGGGCAGATAAGATATCCGTCTTTGCAGGGACAACCATGTTAAAATCAAAAGTAAAAACAGGATATATAAGAAGTCTTCAAAACCCGGAAATACACGAACACAAATTAGCAGGCAGCCCGAATTTTACCTTAAACGCCGGCTTAACATTGCAGCAGAACTCTATTCCGGAAATTTCCCTAATCTATAACCGTATATCGGACTATTTGATCGAAGTAGGCTCGGGAACGTTTACAACGCTTGCAAACAAGAATCGCGTTCCGGCAATACCAAACAGCTATGTTAAGGGGATGAACTACTTCGACATACAGGTCTCTCAGCGGTTTTACCGATCAAAAGGGCAACTGACAGCCGGCGTAAATAATTTATTGAAGGCTTCTTTTATTACTTATCAGGATTTGAACGGTAACGGAAAACTTGATTCACCCTTAAAACTTCAAAGCGATGCTATCGGGCGTCGCCTGTTTTACCAATCGGGCACCGATAATACTACACAAAGTGTAACCGGACAGCGTACTTTTTATTTTACGGCCTCTTATCTATTCTAATGTCTATTGTTATGTCACTCAAAATAAGTAACAACTTTTATATAGTACCAAACAGGCTTTTTGTTCCGGGGGGTCTACGAAATGTCGGTGTTAAAAGATTCTCGTCGACCGATCGTCTAAAGCCCGTAGATAGACGATCAATTTTATCTATTATTGCCTCTTTAATCTTCCTCAGCTTGATTTGCTCATGTGAGCAAGCCGACGATATAAAGATTAAAGCTCCGAAACCGGAAAAGGACGTGAATTTAACAGTAGATTTCGAATCACCTGTCATTCATTTTTATTCTGATACTGTTTATCAGCTTACAATAGAAATTACAAGAGATTCAGGTCAAGTATTAATTATTGACGAGGGTACATTAATTAAAGCGACAGTTGGAGGAGGTATTAAAATAAACCGCGGCGGGCAGCTTCTTGTTAAAGGCACTCAAATGCGCCCGGTAGTATTTACTAGTATTGCACCCGGAGGTGTTCAGGGTACCAATTTGAAAACTTGGAAAGGAATTACAATTACAGGAAAATCGATTAACAACGGTTCTTTTTCGGCTAATGTTGATACATCGGATTTTTCATGTTCCCTGAAGTACATGCGTGTAGAGTTTGCCCCGCTGGTATTTGAAGCAGTAGGCAGCAAAAGTGAAATTGAGAACATACAGGTAAGTTACGCTCCCGAGCTTCCTTCTTACCAAATTACCGGCGGAACTTTCAACGCTAAAAATCTGATTTCTTACGCTTGCGGGGGAGCAGCGGATTTTTACATTACAGCGGGATATTCCGGAAAGATGCAAAACTTGCTTGCGCTCCGCCATCCGTATTTTGGAACTGCAGCCGGACATACTCTGTTGGGACAATACCTTTCAGGAGTATTTATTGAGAATAACCCCGATCTGCCGCAGGATCAAACTCCTCTCACTTCGCCTGTAATCTCGAATTTAACGGTTATCGGTCCTCAGGGGCAAAAAGGCATACGCCCAGTATATTCCGACACGTTGGTAAAATCTGCTGCCTTAATTACCGCTAATAATGCGGTGTTTAAACTTCGGAATTCTTTTTTTGCCGGTTTTCCGCGAGGGACTTGGTGTATGGGCGATGATCAAACAGTAGTAAACTTTATAAATAAAAAGGCCGAACTGGGCTTCAGCTACTTTGCAGGTTCGGATACAGCAAAGGCTTTTGTCTTAGACAAGGCTATTACCCGTATCACACCTGATCAATTTAAAAAAGCAGCACTTTCAGCAAGTCCTTTAAGTCTGTTTTCGTCGGGGGCGGATGCTTTTTACACTCGTCCTTTCAACTACGAAAATCTTGACTTGAGCCCTAATCCTTCTTCACCCCTCTTGCGGGGCGCCAGTTTTGAAGGCGGGGATTTTGCCAATCCATTTTTTAACAAGGTATCCTATACAGGAGCTCTTGGAGCAGAAAACTGGATGCAAGGATGGGCGAACTTTACTCCCTTACGTACCGATTATAACGAACCCCGATAAGAAAATGTCTACTTGTAAAATGAAACTTTTAACTACTCAGGCGCTGAAATTTTACCCAATCCTTCTAATATTGTGTTCCCTTTCCCTTCTTTCTTTTGCACAAGGAGGAAACGGCAAGGTTACCGGTAAAATTATAGACGCAGGAACTAATGAAACCTTGGTTGGCGTAAGTATAATTGCAGAGGGTACTAAGTTAGCTACTACCAGCTTGCCCGACGGCTCGTATGTATTGTCATTACCTGCAGGCACCTATACCATTACTTTTAAATATGTTGGTTATCAAGCTAAACAGATTGCAGATATTGTAGTAAAGGCCGGGCAAAGCACATTTCAAAATGTTATTTTGCAATCTGCATCAGAGCAATTGCAATCAGTAGTTGTCAAAACTACTGTTAAGCGTGAGGGCCAGTCTTCAGTCTATTCTGCTCAGAAGCGAAGTGCTGCGGCTTCAGACGGTATTTCGCAAGAGGCAATACGGCGAACGCCCGACAATAATGCAGCACAAGTGCTTACCCGCGTTACTGGAGTTAATATACAAAACAACCGTTTTGTTGTAGTTAGAGGTTTGGCCGATCAGTATAACCAAACGATGGTAAACGGCGTGCAAATGACGAGTACGCAGACAGACCGTAACGCTTTTGCTTTTGATTTGATACCTGCGGCTGTAGTAGAAAATATCGTAGTAAATAAGACTGCAACTCCGGATATGCCCGGCAGTTTTGCCGGCGGGGTGGTTCAAGTGAATACCAAGGACTTTCCTGACAATACATTTTTTTCGATATCGCTTCAAAGCGGATATTCCGACGCTACGCTAGGAAAAACGTTTTACTCCTCTAAACGCGGCCCTTTTGAGTGGATGGGTTTTGGACGAGCTTCCCGAAATCTTCCGGAAGGCTTCCCCACCGGCAATACTAGAAATAGATTGTATGATATTAACCCACAGGAACGATATTATCAGCTGCGAAGATTAGAGAACAACATGGTACCTCTCGATTTCGGCAAATCATCGCCCAACTCGCAGATACAAGTAGGATTCGGAAAAGCCTATGATTTAAAGAATAATCGCAAGTTCGGGATTGTCGCTGCACTTAATCAACGGAAATCGGAGTTGATTGAAGATGAAACAATGCTCCGAGATCCTTTTTTTCAGGAAAACCCCGGTTACCATCCTCAGCCTGACACTGTACAGGGCTTCGGCTATTTTTCGGACCATACCAGATACACTTACTCTTCAAATTTCGGTGCTGTATTAAATCTCGCCTATAGATTTAACAATAATAAACTTACGTTTAAAAATATTTACAGCACCGTGTTTAGAAATGCGTTTGTCAATCGTCATTTGGCGTATATCCCAAACTTTCAATCCAGTGGCTTTGGCCAGTCCTCGGGGCAAAGTTTGGCGGGGTTGAATCATTTTACCGAAAACTCAGGTTTACTGAGTATTGTTTTGGCAGGCGAACATCGAACAGGCAAGAATAATGAAACCAGAATAGATTGGAACGTCAGCACTTCTTCGAACCGAACCCAATTGCCGGATAATAAAAATTACATTTTCGGGTTAGACAGCCTTAGCCCTAGGGTTTATTTTCAAACTGATTTTGCCGGTGCCACCGGGCAAACGGTAGGAAGCAGCCGCTCTTGGCAGTCAAATAAAGATCGTGTAAGCGGCGCTTCATTCAACCTTACTTCATCCCTTACTATCGGATCAAGTAAACACCTGTTCAAAGCCGGAATGCTTTACCAAAATCGAAGTAGAAATACATCAGGAATTATACTACCGATTTCAAATTTTTCTACCACCGGAGTTACTCTTGACAGTGTTTTCACCACTAAATATTTGACCCCTCAATATTTAAATGACCCGAGCTTTGCCGCAGCAGCTTCCGAGGTGAATAGCGCCGCTAACTATTCTGCAGGTACAAGTTTATTAGCCGCTTATGAAAGTTTAGAAAATAAGTTCGGGAAATCTTGGCGGGTGATTTGGGGACTGCGGATGGAAAATTATCAGCAAACAGTAAATCCGGGGGGATTTAATTTTCTTGAAGCCTTTAACGAGCCTAACATTGCAATATCTAAAGTTGCATCGAGAGTGAGTCTTAACTTGCTTCCCTCGATAAACGTGATTTACAGCCCTACTGATAAAGTAAACGTGCGTGCAGCAGCATCAAGAACAGTTATACGGCCCGACTTACGTGATTTACTACCGGTTGTGAGGTTTGATTTTGAAAGACTTAACCCGACTCAAGGAAATGCAACATTGCGAAGTTCTGCAGTTAGTAACTTCGATCTTAAATTTGAATTTTTCCCGTCGAGCGGTGAGATTTTATCAGTATCTGCATTCTACAAGTCTTTGAAAAACCCGATCGAATATGCAGAACCTACAGAAGACGGATATAATGTATCAATACCCGTAAATACCGGCGATGCCTACATTAGAGGGGTTGAAGTGGAACTAAGGAAAAAGATGGATTTTATTACTTCTGCACCGTGGCTCGAGAATTTAAGTGTATTCGGTAATTACAGTTTATTGCAGTCTAAAGTAAGTTTTATAGATATATTAGGAACACGCGGAATTCCTTCTTTTGAAGAGCATCGTCTTACGGGGCAAGCAAACTCTATCATTAATGCCGGAATGAGCCTCCAACTCTTTAAAAACTCGTTTGAAACCACCTTGTCGTACAACCGAACGGATGATTATGTTAATTCACTGGGGTCTTCTGATTTGGCTGCAAATACAGCAAACGGTACAAAATTCCCGTTAAACCCTCACATTATGCTGAAGGCCCGAGATATGGTTGACTTAGTTGCCTCGCAATTTGTTTTAAAGCGTAAAGGTCAGATTAGATTTAAAGTGTCGAACTTGTTAAACAAACCCTTTATTCTATATCAAGATTTGAACGCCAACGGAAAATTAGATACGCCTTATGTCACCGTGAAAAACACATTTGATAATCCCACAGGGCAAGGCAATTACGTAAGCGGAATAGACAACACCGTAGCTTATACAAAGCCTCAAAGAACATTTTCATTTTCGTTTGCATACACATTCTAATTTATAAAAGGGATATGGTAAAGAATAGCCTAAGAGCCTTGTTTGTTTTCGTATTCATGAGTACAATTTCGGCTTGCAATAAAGAACCGCAGATTGAATTTTTAAAGCCGCAAAGTATCATAAGGTTCGGCGACACTCGTTTAAAGGCTAAAGTACTGCAGTTTTCGAAAGACACCGTTTATCTGCTGCAAACTGATATTGTCCGCGATTCATCACAAATATTAAAGATAGAAGCCGGAACATTAATCAAAGTTGCGGAAGAGAAAGGTATCACGGTTAATAGAGGTGCACGTATAGAGGCAGTAGGCACGCCGGATAGACCGGTTATATTTACTGTAGCAAATTTTACGGGCATAGGCGGTATATCTGTCGGACGATCTGAAAATACTTGGGCCGGAATTAAAATTTCGGGCCTGAATAATTTTTCTTCTGCTGATCTCAGATATGCAAGAATAGAATTTGCCGGAAAATTTTCGTCTGCTGCTTTGGCATTAGAAAAGTTAGATCAAACATCAGTTATAAATAACATTCAAATCAGTTATTCTTCTTATCAATCTCTTAGTATTGATTCAGGTAATGTTAACCTGTCTAATATAATCACTTATGCTACTTATTTTGAAGATATAAGGATATTAAACGGGTATAAGGGTAAAATGCAAAATATTTTAGTGTATCGGCATCCTTATTTTTTCTCATCTAATGTGGGTAGAGGACTAGCCGGAATATGGGTACAAGGAGAAGGAACCTTTCCTGCGATTTCAAACCTTTCGGTTTTGGGCGCAGGAGTACTTCCGGGCTCGAATACTATAGAAGCGGCAATTGTGTTATCAGACGGCGCCAAGTTAAAATTGAGTAATTCTATTCTGGCTAATTTTGCAAAACAGGCACTTTATGTAGACCATGCGCTAAGTGCACAATCATTAGCTAACGAAGAAAGCCGGATAACTAACACAATTTTCCATAGTGTAAACGAGTCAGCAGCTTTTACCTTACCCCGCGGAATCTTCCCGCCGTTCAACTCCTCCCATTTAAAAGCCTTTCTTCTACAAGCTCCTTTTAATAACAGGCAATTTAGATATCCCAAAGAGTTTTTGCTTAAAGATCCTCTCGGCTATGACACACAACCTAATCCTTTTCCGGCTGCTAACTCGCCCGTGTTAACCGGAGCAAGTTTCGATGATCCTGCTTTTGCTGACCCTTTCTTCAATAAAGTACCCTATCGCGGAGCTTTAGGAACCGATAATTGGATGGAGGGTTGGGTAAACTTTTTGCCGCTTCAAACAAAGTATAATTATAAATAGAAATAGGATTTAATTTTGTTTTGAATCTAATATCTCAAATCTTAAATAAGCTTTGAAAGGGATTGTTCTAGCGGGCGGTTCAGTCAACGGGTTGCACCCGCTTACACTTGCTACCGGTAAACAAATGATGCCGCACTCCAAGTTTGCTTTCATAAAAATACGGTGTTAAGCTGCGAAGGTTTAAGCTAATCTGCTTAGGGTATTATATGGTTACCTAAATAACCGACATAGCGAGTTTTTTGCCGTCTTCATCTACCATGAAGAAATTTAAATTGTATTCCCCGGCGGTATTTAATCTTACACATTCTACTATAGTATTGCACCTACCCGAACTTATTCAATGTTAAAAAAGTGTTAAAACCGGTCAGTTAACAAGAACTTCATTTTAGCTTCACGTCAATCTCTTTTACTAATAATGTATTGTTAATAGCCGCTTTACACAGCCTCTGTATGTTTGTATTGCTTATTTAAAAGTAAATGTTCTTTACATCACTTCAGAAAAACTACAAGGTGATGCGTTATTTAAAACCTTAATTTATTAAAAAAAACAAAATGAAAAAAGCTCTTTACGCCGCAGTAGGCATGGCTGTAATTTTTGCAAGTTCATGTAAAAAAGATTCAACTGAGCAAACGCTTGGTTCTAATTTTAAACCTTTAGTTGTAGGTGCTACAGTTGACACTTTGGTAGGCGACATTACTGTAAACACTACCCTTACCAGAACTACTTATCTTAATGGTCTTGTTCATGTTAAACCGGGTGTAACATTAACTGTAAATGCGGGTGTTACCGTTAAAGGAAGTTTAGGAACTTCCGGTGTAGGTGGTCCTGAAGACGGTATGAAAGGAACTTTAGTAATCGAGAAAGGCGCTAAATTAACTGCCAACGGTACTGCTACTAACCCGATTGTATGGACATCAGAAAAAAATGCAGGCAGTCGTGCAATAGGTGATTGGGGTGGTGTTGTTCTTTTAGGAAACGCTCCTATCGTAACTACTTCAGGTGCAGGTACTAACGTATACGAGGCATTCCCGGTAGCTAGTATTCCTAACACAGGCGGAAGACATGATTACGGCGGTTCTGTACCTAACGACAATTCCGGTTCAATTACTTATAATCGTTTCGAATTCGGTGGCGGTCTTGTTGCTGCTGCTAACAGAGAAGTAAACGGTTTAACTTTTGCAGGTGTTGGTTCAGGTACCGTTGCTCACCACATTGAAGTATTAAACGCCGGTGATGACGGTTTTGAATTTTTCGGCGGTACTATAAATGTTGATCATTTATTATCTTACGGTAACGTAGATGACGATTTTGATTTTGATGAAGGTTACCAAGGACGTCTTCAATTTATTATCGGTTACAGAACTCAATCAGCAGACATTTCAGGTTCAAATTTAATCGAACTGGATAACAATGCTACAGGTGCTGTTCATGCCGGTAAACCACGTACACTTCCTTTTATTTCTAACGCTACGTTGATCGGTCCTGCATCACAAACTGTGAGCCCAACTTCCGCTCCCGGTTCTTATTTCAACGGGATAATCCATGTTAGAAGATCAGGTTTAATTCGTTTATTAAACTCTATTGTTTCTTCACAAACTGAAGAAAATTTCTTCATCAGCACAGCTACTACTGACGCTGCTTTATTCGGAGATCCTACACAAGCTGATAAATCAGCGGTTATTGCAAATCTTTTTGAACCGGATGCTACAGCTGATCGCACCAGACTTGCTGCCAGCGAATCTGCTTCAAACATCATTTATCCACATAATGCTGCATTAGAAGCTGAGTTTATTGCTGACGGAAACTCATTCTTAGCGAGCTATGCATCATTTAAATTAGACGCAGTTGCAAAACCTTTAGCAGGCTCACCTGCTTTAAGCGGCGCTTTCAATTTAGCTCCTTACGGTTTCGTTTCTACAACTCAACGCGGTGCGGTTAGAACTACTGATGTTTGGACTACTCAAGGTTGGATTTCTATTGCTTCTAACTAATTTAAAAAAAGATTATTTTTGTAAAATTATTTTTAAATAAGCATAATCTTGAATTAAAAGAGGCTAACCCTAACAGGTAGCCTCTTTTGAAGTATATAAAGAATACAAGACATCGACCCGGCTACTTTTAGAAACAATATGGACTTTAAAAAACGTGTAGTAGGATACTTATTGGTTTCCGTATCAATCGCGCTGATTTCCTGTAAAAAGGGAAAGAAACTTGACCTGTCTCCCGACCCTATTAAAGATCCTAAGTATGTTGCGGTAGTCAAATCAGTTGTTTACCGCATAAAAGGGACCCATTTTAGGCTCAATTTTATTGATTCTACAGGAAACTTTCAACGAGACCGACTTTACAGCGATTCGCTGGTATACCGATTTAAAAAAGGTTCCGGCGCTTCAATAGGAATTTCCGTATTTAAGCAAGACATTGCTGATGCAATTCAATTTTGGGAGATCTCAATTAACGGAAAAGTAAAGGCGAATTCAGAAGGCGGTACAGGCGGAGCGTATTTTACCGTGCCGTACAACTGATATTATTTTATTTACAGATTATTGTTTTTATGAAGGCTTTTGAACAGGGGGAGAGTATGAACCTGTTACCGTAGGGTGATTTGCCATGTTAAAATACCCGATCAGCTTCAACAATAAAATAATCAGAGCCGGAAATAAAAGCAAGTTAGAAAAGAGTTGCTTGTTAATAATGAAGAAACCGTCTCTAAATAATTGGAAAGGAATCATTCCGCAAATGCAGATGTAATAAGCAGCCCAGAAACGTTTATCTTCCGAAAAGTGGCGTAAAAAATTTAAAAGAAATCCCGTTAAATAGATAAAAAAAAATGATCCGAAAGCTCCGAAGTTTACAATAAAGGTAGTCCAAACACTATCGGCTCCTAATGGATTTTTATATTGATAACCCATTTGTTTTATTGAAATTACGTACTGCTTTATATTAAAAATACTGTTAGGAAGTAGATTTAAGAACGAGCTAAGAAAATTAGCCGGGAAGTTGATTAAGGGAATTTCGTTCCGAGATAAAAATGTAGAGGTACTAAACCAAGTAAAAACGGGTTCGGCAAAAAGGGAATAAGTGGCTCCTGATAAATTGAAAGACGATTTCATTCTCCAAAGTCCAACCGCGCTTCCAACTATAAAAGCTGCACCCAACACTACTATTATTTGGGAAATTTTCCACCTGTTTGGGGCAAATGATGTTTTATAAACCAGTAAAACGATAAAGGTTTGCACAACGTACATTCTTCCTCCCATTGACAATAATAATAAAGCGGTAAGTGTAGTTCCTCCAATCAAAATAACGGATCGGCTCTTTTCACTTAGTAATTGATACAGCAGAAAAAAATTAAAAACAATCAATAAGGTGGAAAATTTCCCTCTTACGCCGGTGTCGTACAACTCATATCCCCCAAAAATAGAATTACGCCCTACGATGATAAACACAAATAAGAGAGCAGAAAGCAACCCGGCGATTAAAGAAATATGTTCCGACACGAAGTTTGCAGGGAAAGGTCTTAATGCCTTTTTATAAGGTTTAGCAAGCTTAAATGAAAAGTGGCCCAAGTAAAATGCCGGTAGCCATGAAAGCGTAATGATCCAGTAATAGGTTAGTTTATTTGGCGGGATTTCTTTAAAATATCCTTGAAAAAGTTGCATCCCGGGATATTCAGCGAAGAGATTAAACCGACCAACAACATATGGCGTCAGGAAATAAAAAAGAAATCCGAAAAGGAATAAGATTCGATGATCAATTGTATAGTATTTCTTCATTTACAAAGAACAGGCTTAGATTAAGCTATCCTCTACAAAAAAAGTGAAAAAATTAAGAGATTTTAAACTCCTTGTCCTTTGTTAATGAAAAGTTAATATTCAGGTAACCTGTAGATTTAGTTAAACACGGAATATTGCAAGCGTTTGTTTTATTTCAATTATGATCATTTCTTTCTGTCGCACAGCATTTATTTCGGTTAAAACTTTTTTGTTACTAATAATTCTACTTGTTTCTATAACAGCAGCGTACAGCCAAGTTAACGAGGATCTGGGTAACGTAAAAGTAGAAGAGCTTACGGACGAGCAAATTCGAAAGTTTAAGGTCGAATTTGACAAACTCAAAATAAGGGATGACCAAATCGAAGAAATAGTACGGCAAAAAGGAATGGGTCCGGTAGAGGCAGCTAGGTTGATGGAGAGGTTAAAAATCTTTAACAATACAAGTTCGGGGCAAAAGGATATTCAGGAAATAAAATCCTTGCCTTCAGTAAGTCGCTCTCAAGATTCTATTTCCCGACAGGAACAGAACCCGGTTTTAAATTTGGGCTCTGCATTCGGTCAATTACAGCTTAAAACTTTCGGGTCAGAAGTTTTCAATAATCAACTAATTACTTTTGAACCAAATCTCCGGATACCGACACCAAAAAACTATGTTCTTGCCGCTGATGATGAGTTGTTAATTGATGTTACCGGCTATTCCGAAGCGAGTTATAAGCTTCGAGTTTCTCCGGAAGGTATTATCCGTATTCCGGTTGCCGGTTCGCTTGCTGTAAGCGGATTAACAATTGATCGAGCCAAAAGCCTTATTTCTCAAAAACTTGCAAACACCATTTATTCCGACATACGCTCAGGCAGAACTCAAGTGGAAGTAAATTTGGGGTCTATTCGAAGTATTAAAGTAACAATAATCGGTGAAGCAACCTTGCCCGGAACTTACACGCTTCCATCGCTCGCTACAGCTTATAATGCGCTCTATGCTTGCGGAGGCCCCAATGCAAACGGATCATATCGAAACATTAAGGTTGTGAGAAATAACGTAACAATTGCCAATATTGATGTTTATGACTATTTAATAAACGGCGATAAAAAGAATGATATTCGATTGATGGATCAAGACGTTATAAAGATTAACACTTACAACGTCAGGGTTGAATTAAAAGGAGAAGTTAAAAAACCGGGAATTTATGATGTGATCAGGGGAGAAACACTTGCTCAGATAATTAAATATGCCGGAGGCTTTACAGATAATGCATACACTGCCCGAGTTCAGGTATTTAGAAATACACCAACCGAAAGAACTGTAAGTACGATTAATGCTAGCCAGATTCAGACGGTTGTTCCCTTAAAAGGTGACAGCTACGTTGTCGGGAAAATACTGAACCGTTTCAATAACAGAATAAGCATTAAAGGTGCTGTTTACAGACCGGGCGAATTTGAATTAAAAGCCGGTATGACTCTTACCCGGCTGATTACGGAAGCCGACGGTTTAAGAGAAGATGCTTTTATTTCGCGCATTAATATTCACCGTTTAAAAGACGATTTGAGTCCCGAAATTATTTCAGTAGAACTTGATAAGGTGTTGAGAGGCGAAACGCAGGATGTAACTCTTAAAAGAGAAGATCGAATAATCATTTATTCCAAATTTGAGTTGAAGGAGGGGTTTTATGTAAAAATAGGGGGCGAGGTTATGCGTCCGGGCACATTTATGTTTGAAGAGGGCATGAGTATTCAAGATTTAATACTGATGACAGGGGGGTTAAAAGAATCAGCCTCAGTAAAAAGGGTAGAGGTGTCGAGGAGAGTTAAGGATGCCGATCCCAAATCAGATAATCCTAAAACTGCGCTTATTTTTGAACAAGATATTACGCCTGATTTAAAAGGTAATACCGAACTCTCAAAACTTGTTTTACTTCCGTACGATGAAGTTTTTATAAGACCTGCTCCCGGATATTTTACACAAAAAAATGTAGTTATTGAAGGTGAGATTATTTATGCCGGAAAGTATACGCTCGAAAACAAGAATGACAGAATTTCAGATCTTGTAAAACGTGCCGGAGGGCTTACTCCTCAGGCATATAAAGACGGGGCGGTGTTGGTAAGAACAAGACTGCTTACAAAAACCGAACAGGATAATGCATTGCAAGGATTTAACAATTTGCTTAAACAAAATTACCAAGCCGGTATAACACCCGAGGTGTTAGCGAACGACTTAAACTTAATTGTTAATAAAAGATCGGACAACTTGGGAATAGATCTGGAGAAAATTTTGGCAAATGCAAAGTCAGAATATGATCTTTTTTTAAATGACGGTGATACTTTAAGGATTCCTAAATTATTACAAACTGTAAGAGTGAACGGCGAAGTCCTATATCCTGCTTTGGTAAGGTTTAGTAAGCCGGCAAGTTTTAAAGATTATATTGTAGGTGCCGGCGGATTTGGTGAACGGGCTGCAAAGAAACGGTCTTATGCTATTTATGCCAACGGTTCCGTAAAGGGTACAAAGAGTTTCCTGTTTTTTAGAAACTATCCGAAGATTACTCCGGGAACCGAGGTTTTTGTGCCGGCTAAAAAAGAAAAAGAAAGGTTGCGAACGATTGAGGTGATTTCTATAGTTTCTGCCCTCACGTCAACTTTAGCCATTTTATATACCATTTTAAGATGAGCGATTCCATGATCAGTCCGAATGCAGGAAAGGACCGGATATTTGATGAGTTTTCACCAAAAAAGCTGATTTTTCAGATAAGAGCTTTATTGCTTTACATTCTTTCTTGTTGGAAAATAATTTTTTTTGTTGCATTCCTGTTCGGTTTAACAGCAGGCTTGTATTCTTATTTAAAGAACCCTACTTACGTAGCCGAAATCACTTTTGCTTTGGATGAGGGAGTTTCTTCTCCGGCAAAAAACGACTTATCTGCCCTTGAAGAGGAATTTGGTATGGTTTCAAGTACTGCGGGGGGTGTATTCAGCAGCGTATCTAATATTGTAGAATTGATTCAATCGCGACTATTGATAGAAAAAACACTCAGAAGTTCCGTAAGGATTAATGGTAAAAGGATAGTATTTGCCGATTTTTTTCTTGACTCTTTGGATTATCGTGATAAGTGGATTAAAGGGTATTCATTGAGTTTTACCGGGCAGGGCGATAGTCAGACAGAGTTGAAGAAAAATGCGATTTTGAGAAACATATATGAAACCCTTACCTCTCAAAATTTAACTATTGAAAATAAATCTGCGGGGTCTACCATAATTGCCGTAAACTGTACAACCGAAAATGAATTGTTTTCTAAATACTTTTTAGAAGCTTTATTGAACGAAGTTACCGAGTACTATACCGAAACTAGAACCCAACGGTCCAAAATAAATCTGCAATTTTTGCAACGCAGAGCTGATTCTATAAAGCGGGAGTATAACAAAACACTTTACGGAAGGGCATCGTTTATGGACGCTCATATAAATACGAGTCGCCAAATAGCTTCGGTTGCACGAGATAAACAGCTTACCGATATCCAAATATTGAGAACCTCGTATGTGGAGTTGGAGCGTAGTTTGGACGCAGCTAAAGCCACACTACTAAAAAATACACCACTCTTTCAATTTTTAGATAAACCGGTTCTACCGCTAAAAAAGTTCAATTCAAGTATGATCAAAAATGTACTGATTTTCTTTTTAATCGGAAGTTTTCTTACTGCAACATTTATCGCAATAAGCAAACTAGTAACAAGTTTACTTCGCTGATTGAAATGCACCATATTTTTAATATTGAGTTAACGGTGCGGTTTCTAAATTGCGGTAGTTTTGAAATAATTCTGTAAATGTTAAAACTTACCTTGAAAACGGTTCAACCCGCCGGGGGAAAGTCCGAAAATTATTCCTGTTAGAGGAGGCTAAACGAGTCCAACTTTGAAAATAACGCAATGAAAATAGCCTTTACCTTATGCTCTAATAATTATTTTGCACAAGCGTTGGTTCTGGCCCAGTCCTTTTCTGAATATAATCCGGAATTCACTTTTGTTGTTGGTTTAGTAGATAGAAAATCAGATTTAATAGATTATGATCAGTTTGATATAAAGGTTATTGAGGTTGAAGAAATCGAGCCCGATATCCATAATTTAGCATTTAAGTATGATATAGTTGAACTTAATACAGCTGTTAAACCTCATTTTTTTCTGCACTTCATTAAGCATTTCAAGGCTGAGCAAGTATTTTATCTAGACCCTGACATTTGTGTTTATCAGAGCTTTGGAGAACTGAGTGAAATGCTTTATGAGAGCGATATCCTCCTTACTCCGCATATTTTGAAGCCCATAAAATACGATCAAAAGAAGCCCTTTGAAAACGATTTTTTAAACTATGGTATTTATAATCTTGGGTTTTTAGGTATAAAAAGAACTATGAACACACTTCATATGCTTCATTGGTGGAAAGAGAGAACCTATAATATGGGCTATCATCGTTTAGAAAAAGGCTTGTTTGTAGATCAGCTTTGGATGAACTTAGCCCCGATCTTGTTTGAATCTTGTAATATAATCACAAATCCCGGTTATAACATGGGCCCTTGGAATTTGCACGAACGCAATTTGCAAATAAAGAATAATGAATATTACGTGAATAAGGAATCAAAGCTTTATTTCTATCATTTCAGTAATTTAAGTGTTAGTAACGGCGAAATAAAAATTCATTCTGTTTTTGATAGATTTTCTTTAGAAAATAGAACCGACTTAGTTAGTTTATATACTGACTATGTTGCGATGTTAGAAAGCTTTAATTTTTTTGAACTGAAAAAAATACCTTGTCATTATACCTTGTGGAGAGGCGAGATGATGCTGCAAAAGCAGAATGAAGATTACCGAAAGCTGTCTGCGAAAAACAAAATGTTGCGTAGAGTTAAAAACGGCATCCCCGTATCATTAAAGAATTTGGTGATGAATCTGATTAAAGCTTAAGTATGGTAAATGCTTTCAAGCTGTCAATCGTAATTCCTACTTATAATTCCGCAAAAACATTGCAGGAAACTTTAGAAAGTGTAGTAAATCAGACATTTAAAAGCTTTGAGTGCATAATAATAGACGGAAATTCTAAGGATGAAACTCCTAGTATCGCTCAAGGATATGCAGAGAAACACGAATTCATTCATTTTGTATCAGAACCCGATAAGGGGATTTACGATGCCATGAACAAAGGCATCAAGATTGGTCGGGGCGACTATTTGTATTTCATGGGTGGCGATGATGTTCTTTATAACAATATAGTACTCGAAGAGTTGTTTTCCCTGCCTTGTTTCCATAACACTCAACTTATCTACGGTGACGTAATTTTTAAGCATAGTAAGATAAGAGTGGGCGAAGAAAAATCGTATCTTAAGTTGATAAAGAATTTAGAAAACATTAGCCATCAGTCAATATTTTATTCGCGAGAATTATTTGAGAAGATTGGAAGCTATGATTTGAGATTTCCGATCTACGCAGATTATAACTTTAATATTAAATGTTTTAAAAATCCGGATATCTCTAAAAAATATGTGAATGCAGTTATTTGCATTTTTAATGAAAAGGGAACCAGCTACTCGCAGCGAAACAAAGACAGGTTTATTGAAAATGTCCACTCAGACTATGTTTATCAACATGAAGATCCCGTAGCTTTATATGATACGGTGAAATACTTAGAGCATGAATTGGCAACGGTATACGTGTCGAAGAATTATCTCATTGGAAAAAAAATAGGCGACACAGTACGAAAAGTGCGTTTTCTCCTTAAAAAAATAAAAATCGCTTGTATTTAATTTGATAATATAACGGTACTGTTTACACAAGATGTAAGGGAACCTCCGCTAATGCCGGTTTTAAAATTATTGTCTTTACAGCAGAAGCAGCAACCGGATAGTTTTACCATTCAATCCAAACCGCAATTGATTTTAAAAAGTCGACCTATAACTAAATCAGCCTAAACTCTTACATTAAACAGGTCTTATTTCCCGGCCGGTGTACCCTATATTTTATTTTTTAAAACGTGATTATATGACAGCAGCCCGTTACGACTTCTATAGTATTTAACAAGTACACTTTTGTTATTGGATATTCCGGACTATGTTGACCCCACCAAGCGGTATCAATTTGCAGCTACCAAAATAGCTTAATCACGTTGAAACGCATGCCATTCCGGCGGATGCT
>JAYULL010000107.1:0-3051 GCA_043763625.1 Sphingobacteriaceae bacterium | reverse complement strand
AGAATTAGCGTTAACCAAATAAGTTTCCGGCTAAGGGAAGTAAGTTTTTTATCAAGTGGTGTGCTTGTTTCTTCCGAGCATTCAACTAAACTGCTAATGGTTCCTAATTCAGTTTGGCGGGCAATACCGGTTATTAAGGCTTTTCCGTTTCCATTTATTACCGAAGCGCCTTTAAAAACCATATTAAGCTGGTCTCCGAGAACCGTGCCTGCCTCAAGTTTTTCGGTGTTTTTTTCTGACGGGATTGATTCTCCTGTAAGCGAAGATTCATCGCATTGTAACTGATTAGCTTCGAGTAATCGCCCGTCACCCGGAATAATATCGCCGGCTTCGAGCATGATAACATCGCCCGGAGTAAGTTTTTCGGATGGTATTTCATTTACTTTTCCGTCTCTCAAAACTTTTGAATGTATTACGTCCATTTCCTTTAATGCGTTCATGGAGCTTCTTGCCTGAAGTTCCATGAAAAAACCTATAAGTGCATTTACCAGCACCACAACCAATATGGCCAAAGCATCGATAACATCATTAAAATAGAAAGACACCAAGGCCCCAATTAATAAGATATATACGATGAGGCTTTTAAATTGATGAAGAAGAATCGCCCATACGGTTTTTTGCTTTTGTGCTTGGTAAATATTTGCTCCGAACTGCTCCCCTCGACTATTGGCTTCGGCCTGACTTATTCCTGTTGCAGCATCTGATTGTAAGGCCTCCAGCGCTTCGGGCAATGAAAGAGAATACACATTTTCAATGGGATATTTAATTGTCATACCGGGAGATTAAAAAATAACAACCGTTTAACGCCTGAAATATTATAGTCAGGGAAGATATTCTACTTGGTTTAATCAGAATTATTGACCTATATACTATTGACTTTTTTTATTGGCTTTTGTTTTAAATCCGGTTTTTGAGCTTAGTTTACATGCGTTCAATTGTTGAACTTATTTAATTCGTAGTGAGTAAAGTCATTTTTCTTTAGATATATTTAAATCACATTTGACAACGGACCTATCATCGCAGTTTCAAATTGAATTACACTAATTCCCCAAGATTTGTTAAAGTTCTTCACCAATCATAAACACGTATATGGCCTATATCGACTATTATAAAGTACTGGGCATCGACAAAAAGGCTTCAGAGAAAGATGTCAAGAACGCTTATCGTAAACAGGCACGGAAATACCATCCGGATCTTAATCCGAATGATAAAGAAGCTAACAAAAATTTCCAGCAAATAAACGAGGCCAATGAAGTATTAAGTAATGCCGAAAAGCGAAAAAAGTATGATCTGCATGGAGAGCATTGGCAGCATGCAGAGGAATACGATCGGGCACAGAAAGACCGGAAAAACAGTCAAACCGGTCCGGCGGGTTATGATTTTGAAAATGCCGGTCAGGCCGGAGATTTTTCAGACTTTTTCGAATCTATGTTCGGTAATTCGGGCGGTGCGGGTAGAGGCCGGGAAACGAAATACAGGGGTCAGGATTATCACTCTGAACTTCATCTGAATTTACAGGATACCTTGCAAACGCATAAGCAAACCCTAACTGTAGACGGAAAAAATATACGAATTACTATTCCTGCCGGGATCGAAAACGGGCAAACTATCAAAATTTCCGGACAAGGTGCAGCAGGTAAAAATGGCGGCCCTCCGGGGGATCTTTTGATTACTTTTTTAATAAAGGAAAATGTGAATTATAAACGGGTTGGTAGGGATTTGTATACCATTACCCCCTTGGACTTGTATATAGCAGTGTTAGGAGGGGAAATTACCGTTGACACCCTAACCGGTAAAGTTAAGCTTAAAGTAAAGCCTGAAACCCAAAGCGGCACTAAAGTAAAACTGAAGGGCAAGGGTATGCCTGTCTACAAAAAAGAAAATGAATTTGGCGATCTCTTTATTACCTATCAAGTGAAGGTACCAGTAGATTTAACCGAGAGGCAGAAAGAGCTCTTTAAAGAATTGTCGGAATCTTAGAAAAACATAATGGCAAAGCAAGAATTAATTGAAGTAACGCTCTTTTGTGAATACCACCAAATAGACCATTCCTTTATCAGTTCCCTTGAAGAATCGGGTCTGGTAGAGTTTGTAGTAATTGACCGGCAAAAGTTTATACCCCACAGCCGGCTGCATGAACTTGAAAAGATTATACGCTTGTATCATGAATTAGATATCAATCTACCCGGAGTTGAAGCAATCATACATATACTTCAACGCATGGAACAAATGCAACGAGAAATAATGAGCTTAAGAAACAAGCTCCGCTACTATGAATATAGTAGCCCGGAAGGGGATCAATAATTAAAGCCGGCTTTATATGAAAACATTACTATCACTGACAGATTTCCTTTCACTCGCGGTAATTCGATTACGTAACAGCCTTCCTCTTTCATGAAGCAGGAAATTATTGATCTAATACTTTAATTAATATATTGTTTCTTCCTTATTTCACTACTATGAAAACTCAACCGGTAAAGATTTTGTGCCTCATCTGTATTATTAACATCGCTTGGTATGTAGTTCCCGAAGGGGTTTATTCTCTTAGCCAAGGAGTTATAGAACTTAGTGGGAGTACAGAAGTAGACAATTGGATAATGAAAAGCAGCGAGATGGAAAGTACCGGTACTTTTTCGTTGAAGAACGGCAAATTAGCAGTGGTGTCGCCGTTTCATTTTTCTATGTACGTAAAAAGTCTTAAAAGTTCCAATCCGATCAGAGACGCCGCTATTTATAAGTATTTAAGATCCTATCCGAATGAAAAGATTTATTTCAGACATATCCGAACAGAAATCCGGCAGGAAGCTACCGGAAAGCATCTTTTAAAAATTACGGGAAATATTAATATTGCCGGAATTACGCAAATAACGGTACTGAACCTTCGTTCCACAACATATACCCATCAGATAAAGATGTCGGGAACAACCGTTTTGAAAATGAGTAAATTCCAAGTTTTTCCTAAGAATGTGCCGGGATCTTCAACCTACGATGACAATGTAAGAGTTTCGTTGGATTTAGTATTTAGTGATGCTAATTGATGATTTGTCGAAC
>JAYULL010000106.1:0-10896 GCA_043763625.1 Sphingobacteriaceae bacterium | reverse complement strand
AATAATATTCTACCAAAAGAAAAGATCTTGAAGAAATTATAATATTTTAGGGACATCATCTCTTTATGTACCTAATTCCAAAACTTAAACTAATTGCGGTTTTCTTTTTGTTGCTTTTTTCGATGGCTTCTAACGCTCAGCGCTATTTTGAAGGTGTTGTAGTAGAAAAGAAAACCGGCAAGCCCATTCCTTTCGCTTCGGTAACGCTGAAAAAAGAAAGGGTGAGTGTGATTGCAGGAGAGAAGGGAAGGTTTAAACTTGTGTCGAGAAAGAATCTAATGAACGACACTTTGCTTGTTACCGCAGTAGGCTATCGTTCTTTAAGAATTCCGGTAGGTACAACTCGAAACTTTATGAAGTGTGAATTAGAAGAAGACGTACAGGCTTTGAAGGAAGTAACTGTATCATCAAAAAAGCGAATGCTTAAAATGTACGTGTTAGACGGTTTTTACCTAGACGATATACGTGGGCAAGGCGGTTTCGCATGCCCACCGACGCAAATTGCCCGCATGTTTGAAACTAAAACCGAATTTGCCATACTTAATACCGTTAAATTTGCAAGATCCTACTCTTCTAAATTGTATAATCATCCCTACGAAAAAGCAAAATTCAGGATTCGTATTTATGATATTGACTCAGTAGGCAAGCCCGGAAATAACCTCTGCAAAGAAATTATTGAAATTAATGATACGAAGTCCCCGATGTGGGATATTGTGTTCTTGAGGAAGTACAATATTATTATCCCGAATAGAAAGTTTTTTATTGCAATAGAATGGTTGCGCATTGGATATAATGAACATTATGATTTCAACTTTGCCTTGGCACCGGTAGATTTCGAGAGATCCGGCAAAGTTCCGTACACGATGAAATACATTATTTCTTATAACCCTTATCTCATTGAGAGAGAAATGAAGGTAAAAAAGGGAAAAGCAGTTCCTTTATACTCTTTAAATGATAGAGGGGAATGGGAAGCACTACAACAGCAGGATGTAGACATAGCACTTTCGGCCACCATTCTGAATTAGGAGATGAGAAAAGCGTTACCGATCATTATGCTCCTTTTTCCCTCGATTTTGAATGCGCAAAAAGTTTTTAAAATAGCAGTAATTGAGGAAAAAACGCACTACCCTATCCCGTATACAGCGATAGCTTTAATTAAACAAAACTTAGCTGTAAATACTGATGAAGACGGACTTTTTGATTTAGATGAAGAGGTGATAAAATCCGGTGATACATTGTTGGTTACTTCTCAGGGTTTCTTACCGGAAAAATTACCCGTGAGATTTTTTGAAGAAAATCGGGTGGTTGAAATGAAAGCCGATACCCTTAAAAACACTCTCTTCCTTGTCGCCGGCAATAAAAATCAAAACTTGTGGTTGAACAACGATTTTAATCCTCAAAAATTGGGAGCTTTCGCCGGCCCTGCTAAAGTTGAAGATAGTTTTGATTATTTGCAGTTAGCTCAGAAGTTCGAGCTCCCCGAAGCAAATGCTATGCTTAAGCGCGTTAAGGTTGCGCGTTTAATACAATATATAGACCCACAATCATCTGTAGTGCTGCCGAATTCGCGAGTTGCTCCCGAACGTACCAAGTTTTTGCTTAGAATTTATGATGTTGATTCTCTAACCGGGATGCCGGGAAAGGACTTGTGCGATTCATTGATCGAGATAAAAAATAATGAAAGAAAGATAATCAGAATCAATGTTACCAACTTGAAAATTAAAATTCCCGGTAAAGCTTTTTTTGTAGGAGTTCAACTATTAAGACTTCCTTTTAACGTTTGCTATGTAGAATTACCGTCATCTCCCAAGTCAAGTTTTACATCCTCTTACTCGTGTTTCAAACCGTCAATAGCGATTTCGGACGTAAAGCACGACAAACTTAACACCTACGTTTTAAATTTTAGAAATGAATGGCACCCGTACACCTATTTCGCTCCTGATTATACTGATTTTGCTATTTCCGCTCAGGTAGAATACTGATATCCCAAATAAAAAACTTAAAAAAATAAAAAACAATATTTCTTGTAACTTGTGCGCGGCACCTTCGTAAAAGGGAAAAGTATAAAAGAGCATTAGCCGAATGAGAAAAATTTTATGTGTCGTACTTGCAGTTTCTATAGTAGGAGCAGCAGGTTGTAAAAAAGGGAGAGAAATTATAGCACCCGATGTTATTGTAGTTGACAGTATTGTAAGTTCAACAAACCAATGTAACTGCGAGTTTTTGAACAAAGTGTACATTACTGCAAAAAACGCTCCTGAGATTACAGTTATCGGTACACCTGCCAAAGCCGCAGTTAAAGATCATTTAGAAACCGGTGCAATGAGTAACCGTTTTATCTACTTCAGCTATCGTGATAATGCAAAGGCTTATCAGATATATATGAAAAATAACTGGTACACAATAATGCAGAATGTAATTCCCAAGTTAAAATAAAACTAATATTTACTTACTTTATAAATAAAAAGAGACCTTTCGGGGTCTCTTTTTATGTGCGGTTATATTTATTGCAGTCTATGTTTTATAAAACTAAAGTTGCACGTTTATCAATACAAACAATTTAATTCGGAAACCATTATTAGTTAAACAATAATTATGAAAAGAAAAGCATCTGCCGTTTGGAACGGTACCGGCAAAGACGGTAAAGGTACACTTACTACGCAAAGCGGAGTTTTAAATAACTCGCAATATTCATTCAAAACTCGATTTGAAGAAGGCATCGGAACAAATCCTGAAGAACTTATTGCGGCTGCCCACGCCGGATGTTTCAGTATGAAGTTGAGCTTCAACATCTCGGGAGAAGGGATAACACCGGAATCTATCGAAACAACTGCCTTAGTAAATTTAAATCCTGAAAAAGGAGAGATAGATGCGATTGAATTAGAAGTTAAAGTCAAAGCTCCGGGACTGTCTCAAGAAAAATTCGACGTTTTGGTGAACGACGCTAAAGAAAACTGTCCGGTTTCTAAAGTCTTAAACGCTCAAATTTCTATCCAAGCACAACTTTTACAATAGGCTAAAGTATCGCTGTTTCTTGTAACAAGGAGACAGCGATTGCACATTTCCTTTATAACTTCATACTAAACGTCCGCCTGACCTATTTTTCAGCCTTATTATTTTTATGAAAAATTACTTCGTTCTTCTTCTTTTTCTTCTGTTTTCGTTTACAGGAAATACTCAAATTAAAAAAGTAAAGATTGTTAAAGGGGGGCAAGAAAATGAGTATTGTTTAATGGTAAACAAAAAAGAGTACTTTATTAAAGGAGCAGTTGGAAATGATTACTTGCAAAAGCTCAAAGATTACGGGGGTAACTCGATTAGAACCGGTGACAATGTTAATAATCTGGATAGAGCAGAGAGCTTGGGATTAACTGCGCTGGTCGGCCTCCCCGTAAGAGCCGAAAGGGACGGAATGAATTATGATGATGAAGCTGCCGTTAAAAAGCAACATGAACAGGTTTTAGAAATTGTAAGAAAGCTCAAAAATCATCCGGCGGTGTTAATGTATGCTCTAGGAAACGAACTTGATTTTATACAAGCCAACGTAAAAGAGCATTACAATATTAAAATGTGGGATGCCGTAAACGCCCTTACGAAAGAAATACATTTTATAGACCCAAACCATCCTGTCATGACTGTTGTGGGTTCTATTGACGAGGAAAAAATTAATTACATCAACTCAAAATGTCCTGATTTAGACTTGCTCGGCGTGAATGAATATGGCGACTTGTTGAAAATTCCGGAGTGGTTGCGAAAGTTCGGATGGAAGAAGCCGTATGTTATTACTGAATGGGGACCAACAGGTTTTTGGCAGGTTTCAAATACCCCCTGGAAAGCGCCCATTGAAGAAACCAGTACCGGTAAGGCGGTGAAGTACAAGGAACGATACGAAAACTCCATCTTGGCCGATAAAGATATGTGTTTGGGATCGTACGTTTTCTTGTGGCGGCAACACCAGGAACGCACTCATACTTGGTTTGGAATGTTTGATGAAAAAGGTTTGGAAACAGAAGCAGTAGATGTTATGCACTTTGAATGGTCAGGGAAATTACCGCCTAACAGAACTCCGCAAATCAGTTCTTTTAAGATCGACAATAAAAGCGCCAATCAAAAAGTTTATCTTAATCCGGAAGAGCATTACAAAGCTAAAGTGTTAGCCTCAGATCCTGAGGGTGACAAGCTAACCTACAAATGGGAAGTGTTGGAAGAAGGAACAAAATTTCCTTACGGCGGAAACGGCGAGCAAAAGCCTCCTGCAATTCCCGGTTTAATACCAAAAGAAAACAATTTACCGGAAATCTATTTTAAGGCCCCGACTCAAACAGGTGCTTACCGTATTTTCGTTTATGTTTATGACGGAAAGGGACATCTTGCCACTGCTAACATCCCTGCTTTCGTTCAATAGTTTTTCCGTAAATAGGGTTTGTGATCTTCATTGCTATTTTAGCTGCCGGGTGTGCAAAAGAAAAATAGCTCCTCGGGCACAGGAGCTCACGAGTTAACTTCTTTGTTGAATATTAGCAACAAAAGAGCCGAAATGCTGATAATTCAATTACTTCCTTTTGGCTTTTTCCCAGCTTGAGCTTTGCGCATTATTAAAATATCTTATCATTCCGGCAATTACCGCGTAATTCATAACACAGAAATAATAGGGAATAAAAAGCACCTTTACTCGCAATTGTCTTTTCTCCAAAATAAATCCTAAAATCGCCATTGCATAAAAAGTAACCTGGCAAAAAAGTAAAAAAGGATTCAAAACTCCTTCGGATTCAAATACAATAAAAATATTCAGTATAAATGCTACTATTAATAAGAACGGAGTTACCGTCCAGCGTAGGACCCGATGGCTTACATATTGAAAACTCAATACACCGTATTTAAAGATATTGAATAAATCTTTGAGCCAAATAACCGATTGAATCCCGCCGGCTGCTATACGTACTTTCCGTTTTAACTCCTCACTCACATCTTCGGAAGCGGTTTCTACGGCATATGCTTCCGGCTCATATATTATGCGGTAACCCTTTTCGGCTATCAACATAGAAATCATAAAATCGTCTAAAATTGTATCCTTGCTTACCGGTTTGTATAGCTCTCTTCGTACGCTAAATAACTCGCCGGCAGCGCCTACAACCGAGTAAAGTTCAGAATCCCACTCTTTTAATTTGGATTCATATTTCCAGTAAAATCCTTCTCCGGCAGCGCTGGCATCGGCGCTTTCTTCTAACTGAATTCGTTTTTCTCCGGCAACGGCTCCAACTTTCGCATCATTGTAATGCCGGCAAATTTTAATTAGCGCATCTTTATTCAAAAAGGTGTTGGCATCGGTAAAAACGATAATATCAGTGGTTACTCGCTCAACTGCTCGATGGACTGCAGCAATTTTTCCGCTTCGTTCCGCTTTGTGAAGAAGTGTTATTTCCGGGAATTCTGAAATTATTTCAGGAGTTTTATCTGATGATCCGTCGGTAATAAAAATCAAATCAAGTTTCCCTTCGGGATAATTTAATTCGAGCGTGTTCTTTATCTTATTCTTAATAAAATCTTGTTCGTTATAGGCGGCAACTACCAGCGTACATGTGGGTAAGTCTGCAACTTCCGGAATTTCTCTTTTACCTACAAACACCCTCCTGAGTTTTATCATCAGATAAAGTAAAATCCCGTATCCTAAAAAAGTATAAAAAACAATAAAGAGGCTAAGCCAAAATGCTGTGGTCATCATATTTTATTGATTGGAAATCCTAAATGTTTACTTGTTTTTTTATTGGTTATATTCCATATAATGGAGCTGAACAGCTGCTTAATTAAATCAGGTCTTTGTTCTTTTAAGTAGTTGAAAATGTTTCGGGGCGTAACCAGCAAACTGAAATGGCAATAAAAAATCAATTGTGAAAGGCGTGGGGCATTTCTCCGAATAAACAGTATTCTGTTTCTATTCATGAAAAATTCTTTCAAAGCGCTTTTTTTACCCACTGAGACAGATTCTTTATGATAGATCAATGCTCCGGGTTCAATCCAAATTTGATACCCTTGTTGTTTGATTCGCTCGCACCAATCCATTTCTTCGTAATAGAGAAAGAAATTCTCTGCCATTAACCCTGCTTTTTCTATTGCTTCTTTTTTTACCATCATCGCGGCTCCGTGAGCAAACCCGGTAGGGCCGGTAGAATGGTCGTACTGCCCTTTGTCTTCTTCCATCAAACCAACGCATTTATTCCGTGCGGTGTTAAAATCCATAGGAGTAAAGCCGGCATATTGAATTAAACTTTTTTCGGCGTAATACCTGATCTTAGGAGAAACCATCCCTATTGCCGGATTTGAATCCAGTAGGTCGACAAGCTTTTCAACTAAACCCGGCGTAAATTCAGTATCGTTGTTGACCAAGAAAAAATAGTCTCCCGTTGCTTCATTGATTCCAAGGTTATTTCCCCCTGCGAAACCTAAGTTCTCTTCAGAGCGTAGAAACCTGACGTGAGAGTATTTTTCGATCCAACGAGGTACTATATTTTCCCGGCTTCCGTTGTCCACCACAATAATCTCAAGGTTGGGATATTTACAAGTGGTTTTAATAGAATTTAGAAGTTCTTCGGTAACCCCGGGTTGATTGAAGTTTACTGTAATAATTGAGACTTTCTTCATTAACGTTAACCTGTAGGAAAATCGTTTTACGAAAGCAAGACAAGTAGGATACAAAGAAATAAACGCCTTGGACAACACGGACAGAATAGAAGAAGAAATACGCCAAATAAGAGCTTTAGAAGAGTCTAATGAGTCTATTGAAAGAAAGTTGGATGAGCTTGTTCTGCTTTTAAGGACGGGTGAGTTAGACAGTAATTTTGTAAAAGACCTGCAAAATAAATTTAATTCTGCCTTAGAAAAAACCGCAACTACATTTAAGGATTTAGAAACTTTTAAGGAATTAGATGAAACTGCCGGTTCCAGGGAAGAACATATGGTAAATATCGAGTCCTTCTTACTACATCACGAAGTTGACAGCATATTTGCAAAAAAAATGCAACCGGCACAAAAGGTAAAGCAGATAGCAAAAGGGTGTATTGCAGTTCTGTTAATAACACTCGGCTTCGCAATGATTATTTTGCCGGCGCCGCCTAACTTCGAAATGTTTACTGTTTTTTATTTTAATCTTAATGATGGTGTAACCTTAATGGACCTAATCTCGTTATTGGTAGTTTTTACAGGTATCTATTTATTGATAACATCTTTCATAAAACAAAGAAGGTACTATTAACAATGCTTCAAGCAACATCAAAGAAAATCCTCGTGGTCGACGATGACCGGTTTATGCTGCAAGTAATATATAAAGCACTAACACGCGACGGTTTTATTTGCTATCAAGCACATACTGTTAATAAGGCGCTCGAACTTTTAGAGAAAATCACTCCTGATATTATTCTTTCTGATTATCAAATGCCCGGAAAAAACGGGTTTGAGTTTAGAGAAGTTGTATTAAAAGATAACCGTTGGAAGAATGTTCCTTTCGTTTTTCTTACTTCCGAAAGCAGCGAAGAGCTGATGATGAAGGGCTTAGATTTAAGAGCCATTGATTATCTGATAAAGGATACCCCGATTTCTGTTGTATCATCAAAGCTTAGCAGCATCGTTTACAATATCAGTAAGCAGCACGAAAAATCTGTACAAGAGTTACGAACCGCTGCGGAGGCGTTGAATCTGAGATCTATGCCGGTAAATGCCCCGGAAGTTGAAGGGTTTTTAATCGACTTCTGGCATCAATCTTATCAAAATTATCCGGGTGGAGATTTTATTGATTTTATAACTGTTGACAAGGATTATACCTTTATCGTTATGGGCGATGTGATGGGAAAGAAATGGGGCGCTTGGGTTTTCTCTTTCAATTTCCTCAGTTACATACGCTCGGCGGTAAGGATATGTGTGTACGAACGTGACTTTTCGCCCGCAAATATTATCCAAAAACTTAATAATGTTATCTATCTCGACCCTGTTTTGGCCGATGTTCTTTCAACGCTGAGCTTAATTATGGTCGAACATAAAACCGGGAAGGTAATGTATTCGGGTGCCGGAGATTTGCCTTTAATCCATTATAAAGCGCTTACCGGAACCGTTGAAAAAATAACCTCTGCCGGACTAATAATCGGAGTTCTGGGAGAAGGTTTTTTTGACGAAAAAGAAATCAAGCTCGAGAAGGACGATCAGCTGTTCATGTTCTCTGACGGGCTTATTGATTACGAAGATGAAACGGGGAAAAAGAGTGACTATAATTTATTCCTCAACAATATATCACCGTTTTTCGGCGAAGATGACGTGATGGAAAATATTATTAATGAAACTTTTTTAAAAGAAAGCAGTAAAGAACAAATCGACGATTGCAGCTTAATTTACATCAAAAAAATTTAAATAATGATTATCGAACCTAAAGAATACAACACTTTTGTGCTTGCCGACTTAAAGTTAAAAGAAGCTAATTTAGTTGAAGCCGAGAGGTTTAAATCAGAGATGGTACAGTTGATTGACCTTGGGCATAAACAAGTTATAGTGAGCTTTAAAGAGGTTGCTTATGTTGACAGTTCTTTCTTGGGTGCATTAGTTTCGTCTTTAAAATATGCTATGTCTAACAAAGCGGATATTGCAGTGGTATTTTTAAATAAAGACATTAATAACTTATTTAAACTTATCCGTATGGATAAAGTGTTTAAAGTTTATACTGCATTGCCCGAGGCTTAGTGAAAAGTAATACGGGGACGACACATTCATTAAATACATTTGCTTTTATTTTTAAAAGTAATGTAGATGAGTTGTATCCCTTGGTTACCGAGATTTACGAGGTAATTAAAAGTCGCGTTATTGGAGATCCTTTTACCGCCGGTAAATGCAAACTTATTTTGACGGAACTGCTCACAAATGCCCTTAAACATTCCGGAGTAGATAAAACCGTTTTTAAGGTAGTTTTTGATAAAAATAAATTACTAATAAGTAAAGCCGACAAAGGCAAGCCCTTTAATTTAGAATCATTTAAAGAAAGAGAAGCCTTAAAATGGCCGTTGGATCCTTCGTATCAAGGAGAAAAGTTTACGATTTACGAAGACGAAATGTGTGGCCTTTACGCTTATATAACTGATCCTAATCATGTTATTTTCTTCACGGAAGATCATCCGATAGACCCGCCTCCTCGCCCTCGAGACATGCTTGAGCATTTCGGTTTGCTGATTTTAACAAAGTCTTCGGATAGATTTGAGTATTTTTTTAATCCCGAAACTCAGACTAATATCTTTACGAGCACTATCAATCTGTAAATATCTTCCCGGTTAAAAACAAGTGCACGTTTGACGAGTTATCAAACAAGCATTTGCATGGATACCACAAAAATAATAGGTCTGGTTGCCGGAGTTTTAACCTCAGCATCTCTTCTTCCTCAGCTAATAAAGACGTTAAAAGAACGGAAAGTTGAAGACGTTTCGCCTTTGATGTTTATTATGTTACTTGCCGGAACAGGTTTGTGGGCTTATTACGGTATTTTGAGGGATGATTTGCCGCTGATGATCACTAACGGAATTTCCTTTCTCTTAAATGCGATAATGCTAATTTTGAAAGTTAAATATTCGCGAAATAAAAGCTAGTCCGCAAATTGATTTTTTAAACGCTCTAAATTAGTAATCATATTGTCTAGCTTTTCCTCTTCACGTTTAATATAAACTTTCATTAATTGCCAACAAATTACAAACCACGCACCGGTGAATATCACGCCGATAAGCGTCTGCCAAATAGCAGCTATAGAATAAATTTCGATGAAATAAAGACCAAATGCTATCCCTATAAAAATGCTGTAAACTGCATATTTTCGGGTGTTAAATAGATATCTTCTTTTGCGATATCCCTTCAAATAGTCGATGTATTCCTGTGGCTGCTTAAGCAATAAATCGCTATTATTAATTTCTCGATAATCTTGTAATTGGCTGATGATGTAATAAAGGCAGCAACAAATAAAAATTGCCATGGAAAGATGCGAAGTCCACATGGTGAACGTATTCATTGTCCAAATAAATAAAAGCAGGCTGATTACTAAAGCCATTCCCGCAATTTCAAACAAGAGCTTATTGGCGAAGGCCCGTTTGTTCTTTTTTATATTTTTCAGAATGTCTTCAGAATTGACTCCCGGAAGTTCAATCTGACCGTTCCATATATCCTTCAGTGCCTCAAAATCTTTCATAACGATTATATATTTCAGTCAGCTTATGCTTAATACGGTGAATTTTAACCCTCAGGTTACCTTCAGAGATGCCGGAAATCTCAGCTATCTCCGGATAGGGTACTTCATCCAGCACCATGGCGATTATAATTCTTTCATTTTCCTCAAGTTTTGATATGCAGCGGTAAAGCAAAGCTGCCTCTTCGGTTTTTTCCGAAACTTCTTCAACTTTGTTTTCAATAATATTCGGTGTCAATTCGTCTTTCTGTTGACGCTTTTCGGTTCGTAAATAAGAAAGGCAGGTATTAACAGCTATCCTGTAAATCCAAGTTGAGATGAGTGCTTGGTTACGAAACTTATCCAAGTTTTGCCAAACCTTCATGAATGTTTCCTGCATCAAATCGTTCGCCGAATCTTTGTCTCCCGTGTAACCATAGCACAGATGGAAAATCTTCTTCGAATTTTTTTGAAAAATATCTTTAAAAAGAATTTCCTTGTTCGCCATTTCGATTTAGAGATACTCCGGCTTTTTTAGTTACAGCCCGTAGTCTTTTTTATTAAAGTGAAGCCATCGGACTTCCACTTCTTCAATTAGTTTTTCAAACTCTTTCCGGTAATCAAATTGCAAGTCTTCGTGCAGTTTTGAAAGTGTATTGTTGATTTTCGTTAATTGCCTTGTCAGTGTATTTTGAAGAACTTTATAAGCAGAATTA
>JAYULL010000105.1:0-3058 GCA_043763625.1 Sphingobacteriaceae bacterium | reverse complement strand
CGCTGATCTTCCCTGTATAGTAAAAGCAATGCTGTCAGTCAGCAGTAGCTTTTCGAACTTAAATCGTCCGTTGGCATCGGCTATTGTTTCAGTCATAATTCCGGCTTTTAGCGACATAAGTATTACCTTTCCGCCCGCTGCCGGTTTGTCGGTTCCTAGCACTACTATTTTGCCGGATATTTCTGTAGTCAGTTTTTCTGCTTTAAATACCGGTTCAGGTTGTGTTTCTTTCAAAATATCTTTCCAAACAAATCTTCTATAGCCTTGGGTAAGCATTAAAAGGTCGAGGTGTTTGTCGGTTGTTTCGGTCGGGTTGCCGAAGTAGTAATTAGGCTTTTCGATATAGCCTTTCAGGTCGGAGGTGAGGAGAATGTTAGTGAGAATCGTGCTTTCGTTTGTTTCGTTGTTCGGCACTTTACTTTCGTCGATTACCGATACCGAAAAGTTGCCGAGTGTTGGTTTTCCGGTTTGATCTTTAGCCTCTACTTCAATTTCTACTTTTTCTTTGGCTTTGTAGGTTTGCTTTACTGTTGTCAGCTTAACCTGCATTTGGTCTTGGTTGCGGATGAAAGCGATGCGTTCGTTGATGGGTTCGTTTTTGTTATTAAACAAGGTAAACTGTGCTATTCCTGTCGGGAAGTCTTTTTTGATTAACCAAATAGAAGTTATGGGAGCTTTGACTTGTATCGGTGATGCAAAGACTTGTTCTCCACCCGAATGGGCAATCAAGTTCACCGTTTCATTTGCTTGAACTTGCTTTTCTGCTGCGTTTATTCGGACTAGAATACTGTCGGGATTAGCGTTGGGATAAACGGCAAGAACGTAGCCGTCGCTTTGTACTGGTTGAAGTTCCTTTGTCGTTTCAGATCCGTCTTGATAAGTGATTTTTGCCTTATAGGTTTTGCCGGTTTCGGGTTTCAGGTTAAAGCTCCCCATTCCGGCATGGCTACTTTGAAAGCTTGTGATTTCTTTTCCCTCGTTATCGCTTATTGTTCCTTTTACTTCGGTTCCGGTTCCGTCTATCGCTACGGCTTTAAAACCTACTTTGCTTGTTATTTCGGCAAGCAAGTTTCCGCTTTCCGGAAAGAATTGAACATCGCTTTGTGATAAGGCTGCTTTTATCGGGAATACTTTGCTTACTTTCTTTTTTCCGTCGGGTTCTATTACGGTAAAAATATGTGCTCCTTTAAGGTTTGATTTCTTATCGTTGACCAGATTGATACTGATATTTCCGTTTGCATCGGGCTTTACGCGTTCGCTTCCAATTACTTTTCCTGCTGCTTTGATCTGGTAACGTACTTCTTTTCCGGCAAGGGCTTTTCCTTCTTCGTCGGTGTAGTTGAGGATCGCTTTTACATTTCCCGGTTTGTATTGATAATCGACTTTTGCAATTACTTCGTTATCTATTGCATTTCCAACAGCAAAAGTTTTATCGAAAAAATACTCTTCTCCAGCATTTCGCATCCATTGGGTGTAGGCCCGCAAGCGGTAGTTTCCTTCTTTTAAACTGTCAGGCAAAGTGAAGTCGCCCATTGCCATTCCTGCTGTTACCGGAAGTTTAATGCTTTTCTCGATTGAGTCTTTTTCGTTGATCAAATCCACATACATTGCTCCGCTTACCGCAGAAAGTTGATGTCGATTTCCTACCGTTACGTACGTTTTAAACCAAATGGTATCCCCGACGGCGTAGTAAGGTTTATCGGTATGGAGGTAGAGCTTTTCTTGTGGGAGATTGTGCGCCCAACGGGCGAGGCAAGCTGTGATTGTATCCGTAATGTTGGAATTGCCGGCAGAAATTGCAGGAGAAATGATCTGTTCTCCGGGGGGATTATATTCAAAAGGCAGGTTGTCTCCTATCCGCTTTGCTCCTAAGTACCCATTAATAAAAAAGGTTCTGAAATCCAATACGCTTCCTTTTCTGTCTATTATTGCCTCGTTTAAGAACAACTCTAAGACAGATTCTAATTCTTGGCTATTAAAGGAAATTTCCTTTTTTAAGGTGTCGGTTACCGACCACTTATCTTTCGATTGATTTTTTTTCTCTGCAGCCGTCTTAGGATCGTAAACAAGGTAAAGAGGTTTTGCAAATTTCAACGATACAAAGGAGGTGTCAATACGGTTTACTAATGTATCAAAGTTTACAGTACGGGGGTTTACCTCCAGAAACAACCCGTTACTGCCATCCAAATAATGTACATCTCTATGTAAATTTATTTGATGGGTAAGAAATCCTTCTCTTAAAGTTGTTTTAGAATAAACAGAACGCAAGAAGTGCATAAGCGACCCTTTGTAGGCCTTTAACCTGTTTTTATTCCAAATCGCTTTTTCCCTGCTTGTGCCCGGTAAATCTTCAAAAATCGCTTCGCCGTCATATATGGTCGTTTCAGTAACGCCGTTATACTCAAATGTTCGTAGTAGGTATTTTATTTGAAAACCGAGGGCCTGATTCTCGATAATCAAAAACTCGTCGGACGTGGCTTTTAACAAGGCTTTCTTGTTATTCGAACTAAAGCTTAGAACCTCGGGATTGAGAATTTTACACTTTCGGGCATTTCCGGAAGTCCCAAGGAAGTTCTTTTTAAATAATTCGTAATTCTCTTTCAGGTTTCCGGTATTGCCGATTACAACTTCGTTAAGTACCGTACTTTTAACTTTTAAAGCTATGTTCAGTTTAATCGAGCCGGTACGTACAGTTACACTTTCGGTAGCCGGGTAATAACCTAACATTTTTACTACTATATTATAAGTACCCGGACTTAAGTTCAAGAAGGAAAATCGGCCTTCATCATCTGTAATCGTAATTTTTTGCGAACCGGCTATAAAAACAGTTGCAGCTTTCAAGCTAATTCCTTTATCATCTGCTATCCGGCCGGAAATAGAGTAAGCTTGGCTATATAAATCCAGCGATTCCGAGAAGATTAATAGAATAAGAACAAAGATGCGCATAGACTATGTGTTATTTGGCTTTTGGAGTTGTTCTTTTATTCCACGTTATACCGATAAACCTGCCGTCCCAACTCTCCGGCAGCATTTATCCCTTCTATTACTACTTTGTACG
>JAYULL010000104.1:0-10960 GCA_043763625.1 Sphingobacteriaceae bacterium | reverse complement strand
TGATAGCTTACTTTTCCTATAACTTCGTTATCTATTGCATTTCCTACAGCAAAAGTTTTATCGAAGAAGTAGTCTTCTCCGGCATTTCGCATCCATTGCGTATATCCTCGTAAGCGGTAGTTGCCTTCTTTTAAGCTGTCGGGCAAAGTAAAATCTCCCATTGCCATGCCGGAAGTTACCGGCAGTTTAATGCTTTTCTCTATTGAGTCTTTTTCGTTGATCAAATCCACATACATTGCTCCGCTTACGGCGGAGAGTTGGTGCCGGCTTCCTATCGTTACATAAGCTTTAAACCAAATGGTATCGCCTACGGCATAATAGGGTTTATCCGTGTGGAGGTAGAGCTTTTCTTGGGGAGAGGTGGTCGTCCAACGGCTGAGGGAAGAGGTGAGTTTTTCGATCGGGTCAGGGCCGGGAATAAAGGAAAGCAAAAGGGGCAAAATAAAAGGCAAAAGAAGATAAGACTTCCCGGAAACGGATAGAGGTTTTAACTGCATAAAGTGTGTAGGTTGAGGTAAAAAAATGGTATATGAATAGGTTTTGTGTTCCTAAGATAAAAAAAAGAAATTCAAGAAAGACTCACGCCGATTATTATTTTTGCTTTATGCACCGATAACTTCCCTGTATGTTCGTCAAATTCTCTTTAGAAAAAAAAAGTCTTGTCATTTTCTACCTTTTTCTTTTTACAATATTTCCCTATCCCGGAATTACACAAACCACCGGTTTCATTTCGGTTAAAGCAATAAAAAGCAGTGTTGCGGCCAATGCGGTTGGCGTAAATACGCACCTAAATTATACAAACACCGTTTACGGAACCCGGTACGAGGATATTATAAAACCTCGGTTGATAGAGTTGGGAACAAGACACATCCGGGATCATTTCGGCGACAGAACAGTAAACGAACGATACGTAGAATTGGCGCATAACTCCGGCATAAAACTACTTCTTATCAGCCCCGACGGCGGAAACGACTTGGATCATACCAAGCAAGAAATAATACGATTAAATAAAATAAATCCGGCCAAACCGGTTGTCGAATTAATAGAACCTGCAAATGAACGCGACAACGGATGGAAACAAGACTGGACCAAACTTTGCCTTTACTTGGAAAACTTCAACAAAACTTATAAATCGGATTCTTTAACACGTTCTATACCTTTGCTCGGACCGTCGTTTGCAAACACTAAGAATAGCGCACTTGAATTCAGCAAGGTTTGTAAAAACGCCCCCGGTTACATGGATTTAGCGAACCTTCATGCTTACAGCGGACTTTACCCCGAAAGCCCGGTATCAGGCGGCTGGGGAATAAGCTTGAATCAAGCAATAGAAAACTATAAAAGTATATCCCGCCAAAAGCCGATTATAGAAACAGAATGTGGTTATAAAATGAGCGAAGGGGCGAGCGGACATCCGGCAGTTTCTGAGATCACAGCTGCGAAATATTCGCCTCGATTGGTACTTGAACGACTTAAAGCAGGCGTAAAACTTATTTATTTCTATCAGTTGATAAATGATTCCGAGAATTTCGGTTTGTTAAACAACGACGGTACTCCCAGACTCCAATTTAAAGCGCTGAAAAACTTTATTACCTTGATGAAAGACGAAGGAGGAGATTTTGTCCCCGCAACTTTACAATACAAAATAGAAGGCGATACCGGAAAAATCAGCAGAATGCTCTTTCAAAAGAAAACCGGAGCGTTTATGCTTATTTTATGGCAGGGAATTGACGGCTCAACCGATGGGTACAAGGACAACGATTATAAAGAAGTAATAAATCCTGATAAAAAAATTAAATTGAGCTTGACAAAGAAAGCTGCGAATATAAAAGTGTACTGCCCCTCATTCGAGCAACTACCCTTAGGTTCCGGAACTCAATCGATAAAAACTTTTACTAACACATCCGCTGTAAACTTGTCTGTGCCTGATCATATTCTTGTAGTTGAAATCAACCCATAAACTTTTAGCAAATGAAATTTAACCTTGCCTTATTTAGCCTTTTCATATCGCTTTCGGCCTGCAACGATTCCGCAGGCCCGCTTAAAACTAAAAAGAAAGAAATTGATAAAAAGATAACACCCACATCTTTAATCGTTTTAGCAAAACTTTGGGATGAACCCGAGTTGGTAAAAGTAGAAAATCAACAATATCCTACCGGGATTCGTTTTACTTACAACATTTTAAAAGACGATAAAGGAAGAATTGTTTACATTAACGAAATGCCCTTCAGCATGAAGAGCGATTGGTTTATTGCTTATAAAAGTTATTTTGATACTGCCGGAAACCTGTTTGCTTTTCAGCGACAAAACAACTTTTTGAAAAACAATTGCACCAAGGGAGCTCTACTCGAAAACTACACCAGGTACTACGACAGCAAGTTTAAAGTAACAGATTCGATCTATACATTGACGGATTCGAAACTTAAATCGGTGCAAAGATCGGCCTGCACGTTTCCGTATAATTTCCCGTATAAAGTGATTAAAACATTACCGGAATACAAAAAAGAAAAAGGGATTCGAGAGTAAGCGCTTATCCCCCGAATTTTTGCAGTTTCATGCTGCAGGTAAGCAGAAAGTATCGAGCCAAACGGTTTGTTTGCGAGTCTGAAATAACATTATCCCAAACATCACGGTTTATTCCGGTATTTTGATTGAACAGATCGAATCCTTGTAAGCGAATATGAGCCCGATCTTTTTTCCAAAATCGGCGTTCGATATAAGCACTCAGAATTACGGGATTTCTGAAATTATTATATCCTTTGTTTATTGTTTTCGAGAAATCATATCCTAAAGTCCAGTTTTTGAAAAAATAATTCCTTCCCTCAAAACCTAAAACTAAACGGGTAGCATTCCTGTCGGTAAAATTAGAGATCGAATAATCCGTTTTGTTAACGTTATACCAGGTTCTAATTTCTGCATCCATTATATCTTCAATATCCGTTCTAAACTTTAAGCCTTGATTAATATTCAGGTTTTTAGAAAGATTACGTTCGTTGTCAACATAATTTATATAATTACCGTAATCGCCGCCACCCTCGTAAGTAACGGTAAGCTTCTTTTTAAAAAAAGGTTTTGAATAGGAATAATACCCGTTCAAACCATAAAATCCGTCGGCATTTAGAAAATAGCTGTTACTTATTCTATCGGTGGCTGTTTGAAATCTTACCACGTTGTTTACAATTTTATTTTTTGTGGTGCTGTAAGAAATATTACCGGAAAACAAATCGCCTCTTTCGTAATCGGATTGCTTATACTCCAGATAAACCTTATTGGTAAATTCAGGTTTTAAGTTCGGGTTTCCATGTACGAGATACCGGATGTTAGACACATCTACTATCGGTTGAATCTGGAAAAAGTTAGGTTGGTTTGTCCAAGTATCGAAAGTAGTAGTTACCACCTTTGTTTTAGTGAATTTATACACAAAACGCCCATTGGGAATCCAGTTATAAAAGTTTCTTTTAGTTTGATTTCCGCGGGTAATGTCGTTACCTCTTAAAGTTACTTGCTGACCGCTGAGCCCCACTCTAAAATCAAATTTTTCTTTTTCTATCCGGTAGTTGATATTACTTCTATTTTTAATAAATGCAAATGCAAAATTATTGCTAGTACTGTCATTGCGACTAAGTGCTTGACTTATAGCATCTATATCTACAATCTCGCGAATATTTTTATTATCGGCACGATCCCAATGGTGATTTATTTCTAAGTAACCCGATTTCCCGATGGGCTCCATATACGCCACATCTGTTCCCAACTTACCCGTTCGGTTGTCGTTGCCTACATTTTGAAATTGATTTGTAAGTTTTACCAATTGATCCAGGGAGTCAGTATTAGTATAAGTATTTCTTACTTCTCTGTAACTGTTGCCACGATAAGTATTTCCGTTAGCATTAATGCTGAAGTTTCTTCCTTTCTTACTAAACTTATGATTAAAGAATAACGAGAAACCTAGATTCGGTGAAGAGTTATTATTATTTGAGCGATTATCAGATAAAATATTCAGTTCTGAAACTAAAGTTTTGGCCGTATCAAAATGAGAAGGTATAAACCCGCTGTTAATACCCGTAAAGTTTGATTTGGATTTATTGTATGACATAAACGGGCTCACCTTCATATAATTCATCGTGTCGATTTTATACTCCAGGTTGGCTGACACATTGTGATCGTAACTGAAGTTATTGCCGAAATTATTATCGTTATTACGCTGAGTATAGTCATTGAAAAACTGCTGACGAAAGCTACTTCTTATAGTATTATTATCGCGACTGTTAAAGCGATAATCGCCGTAAACTGTAATCTTTTTACCGTACTCGTCTTTATAGTTGAAACCCAAGTTTTTGGAGTTGGTAAGCCCGTCACCCCCCCCGCCCCTCGTATTGGTATTGTTTATAGAGCCGTTAAATGAAAGCTGGCGCTCTCCTACAAACCGGTTACCTTTAGTGTTTACAATAAACCTGTCTTCACTACCCAACCCGCCGGTGGTGCGGGTAAAGTAACCTTTCTTTTTGTCAGGTTGGATAGTTAGATTTAAGACTTTCTCCGGATCACCCGTCTTTATCTTCGTCAGCTTTGCTTTTTCGCCGTAATCGTCAATAACCTGAAGATTTTTAATGATATCCGCCGGTAAGTTTTGAATAGCAGAAGCTACATCACCGCCAAAAAAGTCTTTTCCGTTTACTCTAACTTTAGTTATCGGTTTTCCTTGCACTGATACATTTCCGTCCTTATCAACCGTAACACCGGGTAATTTTTTTACCATTTCTTCAACCGCGTCTCCCGGCCTGACTTTGAAAGAACCGGCGTCGTATTGCACTGTATCTTCCTTTACCTTTACAGGAGTTACGTTTTTAATTACTACTTCCGCTAGTTGGTTTGAAGCCGTCTTAAGGATAACAGGTTCCAATTGAGTAAGGGATTTTTCCAAATTGTATCGTTTGCCGAAAACTTGATATCCGATAAGGCTTGCGGAAAACAAGATAGATTTGGATTTAATGTTATTAATTACAAAAGCCCCACTTGGCTCAGTTACGGTTGTTAAGCTGTCGCCCCCGTATTTTACTTTTATAATTACTCCGGGGATAGGGCCTATACTGTCCGAAACAGTACCTTTTACCGCATATAAATCTTGAGCATCGGCTTTAAAAATACCAAAGAAAAGGAGCAGAAATAAAACAAGTATTCTCATAAAAAAAATTAAAACCGGATTATTTACCGGGCAAAAACAAAAACATTTGCACAGCTAACCCAATATTCATGCCTTATTTGCAAAAATTGCAAAACCTAATGTAACTCTTTGTAAAAATTCTGTCGCTTAGAGCGTTAGGGCCTAAATCTCCATAATTTTCCAAAAGATTTTACGCAAAATGGAACGAAGAAAGTTTTTGAGAACTGCAGCAGGATTAGGTGCTTTGAGTATTTTGAGCTTTAAAAATGCCGGAATTGCTAAGCCGAATCCAAATAAAAATAAATTGCCTCGTTGGCGGGGATTTAACTTGCCGGAAAAATTTGACGGTGCACATAATCAGCCTTTTCGGGAAGATGATTTTAAATTTATGGCAGACCAAGGATTTAATTTTGCGAGACTGCCAATGTCTTATCGTTGCTGGTCGAAGCCCGAAAATTGGTTCGAGCAAGACGAAAAGGTTTTAAAAGAAATTGATGAAGCTGTTGGTTTCGGCAAGAAATACAAGATTCACGTAAATTTAAATCTACATCGTATTCCCGGATACTGCGTAAACCCGCCCTCCGAACCGCTAAACTTGTGGAAAGACGAAAAAGCACTTGATGCAGCTGCCTTCCATTGGCAGCAGTTTGCTAAGCGTTACAAAAATATTTCAAGCAAAAAGTTAAGTTTCGATTTGATAAACGAACCGGCTAACGTTGACGAAGAAAACTACGTTCGGGTAGTAACCCGAATAGTTGAAGCAATACGAGCAGAAGACCCGAATCGACTTATTATTATCGACGGTTTGCAGTGGGGAACCAAACCGGTTGTAGGTGCAAAAAATCTAAATGTAGGGCAAAGCACCCGAGGTTACGGCCCTATGCAAATAAGCCATTACAAGGCGTCTTGGGTAAAAACAGATTTGAGCTCGGCTCCGACGTGGCCGTTAAATCCGGGAAAAGCCGACGAGTGGAACAAAGAACGCTTAAAACGGGATATTTTTGAGCCATGGAAGAGGCTTATGAACGAAGGAGTGGGAGTTCATGTAGGTGAGTGGGGCTCTTACCAATATACACCTCATGATGTTGCCTTAGCTTGGATGAAAGATAACTTGGAAATATGGGAAGAAAACGGCTGGGGATGGTCGTTATGGAACCTGAGAGGTTCTTTCGGGGTTTTAGACAGCGGAAGAACTGATGTAGATTACGAAGACTATAACGGGCATAAGCTGGACAGGAAGATGCTGGATTTGCTCCGTCATTATTAAACAATTAAAGAACGTTGCCGGCTTTAAATCTTAACAACGTTACTATAAATATTTCCGCAAAAACTAAAACTTATAAGCTCCTGAACCGACTGCCGGCTCAAGATCAGAACCCAAGGTTTAATATCGCTAATTGCTTTTCCGCTCTAATATCTTTTCCGTTTGCCGTGCTGCCTAAAACAAAAAGCTCTTGCCGGTTACTGCAAGAGCTTTATATACTTTCTAAAAAATTTTTACTTTATTGATAGTATGTAAGAGACCATTTTTTGAGCATCAGCAGGGGCAAGAGTGGGATGTGGAGACATTGGAATTTGACCCCATACACCTACACCGCCTTTAATTACCTTGTCAGCCAGTTTTTTAATATTATCAGGTGTAGCTTTATACTTTTTAGCTACATCTTTATAAGCAGGGCCTACCAGCTTTGCATCTAACTTATGACATGCCAAACAATCTGACTTTGCAATTAATGCTTTACCCTTTTCAATATCCGCTTTAGAGGATTGAGCTTGAGGTGTTTCGCCGGCCTGAGCCGCTATTGTAAAAGCAAAAAAACTTAAAACTAATGCCGCTTTTTTTCCTAATGTTATCATTATTTTTTTCTCTTTTTAAGATTGTAATATCCTTTAGAACGAAACCTCCATAAAAAAGTTTAATTGGCTCTGTAAATAAATTTCAGGAGGATTAACGGGGCAAAAATATCAATTCCCGACGCAATAGCAAAGGGTTATTACAAATACATGACGTAATTTTTATGTGATGAAAACTTCGTTCCCGAAATAATTTATCCTCTACTTCTTAAGCCAGCCCATTGCAGCCATCCAATTCTTGCAATGGTCAAACCATTTGTCAGGTGTTGTGGTATTATTCAGGCCGAATCCATGGCCGCCTTTAGGGTAAATAATAAGTTCTGCAGGGATTTTATTTCTGTGAAGAGATTCATAGTACCGCAAGCTGTTTTCTACCTTCACTACCTCGTCATCTTGCGCATGAACTAAAAAAGCCGGAGGTGTTTCTTTAGTTACTTGCAGTTCGTTTGAATATAAATCTACTTTTTCTTTACCTGCATTTCTTCCGATGAGGTTATCACGAGACCCGCTGTGAGTAAGACTGTCGGCAAAACTTATCACGGGATAAATCAATATTTGGAAATCGGGACGTAGGTTTACGTTGGCTTTATTCTCTAAAACTTGTTGATTGTAATGGGTAGCCGCAGTTGAAGCAAGGTGCCCGCCGGCAGAGAACCCTATAATTCCAAGCTTGCCGGGGTTTATGTTCCATTCTTTTGCCCGCTCTCTAACGGTTTTAATGGCTTGTTGGGCATCCTGAAGAGGTCCTATAGTTTTATCGGGCATCGCTTTATTATCAGGCATTCGGTATTTTAATACAAAAGCTGCCACTCCGATTTTGTTAAACTCTTCCGCTATTTTAAATCCTTCATGATCTATCGCTACCCCGCCATAGCCTCCGCCGGGGCAAATAACTATAGCGGCTCCGTTAGCAATTTCTTTTGGAGGCAGATAAATTGTAAGTGTGGGCCGCGAAATTTTGATTAGAAATTGAATAGAAGTGTTTTTAGGATCTTGCTTTTCTTCGCCTTCGGCTTTTAATGAATTAGGAATTTTTCCTGAATACAAAGGAATACTATTCTGAGCTTTAGAGAGCATAAATGCACTGATAAGAGAAAGAGTACAAAATAAAAATTTCAGCATGCAAGGTTCTATTGATTCATTCAAAACTAATAAATAATCAGGTCGTTACTTATAAGAGGATAATTTTTTCGACCACTCAGAATAAAAACCCATCTTTCGTAAAAATAATAAACGAAGAAAAGACACTGATGATTTGGTACCAAGAAGAGGTAGAAAGAGTTGAAAAAATAAAAGAAGATTTGAGCTACGTACCCGAAGTTGCATTTTACGGCAGTTCATCCTTTAGGTTATGGAATACGCTATATGAGGATTTTAAAGACTACAAGCCTGTTAATTTAGGCTTCGGCGGATCCACACTTGCTGCCTGTGTATGGTTCTTCGATCGGATTTTAAGACCTTATAATCCAAAACTCCTTTTAATTTACGCCGGAGATAACGATATTGGTGACGGGAGAACCGGGGAAGAAATTTTTATTTTCTTTAAACAACTGGAAACGGAAATCTCGCAAGCTTTCGGTAATATCCCGGTTGGTTTTATCTCCATTAAGCCCAGTATTGCACGATTCAATCTTCGTGACCAAATAGTGTATACAAATAAAATTATTGAGAGTGAGATAAAAAAGCATCAAAATTATCATTACATAAACATTTATGACCGAATGCTTGATTCGCACAAACATCCGCGTAAGATTTACTTTGAACAAGATGGGTTGCACTTAAGCGCAGCCGGCTACGATCTTTGGAAAGAGATATTGTCGGCCTTTGTTTTCGACACGATATGCCGGAATTCTAATTAAAGTTAAACAGTAGTATGAAACGGGAATATCGCAAATGGTTTAGCCCGAGCCTCAATCGAGACATGGAACTGCTGGTTTTCGGTCACCACGGTTCATCAATTATTTTCTTTCCCACCCGAACCGCGAGATTTTATGATTACGAAGACTGGAAAATTATCGAAGCTATTCGGCCAAAGATTGAAGCCGGCCTCTTACAGGTTTATTGTGTTGACAGTATAGATCTTGAAAGTTTTTATTGCGAATCTTGTCCTCCTCCCAAAAGAATAAATCGACATTTGGACTATGAAAACTACATTCTTACAGAAGTTATCCCCTTCATTAGCAGCCTTAACCCCGGCTCTGCACTTGTCGCGACAGGATGTAGTTTTGGTGCGTATCACGCAGTCAACATTGTATTTAAACACCCTGAACTTTTCAGCAAAGTATTAGGGATGAGCGGTCGTTACGACCTTACAAAAAAAATAGGGCCCTTTCGCGATTTGTTTGACGGCTACTGGGACGAAGCAATCTACTTCAACATGCCAAGCCAATACATTCCTAATTTAAACGATGAAGATATTTTGGAGAAATTAAGTCACGTAGAAATTATAATAACTATCGGAAACGAAGACCCGTTTCTGGAAAACAATAACCGACTAAATATAGACTTATCGAAGAAAAATATCCCGACTGCTTTCCATATTTGGGAAGAAGAAGCACATCGGCCCCGGTATTGGAGAGAAATGCTTAAACTTTACCTCTAACTTAGAAATAGCCGCTTCTTCTCGAATTATCTGTCCGTTTATTACTTTTGTAAAATGAATATCTATTTCGCCGGCACCGAAACGCAGGAAGAAACACTTACACTTGAAGAAGTTTTAGCGGGTTTAAAATCGAGTCACACACTTATTCTTTGGAACGACGAAGTGAACAGCTTTGATCACGTCATTCATTGTCTTATTAAATACTTGGATTACACCAACTCGCAAGCTGAAAAAATCGCTTGGACCGTACATACCGACGGAAAATGTAATATTCTTGAGGGCTCATTTACAGAGCTTGAAATCTATCGTAAAATACTACAACAAGAAGGTTTAACTGTAAGTATTGATTAACGCTAAACCGTTGCAGCCTTACCGCTTTAGCTTTGGAGCTTATTGTTTTGTGAAACTGAAATAACGAAAACTTAGCACTTCCCTTATTGTTTATTATGTGAATAAGGTGCAAAAAGTTAACAATTAAATAATTTGGTTGTTAGAATATTCTCCTATAAAATCATATATCTTTATTAGACCTGAAAAAATTTGCTTAGAACCGGCAAAAATTAAGGTCATTGAACTCCTAATTCAAATTATATGACCTGGAAAAAATTCAGCGGCGAACCCATTCAACAAGACATTCTTCAAGAAGTTGAACATGCTATTGAACGCGAAACTAATCTTGGAAATAAGTTAAAAGTGTGCATAGGCACTGATTCGCAAGTTAAGGGTGCTATAACCGATTTTGCAACCGTTATTGTTTTTTTAAGAGAAAAGAAAGGCGGATTTATGTATATCCATCAAGAGCGCTCTTCGAAAAAAATGAGCATTAAAGAGCGTATGCTTACGGAAGTTCAAAAGTCTATAGAAACTGCTTATTCCCTTTGCGATCTATTGGACTTATACGACGTAGATCTGGAAGTTCATGCCGATATAAATACTAACCCGATGTTTAAATCAAATCAAGCATTGCACGAAGCTATGGGGTATATTTTAAGCATGGGATTTGTTTTTAAAGCAAAGCCGGAGGCTTTTGCAAGTTCAGCTTGCGCCAATAAGATAGTCCAGTAAAAAAGCTTTTGCCCTAAACAGAATTATTACTATCATTATCCCTAGGTAAAAATTTGGCAGGCTGCCTTGACATGAGAAAAGCGACAGCCTAACCAAACTAATCCGCAACTTGTGTTAAACGGATTATTTTTTAGTCGGGATTAGGGAGAACCATAATCCCGATTTTTACTGCTTACCTCTAAAACGCGTATACCACTCCGATAGCAAATTGCGAAGCAGATTTACTATCAGCAATTGTGCTGTTTTCCCCTTTGAAGAACATATCGTTTTTTCCGTTA
>JAYULL010000103.1:0-11063 GCA_043763625.1 Sphingobacteriaceae bacterium | reverse complement strand
GCTCGCACATGCGATATTCTCATTTTAAGCCATATAAACCTTTTGCTTGCTGCCCGCATATTAAACCTGTTTTATCCTAAAAAGCAAGTTGTACTGATTGCGCACGGAATCGAAATATGGGGGAATATTTCAACCGGGAAAAAGAGATTCTTGAATAAACCGAATGTTGAAATTTGGGCCGTTAGTAACTATACGGCAGATCGTATTGTACAAAAACATCGGGTTAATGGAAGTAGAATTAAGGTTTTAAATAATTGTTTGGATCCCTTTCTTAAAATTGGAAGTGATTTTAACAAACCTGAATATTTACTGAAAAGACATGGCTTACAACCCGGGCAACCGGTCTTATTTACATTAACCCGGTTAGCCTCGACCGAAAAATACAAGGGATATGACTTGGTTATTGATGGCTTGGCGGAATTACGAGCTAAATATGGCAGCGCGGTTTATATATTAGGAGGAAAGGCGGATGCAGTGGAAGCTGCTCGTTTGCAAAAGTTAATTGCCGAAAAAAATCTTCAAGAGCATGTAAAGCTTATCGGTTTTGTAAAAGATGAAGAGTTAAGCGACTACTTTAAACTTGCAGATGTTTTTGTAATGCCCAGCCGGAAAGAAGGTTTTGGAATTGTTTTTATAGAAGCTGCGGCAAGTGGCTGTAAAGTAATCGGCGGAAACATTGACGGCTCTGTTGATGCATTATTAAACGGTACACTCGGCTTGCCCGTTAATCCTTTGGATCCTGAAGAAATAAAACAAGCGATAGAGACTCAACTGAATTTGGAACGTTCCCCTGAAATTGCAGCCCGAATACAAAAAGCCAGCTTAGATAGTTTCTCATACAGCCAATACAAAGAACGGGTTGAAATCTTACTCAAAAATCATCTCAATTAATAATACAATGGAACTCGTTAGTAATAGTATAGAAGAAGTTTGGGATTTAGAGATAAAGCCCCAAAATAACTTATTCAATTTGCATTTACGCGATGTTTGGCACTACCGAGATTTGCTGTTTCTGCTGGTTCGTCGAGATTTCGTGTCGTTTTATAAACAAACCATATTCGGCCCGCTGTGGTTCTTTATACAGCCGATTTTTACTACTATCATATTTACCGTAATTTTTAACAATCTGGCTAAAATAAGTACAAACGGAGCACCGGCACCCCTTTTTTACATGGCCGGCACTGTGGCATGGAATTACTTTGCCGATTGCCTCACTAAAACGAGTACAGTTTTTAAGGATAATGCCAACATCTTCGGCAAGGTGTATTTCCCGCGTTTAATTATGCCGCTGAGTATTGTGCTTTCAAATTTGGTGAGATTTGGAGTTCAGTTTCTGTTATTCATAGGCATGTGGATTTACTTCTTGCTTCAAACTACTCACATTCATCCTAACTTATTCATTTTACTTTTTCCGGTAGTAATATTGCTCATGGCTCTTCAAGGCTTAGGCTTTGGATTAATTATTTCAGCGATGACCACCAAATATCGCGATTTGGCGTTTTTGGTAACTTTCGGGGTGCAGTTACTTATGTATGCCACTCCTGTTATCTATCCGCTTTCGGCTGCTCCTGCTGAATATCGAAGTATTCTTGCTCTCAATCCTTTAAGCGGTTTAGTAGAAACCTTTCGTTACGGATTTTTAGGAACAGGGGAGTTTTTTCCGGGAGCTTTCTCTTACAGTATCATAACTAGTTTGGTAGTGTTTTTACTGGGTTTAGTTGTGTTTAATAAGGTGGAGAAGAATTTTGTGGATACTGTTTAGGGGGAGAAGATAGAGGTTGAGATTAAGGTCGAGGTTAAGATTGAGGTTAAGATTGAGGTTCAGGGGTGTATAGGGATTTTCAGGAGTTGCCGGTTTGGCAAGAAGCAATGCAAATAGCTGTTGCTGTTTTTAATCTTACAATTGATTTGCCTCGAAAAGAGGATTATGGACTAACTTCTCAAATTAGAAGATCTTCTTTAAGTATTTCGGATAATATTGCAGAAGGTTTTGGAAGACACCACCAAGCTGATAAAATCAAATTCTATATTTACTCGCGAGGATCAGCCTTCGAAACGAAAAATCAACTAATTTACGGGGAGAAAGTAGGATATTTTAAAGTTGAAGAAACCGAAAGCCTCATCACTCGTATCAGTGCCGTAGTAGAATCATTAAACAAGCTTATAAAAGCATTAAGAACAGCAACTCAGCCTCAGCCTCAACCTTAATCTCAACCTATTAAAATGTCTATCGCAATAAAAGCAGAAGAGCTTTCCAAAGCCTATCAGTTGGGCGAAATCGGCACCGGAACTATTTCTCGGGATATAGAACGCTGGTTTGCTAAGCTTCGAGGTAAAGAAGATCCTTTTTTAAAAATCGGAGAGACCAACGACCGGACAACTATAGGCACAAGCGACATTGTTTGGAGTTTGAAAGATATTAATTTTGAGATTGAACAGGGCGATGCAGTAGGCATTATTGGTCGTAACGGTGCGGGGAAAAGCACATTGCTTAAAGTATTGAGTCGTGTTACGTCTCCAACTACCGGTTCAGTGAAAATAAAGGGTAGAGTAGCAAGTCTGCTTGAAGTAGGAACCGGATTCCATCCCGAACTTACCGGTCGCGAAAATATTTTTTTGAATGGTGCTATTTTGGGCATGCGTAAAGCAGAAATTAAAAAGCATTTTGATGCTATTGTAGATTTTGCCGGTGTTGAACGTTATGTTGATACTCCGGTGAAGCGTTATTCGTCCGGCATGTATGTGCGTTTAGCTTTTGCAGTTGCAGCTCACTTAGAATCAGAAATTCTAATTGTAGACGAAGTTTTAGCTGTAGGCGATGCGGAGTTTCAAAAGAAGTGCTTGGGTAAGATGGGGGAGGTCAGTAAGGGTGAGGGGAGGACGGTGCTTTTTGTGAGCCATAATATGGACTCTATTTTAAGGCTTTGTACTAAAAGTATTCTCATTAAGTCCGGTTTTATTGTGTCGAATGGGAACTCCGAGGAAGTAATAACTAAATATCTAAATGACGGTAATACTAATATTTCATCCGTAGAATATAGCGAAAGAGAGGCTCCCGCTAGTGAAGTTGTGCGTTTGTTAAAGGCAGAAGTTATTGATGACAACTTTAAGAATAAGACAAATTTCTCTATCGACCGGAAGTTAGGTGTTAAAATAAGTTTTCAAGTATTGCGATCGACAGATGATCTGATTTGCGGCTTTAACTTATTTAATCAGGGTGAGGTGCATATTTTAAGTTCGCATGACACCAACAATGTTCAGAACGACTACGAAGAAGGAGTATATGAAACAGTAGTTTGGCTGCCGGCTAATTTTTTAGCAGAGGGAATTCATTTTTGCGGTATAGCCCTAATGTCGTATAAGCCTTTTCGTATTCATTTCCACGATATTAATAGATTTAGTTTCAATATTGTTGATTCCCGGTCCGGTAAAACAAACAGAGGAGACTACACGGGAACGATTCCCGGTATTATAAGACCCAAATTACACTGGGATGAAATAAAATGCACTACTTATGCGCAATAACAATTGGACCGGAGAGCGGTTAGAAACTTTTATTTACAATGGTAACACGATAGAACACTTACATAGATATGCCATAGCCGGCTCTTTTATAAACGATAAGGCAGTTTTGGATATAGCATCCGGAGAAGGATATGGCAGTTTTCTTATGTCTAACCATGCCTCTTATGTAACTGGTGTTGATATTGATTCAGCATCTATTGAAAAAGCGAATTTTAAATATCAAAAGGATAATTTGGCTTTTAAAACCGGAAGTTCTGATCATATTCCTTTAGAAGATCACTCTGTAGATGTGGTAGTTAGTTTTGAGACGATTGAGCATCATGACCGGCATGAAAAGATGTATGAGGAGATTAAACGTGTCCTAAAACCGGGCGGAATTTTAATTATGTCATCGCCGGACAAAAAGTATTATTCGGATAAAAGGAACTATAAAAACCCTCATCATGTAAAGGAATTATATTTTGAGGAATTTAGAAAACTTGCTTCTCGGTTCTTTAAGCATATAAGTTTATTTAACCAAAAGATGATTTTTGGATCTTTAATCTATCCTTCATCCAATACTGTTACCGGCAATTTTCAGGCATTTTCAGGAGACTACGATCTTATAAACGAATCAGTGGATTTAGAGCCACTTTACAATGTGGTTATCGCGTGCGATCATGAATTATTATGTTCAAATATTTCTTTCTTTAATGGTCAAGACGTATTAATGAAAGAATACGATGAATTGGTTAAGAAAGTGAGAGGCTCAATAAGATATAGAGTAGGAGATTTCCTTTTGAAACCGTTTACTTACTTGAGCAAATTCGTAAAAAATTGAATCCCTCAGTTACCGTTATCATACCAAATTATAACCACGCTCCTTTTCTTGAACAGCGTTTAAAGTCTGTTTTTTCCCAAACATATCAGGATTTCGAAGTAATCATATTGGACGATTGCTCTCTTGACGAAAGTAAATTAATTATTGAGCAGTATAAAGAACATCCTAAAGTTGCCCATATACTGTTTAATGAAAAAAATAGCGGCAGCCCATTTAAGCAGTGGCAAAAGGGTATTAGGCTGGCGCAAGGAAAATATATTTGGATAGCAGAAAGTGATGACTATTGTGATGAAAAATTTTTACAAATAGCATTGCAAGAGCTGACTGAGAGCGAATCTGATTTATTTTATTGTCTATCATGCCAAGTAAGTCGAGAAGGGGAAATGTTGAACAAGCTGGAATGGTGGTACGAAGATTTAAACAATAGGAGGTGGCAAAATGGTTATGTAAACGAAGCCTCCGAGGAGATTCGAAGCTATTTAACAAAAAAAAACACGATCGTAAACGCAAGCGCCGTGGTATTTAGAAAAACCGATAAGCTTCAGGCATTTATTAGTAGCATTCTTAACTATAAATACTGTGGCGATTGGATGTTCTGGTTGCAGTATCTTTCGAATTCTTCCAAAATTTGTTATTCGATAAAAACCACCAATTACTTTCGAGCTCATAGTCAAACAACCAGGTCGAAAAGCCAACCGGGGCGAAATACAGAAATTCTTTTAATCTATAAATGGATTTGCGATCATTATTTCCGCGGTCAAGACGACTGGACTCTATTAGCCTATTTTACTAGAGTGCATATTAATTTTTACCCTCGGAAGCACGTTTTCAAAAACGCTGAAAATCTTATACAAGAACTAGGGTTGTCTTTAAAAGTACCCAAAATTCTGTTTTATAAATACAGGCATTAGTTATACTATGGGCACTACTTGGATTATCTGCGTTGGGTAAGTATCGTACCTATTTCAAGGATGAACATTATATTGCAAGTAAGAACTGCATTTTTGGGGGTGCCTTAAAAGCTATAAACAGTTATCACATATAGGCGCCCTTTATTGGAATGGTGCAAGTGGTTAAAAAAAAAGCAGGTTTTATGAAAATAGCGTATATTTCCTATGAGCATCCCTTAGGGATATCGGGAGGAGGTATTGGTACTTACATCGGTCAAATAGCTCAGGTAATGGCCTCTCGGGGAAATGCGATTGAAGTTTTTGCAGGAGTTTTAAGCGGAAACTACCGACGGGTAGAAATAGACAACTACGTTCTTCATCTAATCCCTGCTGTTAATGCCAATGTTTTTCGACAAAAAGTGTTGCCGATATTTTCTGAAAGAAACGCTTTTGCTAGTTTTGATATTATAGAGTCAACAGAATTTGGCGCAGATGGCTTAGAGATTAGAAAGGCCTTCCCCGATATACCGCTTACGGTAAAGCTCCATACTCCCGCTTTCTTAATTTCTGAACTCAATGACCTTAAAAATGCTTGGTATCATCGAGCACGATTTGTTTTTGGAGGGATGATCAGAAGGCAATTAGTCACTCCTTATTGGCACTATAATCAATATAAGGATCCGGAATTTGAACTTGTAAATTCCGCTGACTCTGTTTCAAGCCCATCTACGCAGTTAGCAAGTATAGTTGCAAAGCGGTGGAGTTTAGAGCGGGATATTACAGTTCTTCCTTATCCTTTTCAAGCTTCTGATGCTCTTAAAAATATTCCCGTTGTATCGCCCGGTGAAAAAGTCAACATTCTTTTCGTCGGAAAACTTGAAAAAAGAAAAGGAGTATTAGATATGATGGATGCAATACCTTTAATACTTAGAGAAAATAATAAAGTTAGCTTTAAGTTTGTAGGAAAATCGCATTCCTCCCCAAATTCTAAATTGGGTATGGAGGACTACATTAAAAGGAAGTTAAATAGATATTTGCAACATTTGGAGTTTAGCGGACCAGTAAGTTACTCGAAAATACCTGCAATTCTTTCTAGTGCGAATATTTGTATTTTCCCTAGCTTGTGGGAGAACTTTCCGAATGTTTGCCTTGAAGCTATGTCTGCCGGCCGTGTAGTTATTGGAACGAATAATGGGGGTATGGCGGATATGATAAAAAGTGGGATAAACGGCTATTTGGTGAAACCTAACTCCCCGGCCAGCATTGCAAAAACGGTATTAGAAATAATTAATTCTACTTCTCGATTTCATAGTGTAGGTGTCGCCGCCCGTGAGACGATTGATAAACGTTATAACAGCAAAGAAATCGGGGAGCTTACAGAAGCATTTTATTACAAAACCATACAAATTGCGAATGGAAAAAATATCGGTAGTAATTTGTACACATAGTCCGAACCTTAAGTATCTAAATCAAGTTTTGTCGTCCCTTCAACATCAAACGTTAAGTTACGACGAATGGGAATTAATCATTATCGATAATAATAGTTCAATTGCGGTAAAATCGTTGGTTGATATAAGCTGGCACCCTAATAGCAAATTGGTGAAGGAGGGAAAGCCGGGCTTAATTCATGCCAGGATTCGAGGAACAAAGGAGGCGGATTTTCCAATATTGGTTAGTGTTGACGATGATACGCCTCTTGATATCAACTATCTTACACATGTGCAACGCATTTATTTTGAAAACCCGCATTTAGGAGTAATAGGAGGAAAAACCATTCCTGTTTTTGACGTGCCCCCACCGGATTGGCTAAATGAGTTTTTTACCTGTCTCGCTATTCGTGATTTAGGTAATGACGTTATTATCCAGAAATTAGATAAGGCAGCGGGTTTAAAAGAATATCCGTCGGCTTCACCTTTGTTGATCGCTCCTCGTAAAGCCTGTATGGAAGCTTACATCGATTATTTTAACGATAATTCAGCATCTCAATTACTCGGTAGAAAGGGTGAAAGCTTAGCATCCGGTGAGGATAACGATATCAACCTGTATATTTTCAAGCAGGGCTACTCGGTAGGGTACTTTCCTGAGCTTAAGTTTTTTCACTTAATCCCTGAACGAAGATTGTCTGTTAATTACTTAGCAACCTTGCACTATAACATGAACAGGTCGTGGATTCAAGTGCTGTCAATGCATAACATTTGCTCATGGAAAGCAATTCCCAGATGGACATTGCCTTTGCGTAAAATAAAATCGTGGTTTAAGAACAAAGCTTGGAGGGGGAGCCAATACTACATTAGATGGAAAGGCAACTGTGGATTATTCGAAGGTTTAACCGAAATCAGTTAATACATTAGCCGGAGAGTTTTGCTGCAGAAGTTTATAGATTTATTTTATCGTCTCCCTAAATCGAAGTTGGTATCGATTAATCGTTTTGGTGGGTTTATCGATTATGCGCGTATTATGGCAGGCAAAAGTGAGATGGAGAAAGCTTCCGTTTCTTTACCTGCTATACAGTCTTTTGCCGGGGCGCCTAGAATTTATTTCTTAACCGGACAAAAGTTTCTATATCAAACCCTTTTTTGCATTCAGTCTCTTGCCAAAATATCAGCAGAGAAGTATCAGTTTGTTTTGGTAAGTGATGGTTCTTTTAATGCCCAAACTCTTAGTTTAATCAGATCAAAACTTCCCGGAGCAGATATAATCACAGACGATATCATTGAGAAAAATATCACCCGAACATTCCCTCTTGATCGTTTTCCGAATATCAGGCGCAGACGCCTTGTTTATCCGCATTTAAAAAAACTGACGGATATTCATACAACTTCAACGGATTCGTGGAAAGTAGTCCTCGACTCCGATATGTTGTTTTGGGAATATCCGGAGCAATTAATAAAATGGTTAAAAAGCCCGGTTTCTCCGATTCACATGGTAGATATTGAGGAGTCATACGGGTATTCAAAAGTTCTGATGGACGAGCTATGTGGTCAAGACATACCTTTGTTGTTGAACGTGGGAATAATAGGACTTAAGAGCTCTGAAATTGATTGGAACGAGATAGAATATTGGATAGAAATTCTGGAGAAGAAGGAAGGCACTTCTTATTATTTAGAACAGGCCCTTTCTGCAATGCTTATTGCAGGAAAGGAAACGACGATATTGGAAAAAGAGAGCTACATTGTTAATCCATCGTTTACAGAAATAGAAACTAAAGCAGGGACTCTCCATCATTATGTGGATTTATCTAAAGCAGGCTATTTTACTAAAGCATGGAAGAAATTTATATAAAATCCACGCCCTTGGTTTCGGTAATAATACCGCTTTATAATGCCGAGAAATATGTGCAGGAGGCTATTGAAAGTATTTTGAGGCAGACATACCCGAATATAGAAATAGTTATTGTCAACGACGGAAGTACTGATAACAGCTTAAACACTGTAATGAAGTATGAAAGTAATTCGGTAAAAATTTTTTCCAACCCTAACTCCGGCGCTGCCTTTACCCGTAACTTCGGCTTTTCCAATTCTCGCGGCGAATATGTCAAGTTTTTTGATGCAGATGATATTTTGAGCTCTGAGACAATCATGGAACAAGTTAATGCATTGGCACATAACCAAAACTCCGTGGCTTCGGGGTGTTGGGGCAGGTTTTATAGAAATGATCTTAGAACGTTCAAGTTGAATCCTGAGGAGTGTTGGGCGGATATTGCAGCGGAAGAATGGATTTGTAAATCATGGAAAAATGCCCAACCTATGACTCAACCCGGAATCTTCTTGATTCCGCGAAAAATTATTGAAAAAGCAGGGCTGTGGGATGAACGATTAACGCTGAACGACGACACTGAATTTTTTACTCGAATAATGCTAACGGCGGAAAGAGTTGTTTTTTGCAAAAAAGCCATTTTATACTACCGATCAGGAATGGAAGGTAGAGCATTGTCAGGCCAAAAAAGTTTAAAAGCAGCCGAATCATATTTATTAGCGATAAACTTAAGCTGCGATTATTTACTACATAAGCTAAAAACCGAGCAAACACAATTGTATTGTGCTAATATTCTAAGGGGTTTTGTTTACGAGTACTATTGTTTATATCCGAAACTTGTTGCAATTGCTGAAAGCAGAATCAAGGACTTAGGCGGATCCAACTACGCTTTTCCTGCAGGTGGAATCACAAAAAAAATAACAGAGCTGCTGGGTTGGAAAGCAGTATCGAAGATCAAAGCCATGATAAAGTGAGTTTGATTGTTATTGTAAGTCAATCTCATCTTTGCCGCAACCCGCGTGTTTACAAAGAAGCAACTGCTTTAGCCGAAGCGGGATATAGAGTGCAAATTCTCACTGCAATTTACTCTAACGAGCTGTTAACGGAGGATCTGGAACTGCTACAGGGCTATGAAATTGAATATCATTTCTACTCCGATTTACGTTTATTCAGCTTTAAAACTTTCAAGGATCGTTTCATCAAACGCTTAGCAACCGGACTTGTGGGGTTAGGAATAGATACAAAATTTTCTTTAGGATACGGAGCCGGTAGACTGCTAAAGGCGTGTAAGTTACGAAAGGCAGATTTATATATCATGCATCAAGAATTACCTACAGTTATTGGTTGCCGGCTTATTAGGAGTGGATACAAAACGGCATTCGATATCGAAGACTGGTATTCTGAAGATTTATTGCCGGAAGCAAGAAAAAGCCGACCGATTAAGCTTCTTAAGAAAGCCGAAAAATTTGCCATTAAGAATGCAGCAGGAGTTTGGACTACTTCAGAAGGCCTAGCAACGGCAATGGCGCAGTTTTATAATGCCAAAAGACCGGGAGTTATTTATAATGTTTTTCCTAAAAATAGTCTAATCCAAAGTGACAAGCAAACTCACCCTTGTAAATTATTTTGGTTTTCCCAGACGATAGGTCCGGGAAGAGGGTTGGAGTCTTTTTTGTGTGCTTTAAAAATCGTGAAAGTTCCAATAGAGCTACACCTCCTCGGGAATGTATCTCCATCATTTAAAAACGAGCTGATTGAATTGGTGAACCGGAACTTTCCGTTATTCTTTCACGAACTAATTAGTAATGCGGAACTGCCGGAGTTTATTGCACGATTTGATGTGGGCTTAGCATTGGATTTAAAAGAACCTCAGAGCAGAAACTATACTATTACAAACAAGTTTTTTCAATATTTACAATCAGGTCTTCCGGTAATAGCTACTGATACGGTTGGTCAACAAGAGATGTTGAGTAAGTACGACGTAGGGATAGAGATATCATTAGACAACAAAGATGTTTGGATTGAAAACATGAATGAATTGTTGGGAGATAAGGAAAGATTCTTTCAATTGAAGAAGAACGTGGCAGAAGCTGCTGAACATTTGAACTGGGAAATTGAGAAACATGAATTTCTTAAGCTTGTACAAACTGCAATAAATAAGTAATGTCTGTCACCCTACAAATAAGTCTGGCTCCTTCAGATTTTAAACATCCTAAGTTGATATTGCCTCATCAGCTTTCTTGTTTAGCAACTCAAGTTGATGAAATTTTATTGACGGTAGATACCAAAAAAAGCAAGGGAAGGTTTGGCGCCGGTTGGGAAGAACAGCGAACCTGTCTCTATGCTTATTTAGAGAGTTTGAAACCCGATTTTCCTCATTTGAAAATTGTACCGGTTGATTATTCAGAGGATGTTAAGAGAAGAGTATCGCAATTCTTTTTCGAAGCAGGTTTGATTCCCGATAAAGATTTTCGCGGCGGACCTTTTTATTCTTATTTTTTCGGCCTGTATACAGCCGAAAATAAGACTGTATTTCATTTAGATTCCGATATTTTTTTAGGAGGAAGAAGCAA
>JAYULL010000102.1:0-3107 GCA_043763625.1 Sphingobacteriaceae bacterium | reverse complement strand
CAAAAGCATGCGCAAAAGAGAAATTCCGCTATATCCCGGTTTAAATGCAGTCTTCAAAAAGGCATTTCATTAAATAAAATAAGTAAGCGGTAATGGACCTGCAATTTGGAACAAATTACAATAGTATCCTGAAAAAACTCGGTGAAATAGATCCGGTGAAATATGGAAAAACGCGTAATTATGTGGCCGGAGCAGTTACCCGCTTGTCGCCTTATATTTCAAGAGGTGTAATTAGTACTAAACAAGTGCTTCAATCGGTTTTAGATAGAGGATATCAAATTTCGCAGATTGAGTATTTTGTTAAGGAATTATGTTGGCGAGATTATTTTCAACGGGTGGCACAAGTAAAGGATCTCAACGTAGAGATTAAACAAGCCCAAACACCGGTTCATAACTATGAAATTCCGTTACAAATCATAAATGCCACAACCGGCATAGAAGGCATTGACAATGCAATTAAACAATTATACCAAACCGGCTATATGCATAATCATTGCAGAATGTATGTGGCTTCTCTGGTTTGTAACATTGCCAAATCGCATTGGTATCATCCGGCTCAATGGCTTTATCATCACTTACTAGATGGAGATTGGGCCAGCAATGCTTGCAGTTGGCAGTGGGTTGCCGGTGCAAACAGCAACAAAAAATACTACGCCAACCAAGAAAACATCAACAAGTACACCGGTACTAATCAGATGAACACTTATTTGGATACATCCTACGAAGCGCTTGAAAGTATGGCAACGCCGGCTTCATTATCAGACACACACAAGTTCAGTCTTGAATCGGAACTACCCGAATCTACCGACATCGAATTTAATTCCGCCCTACCAACCTTTATCTATAATTATTACAACCTTGATCCGGTTTGGCATAACGATGAACCGGGTAATCGGATCTTACTAATTGAGCCCGAGTTTTTCTCGAAATATCCCGTTAGTAAAAAGTGCATCGACTTTATGTTGGCGTTAAGTAAAAACATACCCGGTATTCAAATTTATACCGGCTCGTTTAAATCATTTTGCGACACCTGTAAAGCAGAGAACATATTCTATAAAGAGCATCCGCTCAATGCCGGTTATAGCGGAAACAAAGATGAAAGAGATTGGATCACGGAAGAAGTTTCGGGATATTATCCTTCCTTCTTTTCTTATTGGAAAAAAGTAGAGAAGCATTTGTACAAATAAACTAATAACATGATCTTGAATAAAGACGACATTGATCAATTGGAACAAGGCTATAGAAGGTCTTTTGTTAATTCCTTAGCGGGATTCCGACAGGCTGTTTTGGTTGGTACTAAATCGGCGGCCGGCCATACAAATCTTGCAATCTTTAATTCGCTGATACACCTTGGTGCTAACCCTGCCCTACTCGGATTGATAAACCGGCCCGACAGTGTGCAGAGAGATACCTTGCAAAATATCCTTGAAACAAAAGAATACACCTTAAACTATATCAGGTCCTCGGAATACGAAAAGGCACATCAAACCTCAGCCCGCTATGGCAAAGGCATTTCGGAATTTGAGAAAGTTGGTTTTAACGAACTATATCACCCGGTCTGCTCTGCTCCCTTGGTAGAAAACGCTGTAGTAAAAATTGCCATGAAGTTTGAAGACAAAATTCCGATCCCGTTAAACGGTACCATCCTAATTATTGGAAGTATTATACATATTGATATAAATGCTTCATTGGTCGGACCGGATGGATTTGTTGCTTTATCAGAAGCAGAAGTTTTAATCAGTCAGGGGCTTGATGCTTACTTTGTTTCAAAACCAATAGGCCGTCTGCCTTATGCAAAGGCATAATATAGTTTACCAATACCGCCGGAGTTAAGCAGTCTTTAGTGCCCGCCGGGATGATTGAGCGATGCTCAAATTAAACATATAATCCCTTTAATAACTGAAGGGCAATAATATACATGTTGAATAAAGCAAAATGAAACACTGCGACGCCAGGGTAATGTTTGAAACACCGGTGAATAAGACGAATAAATTCTAATTTGCTAACACTTCATAAACTTAATTTGAAATGGCATCAGACAGGCAATTTGTCGACTTTGTAATTGACCAAATAGATCTTGCAACACAAATAACATCAAAGAAAATGTTTGGTGAATACGCCTTGTATTTCGATACCAAGTTGTTCGCCCTTATTTGCGATAATAAGCTGTTTATAAAGCCTACCACTTCCGGAAGAGCGTATATAACTGACGTTGTTGAAGCATCCCCGTATCCCGGCGCTAAACCAAGTTTTTTGATCGAAGAAAAACTAGAGGACGGCAGGTGGTTGCAGAAATTAGTACTAATTACTGCTGAAGAATTACCTGAGCCTAAACCAAAGAAAGTAAAAGCTCCTGCGACTTCGAACAAGAACAAACGGAAAACTTAAATACAAAGAACAGAACTTTTTGCCTTCCATTCTTTCAAAATAAAGTAGTTGGTTTGATGGCTCCTCTTTAAGTAATCTCAAATGCCGGATCAGCCCTCCTATTTCCCTGTGGTCGGTGTTATTACCGTACCATATCTCTTACCTATTTTCTCCTTTGGTCGGTGTTATCACCGTACCATATCTCTTACCTATTTCTTATCTTTCTCGCATTTGTTCCGGTCTTGAGTTCTTTACAGCTACATGCCTAAATTCGCAACCGCTTTTAGCCGAGGAGAAGCATAAAGAGATTGTGTTAGACAGTCTCCGTTTTTTAGTGCGAGAGAAAAGGGTATGGCTTTACGGTTATGTAATCATGTCTAACCATATTCACCTGTTGTGGCGTAAACAGGATGAGTGCTTAGATAAAAGTGTTCAACAACAATTCTTGAAATACACTGCGCAACAAATTAGGTTTAATTTAGTGCAGAATCATATGGCGGAGTTAGAAAAATACAAAAGTACCCAGGCAGATCGACAGTATCATTTTTGGGAGAGAAGACCTTATAAGGCAACAATGTTTACGAGGGCCGTGTTAGAGGAAAAACTTGAGTACATACATTTTAATCCGGTGAAAGCAGGATTATGTCCTTTGCCCGAAGATTACCAATATTCCTCGGCGGGCTACTACTTTTTAAACAAGGAAAACCTTTTGATTACTCACTATCTTGATCATTTTTAAT
>JAYULL010000101.1:0-3126 GCA_043763625.1 Sphingobacteriaceae bacterium | reverse complement strand
TTCAGATTGCTCGGGATTTTATAATTGGGCAGCCTCAATAAACGAAAAAGGAGGCACTCCCGGAGTGGACAACAGTATTTCGGGAAAAGAAAAACTTAGAGTCGACAGTATTCAAGTAACTTCTGATTCCACGTTAAGTGTTTATCTCAATCAAATTCCTGATACGCTATCAGTAAATCCAAGTGCTTTCACTATAAATAACCGAGTCGGAGGCCCCGGAAAAATTACTTTAGCTGAACCTGATTACCGCACCTTACACTTAGAATTTAACAATCGATTCAGCAAAGGCGAAACTTATACGTTAACAATTAATTCACTTCAAACTTGCTCCGGTGCCATTATTAATTCTCCTGAGAATGCGATAACCTTTACTATCCCTGTTGTTCCGGAACAAAATTATCCGGTTGTTATTAACGAGATTTTTGCCGACCCGGCGCCGATTATAGGTTTGCCGGAAAGCGAATTCATTGAGCTTTTTAATCCCTCAGATAGTCTTGTTAATCTAAAAGGTTTGGTTTATTCTGATGCCCGCAATACATCCTACACATTTACTTCAGGTTCGATTGACGCGAAAGGGTATTTGATAATTTGTGCAGTTAAAGACACCCTGAGCTTTAAATCTTCCGGTAAGGTCTTCGGAATTTACCCTTTCCCGAGTCTTAATAATACCGAGGAGACTCTAGTGTTAAAGAACAGTAAAGGCAAAGAGTTTCAGCGAGTAACTTATAATTTGGCTTGGTATAAAGACAAAGAAAAACAGCAGGGCGGTTATTCACTCGAAATGATTAACCCTAATGCAGTATGTTCAGGGATCCAAAATTGGGCGGCAAGTAAGGCCGATGAAGGCGGAACTCCGGGTACGGTTAATTCTGTTTTTAGCGCTGCTTCGAACGAACCTATAAAATTGGTCTATGCTGAGATTAGAGATCCTTCTACGCTGCTTTTAGGTTTTAATCGAAGTGTTGACAGTCTTTCCGCTTCTTCGGCTAAAAGTTATCTATTAAATAATGCCGTCGGAAATCCTCTGAGCGTAGAAGTATTAGGTCCCGATTTTGACACAGTGAAACTGAAGTTCCGCAATCAAATAAGTCGGGGAAAAGTTTATCAAGTTGAAGTTGCCGGAATTACCGACTGTTCGGGCGCTGTTATTTCTTCAGGTAATAATTCTGGTGAGTTTAATTATCCCGATCAAATTACCCGGAATGATATTTTAATTAACGAAATTCTTTTTAATCCTCGACCGGGAGGAGCTGATTTTGTCGAAATTTATAACAATTCAGATAAAACTTTCGATCTTAAAGAGCTTGCTGTTGCTACGATGAATGATAAAGACAGCCTCGTTTCGATAAAGCGGATAGCCAAAGAACAAATTCTGTTTAAGCCTAAGGAATTTCTGGCGATTACAACTGATCCTGGTAATATCGGGCACGAATACCTCGTTAGAGATCCGAAATCAATAATGAAAACAGAAAGTCTGCCGGCATTTAACGATGACGCCGGAGTGGTAGTTTTGCTTGCCGGAAACGAAAGAATCGATCAGCTGAATTACTCCGAAAAGATGCATTTCGGTTTAATCAAAGATGCGGAAGGGGCTTCCTTAGAGCGATCAAGTTTTAAAAACCCGACTAATGCTTCGGGAAATTTTCGGTCGGCAGCGGCTATTGCCGGATTTGGGACTCCCGGTTATAAAAATTCTCAGTATGCCGAAGAAACGAGCACTACAGATGAAGTGGCCCTTACATCTAAAACTTTCTCGCCCGATAACGACGGTTTTGAGGATGCCCTTTCTATAAATTATCACTTTGCCCAACCCGGACTTGTTGCCAATACTTCTGTATTTACTGATCAGGGAGTTTTGATAAGGCGGATACAGAGGAACCAAACTCTAGCCGGGGAAGGTTCTGTTGTTTGGGACGGGTTGACTGAACAAAATGAAAAAGCTTCGGTAGGGATATATGTAGTGTTCATGGAAGTTTTCGATTTAAAAGGCAATGTGAAGAAGTATAGAAAGGCTTGTGTGCTGGCGGCAAAGTTAGATTAGACAAGTTGTACGAGATATTGTACGACATATTTTTATTGTGCTTTAGTAGAACGGAGATAACGACTTATCCGAAGATCAAACGGTGAAGATGTTTTTGCGCTTTCAAAAGCAAATTATGATAGTATGCAAGAAACGTTTTACTTACTTAAAAGTCCTGCAAATGCTGCTAATTTGCAAAAAGCACTTAAAGAATACCAACTAGAGAAGTATAGTGAAAGAACGCTTATCGAGGAATAATGCGGATTATTTTTGTGGACAGAGGATGGGAAGAGTTTCTCTACCGGCAACAAAACGGCAAATCAATTTTAAAGAAAATTAGTTCCTTTGTTAAGGAATTTAGAGAACTCCATTTGAGGGTTCGGGAAAACCTGAACCATTAAAGCATAATTATGCCGGATGGAGGTCGAGACGAATTAATTTAGAACACAGACTTATCTATCGAATCGAGAACGAAGCGATCCTGATTCTATGCTGCAGATATCACTACGAACGATTATAAAACTTGCACAATCTCCTTATCGTCTTAAATTTGTCGTTCCAATAAAAATATATGGGAAGAGCATTCGAGTTTCGTAAAGAAAGAAAATTTAAACGCTGGGCAAAAATGGCGGTCCAGTTTACCCGTTTGGGAAAAGAAATAGTTATGGCTGTAAAAGCCGGCGGACCGAGCCCGGAATCTAACTCAAGACTACGTACCGCAATACAAAATTCTAAGGCAGTAAATATGCCCAAAGATCGTGTAGATGCGGCTATAAAGAGGGCTTTTAATAAAGATGAGAAAGATTACGAAGAGATTGTGTACGAAGGGTATGCACCACACGGAGTTGCAGTTCTAGTAGAAACCGCTACAGATAATACAAATCGTACTGTTGCCAATGTTCGCAGTTATTTTACCAAGGTTAGCGGAACATTAGGCAAAACAGGATCGCTCGATTTCATATTTAACAGAAAGTCGATATTTAGATTTGAGCCCAAGGACCGGGATTTAGAAGAGCTTGAACTGGAATTAATTGATGCCGGATTGGAAGAACTGTATGTGGAAACCGACGAAGAAGGACATGATTTAGCAGTCCTTCAGGCTTCCT
>JAYULL010000100.1:0-11171 GCA_043763625.1 Sphingobacteriaceae bacterium | reverse complement strand
TGTTTTGTATTAAGTTTAAATATCGTTGTTCAGGTGAAAAAGTCTTAAACTCGTCAAAACTGATTTGCTGTTGGGCTAAAAATTCTTCCGACAATATTCTACACATTTTTTCAAATTTAGGTGTAGAAAATATTTCAACTCCCATATCAGGGGTTCCAACCGTTAGTATACTATCTTCTACACAACTTATGAAATATTCAGACGGAGAATTATTTTTTACACAATGCGGTGTCAGTTCCTCCATTTCTGTAAAAAAGGCGGTAGTTTTTTCTTCACCATCTATAATGTAATATTTGCGTATGCATCCTTTTAAAACAAAATAGCAATCTTGTGAATTCTGTCCTTCTTTGAGTAGAATCGTCCCTTTCTTAACAGAACGGAATATATCTAAAGAAACGATAGCGTTCTTGTCATCTTCTGTTAGAGAAATGTATTTTGATATAAAGTCAAATAGTATGTCTTGCATTGTTTTCATATGTTGTTATTGCCTGCTGTTACACTTGCCACCAAGGAACGGGTGTTTGTGTTGTTACGGAATTTCAACCAATTTCCCATCCGTTAACAGATTAAAGATATAGAAAAGATGCCCTTTCACAAAAGCACAAAATCCGCAGTAATTCACAAACATTGTGTTATGTCATGTAAAAACAAAGAGATAATAGTAGAGAACAAAAATTGACATCAGAAATTGCAACAAAATCAAAATGAGTTGATTTAGATGAACATTATTAAGTGGTTATTTATTGACATCCAATTCTAAATTGGCCTTAAAGCTTTATTATAAATTACTCTACCACCTTTTGCCACCATAAATGCGCCACCGCGTCCAACATTATCTTTAAACACCGTTAAAATTGCACTGTCAATTTCCTTTGTAAGATTTTGAGAAAAAACTGAGGGATTAACGCTAAATGATATCAGTAGTATCAAATAGAATTTCTTTATGAGGTTCATATTATTATGACCACATCATTTTTAATTTGCTTACACTACTAGCTAAATATTTCTTTTGGAAGTACAATCATATCATACCTATGCATACAAAGGGTATAAAACTCTTTTGTTAGGTTGATAGTGCAAAAGCCATATTTTTCAAAGAAAGAATAGGTATGTTGGGTAGTATTTATGATTACTGTAGCGGTAGGATAAATCTTTTGAATTTGTTCAAGTCTGTAGAAACGAAAACATATTGATTAGGATAACGAAAAAAGGATAGTCGTTTAGTCGATTGTGGTCGAAATCCCTTACACAGGTGCACAATGACTTGATAATTCTGAGGGAAAAGTGGAAGATTAAGAAAATCTCAATCTGCTTCTTATTCTGCTTAAGGATTCAGGTTTTACTCCTAAATAACTTGCGATATGATAAAGCGGAACCAATTGAAACAGTTCAGGCTTAGTTTTAATCAGGTTTTCATATCGTTCTGCAGGGCTGGAAGAAAGATAGGTACTTATATCGTTTCTATATCTTGAAAACTTCTTTTGGGTTCCCATTCTGCATAGAGATTCTAATCGTGGGAAACGCTTATACATTTCTTTCTCTACCGCAAATGGGAAGATTGAAATAATGCACTCACACATACATTCCCAATTATAAGTGCTAGGAATTTCTTTTAAATTATTCCCGTCATCAGATAGGCTATCCCCTGTGGTATAAAATGCTACAGTCTTTTCTTCACCATCCTTTAGATAATACTCTCTAATACAGCCTTTAAAAACGTGATAAGAAGATCTAATCATCTGGCCTTCTTTTAACAGAAATACTCCTTTTTTGACTCTTTTAACTTTAATCCATTCTGCAAAAAAATCTTTTTCCTCTTGAGTATTTTCATTGGAGTTTGAAAGCGAATTTTGTATCTCCAAAACTTCATAATCAGGTTTTACTTTACCGGATTTTGGTAGCTCATAATCGAAATTCATAAGCTAAAAATAAAAATTATAAAGATAATTGCGAAATATCTTAATAATCTTTAAAAACTCAGACTAACAAAAAAAGAGTTTCATTAAAAAATCAACAAAAATGGATTTTTCATATTATTGGGGCTAATAATTAATCAAAAGTTAGAATTACATTCCCCTTTTTCTTTCCACTCCTCACATAATCAAAGGCACTTCTAATTTCACTAAACGGATATCGTTTGTCAATCAAAGGCCTGAATTTATCTTTCTCAATCAACTCATTAATAAAAGCCATACTACGTTGAATTGAAAAAGGAATCGGAAATTTGACTTTCTTCCCCTTCATTAAAGGGGCCATTAATGCTAATAATGGGTTTTGCCAGTAAGGGCCTAGTTCAGAAGAAACATAAATGGCATTGGGTTTCATAATAGGTTTACATTTCCCAAATGTACTTTTACCAACCGCATCAAATACAAAATCAAACTGAGCATTCAATTTTGTAAAATCTTCTTTGGTATAATCAATCACCTTATCTGCACCCATTGATTTCAGAACAGGTATATAATCGGTTTCGCAAGTAACCGTTACATGTATACGCCGATACTTCAAAAATTGTAAAGCCGCATTACCTATTGCTCCTGTTCCACCATTTAATAGTACTTTATCACCCTTCTTTAATACTACTTTATCTAAAAAATAAAAAGCATAATGTGCACCTTCCAAACTTGCTGCGGCCTGTTCATAGGTAATGTTTCCCGGTTTTTTTAAAATGGCTTTTTTTGTTGAAACACAAAAATAAGAAGCATGTGAACCAATTCCTTGATCAAAGAAACCATACACATCATCACCAATATTGAATTTGTCAACGTCGTCTCCTTTGGACACTACCAGACCCGAAAAATCAGTACCGGTGACTTTAAGTCTTGGTTCAAATAAGCCCGAAAATAATCTAATTGCATATGGTTTTCCCGTAAGAACTCCACAATCGGATCGATTAACTGTAGTAGCCTTTACTTTTACTAATATCTCATCTTTTTTGGGATTGGGTATATGGCTCGATGTTATTAAGTTTATCCCATCCGGCGAGCAATATTTATTCCGTATTGATGCTTTCATTCTATTTTTTTTCAAATTAAATATAAGACGTAGATATCAAAGAACCTGCCTTCTTCTTCAGTCAAATGATAGTAATGATCTGCTTATCGCTAATCAATGGTCCTATACGGGAAATTCCTGGCCACTTTCCTCATCATTCGTTCTATCAGATCTGTTTAAGATGCAATTACGTTCTCATTCATGGACTTGTAAAACCTCCAGAGCAATTCGCCATCCGTGCCGTTATAAGAGCTAATGTGAGCTTCCCGATGCCTGTTCTTCCCCAAGCTCCGCTTACGAGGATCATCGTAGCAATGGCAACGCCATCCGACTGTGTCTGCCTCATTTCAAATCTGCTGCCAAGAACAGCATCGACGCCTAAAGCGGTAGCTATTTCCGTTTTGGTAAACTTGTCCAGATTGCCTTCCATTCCCGCCTTTTTCAACCGGAGATTTGTCTCATCCACAGTCTGTATGCTTATCGGATATTCATTTGAATGTCCTAACAGGTAGGTGTATAAACTACCCTGAATACTAGTTGACATCTTTATTTTCTATTCGCGGTCGGCCTCGGGATTGAAGTTCTTCGGTTGCTTCCGATAGGTGATCAAGACATCAGAAGGCAGGATGGCGATCGTTTTGTGGCCGGCGATTGCTGCCGGCAGATTAGGGCTTTTAAATACTTGCTTTGCTTCCCTCAAATTGAGCGAAAGCTATAAAAGGGACGAAGAAAATTAAATTCAGTAATCGTTTCATGTGTTTATTTTTAACTATTTAGATGCTATTGGTGAAGACTTGTTAACCTTATGGGTTTGCTTAACCCAATAAAAAGTCTTATTATCTATGGAACCCGTGTTGGTGGCTGGTGTTCTTGTCATTCACATATTTTTAGGACAACATTTCCTTTTTTTCTTTCTGTGTCTACGTATCTGTGTGCTTCAACTATCTCGGCCATTGTAAAAGTTCTGTCAATCGTAGCTATAAAATCTCCTTTCTCAAACAACTCTTTTAATAGCTTTAGTTGTTTTATGTTTTCGGAAGCGTATCCTAAATTAACACTTACATAAACACCGTTATTGTTCAAGAGATTTTTACATTGATTTTTACCGTACTGACCAATTGCGTCAAAGATTATATCAAACTTTTCTGTCCGTCTTGTAAAGTCTTCCTTGTCATAATGAACAATGTTATAAACTCCCAATTCGGCAACAAGTTTATGACCTTTAGAACTGCAGACTGCTATTATATTTGCATTATGATGTTTGGCAACCTGTATTGCTGCTGTTCCTACTGAACCGGTTGCACCAATAATTAAAATTTTCGGGCTTGATTTCTCGGTAATCTGTGCTTTCCCTAAAAAATGAATCGTTCTTTGTCCACCAAAAATTATTGCAACAGCTTCTTCGTATGTAGCATTTTTAGGCATTTCAAGCACATTGCTGTTCTGATTAACTGCAATATATTCTGAATATGTTCCGAATTTGAAACCGGTCATTCCAAAAACCTTATCTCCAACTTTGAATTTTGAGACTTTATTTCCTTTGCTTTCAATAACTCCCGAAAAAACAGTTCCTAAGATGGGTTTTCTTGGTTTTGAAATCCCTAATACCAAGCGCATAATTAACTTCATAAATCCCTTAACATTAAGACTTCTTACCCTTACATCTCCGGAGTTGATCGCAGTAGCAACTATTTTGACAAGAATTTGACCGGCTTTGGGTATTGGTTTAGAAACTTCCTGAATTTGCAAAACTTCAGGGATTCCGTACTTCGTGCAAATAACTGCCTTCATCTAATTATTGTAGTTCTAAAAGTTAAACCCAAAATTAAGCCCGGGTTGAATAAAGTAGTTAGGCCATTTTTCTTCTACTGATTTAAAAGATTCTGGAACACTAGTTCTTACAGGCCAATAACTACATCCAATGGCTGGTTCAAAAAAGACCCGGTTCTTAAAAAACTTAAACTGATAACCCAAATGGAAGTTCAGATATAACGTGTATCCATTTCCAATCTTTTTATCATTCTCATCTAGATATTTTTCAAAAGCATTTAGTGCATGAAGGGATGTGAAGGCTCCTTTCCACAAAAAACGCTGGTATCCCACTGTAGGTGCAAGTATGCGAGCATGGCCGGGATAATTTTCTCCCGGTTTATCAAATGATGGCCCAAAAGGGAGACCTATTGGAAAAGAATAAATGGATCTTTTAAAATCAAGGGAAACAACATCTTTAGGTGTTATCCTATATCCGAAATTTAATTGTATATACTCAGGGTTATTTACTTTAGAAAAATTCCCTAACATCAACAATGAACTACCTACAAAAAACTTTTTGTAAGTACTGTCTTGTTCGGCATTTTGAGCATTCACCTGTAAACTAATTGCCAATACTAAGGCAAGTCCAATCCATAAAGTTTTCTTTTGCATTTCTTTTTATGTTAAACGATACTGCAAAAGTAGATTGGCGAGATACAATAACTCTTGACTTAAGTTAGGAAATACGCTTTGGCGCTTTTTTTTTAAGAATTCTCGCTCTTGCTCTGCTTAATGATTGAGGTTTGATACCTAAATAGCTCGCTAATTGGTTTTGTGGAACAAGATGAATAAGGTCCGGTCTTTTTTGGGTTGGGTATTGTATCCGTCTTGCTACCAAACTGCATTTGTCGATCAATAAATTTCTTCTAATTTTAAATCGATAAATCTCATATTAAAATGAATAGGAAGAAGTTTTTGAAGAGTGCTTTTATAGGTGCGGCGGCATTTACCATTATACCGAGGCATGTATTGGGAGGACAAGGCTATTTGGCTCCGAGTGATAGAATTAATTTGGGTTTTGTGGGCAACGGAAAGCAGGCCCAAGGTTTGGTAGGCAGTTTTGTTAATTGCCCTGAACCGATTGTTATAGCCACTTGCGACGTTGACAGTAAAAAGTTACAGTATTTTACAGGCTTGGCTAAAGCAGCCAATTCGAAGAAAGTTGCGGCAGACGTAACAGCATATAAAAATTACCGGGAATTGCTTGAACGTAAAGATATAGATGCTGTTGTAGTTGTTACCCCGGATCATTGGCATGCTCAGGTATCGATTGACGCGGCAAAGGCCGGAAAAGATATTTATTGCGAAAAGCCGCTTGCACTAACAATTGCGGAAGGCAGAGCAATGGTTGACGCCGTTAGAAAATACAAACGGGTTTTACAAACCGGGAGCATGCAGCGCTCTTCGTATAATTTCCGGCAAGCTGCAGACCTGGTGATGAACGGCTACATCGGTCAGATAAAAGAAATCAATGTATCGGTGGGTGAGCCTGTAAAAGAATGTGATTTACCTTCCATGCCCACGCCGGAATACTTAGATTGGAACACTTGGATCGGGCCGTCCTTGTATCGCGGTTATCATCCCATACTCTCGCCCCCTATTGAAGATGATAAGTGGGCTTGGTGGCGTGGATATAAGGGTTTTGGCGGCGGATATATTACTGACTGGGGCGCCCACATGTTTGACATTGTGCAATGGGCTTTAGGAATGGATGACTCCGGTCCGGTAGCCTTTAATCCGCCCTCGGCTCCCGGTGCTGTTTCCGGCTTATCTTACACTTACGCGAACGGTATTGCAGTAAACCATAAAAATTGGGGAGTAGGTAATGCAATACAATTTATAGGAACTGAAGGTACCTTGGAAGTGTCTAGAGAGTTTATCAGGTCGAATCCGGGAACTATCGCGGGTATAAAACTCAAAAGCTCCGATAAAAAAGTTTATCATAGCGATAATCATCATCAAGATTGGATAAACGCCATAAAGAAAAGAAGCAAACCGATTGCAGACGTTGAGATCGGTCATCGTACCTCTACTGTATGCAATGCAATCAATATTGCTTACGAATTACAGAAATCGTTAAAGTGGGATCCGAAAAAAGAAAGGTTTGATGACGCTTCGGCTAACCTAATGGTTTCACGGCCTTATCGTGCCCCTTGGAACTTCAGAGACTTTTGAAATTTCTTTTTTACCAAAAATCTGCAGTATTAACTAACAACACTTAAACCGGTTTTAATTAATGGATCGACGAAATTTTATTAAATCAACTGCAGCGACAGCCGCCGCGTATTCTGCTTTTTCCTTGCCCCTTATATCGGTTGCAGGAAAATCTCGACCTTATAAAACAGCGCTTATCGGCACCGGATGGTGGGGCATGAATATTTTGCGAGAAGCTTTAGCAGCCGGAGAATCAAAATTGATTGCTGTTTGCGATGTAGATTCACAACAGATAGAACAAGCCTATAAAGAAATAGAAAAACTTTCAAGCGACAGGCCTAAAAAGTATATTGACTTTAGGGAGTTGCTTAACAAGGAGAAGCCTGAAATAGTTATTGTAGCTACACCGGATCACTGGCATCCTTTGATAACCATTGCTGCAGTTTATGCCGGAGCGCATGTATATGTAGAAAAACCTATCAGCCATACAATTAAAGAAGGAAGAGCAATGGTGGCTGCTGCTCGCGATACAGGCAAGCTTGTACAGGTGGGCACGCACCGTCGTGTTTCGCCTCATAATATTTCCGGAATGGATTTCTTAAAATCTGGGAAAGCAGGGAAAATAGGAATGGTGAGGGCCTTTGTGCATTACGGTGGCGGACCCGGGGAGATGATCCCTGACAGTGAGGTACCGAAAGGATTAAACTGGGATTTATATTGCGGTCCGGCACCCTTAAAACCTTATAACAAATCTATTCATCCGAGAGGCTTTAGGCAACATTTGGATTTTGCGAACGGAATGTTAGGTGATTGGGGAATACATTGGATGGATCAGATTTTATGGTGGACAGAAGAAAAATATCCCCGAAAGATTTTTTCTACCGGCGGGCGATCAATTAGAAGAGACAATACAGATGCCCCTGATCATCAGGTGGCTTCTTTTGAATTCGAAAACTTTACTGCAGTTTGGGAACATCGATTGTTTGCAGATAATAATGCCGAGAAAGGTGAAAACGTGGGTTGCTACTTCTACGGCACTGAAGGGACCTTTCATATGGGCTGGCAGCAAGGTTGGACATTCTACCCCGCAGACAAGAACAAACAAGTTTTACACCAAGCACCACAACTTAATAAACCGGACGACCAAAACATTAAGCAACTTTGGGCTAATTTCCTTCAGTCGATCAAATCGAATAAGTTACCTGTCTGCGATATTGAGATCGGGCACCGTTCTACCAATATGGCATTATTGGGAATGCTTTCTCTTAAATTAGGAAGAAGCGTAGAGTGGGATGGAAGTAAGGAAATTATTTTGAACGATCCTGAAGCAAATAAACTTTTAAGCAGAAACTACCGAGGCGAGTGGAAATATCCCGCTGTTTAGCGAAGCAAAAAAAGGCCGAGCATTTTGTTGATGCGCTCGGCCATTAGTATTTTCTAAAGGTTTAATGAGTTAAAATTACCGGTAATGCTGCTTCGAAAAGAACGCTAAATTGTTGGGCGGTTAAAATATGCCCTTGTTTTTGTGCATTGTTAGCAAGGTTATAAGCCCATTGGGCAGCAGCCATTCTTTGAGCAGGTGTGCCGTGATGATCAAAGCTTTCAACGGAGCAATCTCCTATGTTAAAGAAAACTTGTAAGAACTGTTGTACTCTTTTCCATTGCATTGAAGCTCCCCGAGCGTGCGACAGATAATAAGCTGCGAAAGCATCTGCCATTAATTCTATTCTTCGGGCAGCCTCCGCACTTTCCTCGTCGGCAATCAAGTTTAGTTGGTATTGAATATGGTGGCCGAATTCGTGTGCCAAAATAGCTTGCGGGGCAACATCTCCGTACCCTATAGCTGTGTATGCTTCCATTATACCGTCTCCCACTACAATTTTATCCGCAAGTACTCCGTAAGGCGGGTATTCAAAGCCGTTAAAAGCTACTGAATTAAAGGTAAAAATTGGATGATTCCCGTCCCTAAGTTGCGGAAATACGTCAAGAACAGCCAAGACAAAGTCCGCATAAAATTGGGCGTCTGTATTTGAAAGGTCGTAAGCAGCCTCGTACGTTCTAACCAATTTATCTCGGTCGGCAAGCATGTTTCCGTGCATGGCTACCAATGCAATGTCTGAGGACCGGATGTTCCAAAAACGTTTTAAATCTTTAAAAGTTTTGGTTATGCGTTGGGTGTATTCTCCGTTTTTTCCGAAATATTGATTCAAGGAACTGTTTTCAAATATCAAGGCATCTAAAGTAGGTAGGTACAACATGTCCAGCCCGAAAACATAGTCTAGAACCTCATCGTCCCAATCAGCAAGCTGCCCGTTGAGCCATTGAGTCACCTTCGTATTATCGTTGCATTCTGCACTTTCAAGTTTTAAAGCCCTGCGAACGGCAAACTGATATTGGGGATGTGTTTTTAGAAGGAGCCTCAAATTTTGTTTCAGCTTTTCTTTAGCAGGCAGAGACGAATTCAGTTGGGTAAGCTTTTGCCGAGAGGAGGCGGTAGAAGATTTCGATCCCGCTCCTTTTGTCATCAGCTCTTTCATTACTGAAAGATTCTCGGTTTGCCGCTCTTTTTTACAAGCAAAAAACAGCATTAGAAATACAACGGCGAAGGCCGGTAACAGTTTAACGTTTTTCTTAAATAATAAAAGATTAAGATTTTTGTTTGAAAGTAAGTAATAAAAGAGTCATAATAGCAAACGATTTTAATTATTTTCGTCAGATTCCGGCTCCGACATCTTCGGGTTTTATTGAAGCTATTCTATATATTTTCGTTACTATTTTTACCGTATTTATTTTGGCCTTATTGGTTTAATACGGTAGTTTCGTCTTGTTCGTTTTTTTAGTGTTATGAATTTTAAAAGAGATATTTCTATTGTTGTTTTTTGTTTAATCAGTTTCCAAGGTTTTTCGCAGGAAACAAAAATTGCTATTATTCCGGAGCCTGTTAAACTAATAAGAACCGAGGGTTATTTTGTTCTACCCGAAGAAATTAGTATTAAATCCGCCTCTGCTGCTCAAATATTGAATTCTGCTACGCTGATGAAAAGTAAGTTAGTTAAAGCTGCCGGACGCAAGGTAAGTATCAATCATACTGATGATAATTCCACAATTCGCTTGCAAATCACTGCCGAACCTGATTCTGTTTTAGGGCCCGAGGGGTATCAATTAACAGTGGGAGTAAAAAATATCCTGATAAAGGCAAGCAAGCCGGCCGGGTTGTTTTACGGAATCCAAACGCTGCTGCAATTGTTTCCTAAAGAAATAGAAGGTGATCAGGTTGGAGAAAATGTTAAATGGCGAGTTCCTTGTGTAACTATTACCGACTACCCGCGTTTTGAGTGGCGCGGTTTGATGTTTGACGTGGCCCGGCATTTCTTCAGCAAAGAAGATGTAAAGAAATATATCGACAACATGGTTCGATATAAATACAATCTATTGCACCTGCATTTGGCGGATGACGAAGGCTGGCGCATTGAAATTAAAAGCCTTCCGCGATTGACTCAAGTAGGAGCTTGGAATGTAAAAAAAGTGGGGAATTTCGGAACCTTTTCTCCTCCGCTTCCTAACGAGCCACGCGACTACGGCGGCTTTTACACGCAGGAGGATATTAAGGAACTAGTGAATTATGCTGCCGAACGTTTCGTGAATATATTGCCTGAAATTGATGTGCCGGCTCATTGTTTGGCTGCGGTTGTTTCTTATCCCGAGCTGTCCTGTACTCCGGGTGTAGAAAAATATTCGGTTCGATCCGGCGAACCTATTATGGATTGGTCAAAAGGTGCGCCTCCAATTGCATTAATTGATAATACCTTGTGTCCGGCGAACGAAAAAGTGTATGAATTTTTAGATAAAGTGCTTACAGAAGTTACGGGCTTATTTCCTTTTGAATATATACATATGGGAGGAGACGAAGCGCCGCACAACTTCTGGGAAAAAAATCCGGCAATTAAAGCGCTGATGCAGGCCGAAGGTCTTAAAACAATGGAAGACGTACAAGGATATTTTACAAAACGCGTAGAAAAACTCGTGCAATCCAAAGGAAAGAAATTTATAGGCTGGGATGAAATACTGGAAGGCAGCCCTTCTCAATCTACAGCTATAATGAGTTGGCGTGGTGTTGAAGGGGGCATTAAAGCTGCGGCGGCAGGTCACGATGTAGTAATGAGTCCTACTACTTATGCATATATTGATTACATGCAAGGCGATGAAGCTAT
>JAYULL010000099.1:0-11198 GCA_043763625.1 Sphingobacteriaceae bacterium | reverse complement strand
TCCTTAAAACGATTAGTATATTCAGGTTTATACAGATTTATCATCCTGATTTAGTTTCTGCAATTTAACAAAAAAAATGTGGGTACACAGTAGGTTTGAATAACGAGGATGCAGCGAGATGAGCGACTGTGTCGCCTCTAATAAGCAAAACGCCCGGTTCTTAGCTGAGCCGGGCGCTTTTGTTGTTTAATGAGCGGTACAGAAATCCGGCAAGCGGCCCGGAAGTTTCGGAAGAGAGTACGATTACGGCGCCCATTCCTCTTATTAACAAATTTCTTTATACATCCCATTCCGGAAGTGCATCTTTTCGATAAGTAAAAACTTTTCCGTGACGTCGACTTACTAATTCCGGCGAGTAACCGGTTAGTTCAGGAACGTCGAAGTTGCTTTTGGGTAAGGGCCTGACGATTGATCAATTATTTTACAACAGTACACCGCTCCCCATAGCCTCCATCAAGTGTTGAGTATGTGTCTTCTCTCGTCCCACATATCGGGTAAAGCAGCGGTGTTTCAGGTTAGGAAACAAACCGGACATTTCTTTTTTCTCAAGTTAAGTCTGCCAATAGTTAGTCTCGAACTTGTCAACCTTTTAGCAGCCAAAAGACTGCCCTAAATTTTACAAAAAACATCCTGTGCTTTTAAACGGTTGTTTTACAGCCAAAAACTTCGACAGGTTTGACTGATATTTTAATCAGGTAATTAATGAAGCCGGAAAAATCTTTTTGGGAGCGGGTCGAAATACACGATTAGTTTTTAAAACAAGAGGATACTTCTCGTCAATTTAGTGTATGAAAAGAACATTGTTGAGACCTATAGACAATTGATTGAAAATTATGAAGCGGGTACAATAGATTGCCGGGAATTTGAAGCCGAGGGGGAAAGAAAATACAAAAAATAACCTTATTTGAAACGATCATTCAAAATTTCAAAAAGCGATATGGCCTGCGACTCTGTAATATCAAAAGATCCTTCATCGTCGATTATTAATTTATTTTGCTTATCGAAGCCCATGGCCCACTTGGGGAAAAACCGCTTTTCTTCGTATCCCTCTTTTAATATGTGCACATTGTTGTGTCTTTTGTCGTTTTGTATATTTTTATAAAGTTGCCTTATTTTCTCTTCAGGCCCTTCTATCAGTTGAATATACATTTTCGGAAAACACAGCAACATCCCTGTTACTTCATGCGCTTGATTTTCCCTACGTGCTTTAACTAACAAAGCTTCAATTTCTTCATCGCTAAGATTAACGGTAGGGGTACCGCGATAAATGAGAAAATACAGATTCATACTGCAATAATAGGTATAAGCCATACAACTGCAAACTTGCAGAACAAGCACATTAATTATTAGTTTCGGAAATTTATTTCTTGGGAGGTTTAGTCAACAAATCCCGGATATTATCGTTTATTTTACGATGGGGAAAGAAAATAGAGTGCTTGGAGGAAAATCCGATACTGATAATTTCGCCGGTTTTTTGTCTCGGGCCGGGTTTGGCTAATATCTAAATAAGGTAATTAATGAAACCCGAAAAATCTTTTTGGCAACGCATCGGAATACAAGATTGGTTTTTAAAGAACGAAGAAACCGCATCCGGTAACCAAGCCGCCTCCCTTACTCCAAATGACATCTACAGTTATATTATTGAAAAATTCAAAGAGTCTATCGGTGAATTGTCGTTTGCAAACCGTATTGTTTTTTATCACGAATATATTATTTGTTTCAACGGGGAAGATTACAAGGAATTTCAGGAGAATAAGAAAGGTCTATTCGGACTTATCATTCAAGAATCGTTAAAGAAGTTTTATGAGATTTTAAAACAATACGGTTCGGAAGGCAAAACGGTGGAGCCCTCAAGCAGTAAATGGGTGTTTCGCTTTGTCTCTCACCCCGATTATCAAAAAGGCGACAAAGGCTTTATCGGAAAGTTATTGCCGGGAAGCAACAGGAAAGAAGAAAATCTCCGTGTTACCTATATCCCAAGGCAAACCGGTATTGCGCAAACTTTTGATATTAACCCGGATATCTTGAAAGGTTTTACTTTTTATAGTGAAGGTTATTATGAAGTTCCTTTTATTGAGAATTTAAAGTACGAGAAGAAAAATGTATCGGGGGGTGTGCTTGATAGTTTAGCGCGGTTTGAAACCATCATTCCCGATGCTGCTTATGCCGGGAGGAAGGTGGAATACTTTATGAAAGATGAAGAGATTGTTGTTTCCGGGAGCGATGAAACTTTGGAAGGCTCAAACATATTTAAGGTGCCTTCTGAATGGGTTAGCACCCCTCACTTGCGAATTAGGTTCAATAAGCACGACCGAAAATTTTATCTCGCTTCCTTTGGCGAAAAAACAATTCTGAATGAGAAGGAAGTTTTAAGCAGCGACATTAATAGTCCGGCATGGGTTGATTTGCCAATTAACTCTAGGATACTACTTAACGGCATCATAGGGATCAATATTTATAAATCTTAACAGCGATGTCTAACCTTTTATCTCTTGCTCTCCTTCTCATCAGTATCTTGCTTTTGCTCTTACATTTCAGTGATATAAAAAATACGAATAAAGGGAATGATTGAGAACTTTTTCGGACTAACCGATATCGGAAAGATAAGGGCCAATAACGAGGACACCTTTATTGCGGAAAGCTCGCCGGATAAAAGCCTGATTATCGCAGGTGTTATCGACGGAGTAGGAGGCTATGAGGGAGGGGAGGTTGCTGCGGAGATTGCTCGGGAAACTATTATGGAGAACCTTGCGAATCCCGGTGGCGAGCTGATCAAGTTGCTGAAGAACGCCTTTATACTGGCAAACCAAAAAATTCTTACCCGGAAGCAGGAGGTAAAAGAACAGGATCAAATGGCTTGTGTGTTAACCTTGACGGTGGTAGATATTGAAAAAAACCTGTTTAATTATGCTCATTTGGGCGATACGCGACTATATCTTTTCCGCGATTACTCCTTAGTTAAAGTATCTAAAGATCATTCCTTTGTGGGCTTTTTGGAAGATAGCGGTCGATTGTCTGAAGAAGCCGCGATGCAGCACCCCAAACGAAATGAAATTAATAAGGCATTGGGTTTTGGCCGGGAGATTGAGTTTGATGAAGATTATATTGAAACCGGGCAGTCGCCTTTCCTTCCGGGCGATATGCTGCTGCTATGTTCCGACGGTTTATCCGACTTGGTTAACCGAGCCGAAATAACTTCTATACTAACGGGAAACAGTTCAATTCAAAAAATGGGAGAAGAACTTGTCGCCGCAGCGAACAACAAGGGCGGGAAGGATAATATCACGGTAGTTCTTGTAAAGAATGATAAACAACCGCTAAAACAGGAGGCAACCAAACCCGAGCCGGCAATAAACCGGAATGAGCCACCGCAAAAAGCTGACTCCCCCATCGAAGAAAATAAGGTTACTGCTGTTGCACCTGCTACCCCTGCAAAGCAAAAATCTCAAAAGCCTCTTCTTATTTTCCTTTCTGCTATCTGTTTGGTTCTTGCAATTGCTTGTATCCTGCTTTGGCAGAGTTTAAAGAAAGAAAAAGCCTCCGAAACCACAAATAGGAAGCTCGCGACGGGTTTAGAGAAGAAACTTCAAGATGCTATTTCTTCCGCTGCCGGCGATTCACTAGTTTTATCCGACTCCGTTTTCAATGGGCCCGTAACCATCAGCGATACGCTTTTCATCAACCGTGATACGCTTTATATCAAGGCGCCCCCAAATTTTGTTTTACGCAGAGATTCAACTTATGCCGGTCCTGCTCTTCTGCTCCGGACGGAAAGTAAATGGGTTGTGCTTGAGAATATTAATTTCGAGAATTTTGCCGTTGCCGTTGCAGCTCCGGCAAACGCCCTGTATTTAAAAAATGTTCGGTTCCATAACTGTAGGATTCCGATCCAGGCAGCCTTTAAATTTCCGGACAAGCATTATGTAAGCGGCGGCGTGTTTAATAATTCTTTTAAAACCGATTCCGTACCTCAAGTTTTGAAATAAGCAATGGTTCAGAAAAACACTACCGGAGGAAGAGGCAAAGAACGATTGTTCTTATTGCTCATCTCGGGCGTGATCGGAATGCTGTTTCTTAATCTCTATTACATATTACAAAAGGAGTTTGCAGAGGCTGAACGAAGAATTAAAGCGGGGACAATAGTCAATTTAAATGAGGAAGGGCCGGGGCAGCGGCTGGCCGATTTATTAAAAAAGGGCTATTATTTTGAAGATCCTCGCGACATTAGTATCATTCGATCGGTAGTTGCAAGCACATTGAACCCGGAGGTGCCGGATATCGATAACATCGGTGAACTGAACAAACGAAAATTCTACGTTCCCGCAGATGAAGCCTACACTTCGGGGGGAGAGTCATTTAAAAAAAGAGTGGCAGCTTCGCGTTCCTTATTGGGTTTTACTGCAGAAGACTCTGTTCGTTTTAACCAAGAAAGAACTGATCCTCCGGATTTTCCAGTTGTTATTACAGATATTGTTTCCGGAAAATTTCGCATAAGAGGCAGTATTCTTGACGGGGACGGTAATTCCGTAATAGGAGTACTGATCCGTCTTAACATGATCCTCGCGGAGGATAATTTATTGAATCCGGGATTTGCCGAAAATGCTAAAGAAGTTGTTGAAACCGGAACCGGCTTCACTAAAACCTACGTTCAAGATTCCTTAAAAAACAGGCAATTACAAACTTTATCTGCTTATGCCCGCAGCGATGCCGACGGGAAATTTGAATTTAAGGGCCTTCCCGAAGATAAGGCGTATGAATTATTGCCTTTGCAGCCGGGTTTCCAATTCGGATCTTCACAAGGAGTAGAAAAGTTGACCGGGAATGAGTCCTTTACTTTTTACCGAAACCCTCATACATTACGCCTCTTCTCATCCCACGATTTTAATATCCTGAAAAAAGAAAAAGCGCTTATTGTTCGTACTCCTGCCGAATTTAATCGTTGGTTTTGGATAATAGCCGCAACTTTCTTTGCCGGGTTCCTTCTTATACATCTTGTATTAAGCCTTTGGTTCAAACAAGCGGATCAGCTGATACTGCCGCTCCTTATGATACTTACGGGACTGTCGTTTATTACATTATTCAGTTTGCAGGATCCCTTACGGGACCGATTCTTAGCGAAAGACACCTTTGTTTACTTTTTAATCGGACTCCTCGGCCTGTGCGCTGTTTTGTTTTTCAACTTGCGAAAGTTTACTGTTGATTCCGGCTTATATCGCATGTTCTTTTTGAACAAGAATCGGAATACCGCTACAGGCAGCCATTGGGGTGCTCTTGCTTTGTTTTTATTGTTGCTGACGATTTTTTTTGGAACCGGTCCGGAAGGCAGTGGCGTAAAAGTTAACCTTTTAGGCTTTCAACCCGGGGAACTTGTTAAGTATTGCATCGTCCTTTTCCTCTCGGGATTTTTCGCTGCAAACGAGCGGTTTATCCGCGAATACCCGAGCATAAAGAAACGCCGATCCTTCTTTTTATTGGCATTGATCGCTATTGTGATAGCAATCTTTCTTTTCTTGATCCTCGGAGATCTCGGCCCGGCCATGGTGTTATGTTTTACATTCATTATTCTGTTTTCCTTTTGCCGCGGCGATTTCGCGTTCATGGCCGCAGCCGTAATTGCTTACGTTTTGTTTTCATGGCTCATCAAAAATACTTGGCTTGCTACTGCAATAACTTTTTTAGCTGTATCCGCGGTCATGTACTTCAAAGGCAAACAAATACGAGAATCGGCGCTAATGGCGCTTGTAGTAATAGCCGGGTTTTTGTTAATAGATAAAATTCCTTTTTTAGGAAATCTTTTTCCCGGACCTGTACAACGACTGGTTGATAGGAAAGCGATTTGGGAGGATGCTTGGAACAATGAGGTTTTCGGGGGCGATCATGTAGCCAACGGAATTTGGGCCATGTCAAGCGGCGGTTTAACCGGTCAGGGAGCCGGAGAGGGATTTGCTAAAACAATTCCCGAGGCTCATACCGATATGATTCTGCCTTCAATCGGAGAAGAATTAGGCTGGGCCGGCATTGTCACGATTTTTATTTTGTATCTCATTTATCTTCATCGTTCCCTTATTATCGGCCGCCAAACCGGTACACCTTTTTTATTTTATTTATGCGCCGGCATAGGCGTGAGTACTTTCGTTCAGTTTTTGCTCATTGCGGGTGGTTCAACAGGCGCCTTGCCTTTATCGGGCGTTTCGCTGCCTTATATTAGTTACGGGGGTTCTTCCATGGTAATCAATTTGTTTGCTGCCGGATTTTTATTGTCGTCTTCATTAATCCGTGGAACTCCGGTTCAAATGGAATATTTAACCAAGCAACAGGACAAAAATTTGGTGCCTGGATTGTTGGCAGCTTGTATCGGGCTACTGTTGCTTACCGTAAATGTGTCACGCTATCAATTTGATAACCGAAAGTGGGTGGTAAAGCCCGCTTTAGTTGCCGATAGAAGCGGAGCCAGGATGTTCAGTTATAATCCTCGCATTGATATCCTGATGAAGAAACTGCAATCAGGTTCTATCTACGACCGGAAGGGCCTTCTTCTCGCGACAAGCAAACCTGAATTGGTGCGAAAACAAAGCAACTTGCTCTTAACCACCGGAAATGTAAATTATACGCTCGATTCCGCTTTGCATAAAAGGCATAACCGTTTTTATCCTTTCGGCGCACATATGTTTTTTTTGACCGGCGACGCAAACACCGGAGTCTTCACCGGCAGCATTAACGGTTATTTCGCAGAATACGAGCATGCGGCGGAGTTGCGAGGCTTCCAAAGTCCGGTAAGTACCTACGAAGTTACTGCTTCACGATTTCGCGAGAATCGTTTTCTGCCGCGAGGTGCAAAAGAAATGTCGGTAAGCAAAAGAGATTTCAGCGCCATAGCTCCTTTATTGCTCGCCGGAATTAACAGCCGAAAAGTTGAAAAATTTAAAAGAAGAAACAGAGATGTGCAACTAAGTTTGGATGCCGGTTTGCAAACCCGTATTCAAAAATCTCTCGCACTCGACGATTCATTGAAAAAGAGCCGAGTATCGGTAGTGATAATGGACGATTCTACAGGAGATGTTTTGGCATCGGCGCTTTATCCTTTACCACCGGTACAGGATCGAGACAGGCTGACGATGACCGTTTCCGAGCAAAATAAGCTTTCAGGTTTTATGACTACTTCAGATCTTGGATTTACTTATGCCACGCAACCGGGATCAACCGCAAAACTCTTAACTGCTTTGGCAGCATTTAATAAGCTCGGGCTTTTGGCCGCCGAAACGAGCTTTTTGGTGAGACCGAATGAATTAATTCGAACCCGCGGACCGGAACCCGACGAAGCGGGACAAATAAGCATGGAAAGAGCGATTGTGAAATCCAACAATGTTTACTTCATCAAGCTCGCCAACGAAAAGAAGTTACAGGAAGAAATGGCCACGCTGTATCTAAGAACCGGAATGTTTTTGCGAGGAGTCGGCGGCTATTTTTACGAAAAGCGGAATACCGATGCCGGGCAGGAAGAAAAGTGGAGGGATTTGTGGAGACGTACGGAGTTTAAAACAATCTTCAATTACAATCCTGATAATATTCGCAAAACCAGGGCCCGGGGCCTTTCGGGAATGGCTTGGGGACAAGGTGAATTAATTGCTACACCGGCCTCACTGGCAAGGCTTGCGGCAGGGATTTCTAACAAAGGCGTATTGGTGCCTAATCGCTTTGTTTTAAAAGTCGGCGATTCTATACCTGCCGGAAAAAAGCCGGATACTATCGCTAAAAATTCCCGGTATGCGGAAATCATTAAAGATTACATGCTCAAGCACAGTGCCGGCAAGGTTGATGAGCTCGGAATTTCGGTAGCCGGTAAAACCGGAACGCCCGAAAGGATTTGGAAAAGGCGAAGAATAAACGACGGTTGGTATGTATTCTTTGCGCCCAAACAAAAAGGTAAAGGAAATATTGTGGTTTGTGTGCGAATAGAATCAACAAAAGGCTCTCGAAACGCTGTCCGCCTATCGGGAAAACATGTAATTCCGATTCTGCTCGAAAGAGGCTATATAAAAGGATTTGATACGAATGCAAACAATCCGGGTACCTACTTAGGTTTTAACTAAGAAACAATTAAATAAGATGTTTGAATTTTTAAAGAAAGCCCGGCAAGAACGTCCTACGGATGTTAAGGGCCTCCGAGCAAGCATTCTTCAATTTATTAAAGAAGAATTACAGAAAACCGGAGGAGGCGAAGGGAAATACATTAAGGCTCTGCACTTATTTATTGTTGTCCCGGAAGACGAGAAACATCTTTATGAATCGGCGGTTTATACCGAAGAAGAAGGCAGGTTCAAAAACGAAGTGCAAAAGATTGCAGATGACTTTTCATTGGACCTTCCCGAAAGCTGGATAATGGAGATCGCTTTTACGGAAAGCTTTCCCGGAGAAGCGATTAAGAATCCGATTTTAAAAACGGCACTTTTTATAAAAACACGCGGCACTTCCGTTGCAAAATCAACAAGCGCTCAAATCCGTATTTTAACCGGCGAAGCAGAAAAAGAAGAATATGTTATCACAGCAGAGACGGGAAAAATTTATATCGGACGAGAGAAAAAGACAATGACGGCGAGCGGATTTTTCAGAGAGAATTTTATCGCCTTTCCGGGAGATTCCTCAAACGATTTAAATAAATACATCAGCAGGCAGCATGCACACATCGAATGGAGCAAGGCCCAAGGAGGCTTCATGCTTTTTGCGGATGAAGGCGGTGTTCCGCCGGGGAATAAAATAAAAATAAGATCCGGGTTAGATGAAACCCTTATTAAATTAAACTCGATTCAAATAGGACACGCTTTACAGGATGGGGATCAAATCATTTTAGGCGATTCGGTGGTTTTAGAATTTAATTACCGAGCTTAACCGGGTTTAGCAGGAATTTATGGGCAAAGTATTTACAATAGCAGAAGGTTTAGAGAATATGGGCGCCTTGCGCACCGGAGGCCAAGGTTCTGTTTATAAAGGCAGGCGAACCGGCCATATTATTACTGCTGTCAAGCTTTTGCCCACGCCTATTCATACCGAAAGTGCCGACGATAAAAACTTCAGAGCTTTTCAAAATGAAGTAGAAAAACTGAAGAAAGTAAACGAAGCTCCCAACCCCAATGTGGTTAAAATCCTTAATTCCGGCATCACCGAAAGCGGTTCCTTTCCCTTTATTGAAATGGAGTTTATCGAAGGGCCTGATCTGGAGGAACTGCTAAAACCCCCTCACGATTCTGTTTTTACTATCCGCGAAGCAATCAAAGTTGCCGACCAATTATCAAACGCCCTTGCTCACTGTCACCAAGTAGGTGTAAGGCATGGCGACATTAAAAGCAATAACGTAAAATTCAATATCCATACCGCCAATTATGTTTTACTGGATTTCGGCTTGGCCGTAATGTCCGACGAACAACGGCGCACTAGTCTCAGGCATGCCGGCGCCATCGAATTTATGGCTCCCGAACAAAACGAGGGGCAAATGCTTTTCCAGACCGATGTTTACAGCTTCGGGATCATTTTATATGAGCTTCTTGCCGGAACAGTTCCTTTTCCTTTGCAGGATGCCGGCGAAACGGCCCGAAACGGTGTTATGGTAGCACACATGGAAACACCTGTTCCGGATTTGTTAGAAACCCGCAAAAGGAATCTGCCGCAAAGCTGGCCCCAAGACCGAAGGGACCGCGAGATGCAGGTTCCGGAATGGCTGACTGCTGTCATCGCTAAATGCCTTCAAAAAAATCCCGAAAATAGGTTTAGTTCGGGTATGGAACTTAATGAAGCTATTATCACCAACAGTACTTCTGCTATCGAGAGGCATGAGGATGATACCAACAGTTCGGCAGTTCTTCAAACCGAGAATGAGCGCTTAAGCGGTTTGGTAGTACAATACAAGCAAGAGGTTTTAACCAAAGAGCAGGATCTGGATAATCTTAAGCATGCTTTAAAAAATCTATATGCCGACATCAATACCTTGAAGAAAAGAGAAGAGGAAAGCCGGTCCGATAATTCGGCATCTGCCATGAGCATTTCTAAGCTTGCTTTTTTTTCAATGTTGCTGCTGATAGTCGGTCTGGGTGCATTTGCTGCATATTCCTTACTTAGTAGCGAGCCGGAGAATCAAAACCGGGTAACTTCCAATGCCGCAATCCCCGAACCTGACACTACAACCTTAAATCCCAAAGATACAACAGCCGGAACTATTGCTACAGATACCGTAATTCCCGATGACACCCAAGCCGATAACAATAGGCCCGCTAAAACCGATTCAACCGAGAATAACAACGAATCAATTCAAATCCCTGAAGATAATACCGACACAACAAGCAATTCTCCGGAAGAGATAACTGCCTCGCCGAGCAACGTCGAAGAACCCGAAAATCCTAAACCCGGCAAAAGATACCGACTCAAAGTCAAAATAGCCTACTTTCATAACAGTCCCGATAGAGATACCCGCCGTGCAGCCTTCATTAATATTTGGAACAACGCCACATTAACTGCTCTCGAGGAAAGAAACGACTTTATTTATATCATCTACACCAACGAAAAGGGCCAAACCTCCAAAGGTTGGATCAGCAAAGATGATTTGGAAAAAGTGTAGGCAGTTCTATTTTCAACCTTACCGTCCCGGTTCCCTAAGAAGGATCTTTTTAACTTTGACTTTGACTTTCAACTCTCAACTCTTAACCCTGTCATCCTGACCCTCGGAAGGATCTTTTCTAACTTTGAATAAGCCCTTTCTGCTTCGCAAAGACGTCGCCCCATTCCGTCACTGCGAGGAGGCACGACGAAGCAGTCTGGAAGCGCGCCCCCTCTCTGTCCGCCGCACATCTCTCCCCGCTAGGGAAAGAGAAGCACCCTTTTAAAGTTGTGCCTAGCTTAAGCTTTTCCTTTAGAAAATCCAAACCCTACAAACTTCCACTCCATCTGGCTAGTCCGAGCATGTAATCGTTTGATGCTAGTTTGAACTTGTTGCTCCCTTCCCCGCAGAGTCTCCTGCGCCAAAGCCAAAGCCCTGATAGGGACTCTGCGGTAAACCTATTTTTCTTATACCTTTAGTCATCTATGCCCGTTAGAAGAAATATTCAGGAATCTCAGGGAATCTATTTTATTACGTTCACTTGTGCCCGCTGGATCAAGTTATTTCAACTAACCGGCAGCTATGATCTCGTTTACAATTGGTTCAATTACCT
>JAYULL010000098.1:0-46011 GCA_043763625.1 Sphingobacteriaceae bacterium | reverse complement strand
CTTCGTCGTGCCTCCTCGCAAAGACGATCACCCGCTGTCCGCACAAAAACAACGTCCTTGCGAGGGATAGTAAAGATTGAGCAAAGGGATCCCGAAGCAATCTCGGAGGTGTGCCGGATTGCTTCGTCGTGCCTCCTCTCAAAGACGAACAAAATTATTGCCGAGATTGGTTTGTTGTGCCTCCTCGCAAAGACAATCACACGCTGTAGTACTAAATAGCGTCCTTGCAAGCGTAGAAGCCGGAGATCTCTTACTCGTTTAAGTGCTCTTTCAACTCCTCTTTTAATCGCCGGTAAGTGTTTAATTTACTGCTTAAAATAAGGGCATTCATTCCGGGATTGTCCGGATAAACGTTTTTCGGGGCGTCGAACTCAGCAACTTCAACTATTTCTACCGTAAGTTTATCATTTTCTTTCAGTTCCAAGTCAACCCATTTATAATGGTCCTTAGATTTGGTGAGATAAGCACCGTTATGAAGAATAATAGATTGCTTTTCGTTATCTACGTTATTTTTCATAGTCAGTGTTTGGGTAACTATACCGTCGGCACTAATACCGGAAACGGAAATCGGTTCTTCGTTCAAATAAATTTTAAAAGCTAGTTTTTTCATGTTTTATTGCATTTTTTAGTAACCGAGCGTCTATGCTTTGCGCCCATCTAATTAATCGAGATAACAATTTTACCTTTCACCTCACCCGTTCCGAAATATCGGAACGCATCCGCAACTTCGTTTAACGGGTAAATTCGGTCGATAACCGGAACTATTTTGCCTTCTTCAAAAAGCCGGCTTAGCCGATCCAAGTCGCTTCGGTTAGGCTTGTATCCCATTATACCCAATTTTTTACTCACGGATTTTGAAGGCAGCGAACCTGAAAGCATGAGCCGGAACAACAGCCCGCCCATCGAACCGCCAATCATAGCAAAGGTGCCGCCGGGCATTAAAGCCCGCTTGTAATCAGAGAAAGCCCGGTGGGCAATCACGTCTAATATCAAATCGTATTGCAGGCCGGTTCGGGTATAATCCTCCTTCGTGTAATCTATCAACGTGTCGGCACCCAACGAGCGAAGCATCTCAAATTTCTCGGCCTTATCTACGCAAGTAACTTCGGCTCCTGATAGCTTGGCGTATTGCAAAGCAAGCGTACCAACCCCGCCGCCCGCACCGTTAATTAATACCTTTCGGCTACGCTTTAATGCTCCCTTGTATTCAAGACCCTGCAGAGCCAGCAAGCCCGCTTGCGGTAATGCGGCAGCCTGATGAAACGTCATAGCGGGAGACTTTTTTGCCAATAGCTTTTCCGGAACGGATACATATTCTGCAAAACCGCCGAAACCGCTTTCTGCTATATCGCCAAACACCTCGTCGCCGGGCTTAAACTGTGTAACATTATTCCCCACGGCCTCAACTTGCCCTGCTATGTCGGCGCCGAGTATTTTACTGCGAGGTTTCAGCGGTCCGCCGATAATACGGACTAATAAAGGCTTGCCCTTCAGCAGATCCCAATCCCAAGAATTTACGGATGATGCATAAACTTTCACCAATACTTCACCGGCTTTAGGAGTAGGTTTTTCAACTTCTCTTAAATGAAGTACATCCGGTGATCCGTATTTTGTGTAAACGATAGCTTTCATTTAATGCAGCTAAAATGATTTAAAAATTGTTTCGACTTTTCGATAAATCGCACCCGGCGCCTGTAAGCCTAAACGTCAAATTTACCGGCTTGCTTCTTACTCAATCTCAATTTTATCTATCTCTTTCATCAGCCTGTCCGTTTCGGTAAGGGCGACAATGATTTTTTGATAATGCAAAATATCTTCAAATTCCAGCTTGCGGCCCTTCCGGTCTTTCAACCATTTTTGTGCGGGTTGATAGCCGCCGATGTAAAAGTTCCAAGCAACTTCCGGCACGTTGTTAAAGTATTGTGTATCGTTGATATATACTGCGCCAAGACTGTCACGTTGAGCGGAGTCGAAACGTGGTTTAACAACTAAGTTATCTCCGTCTTCGGGATATTGCGTAATGTATTGTTCGGTTAACGGACTTTCCAATAAATGGATTTGCCGAATTTCTCCGCCGAGCTTTACCAGTTGCCAAAAGGTGTCTTGATCTTTGGGATACGGAACTCTCGGGAAATCTATCTTTAAAAACTCTTTATATTTCTCGCGGTAGCTTGGTGAATGTAATACGGCGTAAATGTAATCGAGAATGTCTATGGGGGCAAAAGTGTCGGAGCCGTCATAGCGAGGCACGAAGCTATCTGCTTTTTCCGGCGTGAAGCTTAGGTTGAGTTTATCGGCTATTTGCTTAAGGATTGTGGGATTGAGGTTGGGAGTTCTTGTAGCTGATTCGTCGAGGGATTGCTGACTACTTTGCCTTGAATAAAGATATAACGGAAATACGTTGGCGTTATCAAGAGAAGATGAAATGCTTTTATCCGTGATATCCTTTGTAATAAAGTAATTATGAAAATCAGCGTTTCGACCCAATTTTACCGTGCAAAAGCCTAAGTTGGGCTTTCTGAAATTATTCATAACCTCGCTTCGCATCCTAAAAACTAAGTTATCTTGGAAGTATATAAATCGACTATCGAAAGGTCTGTACGAAATTGGTTTGATGTGTTCAGTTGAAAACGCAGGTATAATTTTGCGTTGTTCTTCTACTTTCCATTGATAGTTATCTTTTAAGTCATATCGGGATTGAATAGATTTGTCATCTATTCCTTTATCACAAAACTCTTCTACTCGTTTTTTTAAAGCGTGTTTCTCAAAATCAATTACAAATGAATCTCTTGCAGATGTTATACCCATTGATTGCAATACGAAAAGGTCAGATATTAAAACACCATTCTCGTATTCATCTAATGCCTTTGTTTCTTTCGGTACAAAAAATAAACTCGGCTTTTCTGGTTTTAATTCTTGAAAAGATAAAATGTTCAAACTATTTTCAGCTAGAAAAGAATATTTTAATTCCCGTTTTCCATATACGTCCAAATGAAAAACCCTTCCTAATTCACTTGCTTTCTTTTTTCCCGTTTTTACAAAAATATTTATTGACACTCCTTGCATTATATCAAATACGTTGACATCTGCACTTCCATCGGGGGCAGTTTCTTTTTTCGTACTATTCCCATGTAAATCAATAGTGTAAATCTTATCAAACGTTTTTAATAGATGCCAACGCATACCTCGAAAGGTCGGATTATCTAAAAACCCGTGAGGATTAATAAAAGCTAAAACGCCGCTGCCGTTTTTCTCAATAAACTGCTGCCCGTAACGTATAAATTTTACATAGTCATCATTTAACCAGTGCTTTCGTTCATTGAAATGTACACCGTCAACATATTTATAATCCTCAATTAGGCTGCTTATCCATTTTCCGTTATTGGATGATATCCCGCTATACGGTGGATTCCCGATCACACACATTACCGGCGAATCCCGTTTAATGTGGTTGGCTTCGTTAGCTTCGGTGCTCAGCCAATTGGCAAATAAGGTTCCGGTATCGGGGTGGCTTTCTTCTAAACTATTGGTTAAATACACCCGGAAGCGTTGGTTGCTTGTAGGTTTATAGCCGGTTTCGGTGAGCAATAAATCGAGCTTTAAATGTGCCATGGCGTAGCTGGCCATCAGTAATTCGAACCCGTTGAGGCGAGGCAGTAAATGCTTTTCTACGTAATTGCTCCAAATGCCTTGCTGCCCTTCAAACTTTTTGTGAATGTGTTTAACCACTTCGGCCAAAAAAGTGCCGGTGCCGGTTGCCGGATCGAGTATTTGTACTTTATGTACTTCTTGCTCTATGGGCTTCTGTTGCCCTTGTGCGTTTACTTTTACTTTGATTTTGCTTGTATCGGCAAGACCCTGAGGCAAATCGAATTCTGTTTTTAAAATATCGTCTACAGCGCGGACTATGAAGTTTACCACCGGTTGCGGCGTATACCAAACCCCTCGTGCTTTACGCAGCTTCGGGTCGTACTCGCTCAAAAACGTTTCGTAGAAATGGATTATCGGGTCTTCGGTTTTGGTTTGCTTGCCATAGTTTTTTAGGATTTCTTCGACGTTGCAAGCCAAAAAGATTTCTACCAAACTGTCAACAATCCATTTAATACGGTCGTCGATATCCGGCCCGGCAATATAGCCGAAGAGTTTTCGCAGAAAAGGATTTGATTTCGGGATAAGTTCTGCCGCTTCTTGCCGGCTGAAGGTGGGCAAGGTCGGGTCGTGAAGCCGGGCAGCAAACATACCGTAAGCAATGGTTTGGGCGTAAACATCAGCAAAGCCTTTAGGCGTAATGTCGTGAATCAGAATTTCTTTAAAGGCGTTCATCTGATCTTTCAGTGTGCTGTTTTCGTGATTTTGTTGATCACTTGTAAGTGCCTTTTCAATCACTTCCGAAAGAAGTCGAGCTTTAGCGGCCATCATTTCGGCCAGCTTTCTACTGCTTTTTATGGTTTGCCCGATGTGTATGCAGAAGTTTTTAATGAGGTTTTCGAACGGCGAAAAGCTTTCCGGCAACGCTTGTATGCCTTTTTCGGTGATTTGGCCGATGGAGACTTTCGTGATAAATACACCGTCGCGATAAAGATGAAAGTCGAGGTAGTCGGTAAAAATTAAGTTATTCAGCGAGGCTTTGTACCGGTCGAACTGTTCTTTGTTGCCGGTTTTCTTGAGTCCGTCGATGTCGCGGTCGCCGATGTCTTTCGCTTCAATAAAACCAACCGGAATATCGTTTTTGGTGAGGATATAATCCGGAGCGCCGCAAGATTGTCTTTTGGGTTCATTGGTAGCTCTTATCCCGGGAACAAGGCTTTCTATTAATTGTTGCAAATCTCCCCGAAAGGTATGTTCGGTAGCGTTGCCGAGTTTATAACGATTGTTTATGTTGGCGATGTATTGGTCTAAAGTCATTGAGCAGGCAAGGGTAAATTTTATGCCTAAGATATGTTTTTCGGCTGTAACTCATGCTTATACCTCTCCCCCTTGCTGCTACCCACCGAATTCATTTTGGCCGGCGGGGGCATGTGTAAACCGGACTTTAAAAATTATACCCGAAATACAATCCCGGTTCTCCGAAAAAGAATTTAAAACTCAACAATAAAACCAATCGAAGGTGTAAACTGTGCTTCATCATTTTTTAGTAATACCGGTATTGCATTACTGCCATCTGCTTTAATCGATGAACCGTCTGTTGTAGCAAATGCACTATTGTCTGCTGTTCTTTTGAACGTGTATGATGGTACTGCAACGCTTTTTGCCGCATACCAATTGGTTATATCTAAAAACAAATCAATGGTTGTTTTCCTAAAATTCCATTTCTTATCAATTCGTATATCGCTGCCGTTAAATCCACCTACACGAAGTGTGTTTAATTTTGTATAATCAAATAATCCTTGTCCTTGCGATAAATAATTTGTTCTTGATGCCGCTTCATCATAAGGGGTATAAGGCGCACCTCCTTGGTAACGGAATTTTAAACCCAACTCCCAATTGCGTAGAAATTTATAGCCCAAAGTAGCGCTTAATAAATGTTCATTATCCCAACTGCTGGGTACCAATACATTGTTTGCTCCGCTGTATTTGCTTTTATAAAAGGTGTAGGACAGAATACCGAAAAATTGGTTTGTCAGTTTCTTTTGTGCAAAAACTTCAAAGCCATAAGTATTGCCTTTGCCGTTCGTTATTACGGCTTCGTTTCCCAATACATTAAAATCGCTGCCCAAGTTGGCTAATGAGATACCGTTGCGTATAGATACAGGTACGTTGTTATAATTTTTATAAAAACCTTCTACAGTGAACCGAAGCCCGTCGTTGGGTAAATATTCAATTCCTGAAACGTAATGGTCGCTCTTTTGGTATTTACTGTTCTTATTCACCAACCTGTTGTTGTTATCTGCAAAACCTAAAATAGTGTAAGGTGCTATTTTGTAATAGCTGCCGATTGAAGCATTTGCCGTCCATTTGTCTGCTAATACATAGCTGAATGAAATGCGAGGCGAAAGGGTTTGCAGGGGATTATTTCCGTCGGTAGTAAAGCTGTTCATATCAGTACGCAAACCTCCACTCACGCCTAATCGGTTATCAAGAAAACGCTTACTTACTTGTATAAATGCTCCGTACTTTAAAAAGTTATTTAAGGGGCTTTCAAAATTGATGGCAACATTGGGTTGAATTATCGCGCCGGTGCTGTCTTTAAATTCTTTTCTTAAAACGGAGAATGTTTCGTTGTTGTATTCTGCCAGTTGAACCATTCCGCCGTAAGCAATTTTCCAACCGTTGTTATTTGTATTTACATCTATCCTTAGTTTATTTTCAGCTTCGGTTGAGTTTATGGATAATATTTGTTGAGAAGGCAATTGCAGTTTGTTGTCTTCAAATTGTTTAATCGTATTGTTAAACCAATTGCGGCTTAACGCTATGTTTAGAAAACCGTTTTTTAGCAATCGTTTTAATGTAAGCCCTGCGGTATAAGTATTTTGGTTTATAAATGGGGTGGAATTTATAATATACAATTTTTCAGGAGTGGCACTCTTTATTTCAGCAAATCTAAACTCATCTATTGCCCCGATGCCGATTAAAGAAAGGGTAGTTTTTTTATCTATTTGCCGGGTTATTTTTGTTTGAAAATCCCAATAATTAGGGCGGATAGGTAAATCAATTAAAGAGAAAAGTAATTGCAAATACGAACGCCTTGCAGAAGCCAAAAATGTTGTCTTCTTATCTTTTGAGAGCGGCCCCTCAAAAGTTGCGGCTAATTCGCTGGCACTTAACCTTACGTTTCCTTGTACATTATTAGGATTTCCGGTTTTTTGTTTAAACTGAAATACCGAGCTTAAAGCATTATCATAACGGGCATCAAAAGCAGATGAACTTAGTTTTACATCTTCAATGAATGATACATTTAAAATTCCCTGCGGACCGCCGGAACTTCCTTGAGTTTGAAAATGATTGATTACCGGAACTTCAATACCGTCTAAATAAAAAACATTTTCGCCGGGGCCGCCGCCACGAATAATAATATCATTTCTAAAACCGCCACCGCCAACTCCGCCACCCACACCGGGCAAAGACTGAATTACCTTGCTAATATCAAAGTTGCCGCCCGGGTTCGCTTTTATCTCTTCTGTTGTTAGTCGTTGTACACTTAATGGTGTTTCTAAAGTAGCAGCTCTTACTGTGCGTTTATTTGCTTTAATCACTACCTCGGTTAATGCACTTGCTGTAGGTTCTAATTCTACGGTTACGTAGTTTTCGTTTCCTGCATTTATGGCGATATTATATAGCGTTTCGGTTTTATACCCAATTGAAGTAAAAATTATATTGTATGTTTTTAATGTTATGCTTGTTATCCTAAATATTCCGTTTGTATCAGCCACGTCTCCCTTGTTTGTGCCTTCCAAGGCTATATACGTACCGGGTATAGGTTTTTGAGTTAATTTGTCAATTACTTTTCCCGAAATGCTGCCGGTAGTTTGAGAAAAAGTATTTTGAATGAAAATAGTTATCGTCAAAATGCTAAGAAAAATCAGTTTACTCATAAAAAATTCCGGTTAATTTATTCGATTAAATCAGTCTATTTTAAATAGTTGGGTAAATATACTTCCGTAAAAGCGAAAAGGAAGCGCACCTTGTTTTTAATTGAGGAGACTTGTGCGGCAAAGACATCTTGGGATTGAAAAGAGTTTTGTTTGTTTTTAATGTGGTTGTTTTCTTTTTCACGGCATTCAAGATTGCTTCGCAATTTTGCGGTCAAAAGAAAAAGAAGAGTTCGCTCTTTGCCGCGAGGGCATTCCACTTTGTCTTTACACAAAGTGGAGCAAAACTCAAGGCTGTACAAATCCGGCTAAAAGTTTGAATAAAGGCATTAGTGTCATCCAAGCCGCGTGTAAGCCGGAAGAGAATGTAAGTTTTTCAACGCTTCTCCGGATGACTTGGCCCACTGCCGGTTGTAGGGTTTCTTCAGGCCTTTTTTCAAACTTTCTTGACGCCGGCTTTGTAAGGCCGCCGGGACTTCCTTACAAAAGGCAATGCCTGTACCTAAGTACGCTTCAATCCCGAAATGTCGGGAAGAATTAAAAAACAGAAGCAGTACAAAACATAAAACACAACCGAGCCTTTTTTCGCGAACATTGAGCAGAACTATTCGACTTGCACACCCGAAGCGAAAGGAAGCGAACAATGTTTTTTTAATTGAGGGGAGAACTGTGCGGCAAAGACATCTCGGGATTGAAAAGAGTTTTGTTTCTTTTGCGGTCAAAAGAAAGAAGAAACATCCGCTCATTGCCGCAGGGGCTACTTCTTTTGTCTTACCACAAAAGAAGCAAAAAGGCAAGGCTTAACAAATCCGGCTAAAAGTTTGAATTAAGGCTTATCTACAATCCAAGCCGTGGCACCGGAAGAATTTTATGTAAGATTATACAACACTTCTCCGGATTGTGTCCCTTTCTGCAAACCGAATGGTTCTGCAAGCCTTAATTCAAACTTTCTTAACGCCGGCTTTGTAAGGCCGCTTTCGGGCTCCGAACAAAAGGCCCTGCTTGGTCGAAGCACGCTTGAATCCCGGAATGTCAAGAAGAATTAAAAACGGGTTTCGGAATTTCTTCTCTGAGAACGGTAAATTCCCTTTCTCCCGCTGCACAGAAATGCTACAAAGCAGCTTGCGCTAAATAAAAACGCATGTTCCGGGCCGAAAAGTTCGCAGGCCATTACAGCACAAGCTATGGGAGTTTTAGTAGCTCCGGCAAAAACGGCAACAAAACCGAGGGCTGCAAAAAGGCTGACCGGCGCACTTAAAATTCCGGCCACGGTGTTTCCTAGGGTTGCACCAATATAAAACAGAGGAGTAACCTCGCCTCCTTTAAAGTCGGTTCCTAAGGTTAGTACAGTGTAAACTGTTTTCCAAAGCCAACTGAAGTTATTAGCGCCACCCGATTGAAATGCTGATTGAATGGTAACAGAACCGGGATATTGAGGATCAACTCCCAAGCTTAAATAATCAGGCTTTCCTAAAATAAACGTTAATGCAATTATTAAACATCCGCCGATTAGCGGAATGAGCCAAGTTTGAGGAAGCAGTTGCAGAAAAAACTTTTTGGTTCCGTGTACCGAGATCGAGAAAACGCTGCTCATTAAACCGAAGGCAGCCGAAGCTAAGATCACTTTTGGTATTAAACGTAAGTCGTGTAGAATAAAGCCGGCAAAACTTTGTGATTCCGGGAGATCTATTCGGTAGGCAGTATGCTTTATTCCCCATAGCAAAACGACGAAGTGTCCAAAAAAAGCGGCAATCAAACAAGGAATAAAATCTTTATACCGGAGCTTTCCTACAGTTAAAACTTCTATCGCGAAAACCGCTCCCGCAATGGGCGTTCCGAACACCGCCCCAAATCCTGCTGCAACTCCTGCTGTCAAAAGCGTTTTTCTTTCTTCGGCTTTCAGTTTAAAAAGCGTTGCAAACCGTTCCGCGATGCCTCCGCCAATTTGTACTGCTGTTCCTTCGCGACCGGCAGAACCGCCGAAAAGATGTGTGATCACCGTAGTTATTAAAATAACAGGAGCCATTTGCGGCGGGACTCCCGCTCCCGGTTCGTGTATTTCGTCTATAATTAAATTATTTCCTTTTTCGGAAGATTTACCGATCGTTCTATAGATAAAATGAATCGCCAACCCGGCTAAGGGCAAAAGGTAAAGCAACCAAGGGTAGTGAAAGCGGGTATCAATCGCGGTTTGCAAAAGCCATAAAAAAAGAGCAACTGCGGAGCCGATACAAACAGAGGACGAAGCTATAATTGAAAAACGCCGTAGTGTTTGTAAAGAAGCATTAGCTGAATCCGGCCTCATTGATTTGCAAAAATAAGAAGTAAAAATGGGTAATTGAGGTGGCGGTACAAGTTCCTTTTCATCCTGAGAAACGAAAGGATATGATCAAGCACATGCGGTTACGTTGGCAAGATTCTTCACTTCGTTCAGAATGACAAAAGACCGGGATTTACAATGAAAAAAGTCGGGGACAGAATGACAAAAGAAGCCCGGTTTTTTCGTCCTGAAGAACGAAAAATCTTTATATAATTTTTTTAGGCATGCAAACTAAATAACTTATTCAACCTGTCATCCTTATCAAACTCCGCCCGGATCACCGAACCGTAATTCAACTGAATTCGGAACGTGTTTTCAAGGGGCAATCCAAGCAACCCGGCTAAAAAGCTCCGCATGCACCCGGCATGCGTTATAATCGAGATTGTTTTGTAGTCTTTTGCAAGAACTTCATTTAAAAAGCTGTTGATTCTTTCTGATAGCTGAACATAACTTTCACCTCCGGGAACGCAAACATTGACATAATCATCCATCCAGAGGTTGAGTTCTTCGGTAGGCAAATTATTCCATCTTTTATTCTCCCATAAGCCGAAGCTGAGTTCTTGCAAACGCTTATCTGCTATATAATCCTCCGAAAGTTCTTTAGCAAGACGAGTACATCTATTCAAGGAACTTGAAAATACAGCATCAAAACTTAGCGGAATTTTAGTTCGGATATTTTCTAATTCTCTGGCAAACAAATCTTCATTTAAATCAACTTCGACTTGTCCGTAACAAATACCTTTTTCGATAGCAGGTGTGGTATGCCGGATTAAATATACTTCCATATTCCGGCACAAAAGAGCAGGGTTACAATTTCAGTTACTTGTTGAGTAGCGCCTAAACAATCGCCTGTGTAACCGTTTATCCACTTTTTAAAGTAAGAAGCTAAATAGACTTTCATAAGATATACAGGAATTATCACCAAGATAATTATCCAACTTTTAAATAAGATTAATGCGGGAATTACCCACAGGAAGCTGACTAAAAAGTTTGAAGAAGATAGTTTTTTGGCCACCGGTTTTACTTTGCTCGATGCATCATCACGAGAGTATTGATGTGTGTACATAAAGGTTACCGCCATAAAACGACTTAAAACGTGGGCGAGTATAACAGCTTTGCAGCAATACCAAACATTAAACTTAAGCAGTTCGACAAGCAGAAAGATTTTCAGCGAAAGAATCAAAACCAGGCCGATAACTCCATAGGCGCCAACTCTGCTATCTTTCATTATCTCCAGGATTTTCTCCTTGGTCCAGCCTCCGCCGAAGCCGTCGCAAACGTCGGCGAAGCCGTCTTCGTGGAAAGCGCCGGTAGTTAAAATTCCGGCCGCAACAGCCAGAACTATACAGACGGGAGCACTGAAAACGGAATATAAACCGGCAACAAAGAGAATACTTACCGCGCTAACAATCCAGCCGATTAAAGGAAAATACTTGGTGGATTTATCAATGTACTCCTCTGAATGATCAACCCAAGGGGGACAAGGAATCCGGGTGTAAAACATCAGGGCGGTGAAGAAAATGCGTATCTCTTTTTTCATGAATCCTTATTGCTTACTCCGGCTTCTTCAAAACTGCTCATGTCGTTTAAAAAATTTACGGCACTTTGCAGTAAGGGGTAGGCGAGGGCGCATCCTATTCCTTCGCCCAAACGCGTTTGTAGATGTAAAAGGGGTTTTACTCCTAAATATTCAAGCATCTTTTTATGCCCCTGCTCATCGCTTTGATGGCAAAAAACCGCATTTTTAATAATACGGGAATTTATAGTATGCGCACATAAAAACGCGGAAGTTGCGATAAATCCGTCAACAAGAATTATCATATTGTTTTCAAAAGCAGCAAGCATAGCTCCGCACATTTGTGCTATTTCGAAACCACCAAAGTAGTGTAAGGCTTCCTCCGCATTTTTTGGTTTAGAATGATATTCCCGGGCTTTTTTTAGTATGAGAGTCTTGTTTTTCAATTGCTCGTCATCGAGTCCGGTTCCTCTTCCCACACAATCTTCTATCGATAAATCACAAATTATAGTCATCAGCATACTTGCGGAAGAAGTATTGCCGATTCCCATTTCGCCGAAACCTATCACATTACAACCCGTTTCGCTTATTCCCCCGACAAGATTTCCTGCTAACTCGAAACAGCGGTCCAGCTCTTCGGTTGACATTGCCCGGTCTTCTAAAAAGTTCTTCGTGCCCTTCGCGATTTTATGATTAATAAGTGTAGGATGAGGCTCGAAATCAAAATTTACTCCGGCATCAATAATTTTTAAATTAATATTGTGTTGCCGGCAAAAAACGTTTATTCCGGCTCCGCCGCCTAAAAAATTCAGAACCATTTGAGCAGTAACTTCGGCAGGATAGGCGCTTACCCCTTCTTCAGCGATTCCATGGTCGCCGGCAAATACAAGAATATGGGGATTTAAAAGTTTCGGAGTTAGGGTGTTTTGGATCAGTCCGACTTGTAAGGCTAAGTCTTCAAGTAAGCCGAGCGCACCTAAGGGCTTTGTTTTGTAATTTATCTTTTGTCTGAGTTCTTGCCGGAGGTCCATGAGGATTTTTAGGAACGGCAAAGAAACAAAAAAGGCGATTAAAATCGCCCTTTAATATTTTAACAAAAGGAGTTATTATGCAAATCGTAATACGGGAAATTGTTTTTTAGCAAACTCAAATCCGCCAAAGAGAACAGCACTGTAAAAAATGGTACCGAACAACGTCCCTCCAAAAAAAGGAATCCCGGCAGCGAAACAGGCTATCAAACCCCCGAAATTTTGGGGATACATGGAACTACCTAAAAACGTACCGAAGTTTGTGATTAAGAAAAATAGTATGGAAGCTACAGCAGAAGACGTTAGAATAGTTTTAACATTAACGGTTTTTAGGGTAAAATAACCCAAAACGGTTGTCAGAATAATACTTCCGTAAACCCAGTACCAACTCTCGTGTAAAAGAGCAAAGCCGGTAAAGTATTGCGAATAAATTGTATTATTCAAAATTACATCACTAATAAACATACTTACTAAAGGCGTTAAAATCGCTAAACGGTTTTTATACAAATAAGCCGAGCCAAACAGACCTAAAGCTGCAACAGGTGCAAAATTGGCAGGGTGAGGAATAATTCGGCTGAAAGCAGCGGCCAGCATTAAGGCCAAAATAATTGATGTACGAACAGTGGTATTTTTCTCCATAATGTATTATTGACGAAGGGGCACGTTAAATTATTGCGAAGATAAAAATTTTACCGGCAGCCGGTGTCTTAAAACAGTTCTAAAATAAAAAAGGTCCGAAGTTTTACTTCCGGACCCGATTCAAATATGTTTGCTTTTATTTTAGTGTTCCGATTAAAGAAACAAGGTCAATGATCTTGTTCGAATATCCCCACTCGTTGTCGTACCAAGATACAACTTTAACAAAGTTATCGTTTAATGCGATACCTGCTTTAGCATCAAAAATTGAAGTGCGAGCATCACCTAAGAAATCTTGAGAAACAACTTCATCTTCTGTATATCCTAGAATGCCTTTTAATTCACCTTCGGAAGCTTCTTTCATTGCAGCTTTAATATCTTCGTAAGAGGCAGGTTTTTCTAATTTAACGGTTAAATCTACAACTGAAACATCAGCAACCGGAACACGAAAAGCCATGCCTGTTAATTTTCCTTTTAATGCCGGAATAACCAATGCAACGGCTTTTGCAGCGCCTGTTGATGAAGGGATAATATTTTGGTAAGCGCCTCGGCCGCCTCTCCAATCTTTAGCCGAAGGTCCGTCGACCGTTTTTTGAGTAGCGGTTACTGCGTGGATAGTGCTCATCAAACCTTCAGCAATCCCGAACTTATCGTTTAAAACTTTAGCAATAGGCGCTAAACAGTTTGTAGTACAAGATGCATTGGAAACGATATTTTGATCTGCCCTAAGCTCTTTATGATTTACGCCCATTACGAAAGTAGGAGTGTCGTCTTTTGCGGGAGCAGACATAACGACTTTTTTAGCACCCGCTTGAATGTGTTTTTGAGCATCGGCTTGTGTGAGGAATAAACCTGTAGATTCGATAACAACTTCGGCGCCTACTTCATTCCACTTTAAGTTTGCAGGATCTCTCTCGGCGGTTACACGAATAGTTTTTCCGTTAACAACAAGATTTCCGTCTTTTACTTCGATAGTTCCTTTAAACGCTCCATGGGTCGAATCATATTTAAGCATGTAAGCCATATAATCCGGTTCAACCAAATCATTTATACCTACAACTTCTATATCATTTCTCTCAGCAGCGGCTCTGAATGCCAAACGACCGATACGGCCGAATCCGTTAATTCCTACTTTCATATTTTATTAATTTTTATTCGAATAATAATCTAAAACGTTGTAAATGGGTTCTTTAACTACTCTATTGATATTAATCCCCTTTTGTTCGGCAACTTCTCTAAGCCACGTTTCAAACCCTGCTGCCACCAACCCGGCAAAATTAACAGGAACATCCGGATATTTCTTGGTCAAGGGCAATATATATTTATCAAAAAACTCATTGAACCCTTGTTTAACTAATTGTTCTGCAAACTCGTTTTCACGATTTTCCTGCAAGAAGTCTGTAAAAGAGCTTAAAAACAGTGCCGGGTGCGGTTGTTTATAGATTCGATCCAAAATCTGTTTTTTATCTAACAAGTATTCTCGCTCAAAGTTAGCTTCAAAATTTTTCGGAAGTGTTTCGTTCAGATAATTTTTAAGTAACTGTTTCCCTAACCAGTTCGAAGACCCTTCATCTCCCAAGATAAATCCTAATCCGTAGTTGTTTTCTTTAATTCGTTTCCCGTTAAAGTAAGCAGCATTAGAGCCACTTGCAATTATAGCAACAATGCTCTGTTCATCTGCGCTTGTTGCGATTGCCGCTGCCTGTAAATCATGTTCTACAATAACCTTCCCGTGTCTGAAAAATTTGGAAAGCGAATTTTCTATTATTTTTTTCCTTTCGGGAGAAGAAGCTCCGGCGCCGAAGAAGTAGATTTTTTTAATTTTTTCCGCGTTTTCTATCAGCGAAAAATTTTTGTTAAGCAAACTATGAATAAACTTTTCGTCGCTGAAATAGGGATTTATACCTATGGTTCGGAAGTTAGCAACCACTTGGTCTTTTTCTGCCAGTTTCCAGTCCGCGAAACGAGTACCGCTGTAAACAACTGCTATCATTTAGATAGCTAAGATAGTTGACATTTCCAACAAATCTTCTTCAAGTTTAAAAGTATTGTTATTTAGGCACTCTTCTAAATCTGTAAGGCGAATTTTGTTTCCGCGTAAGCCTACCATTTTACGATTTTCGCCTGCAATTAAAGCTTTAACAGCAGCATAGCCCAGTCGACTTCCCAATACTCTATCGAAGCTTGAGGGGCTTCCGCCTCTTTGTAAATGCCCTAAAATGGTTACCTTAATATCAAAAAAGTCCAGTTTTTCTTTAACTGCTTTAGCCACATTGTAAGCGCCTCCGTTTTTGTCGCCTTCGGCAATTATAACAATGCTGGATGTTTTGTTGCTGTTGGCGCCACTCTCCAACTTTTTTATTAAATCGGGAATAGCAGTTTCCTTTTCTGGAAGAAGAATGGCTTCTGCACCGCCGGCAGTTCCGGCATTTAAAGCTATGCATCCGGAATCGCGGCCCATTACTTCGATAAAAAATAAACGATCGTGCGAAGCAGCCGTATCTCGAATTTTGTCTATTGCATCAATTACTGTATTGTTTGCGGTGTCGTATCCTAAAGTATAGTCAGAGCCGTAAAGATCGTTATCAATTGTACCGGGGACACAAATTACGGGAATATTATGTTCTCGGGATAGAAGTTCGGCGCCGGTAAAGGTACCGTCGCCGCCAATTGCTACTAAGGCATCAATTCCGTTTTCCTGTAGGTTTTCGAAGGCTTTTGCCCGCCCTTCCGGTGTTCTGAATTCAAGGCATCGGGCGGTCTTTAATATGGTTCCTCCGAGTTGGATTATGTTACATACCGAGCGAGCGTCCATATCAATAAAACGGCTGTCTAACATCCCTTGGTAGCCCTGCAAAATTCCCGCTACCTGCTTCCCCATATAAATGCTCGTACGAACCACAGCCCGTATACAAGGATTCATTCCGGGAGCATCTCCGCCTGAAGTAAAAACGCCTATTTTATTAATTTGCGACACTTAATTCAGTATTAGTAAGCCGCAAATATACTGTGTATGCTTTACACTAAGTTATTATTTTAATTATTTCTTCCAATGTAGCGTAAACTTTATATTTTGCAGCAATAAATGATATATTTTGGAATTTGAGCTAAAAAAATTCGACTCGGTATTCACAATTGACTGCGTAATCTTTGCTTTTGATGCAGGAGAGCTTAAGGTTTTACTGATTGAGCGCAACGAAGAACCTTACAAAGATTGGTGGGCACTTCCGGGAAATTTCGTAACTCATGACGAGGGAATAGACCAGGCTGCCGAAAGAATTTTAGGTGAACTTACAGGTTTACGGGATATTTTTATGGAGCAGTTCCATATTTTTGGGGAGGTTGACCGACATCCCTATGGCCGAGTTATAACGGTAGCCTATTACGCAATGATCAGGCTGAACAAGCAGAAGGAATTAAAGCCGGCAAGCAGTTTCGTTAAAAAAGCTTTCTGGCATTCCGTAAACGACTTGCCAAAACTCGCTTTCGATCACGCACGCATTTTTGAGAAGAGTTTTCAGAAAATAAAACGTAAAATTCTTTATTCTCCTATTGCATTCGAGTTATTGCCGGAGAAGTTTACACTTACTCAATTGCAAAATTTATACGAAGCAATTCTCGGCAATAAGCTTGATAAACGGAACTTTCGCAAAAAGATGCTGAACTACGGCGTATTAAAAGAGCTTGACGAAAAGCAAAGAGGAGTATCGTATCGGGCCGCCAAGCTCTATAAATTCGACAGAAGGAAATATATAAAGCTGTTTCAAAAAGAGTTGTCTTTCGGGAAATAAAAAAGAGAACGTTTTGCCCCTCTTTCTATTTTATTAAAATTATTACTTGCCGGAATGGGCGATTTCAACGTGGTACTTTACCAAATCTTGAATAGGCGACGAAATGATTTTTCCAATTTTCATTCCGTATTCAGAAGCAACTTCAGTTAAAATATCCCTAAAATTATAACCTACCGAACCTATACAGTTAAAAGAATAATCTCGATAATTCGGGTAACGGCTCACCAAATTTCTAAAAAAATCTTTGAACGATTCTCTTACTATATTATTTCCGTATTCGCGATCCACTTCATTCTCGAAAGCAAAACGACTGAAACTTGCACAAAAACGGTTCGCTAACGGTTTAGTGTAAACATTGTCGTTAATTTCGTCGGGAGTCATTTTATAAGTTTCCCTGAAAAGTTCCCTTACTTTCTCAGGCATATAATTCCTTAAATAATCTGTCAATATTTTTTTTCCGATATAGCACCCGCTTCCCTCATCACCTAAAATATAAGCCCCGGAATCGATTTGGTAAGAGATGTTTTCTCCGTTGTAAATGCCGGTATTGGTTCCGGTTCCTAAAATTGCAGCAAAGCCGGGTTGGTTGCCTAAAAGAGCACGAGCGGCGGCAAGAAGATCATGGCCTACCGAAATTTTGCTTGAAGTAAAAACCGCTTTAAAAGCATCTTCTATTACCTTCACTTTTTCTTCATTATGGACGCCGGCACCGTAATAAAAAACTTCTTGTATCTCGCTTAGCGGTAGGTCTTTCGGTAATGCTTCATTTAGCGATTTTATTATGTAAGCTTCGTTAACAAAATACGGATTATACCCTTCTGTGTGAAAAGATTGCTTTTCTCCGTTTTCCGGTATTGAACACCAACTCGTTTTAGTAGAGCCTCCGTCTGCAATAAGTATCATTTTCTGGTTTATAATTTGTGCAAAGATATATTTTATTTATTCGTGTACAGAATACACTAAGGTTTTTTAAAGCTCTTTGTTAATTGATTTTTAACAAATTCTTGCCTATCGCTAAAGTACTCGTTTTTTACATCGGTAACAATTTGATTTGTTAAATTAGTTTTAATGCCGGTTTATTTACGAAGGGATAGCTTCACAAAGCCTTTAACAGCGGTGCTTGATTACGGCAATTTTAAAACAAAAGAAATATTAAATTGCGCTAATGTTTACCGGTATTATAGAAAATCTTGGAAAAGTATGGGATATCAAATCCGAGAAAGGAAATGTTCATTTAATAATCGAGTCCGAAATTTCAAACGAACTAAAAATAGATCAATCGGTGGCGCACAACGGAGTTTGTTTAACCGTGGTTGGTACGAATGATCGGAAACATACGGTTACTGCAATTTCAGAGACTTTAAACAAAACAAACCTTGGTTCTTTAAACCCGGGAGATTTGGTGAATCTTGAACGATGTATGAAATTAAACGGTAGGATAGACGGCCATATCGTACAGGGCCACGTTGATCAAATAGGAACTTGTCTGGAAGTAAAAGAAGAAAACGGAAGTTGGCTTTTTACATTTCAATACAATGCCCGGGTAGGAAATGTGACAGTAGAAAAAGGGTCGATATGTGTAAACGGAATAAGTTTAACGGTGGTAAATTCTAATAAAGGCGATTTTTCCGTGGCTATTATTCCTTACACTTTTGAGCATACAAACTTGCGAAATATTGATACAGGTGATACCGTTAATCTTGAGTTTGATATTATCGGAAAGTATGTCGCAAGGTTGATGGAAGGGTGATTTTTGAGTGGTTAACTTCAAGAGCCAAAAAACAAGACTCCGGAGTTATCGTTTAGTGTTAATATCGCCACAAAGCATTTATTCCGAGAACCAAAAGTTCTTCCGTGAGCTTCACGGGGAGGATTTGGGTGGCTCCTTTACAGGGTTTTCCCCTTCATCGCGGTAGCAATAGCCTGATCCATTAAACGTTCGGCAAAAGGGCGGGTGAATTCATTAAGTTCGTCTATTTTTTTGTGAATGAGATCTTTGTCGCCGGCGGTTGAAACTTCTTTTAAAGCATGAATATACTTGTTTGTATTCTCAACCTCCTCGTCAGAAAGGTATTCTTTATGTTTTTGCACGAATCGTTCTGCAGTATAAATCATCTGTTCGCCCTCGGTTCGAGCCTCAATAAGCATTCGTTGATTTACATCGTCTTTAGCATGCGTAACTGAATCTAAAAGCATTTTTTCTACTTGCTCGTCGCTCAGGCCGTATGCCGGTTTTACTTCTACTTCTTGCTTAACTCCCGAGCGGATTTCTATTGCTTGGACAGTTAAAATGCCGTCGGCGTTTAGAAGAAAATTGATGTCCACTTTTGGAAAACCTGCCGGCATTGCCGGAATGCCTTTCAATTCAAATTCCGCAAGTTTTCTGTTTTCTTTAACTAAATCACGTTCTCCTTGATAAATCGATATCTTCATATTTATCTGCCCGTCTATCGAGGTACTGTATTGCCTGCCCGCTTTAGTAGGTACTTTTGAATTACGGGGAATTATCACATCCATCAAACCGCCCATTGTTTCAATTCCCAGTGAAAGGGGAGTAACATCCAATAACAATATATCTTTGCGATTTCCGGCTAAAATATCAGCTTGAATAGCAGCGCCGAGCGCTACCACTTCGTCAGGGTTAATTGTGTCGTGAACCTGTCGATTGAAGAAGTTTGACACTTTTTGTTTTATCAGCGCCGTTCGGGTTGAGCCCCCAACCATAATTACTTCATCGATATCTTTAATTGTTAATCCCGAATCTTCAAGTGCTTGTTTGCAACAGGCAATAGTTTCTTCCACTTTTGGCAGGATAAGTTGTTCGAACATAGCTTTGGTTATTGCACAAGGTATATCGCCGACATTCTCATTAAAAACATTTTGATAAGTAACTGCTATTTTCGCTTCTTCAGCTTTAAGTCGTAGTTGTTGTGTCAGCTCTTTGTTTTCTGCGAGCTTACTACTATCAAGTTTGTTTTGTTCTACCCAATACTTAAAAATGGCATGGTCAAAGTCATCTCCGCCTAAAAAAGTATTGCCGTTTGTAGCCAGCACCTCAAAAATTCCGTTCTGAATTTTAAGAATTGATACGTCAAAGGTGCCGCCTCCCAAGTCGTACACCGCGATAGTTTTTTCATCTTCCGGTTTAAGTCCGATGCCGTATGCTAAACTTGCTGCTGTAGGCTCATTTACAATGCGCAAAACATCGAGTCCGGCGAGTTTTCCTGCATCTCTTGTTGCCTGGCGTTGCGAATCATTAAAATATGCCGGAACAGTGATAACTGCTCTGCTTACCGTAGTTTTTAGTGCATGTTCGGCACGGTCTTTCAGTTCTTTTAAAATATAGGATGAAAGTTCTACCGGTGAGTAGAAATTATTTCCAACCCTAATTTTCACTAAACTCTCATTATCGTCATCAATTACTTTATAACTGAAAAAATCTTTACGATGTTCTATGTCACGGTAAGAACGACCCAACAGTCGCTTAACGGAAAATATTGTATTTTTAGGATCGGAAATTAAAAATGGCTTTGCATCATTTCCTATTAAAAGAGTTTCTTCGCTATTAAAATGTATAATAGATGGTACTAAAACGCCTTTTCCGGTATCGTTAATCACCTGGGCATCTCCATTAGGATTTATAAAAGCCACTAAGCTGTTTGTGGTTCCTAAATCAATGCCGACAATAATATCTTCTTTTTGGATAGAACCGGTAGCCAGGTTAATAGATATCTTAGCCATAATAACTTTATAAAGCAGGCAAATGTAGCCGGTTTTTAAAGATACTCAGTCACGGTAGTGTTATGGAAAAGAATTTAGATAATTGGATCGACCCGTGTTAGTAAAGTTCAATTGATAACAATGGCCCGTGCCGGAGAGATGCATTTAAAACAGTCCTTTAAAAGGGGCAAATTTGTTTTCGCCATATTCCTTGAAGAAGGTTTAGTGGTAAAGTTTCAGCAAACCGGCAAGATTCCTAACTTTGTCTAAGCTCGTTTGCTCTGTCAAATATTCATCTTGATCTGTTCCTGTTGTTACGTTCCCGTTTTGAAATTTCATTCGGCTTTCCACGAATTCTTTTGCAGTTGTATGAAACTCGACCGCACCTGTCGCTCGAGCGATATCAAGTATATTTTGTTCATTAATTCCGCTTCCCGGCATAATAGCGATTCTTCCTTCCGCTTGTTGGACGAGCTTTTTTATTACTGCTGCTCCTAATAAGGCGTTTTGCTTGCCGCCCGATGTAAGAATCCGTTCGAACCCCAGCAGTATAATATCTTCCAAAGCAACCGGAAGATTTGAGCACATGTCAAACGCTCGGTGAAATGTGGAGGATAATGGCTTAGCAATTTCCAGAAGCTCTTTATTCCGTATTTTATCTACGTTGCCGTCTTGATCTAAAATTCCAAAAACAACCCCCTCTGCGTTTAAAGCTTTTGCAATTTGCACGTCTTGCTTCATCACCTCAAATTCAATTGGGGAGTATAAAAAATCTCCGCTTCGAGGGCGAATAATGATATATAAGGGAATATGCAATTGACGGCGTGCAGTTAGAATTTCTCCGTAAGAGGGAGTTGTTCCGCCTTCTTTAAGGTTAGCGCATAATTCTATTCTGTCGGCTCCGCCAGCTTGAGCGATAATTGCGGATGTAACAGAGTTGGCGCAGATTTCTAAAACCACAAGATATTAGTAAACGCTTTTACTTTCAACTAATAAATCTTGCCTGTTTTGATTGCAAACAGCATAAGAGAATCCTTGTTGAAGGGCATAAGCTCCATATTCTCCCTTTTTGTTTAAAGCTAGAAAACCCACTTGGATAGTTTTAGCTTTTTCCGGTTTCTTTTTTATAATTCGATTTACTGCTTCTTTGCATGCTTGTTCCGGAGAATAGCCTCGACGCATTAATTCCACAACTAAAAAACATCCTACATTCCGCATTACTTCTTCTCCTAAACCGGTTGCTGTTGCCGCTCCGATCTCATTATCCACATACAATCCGGCACCGATTATCGGACTGTCACCCACTCTTCCGTGCATTTTAAACGCCAGTCCCGCTAGTTGTACACGCCCCGGATAAGTTACCTGTTGAGTCAAGAGCGAGCATGCCGATCGTATCGTGATCGAACCTGCTTCCGGGCATTTTCTTCTTATCGTAAAATTTATTTTCAATATTGATTGCCGGCTTATATTCGCCTTTCCTCAACCACTCTTTCCAAGCTTTTTCGGATTCCGGGGTGAGCAGTTTCGTTTTTTTAAATCCTTGTTCAAGTGCAAACTGTGTTGCACCTTCTCCAACCAACATTACATGCGGAGTTTTTTCCATTACTAAACGTGCTACGGAAATGGGATGATCGATATACTCGATAGCTGCAACAGAGCCGCAATTGCCTAATTCGTCCATAATGCAAGCATCAAGCGTTACATAGCCGTCTCTATCCGGATAGCCTGCTTTACCTACCGAATGATTGTTAAGGTCGGCTTCCGGAATTTTTACTCCTGCTTCTACAGCATCCAAGGCTCTTCCTCCCTTTAATAAAATTCTCCAAGCTTCTTGATTTGCGGGAATTCCAAAATCCCATGTCGATATTACAATAGGTTTTTCGAGGGGAGCTTTAGATAAAAAACGATTAGTTGCACCGGTATTTTTATTTACCGAAGCAAGTATTCCTGTAGCTGCCGAAGCTTTAATGAATTTCCTTCGAGAAAACATACTATCTGTTAAATGCCAGCCTTTGCCCTTTGTGTGATTCGTCAAACTTTCCGTTTTGATAAACTAAATTCCCGGAAACGATGGTGTGCGTAACGGATGAGCTGAAGTGTGTGCCTTCAAACGGACTCCAATTACACTTATATAAGATGTTTTCTTTTGATACAGTTTGCGGCTTATTCAAATCTACTAAAACCAAATCCGCTAGGTAACCTTCTCTGATAAATCCTCTTTTTTCAATTTGAAAACAAATTGCCGGATTGTGAGCCATTTTTTCTACAATTTTTTCAAGAGATATTTTTCCTTGCTTATACAGTTCAAGCATTGCCGGAAGAGCATGCTGCACCAAAGGACCACCTGAAGGAGCTTGTAAGTACGGTGAGTGCTTTTCTTCGATTGTGTGAGGAGCGTGGTCCGTCGCGATAACATCAATTCTGTCGTTTAATACCGCTTGTAAAATCGCATCTCTATCTTGCACAGTTTTAATCGCAGGATTCCATTTAATAAGATTTCCTTTTTCGGGGTAGTCTTTGTCGGAGAACCAAAGATGGTGAATACAAGCCTCTGCCGTTATTCTTTTTTCTGCAAGCGGAATTGTATTATCAAAAAGAGAAGTCTCTTTACCCGTTGAAATATGAAGAATATGCAACCGTGAATTATACTTTTTTGCAAGTTCTGCGGCAAAAGAGGAAGATTTATAACAGGACGCTTCACTTCGTATAAGCGGATGCATTGACGGCGTTATATCTTCTCCGAATTCTTTTTGGAATCTTTTAAGATTAGCTTTGATCGTTGCCTCGTCTTCGCAATGTACGGCAATTAGGGTTGGTGCTTGGGAGAATATTCCTTCCAAAGTTTTTTCATTATCTACCAACATATTTCCGGTTGATGATCCCATAAAAACTTTAATACCACAAACTTCCCGGATATTTGTCTTCAATACTTCGGCCAAGTTGTCGTTCGACGCTCCCATGTAGAAAGAATAATTGGCGAGAGAACTTCTCGAAGCAATTTGATACTTTTCTTTCAGTAAATTTTGAGTTAGAGCGTTGGGAATGGTGTTGGGCATTTCCATGAAGGAGGTTATGCCTCCGGCGACAGCAGCTTTAGCTTCGGTATAAATAGTAGCTTTGTGCGTTAAGCCGGGTTCACGAAAATGCACTTGGTCATCAATACATCCGGGTAGCAAGTATAGTCCTTCGGCATTTATTTCTAAGTCTGCCGGTTTATTAATTGAAAGTGATATGTTCTCGATTAAGCCTTTGTCAATAAAAATATCGAGAACTTGTTGTTTACGTTCATTAACTACTGTTGCTGATTTTATTAAGATAGAGGACATACTTTAAGTATTTTAAGTTCCGGGTACATCATTTATAAACAAAAAAAGCCGAGCTGTTTAAAACAGCCCGGCTTTTTTATATTATCATCATGTGATCTTTTACTCGCTTTTGTACAGCTTAAATTCCTGAGCCCTGATAAATTGTTCATTGACGTTCAAAGTAGCAACAATACCCATTGATACTTGCCCGGCTTGCGGATTTTCAAATGCTAACACAATCCATTTACCCGGAACATCATTGGGATGAAGCAACTTGGTAAACGCCAATGCAGTTTCCTTCTTGTCTCTATCCGGCAGTCCGTCACCTTGAGCTGCAACAAGGAGAGCGTAGTCCTCGTTTTGCCTTCCTCGCATTTCTTGGTTCGGTTGAAGACACGCATAGATGTATTTGGCCGCCGGTAAAACAGGCGATTGATAAAGTTTTCCGTTAATAATTTTAGGCTGGCCGCCCCAAGCCTCAAAAGAAAGGTTATTTCCGCCCTCCCAGTCACGGTCAAACCCGCCCACTCCGTCTTCGTGGTTTCTAACTGCTCCGTTTGCGGTCCAATTATCCAATAGCCCCCACCTTCCGATTTCACCACTTGTCCTATTTCTTACTGTTGATTTAAACGGTCTTATAAAATTCTTTAAATACTGCTCTGTAACATCTTTATAGGCAACAGCATTTCTTATCAGATAGGTATAAGAACCTACCGAGCCGTTTTCTAATTTAATAGAAAGCTTGACAGAGTTTAAAGCATTTGGGTTTTTGTATTTGTAAATAACTGAAGATTCAGTCGGTTTAGTAACACCGGAACCATCATTGAAATCCCACTCAACAGACTTACCTTGCAAACCCGATGTATTGGTAAATTTTATCGCATCACCTTCCGGTTCTACTTTTATACTGATAGCCGGGTCTATACGAATATCTCGCGCCATAACTGCTTTGGTTCCGTCTTCGCCGATTGCGGTAACAATAACTTTAAATGCCCCGTTTCTGGTATATTGATGCGCTATATTCGGGGCACTTAAAAAGTTAACACTGTCATCTCCGAAAACCCATTCCAACTCCTTGAATCTTTTTGAATTATTAACAAACTTAACTAAAAAGGGATTATTCGGATCTCTCCCTGTAGTGTCTATTGTAAAATCAACAAGAGGTTTTTCCCCTTCTACAACTCCTAAAGTAGGCAATTCTTCTCTGTCGCAGGAAGTTAATGCACTTGCAATAACAGCCGTAAAGCAAAGATTTCTGAATGTAAATAATTTTTTCATTGTTATTAGTTAGCTAGTTTTATTTTTGGTTTAAGGAATAGCATTCAGCTAAATTTCGTTTTGCAAGTATAAAGATAATTATAAAAATAATAAAAAATCAAATTTGTTTTTTAATGTTGAAAAATTGCATTTATATAACTTACGGGAAAATTTTGGAAATGGTTTTTGGAATATTTTTTTTCTATCGACTCGCTTCTATATAGCAGGGATTATTTGGGAGGATGTCCCTCCGCTTAAATAATCCCCTATCTTTGCGTAATGTCTCTTTCCTTCGAAGATTTTAAATTAAACCGGCAAATTCTTAATGCTATAGCAGATGCCGGGTATCAAACTCCTACTCCGATTCAGCAAAAAGCTATAGCACCTATACTGGGGGGCCAAGACATATTGGGCGTTGCACAAACAGGTACCGGTAAGACTGCGGCATATGTTTTGCCTCTGCTTATGAAGCTGAAATTTGCTCAAGGGCAAGACGCCAGAGCACTTATTCTTGCCCCGACCCGGGAACTGGCAATGCAGATTGAAGAAAACATCAAGGCGTTTTCAAAACATACAGACTTACGCACAGTGGTAATTTACGGCGGATTAGGCCCTAAAACCCAGATAGGTCGGATTAAGGAAGGACTGGATATTTTGGTTGCAACACCGGGACGGTTTTTGGATTTATACTTAGCAGGACATATAATTACAAAAGACTTTCAGTTTTTAGTTTTAGATGAGGCCGACAAAATGATGGATATGGGTTTTATAGGATCCATTCACAGAATATTGGAAGTGGTGCCGCGTAAAAGGCAAAACTTGTTATTCTCAGCTACAATGAGCGACTTAGTTCAAAAAATAGCGGGAGATTTTTTAAAATTCCCTACTTTAATAGAAGTTGCTCCGCAAGCAACTCCGGCCGATTCAGTCACGCAAAAATTATTTTATGTACCTAACCTAAAAACAAAGCTTAACCTTTTACAGCATTTGTTTAAAAATAACGAGGATTTTAAACGCGTAATTATTTTCTGTAAAACAAAAACAGTTGCAGATAATATTTTCAGCTTTTTGCGGCGGCGTTATGCCCCCGGAGATGTAAAGGTAATCCACGCAAATAAGGGTCAAAACACAAGAATAAATTCAATAAATGCCTTTAAAGAAGGTAAGATTAGGTTTTTGGTAGCAACAGATGTGGCAGCCCGTGGTTTGGATGTAACAGACGTTAGCCATGTAATCAATTTTGATGTGCCGATAATTATTGAAGATTATGTTCATCGTATAGGGCGCACAGGCAGAGCTTTTAGTACCGGAGACGCAATTACTTTTTGTACTCCGTCCGAGGCCTATTATATTGGAAAGATTGAGAAATTAATCCGACAGACTATTCCGGTAGAGAAAGTTCCGGAAGAGGTTTTTATCGAAGAGACTCCCTACGAAGAACGCCAAGCTCAGGCTAAAGAAATTGATCTCCAAAAAAGAAAAGAAAATCCGGAATTTAAAGGAGCCTTTCACGATAAGAAGATTACCCGGACAGCAGGGAAAGATGCAAAGCCCGGAAGAGGTAACACAGCCCAAAGCTCGAAAGGCGGGGAAGCCGGAACACGGAAATCGGGAAGAAAAGCCACCGCCGCCTCGACAAAGGGGCGGGGTGGTTCTTCAAAATTCAAGGGTCGCGGTAAATGAGATTCAGACTTACTCCTTTAAATATTATTTCAGCTGCTTTATTGGTAATTGCTGTTTATCTTATTATTTATAGAGATACTTCAGGTTGGCGACTTTTAGGTTCAATTCCGGTTTTATTAATTATGTTCATTTGTTTTGCTGCAGATATCCTTTTCAGAACTTACCTAAAAAATACCAAGCGAGTTTGGATTGTGGAGCTCGTATTTATCATCTTTGCAATTTTAACGATTATGGTAGTAAAACAATCTAAACTGTAATTGCCAATCAAACAATACAAAGCACAATGAAGAAAGCCGAAATAAAAATAACTGTAGAGTTGGACGATAATAACGTTCCGGAAAATATTACTTGGGAGTCTACCGATAGAGAAAACAAAGAACAATTGCCGGTTAAGTCAATGATGCTGGCTCTATGGGATCATCAGTACAAAAACTCTTTGCGAATTGATCTGTGGACCAAGGATATGCCTGTAGATGAAATGAAGCGATTTTTCTACGAAACCTTACAAACTATGGGCGACAGTTTTTTACGAGCAACAGGCGAAAAAAACATAGTAGAAGATTTACGTGATTATTGCGCTCATTTTGCGGAAAAGATGGAGTTAACTGAGGGGAAATAGTATGAAGGCTAAAAATTACATAGGCTTATTAGGAAGCATTTTAGTATTCGCCGGAGGCCTTAGCCCCATGCTTCATATACCTATTATCGGAAATTGGAATTATTTTGATTTAGACGTAACTCTTGCTTCTGTGGTTTTTATTCTTGCCGGATTAGGTTTGTTTGCTTCTGTCCTTAAAAGAGCGGGACTTCTTCGCTTTGCAGGATTCGGAGTTTTATTTATTGTGTTGTTAACCCTTGTGGGAGTCTATTTTAAAGTTCACGACACTTTCAGTTTTATTCCTTTCAAAAAATTGACAGCTGTAGCGGCGGGATTAGTAAAATATAAATGGATAGGCTGGAGTATGATTTTTGTGGGAGGATTGTTAATGCTCATTTCAGGAAAAAGAGATAAGATTAAGACAATTGTTCATTAGAACCTTCTGTCTTTAGCATTATATGTTTTGTTTCTCCAAGTCCGGGCCGATTAATAGGCTAATCCTTTTACTAAAATATCCTCGACCAGGTTTTCCCCTTTTAAATTTTCGCTATCGTAATAAACAATTTTTAAGGTAGCGTTGAACACACCGGATTTGTCGGTATTATACACAATTTTAATTAAGCCGGCTTTTCCGGGCTTTATGGGTTTTTGGGTCCAAGCTGCAACTTCACAGTAAAGCGGAGCATCGATAGTTCTTATGCGAATAGGTTTGTTGCCGGGATTAAATATCTTAAAAATTTTAGCAACCGGAACTCCCTTAATAATATTTCCGAAATCATAAAATGGAGCTGAACTTACAGAGTCCGTTTGTGTTCCTTGATTATACAATGCTGCTGTCGCAGTTGATGTTGCATAGCTCGAAAAAAGTATCGCAGTAAATAAAAGTCGTTTCATAGATGAGTCCTTTTAGTGCAAGTGAATTGCGTGTTTTTCAATTACTTACAATACAAAAGTAATACAAGAACTAAAAGTTAAAAGACTATTTTAAAAATCGAGAATGATTTGTGTAGGGCTATACAGATAAATACTCAAGAAGGAGCGACAATCGGTTATTTGCCGGTATTTTCAATAATCTTATCCCAAATTAATCTTGAAACTTCTCTCATTCCCTTGTCTCCGGGATGGGCTCCTACTCCCGGGTCCGTAAAATTAGCAAAAGCCATATTACTTGGATCTTCAGTCAAATAATTAAGGCTCAGATAAGAGCACCCGGTTGCTTGTGCTGCATGTTTAATAGCCGCTTCTACTGTATCTTTTTTCCAAAATGAACCTACTGCAAGTATTTTAACTTGGTTGTTCCCTTGTTTAAAGTATTGAACTAAATCCTTGTATTTACTTTCAAAATTATATTTTACCGCTACACTGTCTTCTACATTTTCACCTATTCGCAAAATTATTAGATCGGGTTTAAGCTGTTTTAAGGTATCAAACTTAGAGAGGTCATAATCCCGAAAATTCCGTTCGAAGGCTGATATATTTACTGCTGTTACTACAGATAAGGTATTTAATTTTTGCAAATTTGATTGGAGTAAATGAACATAATCCTTTTCCCGTGAGCTTGCTGCCATTCCCCAATCTCCGTTCCAGCCAATTTCAGGTGCTTTAGAATGCTTAGTAATGCTGTTTCCGAGGATTAAAACATTGTGAAATGAAATTTTTGCCGGTTCTTTTGCGGCTTTTGTACAGGCAGAGAAAATTATTAAAAGAAGTAGAGACTGTCTACTCATATATCTCCTTCTATCGAAAATTTAAAAACTGTTGTACTTCTGTATTCTTCTCCGGGATTTAACACTGTTGACGGAAAGCCCGGTCGGTTAGGTGAATCCGGAAAATGCTGCGTTTCTAAACAAAAGGCCGATCGATGAGGATAAGATTTGCCGAGCTTACTGTCGATATCTTTTCCGTTCAAGAAGTTGCCGCTGTAGAGTTGAACTCCGGGCTCGGTTGTCAAAACTTCCATCACGATTCCGGTTTTAAGGCTAATTGCTTTTGCGCAAAAACTTAATTGTGCGCTTTGATTATTGAGGACAAAAGTATGATCGTAACCTTGTCCGTTTTTCAGTTGTTCGTTTTCATCATTAATCCTATCTCCAAGTACTTCTGCATTTCTAAAATCAAAAGGCGTTCCGGCAACTTCCGCAAGATTTCCTAACGGGATAGAAGTTTTATCAACAAGAACAAACCTATCGGCATTAATTTGCAACAGATGGTTCATGGCTGTTTCGCTGCCGTCGCCGTTTAAATTAAAATAGGCATGGTTGGTTAAATTGATAACCGTTGTTTTATCTGTTTCGGCGTAATAGTCTATTTCGAGAGCAGCATCGGTTAGTCTGTAAACCACCTTTACTTTCAGATTCCCGGGATAACCTTCTTCTCCGTCTTTAGAAAAATAAGTGAGTTCGAGAGTAGATTCATTAATTTGTTTCGGGTCCCAAACCCGGGCATGAAACCCTCCGCTTCCGCCGTGTAAAGCGTTAGGGCCGTTGTTAATCTCGAGGTTGTATTCCTTGTCTCCTAAGCAAAATTTGCCTTTTGCAATGCGGTTTCCAAACCGTCCTATCAGCGCTCCGAAAAAAGGTTCTCCTTCTTTCCAATAGGATGACAGTTCTTTATAACCTGTTACTACATCTGTTAATTTCCCGGTTCTATCCGGCACGGATAGACTGACTATTCGCCCTCCGTAATTTGTTATTGCCGCCTCAATATTTTTACTTTTCAGGATAAACAAATCGACTTGTTTGCCCGAAACCTCTTGTTGAAATGCTTCTTTTGCCGGAATCATTGTGAGCGTTAGTTAAAAAAAGTTTGTAAAAAAGGGTCAGTATAATCTTCGATAAAAGTGAGAATATTCGGTAAACCGTCAAAGTCTTGTTTTTCGTGCATAGTGGTTACCACAACCGATTTCATTCCGGCTCGTAAAGCTGCTTCCACACCTTTCGGATTATCTTCAAACACAATACAGTTTTGAGGTTCGACCTCGAGCTTTTGTGCGCCTTTTAAGAACGTTTCCGGATCCGGCTTGCTTTTACGCACATTATCGGCACTTACAGTTACCGGAAAGTAGTTGCGAATATCCAATCCGTCTAAAACAAAATCTATGTTGAACATGATAGCTGCCGAGCCGACAGCCATGGGGATTTGATTTTGATACGCCTTTTCCAAAAACTCATATAGGCCGGGGATAAGTTTTAAATGCGGTTTATAGCTACGTTGGTAACGACGCTCTTTTTCTAACGAAATTTTATGCATTTCGTCCTCTGAAAACTTTCCCTTGCCGAATACTCTTTTCAGTACATCACTGTTTTTGCCGTACATCTCTTGTTTAACCTCTTCGAGGGTAATTGTTGCTCCTAAATCTTTAGTAAGTATCTCGTGCCATGCTTCTGTGTGAAACTGCATATCGTCTATCATTGTCCCGTTTAAATCGAACAGAAAAGCTTTCATCTATTTTTGTAGTTCTTTATATATCAAATGTGCGGTTTTAAAAGATGCTCCGGGTTTGCCCATGAGTTCGGTTAGCAAAGCGTAATTAATAAGCATTTCCGACCGGTAAACAGGATCGTGCAAGAGCTTTTGCAACTCGGCTGAAATTTTATCGGGATTGCAATTCTCCTGAATCAACTCTTTAACCGCCTCTCTATTAAGAATCAAATTAACTAACGATATAAATTTAATTTTAATTAGAGCCCGTGCTATCGCGATGGTGAGAGCATTGCCTTTATAAACCACAACCTGAGGCAAGTGCCATAAAGCCGTTTCTAAGGTTGCAGTCCCGGACGCGACAATTGCTGCTTCTGAATTTTGCAGCAAATCGTAGGTTGCATTAAATACCACCGGGAGGTTTTGCCCGCTTAAGAATTCTGTATAAAACTCTTTTTTGAAACTTGGGGCTCCTGCAACGACAAACCGGTATTCAGGGAAGCGCAGGGCGGTCTGAACCATATCAGGCAAGAGTTTTTTTATTTCCTGAACCCTGCTGCCGGGAAGCAAAGCGATTAAAGGTTTGCCGGATAAATCATGCTTTTGCTTAAAATCTCTGTCGCCTCTATGATCGTCAATAGCATCGAGTAGCGGGTTGCCGACGTATTCTACTTCCATTCCCCAACTGTTATAAAAATCAACTTCGAAAGGCAGAATACAAAACATTTTATCTACTACCTTTTTTATTTTAAGTACCCGTTTTTGATTCCAGGCCCAAACTTTTGGTGAGATGTAGTAAAATACTTTTATGTTGTTCTTTTTAGCAAATTCGGCAATCTTTAAATTAAATCCGGGGAAGTCGATTAATATTAAAGCATCCGGATTGTAAGTTAGAATATCTTTTTTAGTGGTTTTAAGGTTTTTGAGAATGGTGTTTAGATTAGCCACAACTTCTACGAAACCCATAAATGCCATATCTGAATAATGCTTCACTAAAAAACCTCCTTCTGAAAGCATTAAATCTCCCCCTAAAAACCTGAACTCCGCCCGCGGATCTTCCTGTTTTAGTCCTTTCATTAAGTTGGCTCCATGCAAATCGCCCGAAGCTTCGCCCGCTAGCAGGTAGTATTTCATTGATGCATTTTGTAGTAAAAGAAAATAAATGCGCAAATAAAGGTGGAAGCCACCACCCCCTTCGCCATGTTCTCCCTGTCGATCTTATAAAAATATTTTACCAAAATCAGATTAAGCGCCACGCATCCAATGTACAATAGATCCTGTTTTTGAAGGATTCGGATATTTTTCTTCAATACTTCGGTTATAAAGAATGCGATTGTCGGTAATACCAATCCAAGAATTATTCCTTGCCAAACTTTATCTTTTTTAAATATCAAGGTTCCAAGAATTAAGTTGCTGAATAGCATAATGTGCAGTTAAATCAAATTGCACCGGAACGACCGATACATATTCGTTTTTTAATGCCCACACGTCTGTATCTTCCCCAAGATCATTGCATTGAAAAAAGCCGGTAAGCCAGTAATAGTTTCGGTTGTTTGGGTCTTTGCGTTCGTCAAACTCTTCGGCATATTTTGCGTTTGCCTGCCGACAAATTTTAACACCCTTTATTTTTGCTGAGTTCGGGAAATTAACGTTGAGTAGAGTGCCGGCGGATAAACCGTGTTCTAAAACTTGCTTGGCAATTGTTTTGACGTAAGGTAAGCATTTTGTAAAATCAGCTTCATAGGTATAGTCGTCGTATGAAAATCCGATAGATGGAATGCTTTCTATGGCGCCCTCCACAGCGGCCGACATTGTTCCGGAATAGATGATATTAATTGAATGATTTAAGCCGTGATTGATGCCCGAAACGCAGAGATCCGGCTTTTTGCCTTGAAAAACTTTATTTACTGCAAGCTTCACACAATCTACCGGAGTGCCCGAACATTTATACATCTCTACCTCCGGATATAAATTTACTTTATCTAAGCGAAGCGGCTTTGCGATGGTTATCGCGTGTCCCATGCCGGACTGAGGCCCGTCGGGCGCCACTACCACCACATTCCCGATCTCTTTCATTACACCAATCAACGCCCTTATTCCCGGGGCATCTATTCCGTCGTCATTCACTACCAGAATAGTTGGTTTCGTGTTTTCCATTGGTCAAAACTACCAAAAAGAAAAGAGCCTCGATAGTTGCGAGGCTCTTTTCTTTGCACATGAAACGGTTAATTACAAACTTTTTAGCCAGTCTATCACCTGTTCACGTGTTTTGCCGGTTTTATTTTGTAAGCGTCCGTAAAGTTCGTCGTCTTTACCTTCTTCGTGCTTTAAATCATCGTCGGTTAAGTCGCCGTAGGCTTGTTTTACTTTACCTTTAAGCTTGTTCCAAGATCCTTTTAATTCTAATTCGTCCATGATTTTATAGGTTATTAAAAGATAACAATAGGAAGATTAATAAGTTTTAAAAGGAGAAGAACATACAATAGAAAGAAAATAGTAATTTTGAGCTTTAATGAATTTCCTTTACCCCGCATTTTTGTTTGCTCTGTCTGCGGTCGTAATCCCGGTAATCGTACACCTGTTTAATTTCCGAAAGTATAAAAAGGTATACTTCAGCAACGTTCAATTTTTAAAAGAGGTTGAGCTTAAAACTTCTTCCGGAAGGAAACTCAAAAATCTGTTAATTCTCGCAAGTCGGATTTTGGCGATAACCTTTCTGGTATTGGCTTTCGCGAAACCTTATTACAATAGAAATGCAAAAGCTGAAAGTTTGACTAACAGTGCTTTAAGCGTTTATGTAGATAATTCGTACAGTATGGAGACCTTAAATAAGGAAGGCGCTCTGCTTGAGGAAGCTAAGCGCCGAGCGGGAGAAATTGTGAAGGCTTACGGAGTTAACGACAAGTTTAATTTAATTACCAACGATTTAGAAGGGAGTCATCACAGAATGCTCACTTCTGAAGAGTTTTTAGATGAGGTGGAGAAAATAAGAACAAGCAGTGCTGTCGCAGATTTAAACGCCGTATTAAAACGACAACTAGAATTGCTTAAAAAATATCCGAGTTCAAAAAAGACTGTTTATTTGATTTCTGACTTTCAGGCAAATATGGGAAAGAGTGCCGTTTCCGGTGTCGACAGTACTGTCAACTTAAGTTTGGTGAGAGTTAAGGCGAACGAACTTCCCAATATTTCGATAGACTCCGTTTGGTTTATTTCCCCGACATATAGAGAGTTTGAAACGCAGAAACTGGTAGTGAAACTTAAGAACAATTCGGATAAATCTGCGGAGAATATTCCGATTAGATTGACGGTAAATAAGCAACAAAGGGCCTTCGCCGGTGCTTCGATTCCGGCAAGGAAAACGACAAATGATACACTTTCTGTAAGCGGCCTCCGCTCCGGATGGCAAGAAGCCGAGGTGTACATTAATGATAATCCGGTAACTTTCGACGACAATTTTTATTTGAGCTTTTATGTAAGGCCCAGTATGGATGTACTTGCTATAAACGAGCAGAATGCCAATCCGTTTATAGCTGCAGTATATGGTGCCGATAAATTTTTTAAATTAGAAAATACCGGTGCGGGCAATGTAGATTACGCCGGCTTGGCTGCTTATCCTCTTGTGATTGCGGTAAATCTTGAAACCGTTCCATCCGGGTTGGCTGACCAACTTGCCGCCTACGTAAAATCAGGGGGCAATCTTTTTATTTTTCCGTCACTTTCCGCTGATATAAATTCTTTTAAAAGTTTTTTGAGAAAGCTGCAAGCCGATATTCCTATTCAACAGGTAAATTCTGAATCAAAAGTAACAAGCATCAATCTCAGTCATCCGGTTTTTACAGATGTCTTTGAAATGCTTCCAAAAAATCCTGACCTACCTGCCGCAAAGAAATATTGGCAGTTCGAAACCTTGAGCCGAACGAGCAGGCAGAGTCTGCTTAGCTTTAATAATAGTCGCTTTTTTTTAAGCAGTTATAAAACAGGAAAAGGCAGGGTTTATTTGTCTGCGGTTCCTGTTGATACAGCTGCTTCAAATCTTCCTCAGCATGCTATTTTTGTTCCCTTGATGTACAAAGTTGCGTTGCTTAGTTTAGATGCAGGGAAATTGTTTTATATCCTCGGTAAAGATGATGTTCTGGAGTTGAACAAAATAACCTTATCGGCAAATCAAACACTTAGTTTACGAAAAGATAAGTTTGAAACTATCCCTGAAATACGGCAAAGCGAAAGTAAAACCCGGTTATTTGTTGCCGATCAAATTAACGATGCAGGAATTTACCGATTGTTTAAAGGCGATAGTCTGTTAAGTGCGGTAGCCTTTAACAGTAACAGAAATGAGTCTGATCTTTCTTATTTGGACGACAAAGCCTTGAAAAAAATATTCCTTGGCCGGCAAATTGAAGTCTTTTCTCCCGGTAGAGAACCGGTAACGAGAGAAATAAAAGCTTCTGGCACGGGAGTTCAATTGTGGAAACTTTGTCTAATTTTAGCGCTGCTTAGTATTGCAGCCGAAATTTTGCTGATTCGCTTTTATAATACGTCTAAAAAAGATCTATACACCGTCAGTTAATGGAACAAGTACTCATTAAATCTGCTGTTTTGCTGCAATCAAACTCGCCTTTTTATAAAAGGGCAGTCGACGTGTTAGTAAAGGACGGTAAAATAATATCAGTTGCAGAACACATTGAGGAAGCGGGGGAAGGAATACAAGTAATTGATGCTGCCGGAAAATATTTGTCCGCCGGGTTTTTTGACTTAAACGTAAATTTCGGGGAGCCGGGATTTGAAGTACGCGAAGATTTACAAACAGGAACTGCTTCAGCTGCTGCCGGAGGGTTTACCGGAGTAGCTGTTCAGCCTAACACACAACCTCCTGTACATTCTAAAGCCGAAGTTTCTTATATCAAAAACCAAACGAAAGAAAATTTAGTGGATGTCCATCCTTTAGGCGCTATAAGTTTTAATCGCGAGGGGAAAGATTTGGCTGAGCTTTTCGATATGCTTTCCACCGGTGCGATTGGCTTCACCGACGGTAATAAGTCTGTAACGGACTCGGGTTTAATGAGTAGGGCTTTGCTTTATGCAAAAGGTTTTAACGGGTTAGTTTTTTCGTTTCCGGAAGATACCGCAATTGCGGGAAAAGGAAAGATGAACGAAGGCATAGTAAGTACATACCTGGGTTTGAAAGGAATTCCGGCATTAGCCGAAGAATTGTTAATTGCAAGAGATCTTTACTTGGCCGAGTATAATGATGCTAAAATTCATTTCAGCACTATTTCTACCTTGAAAAGCGTTGATTTAATTCGCGAGGCTAAGAAAAAGGGCCGGCAAGTAACTTGCGACGTTGCTGCTCATCATGTAGTATTAACGGAGGATGAGCTGCACGGCTTTGATAGTAATTATAAGGTAAAGCCCCCTTTGCGTACACAAGAAGATGTTAAAGCCCTGCTTGAAGGATTGCAAGACGGAACTATTGACGCTATAGTTTCGCAGCATACGCCCTACGAAATTGAACACAAAGACGTAGAATTTGAAATTGCTTCTTTCGGTATAATCGGTCTTCAAACAGTTTTACCCTTGTTGGTTAAAGCGGGTTTATCACCGGAACTGATTGTTGAAAAGCTGGCAGTGGGTCCTCGAAGAATTTTAGGAATTCCGGTGCCGGAGATAAAGGCCGATCAGGTTGCTAATTTTGTTTTGTTCGATTTGGAAGCTGAATGGGAATTAAATGTCGATACCAATAAATCAAAATCTTCGAACTCGCCGTTTTGGGGGAAGCCCTTGAAAGGAAAGGCCGAATTTGTTTATAATAACAATAAATTTTTCAAAGTCTAATACCTATGGATAAGAAAGTAGAACAAGCTGTTAATGCTGCCTTAAAATGTTTTAGGCCGATTCTCGGTGATACCGGAATTGATTTCAACATGGCAATAAAGGAGGCTTTTAATGCGGATAAGCCTTATTTGGAAAAAGTAGCATTATTGGATGTTGTGTTTGATGATCATCCTGAAACAGAGGCATTGCGAGAAGTTTTTTTTGATTTGCTACTGGTAAATTTCTTTACCGAGGATGTTCAAAAACTTGAAGAGGACTATTTAGAATCTTCCGAATGGGAAGCGATAGAAGAAGAGACGTTAGATCGCGGAACCGAACTTTTAAACCTGTTGCTGTATCTCCGCGAATGCGAAGACGAAGATATAGAGCCGGAACTTGAAGACTATTTAAATGAGTTCTTGTTGGTAAATGACGATGAATTTCAAGACGAGCATCGCATCTACGAAGACATTATTTCTAATCAAATTTTGGTTGAGAGCTCGTATGAAGAAATAGCAAGAGTTGCCGGAAAGCTTGATGAAAGCTCGGAAATAGGGGAATTGTTTTATCCTGTTATGAGCTTCTTTTACGAGCAAAACCCTTCGGCACAACAAGAAGAGGAATATGCCAAACACAGTAGAGATGAAGATTTTGATGTGCCTGTATATGCTGTTCTAACTGCTTTTAATCACTAACGTCAAAATGGAAACAACTGTACAACCGGCATCGAATTTAAGAGGCGAAGCATTAAAAAACGGGTTAATCTGGGCGGCAATTAACATCACCGTTTTCTTAATCAGCTTTTATGTAAAGCCTTCATTAATGGGTTCTTTTGCTTGGGGCGGATTACAGTTTTTGATAGGAATAGCCTTGGCTTCATATTTTTGTGTGGATTTGCGGAAAAAAGCAGGAGGCTTCTGGGTATTTAAAGAAGCACTCAGCAATATCTTCATTATGTTTATTGTGCAGGCTTTAGCGGTATTTTTCTTTACTGTTTTGTTTGCAAAAGTTGAGCCGTCTTACATTCCGAAAATGAAAAGTGTGCTTACTAAAACTACAACCGAAGTTTTGGAGAAAACCGGAATGGATCAGGAAAAGATTGACGAAATGACTGAAAAAAACGACGAGATTTTTGATAAGCAACTTAATCCGGGGATAAAAGAAATATTAATAACCGTCGGCACCAGTGTGGTAATGTATTTTATCGGGGCGCTTATTTTTGCCGCTATTTTCAAGAAAGATCCGCCGTTCTTTATAAAGAAGGAAGATGTTATGGAAAGGTAAAAACTTAAGTCATAAAGTTAAAGATTAGAGGTGAAATTTAGGCTACGAGTGTAAAGCTCAAAGCTGAAAGCTCAAACCTCACAGCTAGTATAAAAATTGGATATATCTGTAATTGTTCCCTTATATAATGAAGTAGAATCGTTGCCTGAATTAACAGCTTGGATAAAAAGAGTTATGGAGGCAAACTCATTCTCTTACGAAATTATTTTAGTTGATGATGGCAGCGACGACGGCTCTTGGGAAACTATAGAAAGCTTAAAGGAAGAAAACTCAAACATAAGAGGAATTAAATTCCGCAGGAATTATGGCAAATCGGCTGCACTGAACGTTGGGTTTGAAGCTGCTCAAGGAAATGTAGTAATTACGATGGACGCCGATTTGCAAGACAGCCCCGACGAAATTCCGGCGCTTTACCGAAATATAGCTGTTGAAAAATACGATCTTGTTTCAGGATGGAAAAAAAAGCGCCACGATCCTTTAACCAAAACTGTCCCGACCAAAATTTTTAATTCCGCTACTCGGAGCATGTCCGGCATTCGAAATCTGCATGATTTTAACTGCGGCTTGAAAGCTTATCGGAAAGAAGTAGTAAAAAGTATTGAAGTTTACGGCGAAATGCACCGCTACATTCCGGTATTAGCTAAATGGGCAGGTTTTAAAAAGATTACCGAACAAGTTGTAGAACACCGGCCGCGTAAATACGGTACCACTAAATTCGGTTTTAGCCGTTTTATTAACGGTTTTCTTGATTTGCTCTCCATTTTTTTCGTAGGGAAATTTGGAAAGCGTCCGATGCATTTTTTCGGAACGATGGGCGTGTTAAGTTTCCTTGCCGGGATTTTCATCACCGCCTGGTTAATTATCGATAAGCTCATCCATATTTCGCTTCATCTGAAGTATCGCAACGTTACCGACCAGCCTTTGTTTTATATAGCGCTTGTTGCAATTGTTGTAGGTTTTCAACTTTTCCTTACCGGTTTTGTAGCAGAGCTGGTATCAAGAAACGCACCTGAAAGGAACAATTATCAGATTGATAAAACGATTTAATGTGCAAACGAGAAAATGGGTGAATGTGCATATTCAGGGTGAAGGCAGATGTGCGAGTGGATATAATAGGGCGCTTCACGAACATTTGCACATTGCAAATTAACTCATCTGCACATCTAAAAAATGTTTTTCTCAATAATCATCCCGCTATACAACCGTCCGCAAGAGATCGACGAGCTTTTAGAGAGCCTAACACGGCAAACTTATACCCGATTTGAAGTTTTGGTGTTAGAAGACGGCTCTAAACTTGATGCCAAGGATGTTGTAGAAAAGTATAAAAGCAAGCTCGATTTACGCTATTATGCTAAAGAGAACGAGGGGCAAGGTTTTACCCGTAACTTCGGTTTTAAATTAGCCAAAGGAGACTATTTTGTGATCTTCGATTCAGATTGCTTAATACCTTCCGACTACCTTGAGATTGTAAATAATTATATATTAGAACATCGTCTAGACGCTTACGGAGGTCCCGACGCAGCGCATCAATCTTTTACGCCGGTTCAAAAAGCAATAAGCTACTCCATGACATCGCCTTTTACCACAGGCGGGATCAGAGGCAACAAGAAGCACATCGGTCAATTTCACCCCCGAAGCTTTAATATGGGGATATCTCGAGAAGTATGGGAAAAAGTAGGCGGGTTTATTTTAACCCGCTTAGGCGAAGATATTGAATATAGTATACGCATTCACAACAACGGATTTAAAATAGGCCTAATTCCGGGAGCTAAAGTTTATCATAAGAGGCGTACTAATTTTTTTCGGTTCTATAAACAGCTTCATTTTTTCGGGCGAGCCAGAATCAATGTATTTACACACTTTCCGCAGGAACTTAGAGCGGTACATTTTTTTCCGGCCGCTTTCACATTATTCTTGGTGCTAACGGTTATTCTAAATCTTCTAAACCTCTCTCTCGCAAAACTTTGCAACACTTTTTTAATTGTATATATCTTGTTAATATTTTTTCATTCGCTTATAGTTAATAAAGCTGTAAAAGTTGCATTTTTGAGCATATTTGCTGCTCTTGTTCAGCTTACGGCTTATGGCTTAGGCTTTATGCAGGACTTTTGGAAGAGGGTAATTTTTAAACGCTCATGATTGATTTTTTAAAGGAAAGTACGTTTGCTGTTAATGACGTTATAAACAAGGCTTGGGTTATCCTGTACAAAAACTATAAAAACATTACCGGACTGTGCTTGGTTATGTTTTTTGTACTTGAGATGTCAACTTCTCTTTCGTCCTTTACGGTTAAGGGAGTGTCTTTTGTGAATATATTGGGTTTCCTTACTTTTGTGTTAGTCTACCTCGCACTACAATTGACATTGTTCAAATATATACTCTACGCCGTCGATAATGAAGATAAAGAGGAAGATACCTTCGTTCATATTTTTGTTGAATTCGTTAAAAAAAAGGCCGGGTGGATTGTAATTTATTTAGTGGTTTTGGTGTTGTACCTTTTTTTGATGTCAATTCTTTCGTCATTTCTTGATATCGACTCGGTAACGTCTTCGCTGACTACCGTTTTTATTGCTTTGGTAGTATCTGTTATTCGATTTTGGAATCGGATAAAGCCTTTCTTTGTTACCCTAAAGGCGTTTTGGCCCGAGAGTCAGGAGTTCTCGCGATTTCTGGCAGCTCTATTAGTCACGCTGTTAACTATCTTTCTAATTATTGTAGTTTTTGGCGCTTTATTATTGCCTCTGGTATATACCGGAGTTTCTGATAGAAAAGTTGCTAATATAGCGCTGTCTTTGGGTGCTTTATTTGGCTTTATAGCCCTTGTACGCATTTCTTTTTTCCCGTTTTTTATCATCAACCAAGGCTGTTCCGCCATGAAAGCAATTCGATTCAGTTTGGCGGTAACACGTGGAAACTTTACGCGTTTGTTAATGCTGATGTTCTTAATTTTTCTTTGCCAAATTTTTTCAAAATATCTTCAAGCTAAAGAGCATTATTTCCTTTCACTCGCGGTGAGTTTGGTTTATTCCTTGATTATTGTGCCTTTATCAAGCACCATTATAGGAGTTGCTTATCGAAATATGATGAGTGAATATACCGGCGACCAAGATCCTGATATACTCCACAACATCATTTAGTAATGGGAATTAAATCTGCCTTAAGCAAACCGTTTGCGGCCTTTGCAGTGAGCCGAATGAATAAGTGGAAAAACCGCCCGCATCAAGCCCAGCAAAAGGTTTTTAAGATTTTAGTGGAAAAAGCCAAGAACACTCAATTCGGTCAAGATCATAATTTCTCCAAAATAAATTCTTACGAAGATTTTAAGTTGCAAGTACCGGTTCGCGATTACGAAGGACTGAAATCGTATATCGAGAAAATTAAGGCAGGCGAAAAAGATGTTCTTTGGCCCGGTAAACCTGTTTATCTTTCTAAAACTTCGGGCACAACTTCGGGCGTTAAATATATTCCCATTTCTAAAGAATCAATGCCCGAGCATATCAAAGCGGCTCGAAACGCTTTACTGTCTTATATTCATGAAACCGGCAAGTCAGATTTTGTTGACGGAAAGTTGATTTTTCTCCAAGGAAGCCCTGTTCTTGATACAAAATCAGGAATTTCTACCGGGAGATTATCCGGAATTGTTGCACATCATGTTCCGGGCTATTTGCAAAAAAATCGGTTGCCTTCTTATCAAACAAATTGTATTGAAGATTGGGAACAGAAAATTGATGCGATAGTTGAAGAAACGTTTAAAGAGGATATGCGTCTTATTTCCGGCATTCCGCCTTGGGTGCAAATGTATTTCGACAGGCTTGCTGCAAAATCGGGCGGCAAGAAAATTAAAGATATTTTTCCTAACTTTTCTTTGTTCGTTTACGGCGGTGTAAACTTTGAGCCTTATCGAGCACGGCTCGAAGAAAGTATCGGCAGAAAAGTAGATTCAATAGAAACTTATCCGGCTTCCGAAGGGTTTATCGCTTTTCAAGATTCGCAAAAAGAAAGAGGTTTACTGTTATTGGTTGATGCCGGAATATTCTATGAGTTTATCCCGGCGGATGAGTTTTTTAATGAGAATCCTACTCGGATAAGTTTGAAAGAAATAGAGCTTGATAAAAACTATGCTATCATTTTAAATACAAATGCCGGCTTGTGGGCCTATAACCTCGGCGATACGGTAAAATTTGTATCTACAAGGCCTTATCGTATCGTAGTTACCGGTCGGATAAAACACTTTATTTCTGCGTTTGGCGAACATGTAATAGGCGAGGAAGTGGAACAAGCCTTGTTAAGTATCGCGAATGAAGAAGGTGTGGAAATAACAGAGTTTACGGTGGCGCCGCAAGTAAATCCGCCGGCAGGAGAACTCCCTTTTCATGAGTGGTTTATTGAATTTGAAAAGGTTCCCGCAGATTTGCAACGGTTTGCTCGGTCGGTTGATGCCGCCCTGCAAAAAAAGAACGTTTATTACTTTGATTTGATTGAAGGGAAAATCCTTCAGCCGTTGATAATTCGTACTTTAAGAAAAGATTCGTTCATTAGCTATATGAAAGAGCAGGGAAAGCTGGGGGGGCAGAATAAAGTTCCACGTTTAGCTAATGATCGTACAATTGCCCAAGACCTGGCCAAATATATTGCTTAGAATTAAGTTTAATGGAAGAAGCAGGAACAAGCAGGCAATTTATCAAATCCGGAGTTAAACAAAAAAACATCGTAATACTCGGCTCTACCGGAAGCATAGGTACCCAGTCCCTTGAGGTAATTCGAGCTAATCCTAACCTTTTTAATGTTACCGCACTCACTGCTCAAAGTAATGGCGAATTATTGATCCGACAGGCACTTGAGTTTTTGCCGGAACAGGTGGTTATCGTTGACGAAACTAAATTCGAAGAAGTTAAATCCGCCTTATCGAAAACAGAAATTAAGGTTTTAACGGGTATCGAAGCATTGACTGAAGTGGTGATTGACGAAAATATAGATCTAGTTTTAACCGCCGTAGTAGGATTCTGCGGATTAAAACCTACGATTGCAGCCATACAAGCCGGAAAAAATATAGCATTAGCAAATAAAGAAACATTAGTAGTTGCCGGAGGGCTTGTAACGCAACTTGCAAAAAAATATGGAGTAAGGATTTTACCGGTAGATTCGGAGCATTCGGCAATTTTCCAGTGTCTTACCGGAGAAGAGGATAATGTTATCGAGAAAATATATCTCACTGCTTCGGGCGGGCCGTTTCGAGGCAAAAAAGCCCGATTTTTAGCGCAAGTTACCAAGGCTCAGGCACTAAAACATCCCAATTGGGTGATGGGAGCAAAAATCACTATCGATTCTGCAACGCTGATGAACAAAGGTTTAGAGGTGATAGAAGCTAAATGGCTCTTTAATCTCGAAGCTTCACAAATTGATGTAATTGTACATCCTCAATCCGTAATTCATTCTATTGTTCAGTTCGAAGACGGATCTATGAAAGCACAAATGGGTTTGCCCGATATGAAGCTCCCTATTCAATATGCCCTCAGTTATCCCGAGCGCATAAAAAGCAATTTTGAGCGTTTTAACTTTATCAATTACCCTGAACTTACTTTTGAACAACCTGATACTGAAACATTTCGTAACCTTGCACTTGCTTTTGAAGCTTTACGACAAGGAGGGAATATGCCCTGTGTGATAAATGCCGCTAATGAAGTTGTCGTATCTGAATTTTTAGCCGGTAATCTTGGTTTTTTAGAGATGAGCGAAATAATTGAAACCTGTATGGAAAAAATTGCTTTTATAAGGGAACCCGGATTGGACGATTACTTACAAACCGATCGCGAAACACGAATATTTGCAAAAGAATTAGTAACAAACCGATAAATAAAAAATCTAAAAATTAAATAAGTACAAACACATGGATGGATTAGTTATGGCAGGCCAGCTGCTGTTGGGGTTATCAATATTAATTATTTTACACGAATTGGGGCACTTCTTGGCTGCTCGTGCTTTCGGAATAAAAGTTGAAAAGTTTTACCTCTTTTTCGATGCTTGGAACATAAAGTTAATACGGTTTAACTATAAGGGCTGCGAATACGGTATCGGTTGGCTTCCGCTTGGAGGATACGTTAAAATTGCCGGAATGATAGACGAATCGATGGATACCGCCCAATTAGCCGGTCCCGCTCAACCCTGGGAGTTTCGTTCTAAACCGGCTTGGCAGCGGCTAATTGTAATGTTGGGAGGGGTAACCGTGAACATAGTTTTAGGAATTTTTATTTTTTGGATGCTGACATTCACCCAAGGCGAAACCTTCATCGCCAATAATAAGCTAATCAATGGAGTAATGCCCGGGATTGTGGGTAAAGAAATGGGTCTTCTGGCGGGTGACAAAATAGTAGCCGTAAATGGAAAGAAAATTGAACGCTTCAACGAAATTGTAAGCTCAAAAGTTTTAATGGGCGACAGCGAACTTACTATTGAACGCAATGGCGAAACTAAATTCATAAAAGTTCCTTCTAACGCCTTAGAACTTATTTCTGATTACGGAATGGGTGAGTTTGTTAAGCCCCGTACTCCGATGGCTAAAATAGACAGTATTGTTAAAAATGGAAATGCCGAGAGAGCAGGAATGAAAAAAGGCGACAGCCTTTTAGCAGTAAATAGTGTTCAAATAACCTTTTTTGACGAACTACAACGGGAACTTCAAAAATACAAAGCCGGTACGGCGGATGTAAACGTGTTGCGTTCAGGCAGTCCGCTTACCCTAAAAGTTCCGGTTGATCCGAAAGGTCGTATAGGGGTTTATCCCACTCAAGTCGCTCCTCCTTTTGAAACTCAAAAATATAGCTTCATTTCTTCGCTGCCTGTAGGTGCAGCAAAAGCTTGGGGCTCTTTCACGGACAACGCAAAAGGAATCGGCAAGGTGGTAAGCGGACAAGTGAAAGCAAATAAAGCATTTACAGGCCCTATCGGAATTGCTAAAATGTTCGGTTCTACTGTAGATTGGAGTTGGTTCTGGAGTCTGGTCGGGCTACTTTCTATGGCCTTAGCATTAATGAATTTATTGCCTATTCCGGCACTGGACGGCGGTCATGCAGTTTTTCTGATAATTGAAATGATTAAGGGAAAGCCGCTTGGCGACAAGTTTATGGAAAGGGCACAAATTGTAGGCTTTGTAATTCTGGTAACATTAATGGTATTTGTTTTAGGGAACGATATCCTTAAGGTAGTAACTAAATAATGAATTACTTTGAGTTCTATGATCTTCCTCTAAGCTTTAACGTTGATGCCGGAAAGGTAAAAGCGAAGTTTTACGAACTCAGTAAAAAGTATCATCCCGACTTTCATATCAGTGAAAGCCAAAGAAAGCAAGAGGAAGTTTTAGAGCTTTCTACTCTGAACAATAAGGCCTATCAAGTACTTTCGAATAAGCAAAAGCGAGTTGAATACGTTTTAGAAATGTTCGGGGTGATTACAGAGGGAGAGAAATACGAGCTTCCACAAGATTTCTTAATGGAAATGATGGAGATAAACGAGGTCTTGATGGAACTCGAGTTTGAGCCCAACCCTGCAGAAATCCAAAAGTTAAAGAAGCAGATTTTGAGTATTGAATCTAAGTTAGACCGGGATCTAGATTCTTTAAGCGTCGAGTTCGATTCAGAGAACGGGGAAGATCAAAAACAAACGCTTTTGGAAATCAAAGACATCCGGTACCGAAAGAAATATTTGTTGCGAATCACCGATAGTTTAAATAGATTTGCATCCCGTTAAACAAATGCCTTGGTGGCGGAATTGGTAGACGCGCACGACTCAAAATCGTGTGTCGAAAGGCGTGTGGGTTCGATTCCCACCCGAGGTACAAGACGGCGTGAGTGTGGAGTGTGAGTTTTGAGGATTCTCTAATCTCACGCTTCGCACTCACACTCCAGAAATTCAAGGGTTTCTTTATTTAACCAAACAAACCGCTTACACTTCAACCATCGGAGCAATCTGGTGGTTTTTGTTTTACCATAAGCTAGAGTCCTTCCAGGAATATGCATATTGTCCTTCCTTACAAATGATAGGCTGGGCTATATTCGTGTTCAAATCCTTATCGCCTTATGAAAATTCTGTTTTTTATTCTGACCTGCCTTCTCTC
>JAYULL010000097.1:0-11259 GCA_043763625.1 Sphingobacteriaceae bacterium | reverse complement strand
TTCATAATGCGCCTAACCACTTTCATGTGCGACTCCGGCCAATACGATTTACTGAATTGCCAAATATCAATGATATCGCCGTTAAGGATGAGGGTTTTAGGTTTTATGCTTTTAAGATACTGCAAAAGTTCTTTCGCATGGCATCCGTAGGTACCTAAATGCACATCAGAAATCACAACTAAATCAAGTTCGCGTTTCGCCATCAAGCGGTGCTTTAGAATTTGTTAATCGTCGTCTTCGCTAAAAGTAAGCTCAAACGGTCCGAAAGCAAACCCGGCAATCAGCGCAATAAAAAGGAGGACAATAATGATGTAGAGAAGTTCGGTTTCCATTTTAACCCGTTTGTCAAAGATGGAGAAAGTATGTTACCTAAATATTAAAAGTTCATTAAAAAAATAAAATTCAAGTGTTTGTTAACATTCGGGTGATACGGCCAAGTTGTTTTAAATGGTGCGTTGAATGAATGTCTATAAAGCGAAGCCACTGACATGCATCGAGCATCCCCAACCTGGGATGTTTGATTTTTCCGCTGTTGCCGCATCTTTGAAGTTTAGGAACTACACTTTCTATTTTTTGTTTGAGCCTCACCAGTTCGTTTCGAGCTTCTTCGCGGCTTATTTTGGTGGCCTGTTTAGCTATACTTTCCGGCACTTTAATTTTCACCGGCGGAAACCTCCCGAAGAATAAAATCATCTTACCTAAAAGAGAAATACTTCCGGCTTCCGAAGTTTTATTGTGAATGCATTTTTCAATTGCAACTAAAGAAGAAAAATTAGCACGAATAACATGGGCATAAACCTCGGCGTATGACCAAATATCTTCTCCGGGAGTTTGAGCAAACAGCTCATCGTCAATTGTATTCAGAAATTGCTGATAGGTGTTTAATGACGAAAGGATGGAGTTAGTAGTACGCTTAATGTTCATAGTATCCGCATTAATTCTTCTAAACGGTAGATTTCGAGCCTTACGTCTTGCGGCTTTTCTTTCCTGCCGGGATTGAAGTAAATGGCTTCCATCCCGAAGTTTTGTGCTCCTCGGATATCAGCTTCAACACTATCGCCAACCATTAAACTTTCATTAACTGTAGCTCCTGCTGATAACAGCGCAAATTCAAAAATAACTTTATCCGGCTTGTTTACACCGACAATTTCAGATATCACGATAGTTTTAAAATACTTGGCCAACTCGGTTCCGGCAATTTTAAGTTCAGTTGATTCTTTAAATCCATTAGAAATTAGATGCAAATCGTACTTGTCGGCCAAGTAACTTAAAGTTTCATGCGCCTGCGGAAACAAGTTGGTTTTAGTAGGACAAATGCGCACATAATCGTCTTCAAAGGCAAGAGGAATAGTATCGTGAGCAATGCCGAGTTCCACAAAAGTTTGACGAAAGCGGTTTTCTCTTAAATGTTGTTTGGTAATTTTCCCAAGGTAATATTCTGCCCAAAGCAGGTGGTTGTTTCGAGTATAAGTTTCGATGAACGTAACCGGGCAATCAACGCCCATATCTTTAAGCGAATGAGCTTCGTAGAGCTCATGAAGCGTTTCTTCTGCATTTTTATCGAAATCCCAAATGGTATGGTCAAGGTCGAAAAAAATGTGTTTAAATTTATTTATCATCCTTAACTCCGTATGCTAAATCGCCGGCATCGCCAAGCCCGGGCACAATATAAGATTTAGTAGTCATCTCCTCGTCCACAGCTCCAATCCACAAATGGGCATTGGGGAAGTTTGCCCTAACATGTTGAACACCTTCGGCACTTGCAATAACTGATACGATATGAAGCATTTTAAACTTGTATTGCGCCAGCAATTCTTTGCAGCAAAGCACCATGCTTGAGCCGGTTGCCAACATCGGGTCTGCCATTATTACAACTTTATCGGTAAGTTCCGGTGATGAAACATAATTTGTTTTTACAATAAATTCCCCGTTCTTTTTAACCTTCCTATAAGCCGAAATAAAAGCAGAATCAGCCTTATCGAAGTAATTTAACAGGCCTTGATGCAAGGGCAATCCGGCACGAAGAATAGTAGCCAGCACCGGTTGCTCTGTAAAAACCGGAATAGTTGCCGTGCCGAAGGTAGTTTCAACTTGGGTTTCTACAAAAGGCAAACTTTTGCTTATCTCATACGCGAATATTTCGCCTAAACGTTCCATATTTCTGCGAAAACGCATCGAGTCTTGCTGGATAGCTACATCCCGAAGTTCGGCGATAAAGTTGGTAGCAACTGAGTTGTGTTTATTAAGTAAGAAAATCATTTAAAGATTTTAAAGAGGTAAATCAATAACTTCATAACACAAGTTTCTGTTCTTTAAATCCGGAAAATAAAATCAAATAAAATTAATTAATTTAGTTCTGTTTAATAAACATTGTTGCTGTAATGTTTTGTTAAATAAGGTTTGATTTGGGGGACCACAAGGTGGTCTCCCTTTTTTTTACAAACCGTTAACCTGCCTTTTCCTACCTTTATTATCATGGATTTTAAGCTTACTTCAGAATATAAGCCCACCGGAGATCAGCCGGAAGCAATACGGCAATTGGTTGAAGGTGTAGTTCAGGGCGAAAATTATCAAACACTCTTGGGCGTTACCGGTTCCGGAAAAACCTTTACCGTTGCAAATGTAATTCAGCAAACGCAAAAGCCTACCTTAATTTTAAGCCACAACAAAACCTTGGCAGCGCAGCTGTACGGCGAATTCAAGCAGTTCTTCCCGGAAAATGCAGTTAACTACTTTGTTTCGTATTACGATTACTATCAGCCTGAGGCCTACATAGCCACATCAAATACATACATAGAAAAAGATCTCCAAATAAACGAGGAGATTGAAAAACTCCGGTTACGAACTACCTCCTCACTTATGTCCGGACGAAGAGACGTAATTGTTGTTTCGTCGGTTTCGTGCATTTACGGTATGGGAAATCCTGAGGATTTTTCAAATTCTATTTTCCGGTTTGCGGTTGGCACTCGCGTTAGCCGTAATGCTTTTTTGCATCGTTTGGTTGAGATTTTATATTCTAGAACGACTGCCGATTTTAAAAGGGGAACGTTCCGAGTAAAAGGCGATACGGTAGATATTTATCCGGCCTATATGGATTATGCTTATCGGGTTTCGTTTTTTGGCGATGACATTGAAGAGTTAAGCACGATTGATCCCGGATCGGGGAAAACGTTAGAGAAAATGTCGCATGTGGCACTCTTTCCGGCCAATCTTTTTGTTACCCCTAAAGAAAAATTTACACAGTCAATTTGGTCGATACAAGAAGAACTTGAGGTAAGAATAAAACAGCTTACGGGCGATCAACGCTATTTAGAAGCTAAACGCTTGGAAGAACGTGTTAACTACGATTTGGAGATGATGCGAGAATTGGGGTATTGCAGCGGAATCGAAAATTATTCCCGCTTTTTCGACGGACGAAGCCCGGGAATGCGCCCTTTCTGCCTTCTCGATTATTTCCCCGACGATTATTTGATGGTTATAGATGAGAGCCACGTTACGGTTCCGCAAATAAGAGCTATGTACGGCGGCGACCGTTCTCGCAAACTTTCCCTTGTTGAATACGGTTTCAGGCTCCCGGCAGCACTTGATAATCGCCCCCTTAACTTTAATGAATTTGAACGCCTCGCGCCCCAAACTATTTATGTAAGTGCTACACCGGGAGATTATGAATTAGAAAAAACAGAAGGAGTTTATGTTGAGCAAGTTATTCGTCCAACCGGTTTATTAGATCCGGTAATTGAAGTTCGGCCGGTTGTAAATCAAGTTGATGACTTGTTAGAACAAGTAGACCAAACCGTAAAACTGGGCGATAGAATTTTGGTAACTACGCTTACTAAAAGAATGGCTGAAGAGCTTACAAAATACATGGACCGCTTAGGAATTAAGGTGCGCTACATTCATTCCGAAGTAAAAACCTTAGAACGAGTCGAAATTTTACGCGGTTTACGATTAGGCGAGTTCGACGTTTTAATTGGGATTAATCTACTCCGAGAGGGTTTGGATTTGCCGGAAGTTTCGCTTGTGGCTATTTTAGATGCAGATAAAGAAGGCTTTCTTCGATCAGAACGATCTTTAATACAAACTATCGGACGTGCGGCAAGAAATGACCGGGGTCGGGTTATTATGTATGCCGATTCTATTACGACCAGCATGCGCATAACGATTGATGAGACGAATCGCCGGAGAGACAAACAGATCAGCTACAATAAAGAGCACGGGATAACGCCAAAAACTATCGGAAAATCGCGGGAAGCAATTATTGAACAAACATCTGTAATGGATTTTAAAGGCGGCGTGCAAAAAGCTTATGTTGAAAAAGAAACTGCAAGTTCTATAGCTGCCGATCCGATTGTTCAATACATGACCAAGCCGGAACTTCAAAAATCAATTGACAAGACTAAAAAAGACATGCTTACCGCAGCAAAAGATATGGACTTTTTATCCGCAGCTAAAATGCGAGATGAAATGTTTGCTTTGGAGAAGATGATGGAGGAGCGGTTTGGAGGGGGGAAGGTTAAGGGTTGAGAGTTACTAAAAGTATTCCAGTTATTTTGTTTATTTTGGTGAAAGACAAGTCATAAAATTGATATGAAAAAATTCTTACTACAAATATCCGTCGTGTTGTATACATTAACAGCTTGTAAGAAAAACTACGCTGAAGATTGGTGGCCACCTAGCGTGATCTACAGATACGAAGTTTTAGCGAATCCTACGGCCGACTTGGAAATTAGGTATCCTGCTAATGATGCTTTTACGGCTCATCTTCGTACAACCGTAAGTTCTTGGTCCATTCAAGATACCTCATCTGCCAATGTTAAAGCGTATCTTATTGTTTCAACGGCGGGAGATACTAAACCACGGGTAACATTAAAAATGTTCGCTGACGGTAAGTTGGTTAAATCAAAGGAGGCTGACTTGGCAGAGGTAGATACGGTCAAATTAGAATATATTTCGATTAAGGCTACGAAGCCTTGAACAGTATGTTTTCGATTCTCTTAACGCGATCTTCTAAATCGGAGATTTTTTCGAGGTGTTTTTCCATTCCCTCAACTTTGGTGTAAAGTCGCTCATTAAACTTCTGTTGTTCTTCCCACTGTTTAATGCTTAAAGACATAAAGTCTTTAAGGATATTGTTAGTTTCTAAAAGGTTTTCATTAGTCCTGTCAGCTCTTACTACCAAACCTCCAAGGAGTTCCGAATGTTGATCTTGTCTTCGTAAAATATCTGCCATTAAGGCTAATAAATCTCTGTCTGCCATTACTATCTGTAAATTTACACATTTAATTCAAAAACATGCAGGGACAAAACCGAAGCGATATTTACCCGGGACTTGAAGTTGATATCATTCTTAAAAAAGACCAACGAACCGGAAAACGAACACGAGGAATTGTGAAAGATCTTTTAACAAGCTCATCCTTTCATTCACGAGGTATAAAAGTAAGATTAGAAGACGGGCAGGTAGGAAGAGTGGTAGAAATAGTTGAAGAATAAAAAAGCGAGTCCGGTGTAAGCGGCTCGCTTTCGTAAATTCAATTCCGGAAATACTAACTATCCCAAGTCATCATCTTGCCTCGATCTTCTTTTTTAATACATTGCTCAAGTGTTTTTGCGTCGTACTCAAAACCGTATTGTTTAAGCACGTCTTCCGGCACGCCGTCCCACTCATTAGGAGTGTTGCCTTTGTAGTCTAAGTCTTTAATCCCCATTTGGCTTGTAAAAAAGCCGGTTGCGGTAAGATTTCTCATCGTATTGAAAAACGAAACACCGGGAGCCATTTCCGGGGCAGCTTTTTGAGGATAAGCAATCATATCTACTAACTCGATCCGCTGCTTATCGGTACATTTTGCGAACGTGTTGCCAAATCTTTTCTGACTTTCGATATTCAACCAACGCATTCCGCCTCGAACAGGCACTTTGTAATTGGGCTGATCTTTTACAATAAATTCAATAAAATCAGGAACCTTTGCTTCAGATGCACTGCCTGACCGCTCGTCTTTAGGTATGATAATATCAGTCAAAATAGCTATAGTAGCCATTTCATCATCTGTAAAATATTTCTCAGCCATCAACTTGGCGTCGTATTCCTTTTCTTCGGCAGTGCGGCCGTATTTATTTTCGTCGTTCTCTTGTATTCCGGCAGCTTTTTCTTCATCTTTTGTATTGCAGCCTCCGGTAATTATTGTTCCGGCAGTTAACGTACCAACGGTAAGTGCCTTTAGGGAATCTCTTCTATCCATATTAGATATTCGTTTTTTTCTTTTGATCTATAATGTATTCCGAAGCACGCATTGAAAGAGCTAAAATTGTCCAAGTAGGGTTTTTATCTGCTTGAGATACAAAAGCTCCTCCGTCTACAACAAACAAGTTTTTAACATCGTGCGCTTGATTGTATTTATTTAAAACCGAACGTTTAGGATCATCACCCATACGAGTAGTCCCCACTTCATGAATAATTCTCCCGGGAGCAGCCAAACCGTAATTACTGTCGGCACCGGGTTTACCTCCAAGAGCTGTTCCCCCCAACTGATGAATAAGTTCTTCGAACGTATCCTGCATATGCTTTGCCTGCTTAACTTCGTGGTCGGTCCAGTTGTAATGAAAACGTAAAACGGGTATACCGAATTTATCAACAACAGTAGGATCAATTTCGCAATAATTATCTTCCATAGGGATGGATTCGCCGCGGCCGGCAAAACCTAAAGTTGTTCCATAGAAACGACGATAATCATTTTTAAGATCAGCTCCATATCCGCCGGCCGCCTTCGTTTTACCGTCTTTCCCCGGAACTGTGCCGTTCAAATTTTCCATTCCAAAACCGTATCCGTATCCCGGCATCCCCATTCCCCCGCCCATTTCGATGTGATATCCGCGAGCAAAATCCAACTTCTTGTTATCGAGCCACCACGGTATATATAAGTGCATTCCGCCTACTCCGTCTTCGTTATACCTTTTTCGGTCTATTAGCTGAGGCATGAATGCGCTACGCGACGCACCAGTAGAATCGTGAAGATATTTGCCTACAACACCGCTCGAGTTTGCCAATCCATTCGGGTGACGCGAAGATTTTGAGTTAAGCAGCAAACGAGCAGATTCACAAGCGCTTGCTGCCAACACTACCGTTTTTGCATTAACCTGATAATCCCGCATATCGGCTTTATCTATATAAGAAATACCGGTTGCGTTCCCTTGGGCATCGGTTAAAACTTCCCGAGCCATTGCATTTAAGTAAACATCAACATGCCCGGTTTTTCTCGCCGGTTTCATTAGTACCGATGATGAGGAAAAATCGGCGTAAGCCATACATGAACGGCTGCACTGAGCGCAAAAAAAGCACTGTCCGCGATCTCTATTTATCGGACGAGTTAAGATGGAAAGCCTTGACGGAATAACCGGAATACCGATTTTACTTGCCGCCTTCTTCACCATTAATTCGTGCAAGCGAGGTTTTGGAGGTGGAAGAAAATGCCCGTCGGGCTCGTTATAAATTCCTTCTTTCGTTCCGAATATTCCGATCATCTTATCTACTCGATCATAATATGGCGCTACATCTTCATATCCTATAGGCCAATCATCTCCCAAGCCATCAACACTTTTATGCTTAAAATCTCTTGGGCCGAAACGGAGAGATATCCGGCCCCAGTGATTTGTTCTTCCGCCAAGCATACGGGAGCGAAACCAATCGAATTGAGTCCCGTCTTTGCGTGTATAGGGTTCGCCGTCTAAATTCCAACCTCCGTATGCCATGTCGAAGTCGCCAAATTCACGCATTGCAGTTCCGGCACCGCGACGAGGCGATTGATACGGCCATTTTAACTGGGTGATTTGTTCGGGATTTGCCGGATCAAAATCCGGGCCTGCTTCAAGTACGGCTACTTGCAATCCGGCTTCAGACAGTATTTTGGCTGCCATACCTCCGCCTGCCCCCGAGCCGACTATACAAACATCATAAGTTTTACCTTGTTTCTTTATTTCGAATGCCATAAAAGATTAGTTTGAACTAAGCTATAAAAAAAAACAAACATGCAACACCGTGCCTATTTTTTTACCGTAAGTTAATAGCATTATTACATTCAATTTTTCAATACAATGTAAGCTTTATGTTACCTGTGAAATAAGCGAATGCATTAATCGTCTATATTTGTAGAATTATTTAAAATGGGATTATTAAGGTTTTTAATTATAGCAATTTGCATATTATGGGTGGTACGCATTGTGTTTCGCTTGCTTCTCCCGTATTTATTAAAGCATTTATTTAGTAAAGTGCAAAACCAAACATCAAATCCAAATTATCGGCAGGAACCCGGCAAACAATCTCGGTCTACACCTTCGGATAAAGTTCAGGTTGATTACATTCCGCCTAAAGATAAAGAAGCAATTGCTGCTGACAGAGCCGGGGACTTTATTGATTTCGAAGAGGTGAAGGAGTAGAGGTTTATAGTCATTAAGTCATTTGTAGGCTTAGGCATTAGTCAAATAACCCTAGGTCTTTTATCGTTTAGCCAATCTCCCTCCCTGCATTTTAACATTCACCCGGCACTATTCGTGCTTTTTTCTATTTTTGGCTACAACTAAAATTTAAACATGATCAACTGGTTTAAACGGAATGCTATCCACTTCGGCATAATTTCAATATTTATCGTTTTATGTTTCATTTATTTTAGTCCGGTTTTTCAGGGCAAGGTGTTGTCTACGCATGATGTTATGCAAGCGCAGGCAACCCAAAAAGAAATAATGGACTATAAAGCAAGAGACGGCGTCGCTCCGTTATGGACCAACTCAATGTTCGGCGGAATGCCGGCTTATCAGATCTGGGCTCAATACCCGAAAAATGTTCTCACTTATGTAAACACTGCTGTAAAAACCATTTTTCCTAACCCGATAGATACTGTTTTTCTTTTATTGATTGGGGCCTACCTGCTTTTTTGCTTATTAAAAGCTAAGCCGTGGCTGGCGGCAGCGGGATCGATCGCTTTTGCCTTTTCTGCTTATAACTTTTCAATGATTGAAGCCGGACATGCTAATCAGGCTTTAGCCATCGCTTACTTCGCTCCCACACTTGCCGGTATTATTATCACCTTTCGCGGTCGCTACTTGCTTGGGGCGGCAATAACGGCCTTTTTTCTTGCGCTGGAATTAAGGGCTAACCACATTCAAATGACGTATTACTTGTTTTTGGCGGTGCTGATATTAGTAGGAATAGAAATATACCACGCAGTTAAAGAGAAAGCTATACGGCGTTTGTTAACCACTGCGGGATATTTAGTAGGTGCCCTTATTATCGCTGTAGGAGTGAACGCAGGTTCGCTATGGACCACCTACGAATACGGGCAAAAGTCTACTCGAGGTCCCTCGAATCTAACTACAGAAAAGTCGCAGCCTAATAACGGCTTGGATCGCGAGTACGCCTATGGTTGGAGCCAAGGGGTTTCGGAGTGTATTACCTTTCTTGTTCCTAATGCATATGGCGGATCGAGCAACTCCCAAGCACTGGACGAAAATTCTGAAGTAGCCAAAACAATTATTCAACGCGGAGCTCCGGCGGATCAAGCATTGGGTTTTGCGAAGCAAATGCCTACCTACTGGGGCGAAAAAGCTTATACTGCCGGGCCTCATTATTATGGGGCAATTACCTTTTTTCTTTTTGTATTTGGATTATTTATTGTCAGAAGCCGTTTAAAATGGTGGATTGCCGGAGCTATTGTACTTACGCTCCTGCTGTCGTTCGGTAAAAACTTTCCGCTTGTCTCCGATATCTTTTTTAATTACTTCCCGCTTTATAATAAATTCCGGGCAGTAGAATCAATCTTGGCGGTGACCGGTTTGCTGTTCCCGATTTTGGCAGTTTTAGCTGCACGAGAGATAGCGAAAGATAAGATCGACGTAAGCCGTTTCCAAAAGAGCTTACAATATTCACTTTACATCGTGGGAGGAATACTTCTTATTCTGATCGTTCTTCCTACATTATTTCTTGACTTTAAACCTTCCACTCACGATCAATTTTTGCAGCAAATCACTCAAATGGTCCGCGATCAGGATTTAGCAAATTCTATAGGCAATGCCTTAATACAAGACCGTGTTTCTATGACTCGTGCAGATGCATTTCGTTCATTAATATTTGTATTAATCGCTGCCGGACTCGTATGGGCTGTGATTAAGAATAAAATTAAAGCTGAATACGCCTACATTGGTTTGGCGATAGCCATTACTGTTGACATGTGGGGCGTTAACAAGCGCTATTTAAATAACGATAAATTTGTTGATGCAACTCAAACAAAACAACCTTTTCGACCACGGCAGGTTGATGAATTGATTCTTCGCGATCAAAGCTTAAATTATCGAGTATTAGATCTTTCTCAGGGTGAGCCTTTTTCTAACGGAATGACTTCTTATTTCCACAAATCCCTAGGCGGATATCATGCGGCTAAACTTAAAAGATTTCAGGAAGTTGTGGAAAAACAATTCAGCAATTCGATTAACGAAGATGTGCTGGACATGCTGAATACTAAATATTTGATTACAGCCGATCAAAAATCTCAGTCTGAACGAATAGTAAATAGAAGTACTGCTTGCGGAAATGCTTGGATGGCATCGAAAGTAACCTACGTGAAAGATGCCGATGAGGAAATGGAAGCAATCAGCAGCTTCGATCCTAAACAGGAAGCATTTGTACATAATAGCTTTAAAACCTTGATAGACGAAAAAAAATTAGGAGCTGATCCTAACGGGATTATAAAGTTGACAAGCTATCATCCCGATCATTTAATTTACGAATACTCAGCGGCGAATGCAGTACTGGGGGTTTTTGCAGAAGTTTGGTACGACAAAGGTTGGAATGCTTATGTCGACGGGGGAAAAGTACCGATTATAAGAGCCGATTATCTATTACGTGCTGCTCCTCTTCCGGCCGGAAATCATAAAGTAGAATTTAAGTTTGAGCCGGCATCGTATTATACCGGAGAAAATATTTCGATGATTTTCTCGATAATACTTGTTGCCGGAATTTTAGCAGCGTTCTATTTTGAATTAAAAAGATCTGAACCTGAAGGATAATTCCTGCCCGTAACAAGCTTTAGCACTTACTTTAGAAAGAAAAATCTGTAGAATGAAGGGGGCGACACAGTCGCTCACCCTAACATCGTCCGCGTTTGCAACCTACTGTGTACCCACATCTATAGCCAGTTTCCATCCATAAAAAATATCGGCAAATTTATCCAGGCCTCTTTTAAGTACTATGATGCCGGGAGGTCCCTGAGATTCATA
>JAYULL010000096.1:0-46903 GCA_043763625.1 Sphingobacteriaceae bacterium | reverse complement strand
CGCGGCAGTCTCAGGTGTTTGTGGAGACACAACCCTTGGCCAGCTTAGGCTCTGCAAGCATGAGATTGCTTCAGCCCTTATTGCTTGTCCCTGTTCAGCTTCGCAAAGACGTGGTTTTGTGTCGTCAAGCGAGGAGGCACGACGCGGCAGTCTCAGTAGGTTCGTGGAGACGAACCTCGACTAGGCCCGGCTCTGCAAACATGAGATTGCTTCAGCCCTATTGCTTGTCACTGTTCGGCTTCGCAAAGACGTAAGTTTTGCGTCGTCACTGCGAGGAGGCACGACGCAGCATTCCCTCACATTAGTTTGTGTGTCCGCACGAAGTAAGCACGACTCAGATTCCGTACACTTGCGCCAACTTGCTGTTGTATTTATAACCGGTTAGTAACCCAAGCTGTCATCCACATCATATCGCACACCCGGGTAATTTAATATCTTTCGCATCAAACCTAATTGCCCGAAAAGGTAGCTTTCACGGTCTATGCACATTCCAACCATATTCAGTTTGTTCTCTTCTACGTAAGCAACATTCATCCCGAATTCGTATGCCTGCATAAGTTCCGCCTCATCAATGTGTAAGAGCTTTTGATATACAAGAGGAGATATCTTATGCCACTCCTTTTTTAGCTCTTCGAGCGAAGGGTATTGGGCGTTTATATCCAGGGCTTTTGCGTCCTTAAACAAGTCTTCATTCGGGTCCTTTTCCGGAATACCTAAAATACCGGCAAGCCAATACCGGCAGTTAACCAGGTTACCCGCCATCCAGGTGAAATGGTTAGTTTTATTTTCGATGCGGGTTTGCGCATCTGCTTCCCGGACACCGTCCAGCATGTTGTTGAATGTTTGGCTGTGCATACGGTAGCCGGGGATAACGATTGCCAGCGATTTTGCTATTGGAGTTTCCATAGTTCTTGTTTTTTAAGATATTTATTGTTCAGAAATTGTCTTTACTATCTCAAAGCCTTGTGTAAAGCCGTTGTTCATCATATCTGCCCATTCTTCCCCAATTTGTACAGAAGCATTAAGCGTGGTAATCCCGTTACTTTCAGATAGGTGATACTCTTCCAAAGAGCCTGCCCAACTCTTTACTTTTTCACTGGTTGTATCTTCTTTTCCGGCGATAACTTCGCCTAAGTGCTCAAATACAATCTCATAGGGCGCTTTAATAGATTTTATGGTGCTAAGCATCCCGTTGCCTTTCGTATCCAGGAATAGTGTTTTCCCGCCTGTTTTCCAGTCGCTTTGCATTACAGAACCGCCTTCGGGGTTAGGATTAAAATGAGCCGTCCATTGGGGATAAGTGACTTCGCTCCAAAGTGTATCCCAAACTTTTTGCGCAGGTGCATTGATTTCTTTTGTGAACTGTAGTGTTTTCATAAGCTTTGCTTTCTAGTTTACGTTAAACAAATTTAGAGTATAATACCCGAAGCAAGTGAGGCATAAAAAAGACAAATAGGGGGGTGTTTGCGACATTATGCGTGTCCCCCTTGGTTCGTGTCCGCACGAACTATATTAAAAAATAAAAAAAGATGACGGAGGTTCAAGGAGACACGAACCTTGGCCGCGGATCTAACTTGTTTTTGATAAGTTTATAAACGCACATATTCATAAATATTGAAAATCGGAATACTCTTACTTTTATTAATTACCTCTTTTACTGCTCACGCCCAAAAGGGAGGAGAAATTAAGCGCTTCGATCTTGCTAAAGGGAAAAGTAAGCTTCCTCAGAACGGAGTATGGGAATTCTATTCTTTTAAGGATGAGTTAGAATAGCGTTATGATTTTACTAACGATTCCTTATTGTTTCAGCATTCGCCTTTAAGTGACACGACTAAATTTCGAGTGATAGTAGATCGAGATACTATTACAACCAAACTTTCTCAACCCCCGGTTCCTGTCGGCGGGTTCTCGTTTTTTTATTCCTCCATTAGCCGTCTTTTTGAATACCCCCGAGCTGCAATAGACAACGGAATTTCGGGTGTTATGGTGTTGGGATTTACTGTAACGGAACGCGGAACAGTAGAAAATCCGGTTGTTATTAAAGATATAGGCTACGATACAAAGCAAGCTCTGCTAAAGCTTTTTACCACCATGCCGTCAAGAAGATGGATTCCCGGAAAACTGAATGATAAGAATGTAAGAGTATTTTATACTGTTCCCGTTAGCATTAACATATCAGTAAGATAAGGCAATTAAAGGGGCTTTAAGTTAGGCACCTCCGATTCGCTTGATTACCCCTATGGCGCACACGTCCCCGCATGTACTGTACTTTACAAATTTTTTATTTAAATGCAATTTACTGTTTAGTTAAGAAGCTTTCCTGAAATTCGCTTTACGCTTCTGTCCATTTTTTATCCTTTACCCTTCTTCATTTCAATCTTCCTCATCGGCATACTGTCTATTAATTGGTAAAGTTCATTTAGAGAAACATGGCTTTTTCTTCGCAGCTTCTCTCCTCCGTCTTTTCCGATTAAAATGAACGTAAATTCCGCTGCTGCAACTTTGTATTTTTTAAAAGTTGACACTTGATCGGGCGAATAAATTACCTGAACAATCTCCAAGTCTCGTTCTTTGTTTCCTGCTGTATCAGCTTGAAAAATTGCTTGCTGTTTTAATAGCTCTTGGTTGTTCGCCGACGGTGCAAAAAGCAAAACTCTTCTATAGTTTGCTTGGCGGATCGGGTTTTCAATCAAAGTGAAAGAGAAACAGAAAAACAGGACTATCTGCGTAGTCGATATTCCGGCAAGTGTTATTTTATTAGGTCGGGCTACTGAATTAATCGGTCTCATACGATGTTGGTAATAAAAGTCCTGCGGGGTGTAATTGTTTTACTTTCTCGATCCATGTTTTTACGCAATAGGTTTAGAATGAATTCTGCTTTGTAAAGCCGCAGATTAATGCCGTCACTGCGAGGAGGCACGACAGAGAAGTCCGGAGTTTGGCCCCTCTCTGTCCGGCGGACATCTCTCCCCGGTAGGGAGAAAGAAGCAATCTTATAAGTTAAAGGTCGGAGGGGAGGATGATAAGCATTCTTGTTCGTAGAGGGTGCTACCACATCGACGAATACAAATCCGGCTATATTAATACAAGGTCTCTTTAAATTGTATATCAAATATGGCTTGTTGGTTTCCCGGCTTCCCGTCGCCGATATCGTATGTTTTGCTTAACTCGTAAGTTTTCTGCCGGGTTTCTTCCAAAAGTTTGCCCCACGGTAGTCCATGTTGCGGATCAACCGCCTTGTTCATAAGTATTTTGAGGTTGTTTGTAAAGTTGAACGTAAAGATGCTTCCTATTTCTTCGTCCGATACTGCATATTCCCCTTTGTCGGCAGCGGCTACCAGAATAGTGGCAGTATAATCGCAGAAAAGAGTTTCACAAGTTTGTTTGTTAATAACGATCGGGGGCCTTTCTGCAAGCCGTATAGTATCATCGCCGCCTCTAAACTTACGTTTGAATTTGATAAGACTGTTGCAGCAATCCCCGATAACAATATTAAGTCGGGCTCCTCTGCTTTTTACTGATTCAAAAAGGTCCTTTAGGTTTTGAGTATTGTTATTAATAACTTCAATGTCATTGTCGGCCGGATGCGACCGCATGTCAATCTGCGGAAATTGTTTTCCGGTATCTTTCTCATAACTGAACCCATGACCTGAATAATAAAATACAACTATATCATTATAGCCGGGGGTTAACATTTCAATGGCATCCAGAATATTTTTTTTAGAATAGTCGGCCCCCGCTACTACCAATTCCAGAAAACTGAATTTCATGTGTTTTGACAGCTCTTCAAACATGTGGCGAATAGATATGATATCCTCACGACATCCTTTTCCTATTTCAGGATCAATAGTGTTTGCCGCAATAAGCAAAATGAGTTTAGTAGCCGGACTTTTTTCCGCCTCGTTCATCTTATCGGCGAACTTGGTTTTCTGCAGCTCAAATGCATCAATAGGTTTTTGAATCATTAGGCAATTTAATAAATCCCGGGACTTTAAGAACATTTGTGTACATTATAAGCATATTTATGATTATGCGGCCGGCAATTTTATTTTTGATTTTTCTTCATTTTGCTAATTGCGGATCTGCGCAAATTTCTAAAATGGATAGCCTTTCCGGACTGCTTGCTAATACAAAAGCAGACACTAATCGGGTTACTCTCTTGTGGCGATTGGCCGAACAGTATCAATCCATCAATCCCGATACCTCCCTGAAATTATCCCGGCGGGCTTTACTACTGGCACGAAGACTCAAGTATACCGAGGGAGAATCTCGTTCATTGGCCATATTGGCTACCTCTCAATATCTGTTGGGCAATTACCCAACGGCATTGAACAATTATATGCTCAAATTAAAAATTGAGGAAAAAAGGAATAGTCCACGGAACTATGTAAGTGCTTTGAGCAATATCGGCCTGATGTATATTTTATTGGGAGAGTACTGCAATGCGTTGTCTTACCTGAACAGGGCAAATGCGATGGTTGATGCAACCGGAGGTAAAACCAAGGAGGAATTGAAATATAATATTCTCGTCAATATCGGCGAAACATATTATCGCATGAAAAAGCTCGATTCATCCGGTATATATTTTAAAAAGGCACTAACCATTGCCCGGCATACGGGAGACGGGTTTTCTTTGGGAACTGCTATGCTTGGAGCGGCTAATGTATTAGCATTGAAGGAAGATAACCAAGCAGCTTTGAAGTACTATTACCCTGCTTTTAACTACTTGAATGATGGGTGGAATAATGAGACGCTTTGTGAAGTTACCCTCGGTATGGCAAAAGTATATGAAAAATTGGGCCAAGTAGATTCTGCCTATTTTTTTGGCAATAAGAGCTTCGGACTGGCAGAACAAGGGCGCTTTTTATTGCGGCAACTGAATGCAGCGCAATTTTTAAGTCGGCATTTCAAAGAGCAGGGTATGTATGAACGGGCGTTTGCTTACATGGATCGGGCAACCACTTTGAACGATTCCATTAAAGGGCAACAGAAAACTCGGGAGGCGATGATTATATCTAATAATGAACAAATGCGACAGGCAGAGTTGGCAGAACTTCGTCTGCAAGAAAAAGAACTGCGTTCGCGGCAATTGCAGGTATTGGTTATAGCTATTTTCATCCCCGGGCTTTTTTTACTTACGCTATTTATCAGTCGCAAAAAAGTTCATGATATGGTCGTCAGGTATTTGGGGATTATTTCTTTGCTGTTCCTTTTTGAGTTTGTTACTTTATTGCTGCACCCCATGGTGGCTAAATTTGCTCATCATATACTCTTATTTGAGCTGGTAATATTTGTGATTATTGCCGCCGGCATTATACCCCTGCATCACCGGTTGGAACATTTAATGCTCGAAAAATTAACCAAGCGGAGGAAAATTGTTACTGTTGCGAGTGCGGAGCCTGAATCGGAAGAGGCCTAAACAAAAAATGAATTTCTTTACCTAAGTACAGAAATTCATTACCGGAAGATCAAAAAACTACTTTTTAACAGAACTCGGGACTACCGGCTTAATCTTACCCTTTTTTAACGGTGCGGCTGCGGGTGTTTTACCCGCAGAGGCTGTTTTACCGGGTTCTTGTTTTTCCTGTTCAGTTTTCTTGGTTGCCATATGTTTAAGATTTAGATTAAAATTAGCATTAATTTTTTCTATTGTCCGATTAATTTTTCCGAAGATATCCGGGCCCTTTGGTAAGGGTAAAGCAAGAATTTATGAAACCGATAGAAAAGAATAAGGATAGGCGATTTTAGCCGGAATAATATCCTTTGCACGCTAAAGTTTAGCTCCCTTTCTCCGCATCCACCTCAGTTACCCGGTATGTATAAGCTTCTTTTACCGGGGACGGGAGGTTAAGGTTCGACGAAACGTTGCTAACGTTTTACTTTACGCAGTTCTTTCAGCCAAACCTGATAGGCAGCCTTTCCGCGTTCGAAAGCTTCGGCGGATGAATAGAAGTTATGCGACTTATCGTTTTTCTCGACGTTTAAAACGTAATAGATATAGTTTGTTATGGCAGGATTTAAGGCGGCTTTGATAGAGCTTTCTGATACAGACGAAATAGGTCCGGGGGGCAGGCCGGCCACTTTCCGCGTGTTATAGGGCGAATTTGATTCAAGGTCGCTTTTGTTAATTGTACCGTCCCAACGATTTTCCGTCTTGGCAACGTAAACCGCGGTTTGATCAATCCCAAGTGTCATACCTTTCTTAAGTCTGTTGTAAATAACAGACGCAACAATCGGTCGCTCCTCATCATAGCGGGATTCTGTTTCAATCAGAGAAGCAATGGTTATTATCTCATTAGGAGTTCGTTTCAATCGACTGGCTTGTTCCGTATATTTAGGCTTCCAAACCTTTTTAAACTGCTCTACCATCCGTTTTATAATAGCCTGAGAAGTAGTCGTCCTCGGAAAGTTATAAGTGCTCGGGTACATATAACCTTCGAGATTCTTAGCTGTTGGGTTTATATCGTTAATGAGCGTGATTTCATCCATTAAGGCGAGTACTCCTTTTTCACTCACCGGCGGATTTTGGGGGAATTGTTCTGTAATGCGTTTAGCAATATCAAAGCGTGTAAACCCCTCCGGGATCGTTAATTGCAAGGTTCGGTTTTTTCCTTTTTTCAGCTCTTGCAATACCTGAAAAGGCGTAATGGGTGAGTCAAACCGATATTCCCCGGCTTGCATCCCGGTTCGGTTGCCGGTTGTTCTGAGATAAATCTTCGCTGGGATCTCACCGGAAAGAATTCCTTCGGAAGCAAGTTGAGCGATGATTTCGCCGGGTGCCGAGCCTTTCCGGATTTGTATATACCGGTTAGTTTTACAGTGCTCATGCGGCATATTTAGTGATCTGTAAATCCAATATGAAAAACCGACTATTGTAACAACAACTGACACAAGAAGGAACTTAAAGACTTTCACCATACGAAACGGAATAAGGTTACGCCCTCAATTTAAACTCCTATTGATTACAAACAAAATACATCTTAAATTTCAGAGGCCCTCTTTCGCATCCACCTCAGTTACCCGGTATGTATAAGCTTCTTTTACCGGCCTGATGGGAAGTTTAAGATCATCGCTCATCACTCTGATATAGCAGGCTCCGTAATAAAAGATAAGGGAGGAATAGAATACAAACAACAGAATTAAAACGAACGATCCCGAGGCGCCATAGATTGTGCTGATATTGCTTAAGGACAATAGTTTTTTTAAAATTACTTTACCGAATGAGAATAATACTGCAGTAAAAAAGCCTCCGGCGAGAGCGGCTTTCCCGCTTGGTCGCCCGTCTGTTAAATAGCGGAAGATAATGGAGAACCAGGTGGTTACAATTACTATAAAAAGTAGTTGGCTAACCGTGCCGTTTAAAAAATTTCCTGCCTTGGGTCCTGCGTAATTGATATAATGTCCAAGTATCGCCTGCATACTTTCGATAAAAATCAGGATAATGAATAATAATCCCGCAAGGAGAATAGCCAATAGAGACCGTCCCCGCAGTTTAAGGTAGAAAAGCAGTCCGGGATGCGGTTTCACCTTAATGTTCCAAATCTGATCAAGGGAGTTCTTTATTACAGAAAATAACGTTGTGGCCACAAAAAGCAAGAAGACAAAGCCTGCCGATAGTGCAAATATGTTCGTCGGAAGGGAAACGAAGTTATTCAATACCTGCTTTACCTGTATTGCGCCCGTTTTTCCCATCAACCTTGCCAGGCTGTCTATTAATTGCGCACCAAGTTCGTTCTTATCAAAAAAAAGGCCGAACAGTTGTATAAGAATAATTAATATAGGCGGCAATGCGAAAGTGAAAAAGAATGCCGTAGCTCCGGCAAGACGTAAAGGGTCATTTCTTTTCAGTTCTCCCAACGATCGTACCATCCGGTTAAGAATGAGTTTTAATTGGAAATAAAATGTTTTAGTACTTGCCGGTTTCGATGCAGTCATCAACAATAATTGATTATATCTTATCAAAAGGAAAAAGAAGCGTTCCGGTTTGTATAAAGGTAATAAAACGTGGGGCGAGTGCAACCGATAATAGCGCCGAATTGCTTTGCATTAAGGATAAAAAATATAGCCTCCGGGATTTAAGGGGGGCAGAATGTTATTATTTAAGCCAAATTAAAATTTCCGGTCTGCTATTTAATCGCTTTTTCTATCATTGTACGGTTGTTCAAAGAGCTAATAAATTATAATACCTGCGTTTATGATTAGAAAATATGTTCGCCGGGTTCGGCTTGTTCTACTAGTATGGATTGTCTCCTTTTTATTTTCCTGCGCAATAAAGCAAAAAACAGTCTATTCTTTCAATCCCGATAGAAACAGCCGTATAGTTTTTTTAGGAAATACTTTTGCCGAGCGCCTGCAGCATTATAATTACTTCGAAGCTCTTTTACATAAAAGTTTTCCGGATAGAAATCTTGCGGTAAGGAACATGGGATGGAGTGCAGATGAGATAAATCTGCAATCAAGGCCCCTTAATTTCCCGACTGTAGATGAGCAGCTCTCAGAGCAAAAGGCAGATATTATTTTTGCATTTTTCGGGTTCAATGAAGCCTTTAAAGGTCCCGACAGTTTGGAAAACTTTAAACGTTCTCTTGCCGAATATCTCGGACATCTGAAAAAACAAAAATACAACGGTCAAAAAGCTCCGGGGATTATATTGTTTTCTCCTGTAACCGGAGAGAATTTAGGCGGGTTCTTGCCGGATCAGGAGGAGCAAAACAGAAATCTTGCTTTGTATACCGAGGGTATGAGCGAAGTGGCAAAGGCTTTAAATATTCCTTTCGTCGACTTATTTGAAGCTACAAGGAAAAAGATGAAGGGCCCGGATTCTTTAACCATTAACGGAATCCATTTGAACGACAGAGGGTATAAGCTCGTTAGCGAGATTATGGCAGGTGCTTTAGATTTACCGGTTGGCCGGTGGAAACAAACAGTTGATTTGGTAAACCTTAAGAAAGTAATTGATCATAAAAACCGGCAGTTCTTTTACAAATTCAGAGCGGTAAACAGCGAATACATTTACGGCCGGCGCAAAGAGCCTTGGGTACAGCCGGCAGGGGGACCGATTTCTTATCCTTCGGAATTAAAAAAGCTGGACAGAACTGTCCTTAAACTAGATAGTGTTGTTTGGGCGGAAAACAAAGCCGGCACAAAGAGTAACTTAGAAAAAGCTGAACGAATTGTAAATGACACTATCCAATTCGTGCCTTTGACAGCGGAGGAGAAATCTCCTGCAAATGTTCCGTCAACAGCTCCGTTCACGTTACCTCCGGGATATGAGATTAATCTTTTTGCATCCGAGATAGATTTTCCGATTGCCAAACCGGTAAAAATAACCTTCGATCCTAAGGGGCGACTTTGGGTGGCAAGTATGCCGTCTTATCCTCAATATGTTCCGGGAGCCGTACCAAATGATAAGATTGTGATTCTTGAAGATACAAATGCCGACGGGAAAGCCGACAAACATACTGTGTTCGCCGACAGTTTGTACATGCCCTTAGGCTTCGAACTGGGCAACGGTGGAGCGTATGTTACCGAAGCACCTGATCTGTTATTTTTAAAGGATACTAACGGTGACGGGAAGGCAGATTCTAAAACGATTCTACTTCACGGTTTCGGCACCGAAGATTCTCATCATTCTATCAGTGCGCATACGTGGGGGCAAGACGGCGCCCTCTATATGCATATGGGCACCTTTCTGCATACGCAAATTGAAACGCCATACGGACCGAGAAGAGACGATTACGGAACTACCTGGCGCTTCGAGCCCCGAACCATGAAACTTGAACCCTACATTTCGTATCCATACGCTAATCCTTGGGGAAATGTATTTACCCGTAACGGAATGCATTTAATAGGCGATGTATCTTCCGGTATGAACTATTTCGCTCCGCCTATGACTGTCGCAATTGACTACCCGAGGAAGCACGCTGAAATGAAAGATTTTTTAACCTCTGCTTCGAAGCCGAAAACTTGCGGTATGGAGATTGTTTCAAGCAGGAATTTTCCCGACAACGTGCAGGGAGATGTGCTCTTTAATACGTTTATCGGGTTTCAAGGGATTAAGCAGCATAGTATTACAGAAGAGGGAAGCGGCATTTCAGGTCGTGAAACTGAACCTTTATTGCAGTCCAAAGACCCTAACTTCAGGCCTGTAGATTTGCAATTCGGTCCCGACGGTGCATTATATGTGGCTGATTGGTATAATCCGATTATCAACCATGGCGAACGAGCGCTGCGTGATCCTAGACGGGATCATACTCGCGGAAGAATATGGCGAATCACTTATAAAAATAAACCGGTGTTGCAATCGGTCGATCTTACAAAGCTTAGTATCGATCAGCTGCTCGATCAGCTCAACGTGTACGAAGACCGGGTTCGTTACAGGGCAAGAATCCAACTTGGAGAATCTCCGGCAAATGAGGTTATTCCTGCTACGGCCCGGTGGGTCAAGAAGCTCAATTCGGAAGAGAAGGATTTTGAACAGAACAAGCTGGAAGGATTATGGGTATATCAACAATTTAACCGGCCCAATGAAGAATTGCTGAACGAATTGCTTGAAAGTAAAGATTATCATATACGTGCGGCTGCTACGCGGGTTTTGTTTTATTGGAATGATCGGATTACAGGTTCTTTTGAAAAGCTTGTAGCATTGAGTCGCGACACTTCGCAGCGGGTAAGATTGGAAGCCATCGCTTCCCTAAGTCACTTTAAGACGGAAACGACGGTGAATGCACTACTCGCCGCTACTGCGCTCCCCAAGGACTACTACATAGACTATGCTTTGAGTGAGTCATTTAAGCAGCTCAAACCGGTTTGGATGGAGATGTTCAGAAAGGATAAAAGCTTCCTTTCAAATGATCCCGGCAAGGCAGCCTATCTGTTAAAAACGGCTACGTCTCCCGATATTCCGGGTTTTATTAAAGATGATCCGCAATGGAAAAAATATGCATGGGAAGGATTTTCAACGGAGGACTACGATAAGTTAAAAGATGTTCCGGCTGCACAGGGGTTTTTGAAAAACAAAGCTGAACAACGTACCGCCGAGAAAACAGCCGAAAATGCCGAACCGGAAAAGAATGTCCTTCATTTAAGTGCTGTTCCTGCAAGGATGATGTTTGATAAAACATCTTTGGCGGTTACTGCCGGCAGTCCGGTAACTATTGTGTTTAAAAATGCTGATGACATGGCACACAACGTAGTAGTAGTTAAACCGGGCAGCTCCGAAAAAGTAGGAAAGGCTGCAGAAGCGATGGCAGCTGAAAAAGACGGGTATGAAAGGCACTTTGTTCCAAAAATTCCTGAAGTGCTTTTCGCTACACCCTTAGTTGCCGGCGGAAAAAGTTTTCGGCTCGAATTTACAGCTCCGAGTGAAGCGGGAGATTATCCTTTTATTTGTTCTTTCCCCGGCCATTGGCAGATGATGAAAGGTGTGCTAAAGGTTGTTAAGAAATAGAGTAGAAGTTGGAGGATGAATTACAATAGAGACAATTAAACGGTTCGGTGCCGGATTTTTCCCTAGCTTCATTAAAAACCGAATGCCTTATGTTATCAAAAAAATACCGAATCGTTTTACTGTTTTTAGCAGCCGCTTTTATGCCTGCGTTATCATCTGCTAAAAAGAAGCCCATAAAATTGAATTCCGTAAACCCCCATTATTTTACTTTTAGGGGAAAACCTACCGTACTGATTACTTCGGGAGAACATTACGGTTCGGTACTGAATTTAGATTTCGATTATATTAACTACCTTAAAGAGCTTTCCTCCAAAAAATTAAACCTTACTCGAACATTTACAGGCGCCTATGTAGAACCTCCAGGTGCGTTTTCTATTACAAGCAATGTCCTTGCTCCGCGGTCCGGCCGATTTATTTGTCCTTGGGAGCGCAGCACAGCACCGGGTTACCAAGGCGGAGGTAATAAATTCGATCTCAGTAAATGGGATGAGGCGTATTTTTCGAGACTCAAAGACTTTTTACGCAGGGCGCAAAAGAGAGGAATCGTAGTTGAACTTGCTTTATTCTGCCCTTTTTACGATGAGTCGCAATGGAAAATCAGTCCGATGAACGGCATCAATAACATTAACAATGTGGGAAACCTAGATCGGGAATCTGTATATACGCTTAATGCAACTAACAATTTACTCATTGTTCAAAAAGAACTGGTACGTAGAATAGTAAACGAACTAAAAGACTTCGACAACCTGATCTACGAAATCTGTAACGAGCCTTATTTCGGCAGGGTTACCCTCGAATGGCAACGTCAAATAGCATCTCAAATAAAGGAAACGGAAAAAGGGTTTAAAAGCCCGCATCTCATTTCGCAGAACATCGCTAATAATACTCAAAAGATAGAGCAACCCGATCCGGCAGTTTCAGTTTTTAACTTTCACTATGCCACCCCGCCTGTCGCCGTAGCGGAGAATTATGCCCTTAATAAAGTGATCGGCGACAATGAAACCGGCTTTAAAGGCAACGCCGATGAAACTTACCGAATGCAAGGCTGGCTCTTTATTCTTGCAGGGGGAGCTCTTTACAATAATCTCGACTATTCGTTTGCCGTTAGTAAAGAAGACGGCACATTTTCGTATAATTCTACTCAACCCGGCGGTGGAAGTGTTAATCTGCGCAAGCAATTAAGCTACCTGAAGCACTTTATAGAAGGCTTTGATTTCATCCAAATGCGTCCGGATCTGTCATTTGTTTCAGAAAAGTTCGATCCTGAAACCGGTTTACAAGGACTGGCTGAACCGGGAAAACAATACGCCTTATACCTGTATGGAGAGGTTAAGAAGGAAATTGCTGTTACCCTGCCTTCGGGAAGGTATCGTTCGGTATGGATAAATACCCTTACAGGAAAAGAAAAAAAAGATTCTTCGTTTAAGCATACAGGAGGAACAGTGCGATTGTCGTCACCGGCGTATGTGAAAGATATTGCGCTTAGTATTAAAGGTGTTTCAGTAAGTTTTATTTCTCGAGATGGTGCATGCTATAGGCTATGATTATTGAACGAAAAGCATTTATGGGATCGGTGAGTCTTTTCAGATTGAAAGCGCCAAAAATATAAGAAACAGTGCAGCACATTCTCGATAATCCGATTTGGTATGCACTAAATACCGGTAACAAGAAGCTATCGAACGGTGATAATTACGTTAAATATTTAAAGCGCGAGGCAGGTCTATTTGCAGGTCTAAGGGAGAACAGCAGCCGGGATCTTTTTAGCTTATTTGAGAAAACAGCCTTGGGCGATTCGATGGTTCTGTTTGTGCTGTCAAAAATCTCTGTCCCAAGGGGATGGCAAATCATGATGAAAAAGCCGCTTCTGCAAATGGTTTATCTTCATAAAGAGTTACTGATGCAAAGATTAGGGCCGGTTGAGCTTACCGAAAAGAACGTTCCGGCTATGCTGTCCTTAACAGCCCTAACCGAACCGGGGCCTTTTCTGCCCGGAACCATAGAGTTCGGTAATTATCAAGGCATATTTGAGGGAGGAGAACTAATCGCTATGGCCGGTCAACGTCTTCAACCGTATTCTTATGTCGAAATCAGTGCGGTATGTACCCATCCCGATTACACCGGAAAAGGCTATGCAAGTCTGCTTATTGCGAATCAAATCAGCAATATTCTTAAAAGATCTTGCGTCCCCTTTCTTCATGTTCTTCCGGAGAACCATGCAGCGTTAAGTTTATACCGAAAGTTGGGTTTTGAAGTCAGGAAAGAAATGCTGTGTTACGTTTTAAGAAGGTTATAGGACCTGATAGAGGATTAGCAGAAATGTGGCTAACTTGAAATAAAACAACAGATAATCTTTAATTAACACTGCGGTGATATCAACAGTGCATGTCAGCTAAGAACGAGATGAAATTTAAAAGTTCTTTGTCCTATCTTTCTTATTGCTTTCTTTCTGCTTTTCAAAAAAAAAAGTTTTAGAACGTCGCTAACAATGCAACTCCGGATAAGGAAATCTTACTTAACCTTATTTTCGTATCTCTTTTAAAAAGCCGAAATCTCTATTAACAGTCCGGTTAATGTTTATTAGCGACGCCTATGATCCGATTGATTCTCTTAATAATCTTATTTCTTTTATCGCTCCTGAGTATTTTTCAAGCTCCTACTCATCGGTTATGGCTAATATCAATACTAGTAACAGAATATGCTTCAGGCTTTATTGGCTTTACAGTACTTGTTTTAATAGCCGGTTTTTGGATTACTAAATACAATATGCCTGCATTACTTATCGGCACAGTCTCTCTTTTACTGTTTTTAAGCACACCTATCCGAGCAGCTTTTGTGGCGAAAAAGCTTAAGAATGATATGCAACATGACGGAGCCGGCGCCAACTTGTCCTTTAGCTATATAAGCTTATTTACACCCTTCAAAGTAAATACCCGACATGTAGAGTTTGAGGATTTTACTTACAAAGTTTTTGATGATCGAGAATTGCGAATGAAGTTTTACCGGTCACGCGTAAAGGGTCGAAGGCCGTGTGTAATTGTTATTCACGGCGGCTCTTGGAAAAGCGGTAACAACAAGCAACTTCCGGAATTGAACAGTTTAGTGGCTTCAGAAGGCTACCATGTTGCGGCTATCAATTATCGCCTTGCCCCCAAGTACAGAAACCCCTCAGCTGCTCAAGATGTAAAAGATGCGTTGATATATCTTAAGGCTAACGCAGACAGATTTAATATCGATACCGGAAATTTTGTTCTGCTTGGCAGGTCTGCCGGAGCTCAAATAGCTTTGTTGGCAGCCTATACGCTAAAGGATCCGGGTGTAAAAGCAGTTATTGACTTTTACGGCCCTGCCGACATGCTGTGGGGATATTCAGTTCCGGCGAAACCTTTGGTTATGGATTCCCGAAAGGTAATGGAAGACTATCTGGGAGGTACTTTTCGAGATGTTCCGCAGAATTACCGTTTGAGTTCTCCCTTGTTGTTCGTTGATAAAAATTCAGTACCAACGCTAATTATTCATGGCAAAAATGATCCGTTAGTGGCTTACGAACATAGTCGCAGGCTTTACAAAAAGCTCCGGGAAAATAAGGTTTATACCTATCTTTTGACGCTTCCTTGGGCTACTCACGGCTTCGATTATAATATTAACGGTCCGGGAGGCCTGCTTTCTACGTATTCGGTAATCACTTTTCTTAAAAAGGTGTGTAAGAAAAATGGCTAAATGGCAGAAATAAAGGATGGATTGCGAGTAGACGCGAACCGGGAGATTTCGGGGTTTCTTATACCTCCAAGAACTTAAGTGTTCAAGGAGCAGCCTGTAATTTAAAAACTAATCTCCGAAACGATCGAACTTTAGCGACAAACTGCGGTATAGACTACACGGCAGTAAGCCCTGCTTAACTAAATGCATCACTTTCTTAATGTTTTTTTTCGCGGATTTTTCACACAATCCCCAAATAGGGCCGTTGCATTTACAAACGCCAAATTCTGATATTTTTAAACCACACTTCCTGCCCGGGGTGTTGGAATTGTATGCGGCCGTCGGTTGACTTACCGAATTCAGGTATATCTTTAAACTTGCTTTTGCTGATTAAATTGGTAAGCGCCTTACTTCCTATCTCGTATTCAACAACTTTTTTGCCGTTCAGCAGGTGCTGTACTTTATTATCTTTCACAATCAGCTTCAACGTGTTAAATTCACCGACAGGGTTTAACTTTTTGTTTTTTGGTTCAATTAAATCATATAATGAACCTGCGGACCGAATGGCAGCTTTGTCAGAGAAGTTTACGTCATCCAAAAGCTGCATCTCATAATTCAGCAGCCAATTTGCACTATTACCGTTACCCGACTCCTGCTTCGCAGTCTCTTGTGTATAAAACAAAATACCGCTGTTGCCTCCGTTTAAAGCGTTCCATTCAAATTCCAATTAGAAGTTTTTATAGGTTTCCTCGTAACCGGGTCTATATTATTTGTTCCTATAACCGTCTTAAGCATGCCGTTATCCACTCTCCGGGCCGCAGGAAAATCATTTAATTGATACCCTCTGAATTTGTCTACAGAACTGCCGTTGAACAAAGTTTTCCACCCGCCGGTGGAGGGCTTCACAGAGGAACAGGCGCTTATAAAAGCTGAAAGCAAAGCGATATAAAAGATTGAGATAAGCGAGATTCGCATAATGTATAGGTTTAGTTTCAAGTCCAAAAATAGGGTACTGCTTCGATTTCGTCAATCTGAGGGCGGCAAATAAAAACACCGACAATTAAGCGTGCCTTTTTCAAACAGGCGCTTTCTCGCTTATAGGGCAATAAAAGCACTAAAATTTAAGAAATGCCTTTAATAAGGTTAATAACTTCTATGATTTATTTACATTGTGCCTAATATCACCGGCGGAAATTCAGCACCTACTGATCGCATTAAGTTATTTCCAGCGATTTTTGAACTTTCACGAGGGGAGTAATTAAAATTTAACTAATTGACTTTAAATGAATACCGGACCTATCGTTTTTTCTATGCTTCATTCTGTTTTAACTAAGAGCCTCAAGGTAAACTATTTACTACCTGTTGTTATGTTATTGAGTTTAAATTCAACTGCTTTTTCGCAGCAAAAGCCCATGTTGTTTTGGTTCGACAAGCCGGCTTATCAACCTAAAGTTTTCACTTATGAGTCTCCCATATTCAAAAACCCCTTTTATTTTGAAAACCGGGGCTGGAATGAGGCATTACCGGTAGGTAACTCACGTTTAGGGGCAATGGTATTTGGAGGTGTCTTTAGCGAACGAATACAGCTGAACGAAAAGAGCCTTTGGGCGGGGTTTAAACATGACGATGCAAATCCGCTTTCTGCCAAGGCTTTGCCGGATGTGCAGCGATTGATGTTTGAGGGGAAGGTTGATTCTGCGGAGCAATTAGCGGGTGCCACAATGATGGGGGTTCCGGTTAGTATAGAGCCCTATCAAAGTTTAGGAGATTTATTTATCGAGCATACTACAGATCCAGGTGATACGATATATACCGGCTACAAGAGATGGTTGAGTCTTGATTCTGCACTTGCCGTAACAAGCTATACTAATGCAGGAGTAACGTATAGAAGGGAGGTTTTTGCTTCGCACCCTGCAAATATTATTGTAATTAAGCTGTCGTGCAATAAGGCGGGAGCTTTGAACTTTAATCTGCGAATGCGGCGTGAGAAAGATGCTGTAGTAAAGGCTTCGGCGGATGAGCCTAATTCAATCTATATGGAGGGACGAATAAATCAGCAAGACGAAACGGGAAAACAGGTGGGAATGCGCTTTGCTTCGTACATTAAGGGCATTACTTCATCAGGAAAGATTTCGGTTAACAAAGCGGGCGTTATGACGGTTAAAGGCGCACGCGAAGTGCTGCTGTATATTTCTGCCGCTACAAGCTACGGGGGTAAAAACGCGGATGCAACTTCACGAAGACTATTAAAACAGGCACTCGCAAAGTCGCCGATAGGTTTGTTTAACGAACACTTGAAGGATTATCAATCGTTGTACGGCCGTGTAAAACTTCATATTTCTTCAAAAGAGAGGCCTGAAGAACTTCCTCAAGACAAACGCATAGCTCGGGTTAAAGATGGAGATTATGAAGATTCCTATCTTGCTGAGTTATTGTTTCAATACAGTCGTTACTTGTTAATTGCATCTTCCCGGAAGGGAGACCTTCCTGCTAATCTTCAAGGCGTGTGGAACCAAAGCATGAATCCTCCTTGGAGCGCAGATTATCATACCAACATAAACCTGCAAATGAATTATATGGCAGCTGAGGCAGCAAACTTGCAAGAGTGCACCCTGCCTTTATTTGCGCTTATGGACTCGTTGGCAAAATACGGCGAGCATACCGCTAAAGTGATGTATAATGCACGAGGCTGGACGGTGCATCATCTTACGGATGTTTTCTGGAGAACTGCCCCGGCCGACGGTGTGGTTGGTGTATGGCCGATGGGAAGCGGGTGGCTGGCACATCATCCCTTTGATCATTACCTTTTTTCGAGGGACAAAACCTTTCTAAAAAACAGAGCTTACCCTTTGATGAAAGGTGCTGCACGCTTTTATCTCGATTTTCTTAAGCCGATACCTGCCGGTATGCCCATGGCCGGAAAGTTAGTTACCAACCCGTCTCATTCTCCGGAAAACGCTTTTGAAAGAGAAGACGGTAAGCAATATCAGTTTACCTACGGGGCTGCCATGGACATGGAGATCTGCACCGAGCTGTTTACTAATTGTTTACACGCCATAAAGGAATTAGGCGCAAAAGGTAAGCCCTTCGATCCCGGTTTCAAAGTAGAACTGGAGCGAGCTTTGAGTAATATAGCACCGTTGCAAATAAGCAAAAGGACAGGAGCAATCCAAGAATGGATTGAAGATTATAAAGAGCCGGAGATAGGACACCGGCACATCTCACATTTATATGCCTTATTCCCGGGAAGCCAAATTAATGCCGGCACACCGGCCCTCTATGCTGCCGCTCGTAAAACACTGGAAAGGCGGCTCGCGGGTAATTCTAAAGCCGATGTAGAAGAAGAAAAAAATAGATATAAAAGCTACGGGAGCTATTTAGGAGGTAAAAGTTTTGGCGGGTGGCAAAGCGTTTGGGTTAGTATGATGTATTTACGCTTAGGAAATGCAGAGGAGGCATATAAGCATCTTCAATACCAACTAAAGTACTTAAAGTCTAATTTTTGGGGCTCGGCTTACCAGTTAGACGGCACTTACGGCTCTGGTGCGGTAATAACAGAAATGCTTTTGCAAAGCCACACGGGTATTCTGAGTTTATTGCCGGCCTTGCCTCAATCTTGGCCCCAAGGCTCTGTTTCGGGATTGCGGGCAAGGGGAGGATTCGAAGTTGATATAAAATGGACGCATAATATTCTAAAAGAAGCACAAATACGTTCGATAAACGGAGAGGTTTGCAAGGTTCTTGTTAGTAGTAGGGTGAAAATTTATAATAAAGGGAAAGAACTGAAGTCGGCAAAAAATGCAGATAAAACACTCGAATTCCCTACTCAAAAAGGAGAAATATATAAAGTAGTCGGGCTGTAGTACTATTCACTCCATGTGTAAACACACTATTTCTTTAGCTCTATTCTTGGTTAGTTCCTTTTTGGTGAAGGCACAAAAAGTATCCGAGCCGCAAAATACACCGGCCGACTGGTCTAAACCTTACCCACCGTTTAAAATTGTAGGTAATTTATACTACGTAGGAAGTTACGACCTCGCTTGTTATTTAATAACGACCACGCAAGGAAACCTTCTCATCAATACGGGACTTGCGTCCTCAGCATCGCTTATTAAAGCCAATATCGAAACTTTAGGCTTTAAGTTTTCCGATACAAAGATATTGTTGATTACCCAAGCTCATTTCGACCACGCCGGGGCAATGGCTACAATAAAAAAATTGACCGGCGCGAGAATGTTGGTGAACGGAAAGGATGCAGATGTTATGGAAACGGGAGGAAGTTCTGACTATGCCTTAGGAGGGCGGGGAAGTACATATGAACCGGTTAGTGCTGACAGCCTGTTGAAAGACGGCGATATTATTCGTTTGGGGTCTATGCAAATTACAATGCTTCATCACCCCGGGCATACCAAAGGTTCGAGCAGCTTCCTTTTTAGTATCAATGACAGCCGGAAAGTTTATCGTGTGTTGATTGCAAATATGCCCACCATTGTCACCGAAAAAAGTTTTGATGCTGTTACTGAATATCCGGACATTGCACGGGATTATAAATATACCCTTAATGCGATGAAAAAGGTGTCGTTTGACATTTGGCTCTCATCTCATGCAAGTCAGTTTAAACTTCATGACAAACACAGACCCGGGCAACAGTATAATCCGCCCGTTTTCGTAGACAGAAAAGGATACGATGCCGTTTTAAAGGATTTGCAGAACGAACTTTCTAAGAAAATCAAAAAAAAGTAAGGCGTCGGGAAAACTGATTCGCCCGAAAGAGGGTAGAAGAACTACTTCCGGCGGTAGAATCTTACCCTACTCTTCTGAATTTAGCACTTTTACTTAAGAACTCAAATTTCCAATATCCCTTTACTTGAAGAAGTCCGCCGGGTGTGATTATCGCATTTGCGCTCCAGCTTTTCCCGGAGCGGGTGTCATAGATAGTTCCGTTTTCCCAGCGTCTGTCGTTGTAATTATAGATCAGGTCCGTTACTATATCTAAACCTAATATTTTCCGGTTTTTCAGTTTCCCGTCCGGATTCATATCATCAAGTCGAGCGTTCATAGGCTTACTTATATCGTCCGTATCATCAAAAGAAATGAGTTTAGCTTTGAATGTTTCGCCTTCTTTAAACACTTCTACCGTTACATTTCCGCTCATAGATTGCCACTTGCCGAGAATTATATCTGAGGCAGAAGATGCAGGAGCGTTTCCCGGATAAAAACAAAAAATTAAAACAGCAAGGGGGAACATACGATGCATAAAAAAGACTATAAAAGGTTAACAACCGGACTAAACGGAGATTTAATCGTTCTTAATACTACCTTTTTTACGTAAGTTTTGTTTTCTTTTTGCAAAGTAAAAAGCATTAAAAGCAGAATTGTTGAGTGGGCCGAATTCTTCTTTTTATTCTTAAATCTTAATGCAAACTTGCGAGCAGTAAATATTCTATTGTATATTTAGTCAATCACCGAGTAAATAGTATGGGTAGCATTAGTCGACATAGTTCAGGCACTTCAGGCGGCCGTAAGTTATTTCTTTTAGCAGTTTTGGCCCTTAATTTGAGCGCTATTTGCAGTGCTGATGCACAGAACTCGAAAAGTCTTTTTCCGTTAAAAATCAGTGCAGACAGAAGGCACTTAACGGATAATACAGGGACCCCTTTTTTGTATAATGCTGACACAAGTTGGATGCTTTTTCTAAATCTAACTCAAGAAGAGGCTTTGGTTTATTTGGCGGACAGGAAATCTAAGAGTTTTAATGTTATACAAGTAATACTAACCGGCTTTGCTGATTCAGACGGCAAGAAACCCGTTAATCGGTATGAACGGAAGCCCTTTTTGGAAGACGAGAACTTTTCCGTGCCGGATCCCGAGTACATGAATCACGTTGAGCGGGTAATTAAGGCCGCCGATTCTTTGGGCTTAGCATTAAATATCGCTCCTCTTTGGGCAGGCTGTTGCGGTGAAGGATGGACGGGGGAAGGTAAAGCAATGGATAAAAACGGTTCCGCAGGCAATCAAAAGTTTGGAGAGTACCTCGGTAAAAGATTCGGCAAATATAATAACGTAATGTGGATTATGGGCGGTGATAATGACCCGGGAAGTGATAAAGAAAACTACAGAGCTTTAGCTCTCGGATTGAAAAAAAATGCTCCTCAACAACTTATAACTTATCACGCCGCTTCCTCACACTCAAGCACAGATGTTTGGCAGAACGAAACATGGTTAGATTTCTCCATTGTGTATACATACTTTAGAGGTTTTAATAAGGCTTGGAATAAAAACCAGCCCGACGTGTATGAAGTTTCTTTGAAAGAATATGCCAAAACTCCTTTAAAGCCTTTTATTTTAGGCGAATCTACTTACGAAGGCGAACATGATGCTTGGGGCTCTGCCTTGCAGGTAAGGAAACAGGCTTATTGGGTGATTTTAAGCGGGGGAACAGGAAACGCTTACGGTTCTCCTCTATGGAAAGCCGGGCCTGATTGGCGCGATTATTTAAACCTACCGGGAGCAGCATCTTTAAAAAATTTCTATAGCTTTTTCACTTCTTTACCTTGGGAAAAATTAGTGCCTGATTCAACAAATAAAGTGGCAGTATCCGGCATGGGCACCTTCGCCACTAATAACTTCGCTGTTACTGCTATTGCAAATGATAAAAGTTTTTGTGTTTCGTATTTGCCCGGACCTCGAACAATCAGGATCGACTTGACTCAATTAAAAACCAACCGCCCGACGGCAACATGGTTTAATCCTGAAACCGGAGAAAAGAAAGCCCGTAAGTCTTTAACCGCACGTAGGATAACACCTTTTACGCCTCCAAAAGGTAAACACGATTGGTTACTTGTAATTGCCGGCAGCGGAAAATTTTAATTGAGCCTGCAAGTAATTTATGAAAGAGAATCCGGTTGGATTATACATTAGCTTGTTTTTACGCCATCAATTATAAAATCCCGGAATATAATCAGGTAAAACCAAGTCTCGGCTTAGTTTTAATGCATCATCTATCAGTTGTTTTGCTTCGGATACATGTCCTTTTCCTAATTTCCCTAATGCTTGCGAATATAATCTGTTTGCATTATCGGCCCATTCATCCAAGTGCACCTTAACAGACCTTTCATTTACCAAGGGTCGGGGTTTTTCAGAACTTGCTTCTGATAATTTTCGGGTAAATAAAAAAACGGAGATGTTTCCGGCGGCTTTGTTTCATAAGTGGGGATTGAAAGAGTTTCCTCAACGGCTTTTACTTGAGCAGCTAAACGATTGAAGGTCAAACTTAACAGACAGATGGAACTTAAAATTAAGGATTTCATAAAGCGGATAATAATACAAGTTCGGCAAGAACTCTAAGGTTAATTAATTGGGTCACAATTACATCTGTTTTATTCAACTACACCCGAAGAAATACCTTCTTTTGGTACAACAAGTACAAAAACAACCATTTGACAAAAACATAACAACAGGCCAAAAACACAGCGTTATACGGGTTTCCGATTAATTCCCCTGCCCAGCCGAAAACGCTGTGAGTAGTGTACTCCCATTCTATAAATCTTCCCGAGAGGTATATCAGAATAGAATTCATGCCGATTACTCTAAAGAAAAAGGCCCAACTTCTGTATCCGAGAACATCAATGATATAATAAAATATCGATAACAAGATTAAGCTCAGGCCTCCCACATGCATTACAAAAGAGCTTGTCCACAAATTTTTGTTTATCGGGAAATCAAGGTTCCAAAGTTGGGCAAGCAGTAAAAAAAATATGCCTGTTCCCGCCAAACCCAAGGCTTTTTTGACCTTACTCATTTTACCGGTTTTCAACAATTGACCTGCCATAATCCCTAATAAAGCGGTACTGATTGCCGGAATGGTAGAAAACAAGCCTTCAGGATCGTGTATTTTTAAATAAAGAATTCCGGGAAGTAATAATCTGTCCATATACGAGGCAAAGTTGCCTTCCATAGTCAAATCCCCGGCAGGAAATCCGGGTGCAGCAGTAAATTTAAGTAACAACCAATAGCCGATTAGCAAACCGACGAACCATATTACTCGAAACGCTTTTTTTGCATACAGAAAAATAATGTTAGCAAACATGTAAGCTATTCCGATGCGACCTAAAACACTTGCAAAGCGAATTTGAGAAACGGGCAATATTTTTAAACCGTGATTGACAACAAGGCCTAAAAGCACCAGAATGAAAGTTCTTTTTACTATTCGCAGCAGTAATTCGTTTTTACTTTTTCCCTTTTCGAGTTCACGTCCTACGGAGTAAGGAGTGGCTACCCCGGCAAGAAACAGAAATAAAGGGAAAATTAAATCGTAGAAATGGAAACCGTTCCACTCGGGGTGAGTGAATTGATTGGCGACACCGCCCCAAAAAGGCGAGCCTGTTGCTTTGGCAAGCGCATGAAAAATTTCTTCAGCTCCCATGATCCAAAACATATCAAAACCTCTCAGCACATCTAATGAATGAAGTCGTTCCGGTGAAGCTTCTATTACCGCAGCAGTGTTGTCGGTTTTTTGCATTTCGAGATTTTTTAAATGGAAAATAAAACGGTTAATAATTTCCTAATATAAAAAAAGACGGAATACCTTTAGGGTATTAACAGAGTAAACGGGTTTTATAAAATCTGATAAACCGTTATGCGTTAGAATTAGTACAGTGAATTGTTAAAAAAGATAGTTTAAGGCGTTTGATTAATATGCAAGGTTAAAAGCAGGCTAAACGGTTTTACGGTTGTAAGCCAAACTGACATCAAATAAAAAGCCCCTCCTGATAACAAAAGGGGCGTTTTAGTGCACTCGATAGGAATCGAACCTATACCATGAGAACCGGAATCTCACATTCTATCCATTGAACTACGAGTGCCGAGCAATATGCGGTAAAGATATATAATCCGCCGAAAAGCGGGCGAAATTACTATACATTAAAGCGGAAGTGCATTATATCTCCATCTTCTACAATATAGCTTTTCCCTTCTACGCTAAGTTTGCCGACTTCTTTGCAAGCCTGCTCAGAGCCGAGCGTTATAAAATCATTGTACTTAATAACTTCAGCGCGAATAAAGCCCTTTTCAAAGTCGCTGTGAATCACTCCTGCTGCTTGAGGTGCTGTAAAACCTTGTGTTATTGTCCACGCTCTTACTTCCTGAACTCCGGCAGTAAAATAAGTAGCAAGATTTAAGAGTTTATAAGCTGAATGAATAAGCTTGTTTACGCCTGATTCGCTCAAGCCCAAATCCTCCAAAAACAATTGCCGTTCTTCGTAACTGTCCAGTTCTGTGATTTCGGCTTCTATTTTTGCTGAAATAACTAAAACTTCTGCATTTTCTTCTTTAACCGCTTCCTTTACTTTTTCAACGTAAGCATTCCCGGTAATAACAGAAGCTTCGTCCACATTGCACACATACATTACAGGCTTTTCGGTTAACAAAAATAGATCTGCTATGTATTCCTTATCCTCATGTATAATGGGAGCAGTACGAACAGATTTTCCGGATTCTAAATGATTTTTTACTATTAAGCAAACCTCGTAGGCTTTTTTGGCGTCCTTATCTCCGCCTGTTTTAGCCATCTTCTCTACCTTTTGAATTTTTTTAGCAACCGTTTCTAAATCCTTAAGCTGAAGTTCGGTATCAATAATTTCTTTATCTCTTATGGGATCAACAGAACCGTCTACGTGGATTACGTTTCCGTCATCAAAGCATCTCAGCACATGAATTATTGCATTTGTTGCCCGAATATTACCTAAAAACTGATTTCCTAAACCTTCGCCTTTGCTTGCTCCTTTTACTAACCCGGCGATATCTACAATCTCTATCGTGTTCGGAACGATTTTTTGCGGGTTTACTAATTCCGAAAGTTTGGTTAAGCGTTCGTCGGGAACCGTTATAACACCAATGTTAGGTTCTATGGTGCAAAAAGGAAAATTGGCAGCCTGGGCCTTAGCATTTGATAAACAATTGAACAGCGTTGATTTACCTACATTCGGTAATCCTACTATTCCGCACTGTAATCCCATTTTAAAATATTAATTTTAGTTCTTAAACAGCAATAAAAACTTTGCCGAATTTTTTGCGAAGATATAAATTAATAAGAGCCGGCTCCTTAAACAATTTTAAGTTAAAATATTAAAAAATCTATGGATACTGTTGATGATGTTAAAGACTCGGACGAATACCGCGGTCGCTTAAGAATTAACTTTGAAATTCAAGATTATTTGTATCAGTCGGCAAAATGGGCGAAACTGCTTTCATTTATCGGCTTTTTAATTATTCTTTTAATAGTTGCTTTTGCACTTTCCATCAATACTCTCTACTCTCAGTTAAAAAGTTTTTTGCCTAATGTGCCTGATCTGCCTGCTCAGGGCATCACCATTTTTTATCTGGTTGTAGCTTTGATTTATTTAATTCCGGCAATAAGTTTGTATCGGTTCTCGTCTAATATCAAGGAAAGTTTTGTTGAACAAGACCAATTAAAATTCGCCCGGGGCTTTAACAGCCTTAACTCGTTTTTTAAGTTTTGGGGAATCTTTACTTTGATTATTGTAATTCTGTTTGTCCTGCTAATTGCGCTGGCAGTGGTAGGAGGAATGAACGTTGCAGAAAATTTAAAACACCTGCATTTGGGGAAATAAAAAAACCATTCCCGATTAAAAGAATGGTTTTTATAATAAGTTTTTTGAGATTATATTTCGAATGAAAAACCGTCTTCAGCTTTAGCTGTTTCAACAGGACTTTCACTAAATTCGTAACGTTTCTCCACAACTTCTTGATTTGCTTTGATGTATTCAATAGTGTCTTTAAGTCCTTCTGCAAACTTTTCAAAATCTTCTTTATACAAGAAAATTTTGTGCTTTACGAAAATCCCGTCTTCAAGTCGTTTTTTACTTTCAGTAACCGTGACATAGTAATCATTTGAGCGTGTAGCTTTTACATCGAAAAAATAGGTACGTTTTCCGGCTCTTACTTTTTTTGAAAAAACCTCTTCTCTCTCTTTGTTTTCAAAATCTCCCATTGTAAAATTTGTTTTTGCTTTCGGTAAATATAATAGAATAATATTTAAAGTTCAAAATGCTTTTAAAAGTAAAAACTACAAGTTTTTTTCGGCTTCTTGCTCTTCTAAAAGCTGTTGTTCGTATATTTCAAAGTAGTTTCCGCGTTTTTCTATTAAACTCGAATGATCACCTTCTTCTACTATTTTCCCGGCATCAATAACCAAAATTTGATTCGCGTTTTTTATTGTTGAAACTCGATGGGAAATTAAAATTGAGGTTTTGTTTTCCAAATTTTTGCCCAGATTTCTTAGAATTTCTTCTTCAGTGCGAGTATCTACGGCCGAAAGGCAATCGTCAAAAATAAGCAGTTGCGGGCTCTTTATTAGTGCACGAGCGATAGATGTTCTCTGTTTTTGACCTCCCGAAAGCGTAATTCCGCGTTCTCCGATTACGGTTTCGAAGCCTTTTTCGAACTCTTTAATGTTGGAATATATAGCTGCATCTTTTGCTGCTTGTTCAACCTTTGTAATATCGGTTGTTGTTTCCCCAAAGGCAATATTATTGGCAATACTGTCTGAAAAAAGGAAAACTTCTTGCGGAACAAAGCCGATTTGATTACGGTAATTTGATAGATTTATTGATTCAATAGGTTTATCATCAATCAAAATAGATCCGGAAGTAACGTCATACATTCTCATCAACAAATTTGCTAATGTTGATTTTCCTGAGCCCGTTCTTCCTATAACAGCAACAAATTCTCCCGGCCTAATTACAAAAGAAACGTTATCCAAAGCTTTTAGCCCGGTGTCGGGATAAATAAAAGAGACGTTTCTAAATTCAATTTTGCCTTTCAGTTCTATGTTACCACCGGGTCCTGATGTGATTTCGGCTTGGGTATCCAAAAATTCGTTGATCCTTTTTTGTGAAGCGGCGGCCCTTTGTACTAAAGAAGTAACCCAACCCAGCGACATTACAGGGAACGTCAGTTGGCTTACATATACAATAAACTCGGCAATATTGCCTGCAGTAATACTCCCGTTTATCACTTTGATGCCTCCCACATAAACGGTAATGAAAGTGCTTAAGCCGATTAGTAGCAGCATTGCCGGGTAAAACAAAGCTTGCACTTTAACTAAACTCATCGAGCTTATCTTGTATTCTCGACTCTCAGCGGCAAAGGTTTGCTGTACGTCTTTTTCTCGGACGTATGCCTTAACCACTCGTATCCCCGAAAAGCTTTCTTGTACAAAAGCCGACAAACGCGATAGTCTTTCTTGTATTTGTTCGCTTCGAAAATTGATAATGTTATGGACATAGTAAATAGTAAAAGCCAGCAATGGAAGCGGCAAAAGTGAGTAAAAAGCCAGTTCCACATTTACATGTATCATAAAGCCGGTGATAAGTATGAACAGCACAGCAGTATTGGCAGTGTACATAATTGCCGGCCCGACATACATCCTAACCCTGCTTACATCTTCGGTTACTCGATTCATTAAATCGCCGGTATTATTGCGACGATAAAATGCAAGCGAAAGGTTTTGGTAGTGCCGGTAGATAATGTTTTTTAAATCGTATTCGATGTGGCGAGACATTAAGATAATGGTTTGCCGCATAAAAAACAGAAACAAACCTCGCAGTAAAGCTAAAGTCAAAACAGCGGCGCCAAAAAGCATGAGGCTGTTGCCGAATATACTATACACTATAGTTTGTTGTTTATCGAATCCGTTAAACAATCTGTAAATGCTTATATTTTCGGTAACTAAATCGAAGGCAATGCGAATTACCTGTCCGGGCAGTACACCGAATATATTAGAGATGATTACGAAAATTACTCCGGGAATCAGCCTTGCTCGGTATTTCCAAAAAAATTTATTGAGGTATGCTAAATCTTTCATTTTATGGAAAGTGAGCAAAAGTAGTTAATTAAGGCTTACAACTTGTTGCTTTTAATAGTTTAGCCCGGTTAAAATTTGTAGTTTTGCCCTCGATAAACGCTTCCAAAATGTCGTCTTTTCAAGCAGAAGAAAGTTCCGTATTAAATCAACTTAAGGCTTTCGGTCACCAAAATGTGGTGTTCTGCAGCGACGAAGATACCGGCTTGAAAGCTATAATTGCTATTCATGATACTACTTTAGGTCCTGCTCTCGGCGGCACCCGTATGTGGCCTTACAAAAATGAGGCTGCAGCTTTAAAGGATGTTTTGCGTCTTTCGCGAACCATGACCTATAAAGCAGCAATTACAGGATTGAATTTGGGCGGCGGAAAAGGGATCATAATCGGAGACAGTAGAGCAGATAAAACTGAAGCGTTAATGAGGCGCTACGGTCGGTTTATTAAAAACTTGAACGGTTCGTTCATTACTGCCGAAGAAGTAGGAACAAGCCCAAAGGATATGGAATATATCCGGATGGAAACTCAACATGTTACCGGTTTCCCGGAATCAATAGGAGGCAGCGGCGACCCTTCTCCGATTACGGCAAAAGGTGTGTTAATGGGTATTAAAGCTTGTGTAAAAGAATATTTTGGTACAGATACTTTAGCGGGAAGAACAATAGCTGTGCAAGGCATAGGCCACGTAGGCGAAAATTTGGTTCGTTTGCTTCGCGAGGAGCATGCTAAAGTTTATATTACTGATATTAACGAAGACCGATTGACGCAAGTTGCCAAAAGATACGGAGCAGAAGCCTTATCCAACAACCATATATTCGATTTAGAATGCGACGTTTATGCACCTTGTGCCTTTGGCGGAACCGTAAATTCGGCAACCATCCCTAAAATGAATTGTGCGGTTATTGCCGGTTCTGCCAATAATCAGCTCGAAGACGACGAAATTCACGGGCAGATGTTGCTGGATAAGGGAATTTTATACGCTCCGGATTACTTGATAAATGCAGGGGGCTTAATCAACTGCTACTCGGAACTTGCCGGATACAGTAAAAAACGCACTATGCAGCTGGCCGAAAATATTTATGATGCAACCCGTGTAGTGCTGAAAAAATCAAAGGCAGAAAAAATGCCGACAATAAAAGCAGCTGATATGATTGCCGAAAAACGTATAAACGATATAAAGAAAATTAAAGGCTCTTTCTAAATTTTAAAGGGTATTATACCACTCGTTCTTATAACATGTTAAACAGAAGGCACCTAAGGGTTAAAGTGTTGCAGGCTTTGTACGCCTATCAATTGTCGGAAAATAAAGTTGTAAAGTCTTTTGAAAAAAGTTTACTCGAAAGCGTGGAGCAGGTAAACGAAATGTACACCTGGTTGCTTTCGTTATTAATAGAAGTTGCGGACTACTCGATAATTGATGCCGAAGAAAGAGCAAATAAATATCTTCCGAATGAGAGCGATTTAAATGCAAGCACAAAACTGAACCAAAACAAGTTTATTGTTGCCTTAAGGGCGAATAGCGAGCTTAATGCTTTCGTAAAGAAATATAAGATATCTTGGAGCTTCGACCCTGAAATTGCCCGAACAGTTTTTTCGGTTCTAAAAGTTTCGCCCGAATATCATGATTATTTGCAACAAACAGATTTATCTATTAAAGCTGAAAAGGACATTATCAAATACATCTTCAAAAAAATAATTCTTAAAACTCCGGCTATCGAGCAGGTTTTTGAAGAACGATTTATCAATTGGAGCGTAGATAAAGAAGTTCTACAAGCTTTAATCTCTAAAACATTTAAAAACTTTGCGAGCGAGAATCCCGCAGAAAATAAGCTTGCTCAACTCACCCCGAGTTGGATTGAGGACAGAGCTTTTATAATTGAATTACTCAATAAAACCATTGCGTTTAATGAGGATTGGCAAGAGCTTATCGCTAAAAAAACTAAAAATTGGGAAGCTGAACGAATTGCATTAATGGATGTTTTACTGATGAAAATGGCTTTAACAGAGCTTACGCAATTCCCATCAATACCGGTAAAAGTAACTATAAATGAATATATTGATTTATCGAAAGAATTCAGCACACCGAAAAGCAACTCGTTTATAAACGGCATTTTGGATAAAATTTCGGGCGACTTAAAATCAGCAGGTAAGATTCGTAAATTTGGCAGAGGATTAATTGAATGAAAAAAATGAAAAAAATATTTTTAATAGGTTTTTTGGGACTTGCAGCTTCTGCGTGCCAAGAAAATAAAAAGTCGGCTCCGTCAACATCAGGGCGAGGAGCCGAAATGTATCGATTCGATTCTACAAAAACTAATTTGGATGAAGATGCATTTTGGGATTCTATTCACAAGGCAGATTTTGACTCGGTTCAAAAAGTTAAAGCAGAATATGCCAATGAAGATAAGCCGATAATTAAGTTTGATCAACCCAGCTATAATTTCGGAAAAATAAAGGCAGGAGAGACTGTAACACATGAATATACATTTAAAAATGTGGGTCAGCTTCCGTTAATAGTAACACAAGCGTCCGCAGCTTGCGGATGCACAGTTCCGGAGTATTCAAAGGAGCCGGTTAAGCCGGGTGGTAGCGGGGTTATTAAAGTGCAATTTAACAGTAAAGGGAAATCCGGAATGCAAACTAAAAACATTACTATCTATTACAATAATAAAGTTGAGCCGATGGTACAGGTAGTTTTAACAGGCGAAGTAGAAGCACAAAAATAACTTAAACTTAAAAATGACAGCAACAATATTATTGCAGGCAAGTGCCTCGGGGATAATGAGTTTTATTCCTATGATTCTGATCGTAATTGTGTTCTACTTTTTTATGATAAGGCCGCAAATGAAAAAAGCCAAAGATCATAAAAAATACGTCGAAGAATTAAAAAAGGGTGATAAGGTGGTTACAACTGCCGGTATTCACGGGCGTATCATAGATTTAAACGATTTAACATTCTTGATTGAAGTAGAAAGCGGTGCAAAAATTCGGTTTGATAAATCAGCCGTGTCTCTCGACGCTTCAAAGAGCTTAAATACTAAATCTTAATCCCAAAACTTATTTCATTGAAGCTGTTCTTAATCATAGAGCAGCTTTCTTTGTTATGAAACGTTATTTTTGAAATAATAAAGAACAGATGCCGATTCTGAGATTAAGCAAAAAAGAAAAGCGGAAGTTTAGCGTTTTTATTGCCTGTGTAATTGCGGCTATTGCTTCTTGGCTGTTTTTTGCATTATCAGCTTTCTATCAATTTACCGTTCAGGCCCGAATACATTATAAAAACGTACCTGCCTTTAGATCTGTTCATCCTTTACAACCGGGAATTGTAAATGTTAATATGGAAGCTGCCGGTTGGTATCTGCTGCTTTCTAAATTTAAGTCGAAAGAACATGTAATCGGTGTTGATCTACAAGAGGTAGCTAAACGAAACTTCGTTACCTTTTCTAATCAGCTAAACCGAATTAACAAGGATTTCAAACCCGGAAAGGTCACAGCCGTTTCTCCGGATACTTTGTTTTTCGACTTCTCAAAAAACACGGTAAAAAAAGTGCCTTTAAAACTTGTATCCCGGCTCGATTTTGAAAATCAATACAACATAAGCGGCAAAACTGCGATAAACCCGGATTCTGTTACATTAACCGGCCCGGCAGATGCTTTAAGGAGAATCACCGAGTGGCAAACAGATAGTTTGATTGTTAAAAAAGTAAGAAAAGATGTTTTATCTGTGGTCGCTACTAAAGCCTCGGGAGTTTTAAATATAAATGTTTTCCCGTCTACTGCTACTGTAGCAATTCCTGTCGGCGAGTTTACCGAAACCACCTTAGATGTTCCCCTAAAGGTTTTTAATAATCATGAATATGAGGTAAAACTCCTTCCTGAAAAAGTAAGAATTACTTTTATGGTTAGTTTAAAAGATTTTAGAAGCTCCGGTAGAAATAGTTTTACGGCGGGTGTTGATTTTAACCAATGGTTATTGCAAAAATATAATGAGCTTCCTGTTATGCTTAGAAAAGTGCCCGCCTTTGTTAAGGTCATTAAATATGAGCCTCAAACAGTTGATTTTATTATAAAGGAATAATTGATGCTTAAAATAGGAATTACGGGTGGTATCGGGACCGGCAAAACGATGGTTTGCAGAGTCTTTGAGGTGCTTAAAGTTCCGGTGTTTTATGCTGATGCAGAGGCTAAAGCTGCGATGCAGAATGATCCCGACTTAATTGAGGGATTAAAAAAAGCATTCGGAAAAAAAACGTATTCGGCTGTCGGAAAACTTAATCGTTCTTATTTGGCTTCTATTGTTTTTAATAATGACGAAGCTTTAAAACAACTAAATGCATTGGTACATCCTACGGTTTTCAAAGCTTTTGATACTTGGGTTCTCCGTCAAGAAAAGGCATTTTATGTAGTAAAAGAAGCTGCCTTATTATTTGAAAGCAATTCTTATAAAGACTGCAATTATTCTATTCTTATAAGTTCTCCCCCGGAACTGAGGATACCAAGGATAATGAATCGCGACAAAATTACGGAGAAACAGGTGTTAGCTCGTATCAACAAACAAATGCCGGAAGATGAAAAGGCAAAAATGGCGGACTTTGTGATCTTAAACAACGAAAAGGATTTGATCATTCCGCAAGTTCTTAGACTGAATAAACAGTTCTCCTGGGAAGCAAAGTTTGCAAATGATTGATCCGGAATTTTTATCTTTTGATTCCAATGGTTTGTATTGTAAATTCGGTAATTTCTATCTCGATCCTCAAAAGCCGGTAGAAAATTCTGTTATTTCTCATGCCCATGCCGATCATGCAGTTAGCGGAAGTCAAAATGTTTTTTGCACGGACGCCACTGCCGCAATAATGCAGCATCGTTATAAAAAGAATGCATCAGCTCAGTTTTTTGTTAAGGTTTGTCGGGAAAAATTTATCCTAAACGGTATTAAGGTTACTTTTTTTCCTGCCGGGCATATTGTGGGCTCTGTGCAAGTACTTTTAGAATTTGCCGAGATTAAGTATTTATATACCGGTGATTTTAAGCTTCAACCTGACATTACTTGCGAACCCGCACAATTTGTGGAGGCGGACGTTCTAATTACCGAAAGCACTTTTGCCGATCCGGCAATTACTCACCCGTATCCGCCCGATGAGATAAAAAAACTCAATGAATTTGACCATAACGTATTGCTGGGCGCTTATTCTTTAGGCAAGGCTCAACGCCTGATATCGCTTATTAATCAGCATTGCAGCAATAGAAAGATACTGGTACATCACGCTATTTTACCTGTTAATAAAATTTACGAACAGTTTTCTTTTCCACCGGGGAGGTACGAATCCTACAACAGAAAACTGATGAAAGCAGGTAATAATTACGTTTACGTTGTTCCTCCCTTAACTTTCGATTCTTATTTTCGGGCAAAAAATGTAATGCGAATATTTGCTTCCGGCTGGAAAAACCTTCACCGGAATAACGATTTGGAGTTGTATATTTCGGATCATGCCGATTGGGAAGACATATTAATAGTGATTAATTTAGTTAAGCCTAAACAAGTATGGACGTTGCATGGTGACGGAAGTCATTTAAAAAGCTATTTTCGCGATAAACTAACAGTTAAGGTTTTACAGTGATGTTGATTGAAGGTGAAGACTTTTATATGGAAAACGGCTTAATGGTTTTTACCGCAGGCCACCACCTAAAACGGGGTTATTGCTGTAAAAGCGAGTGCAGGCATTGCCCCTGGGCAATTAGGGAAAAATGCGACAATAAGAAAAATTTTCAAAACAAATAAGAAAGTAATTCTTTTATTAGAAAGTTATTAGTTAATGGAATTAGAAAAAGAAATAGCAACAATATTTGAAGATAATTATCATAAAGTTGTAGTGAATATTCTTTACACATACGGTTGGCTTACCACCATCCTACGACAGCGATTATCGAAAGAAGACATTACCTTACAACAGTACAACATACTTAGAATATTGCGCGGGCAAAAGCCGAATCCGGCAACAATAAATCTGCTTAAAGAACGCATGCTCGATAAAATGAGCGATGCCTCACGGATCGTAGACAGACTTGTAGTAAAGGGTTTGGTAGCAAGGGAAGTAAATGCCGATGACAGAAGGTCGGTTGACATAACCATAACTAAAAGAGGTTTGGATGTGCTAATGAGTTTAGATGCTGAAATTGATTCCAAAGATATTTTAGGCAATACCGTAACAGAAGAGGAAGCTTTGCAACTCAACCGAATTCTTGATAAACTTCGCGGATAATTAATGAAGCAAAAAGTTGAGTAAAGCAATTGCAATTCCTGCAAGAACAGCCCCTAACTTTTTATTGTTGAAATGATGATCAATGCTTGATTCAAAAAGAATGGTGGTTGAAATATGAAGAAAAATGCCGATTACAACTCCCATAATTCTGTCGAAATAGCCTGTAATATTTCCAATGCTTCCTGAGCTTAAAGCGTTGCTGAACAGGTACCCCAAAGGAGACATTGACGCAAACACCGCCAACAGAATAATTACTTTATTTTTGACCACTCTGTTCTCAAGTAATACACTTGCCAAAGCAAAGGCGGCCGGAATATGGTGCAGCCCGATGCCGAAGACTAATTGTTGTTGAGGTCCGCTTGCAAGCGGCATTCCCTCTAAAAAAGCGTGCAGGCATAAGCTGATCATTATCCCGTAAGGAAAAGCATGGTGTTCGTGCCGGTGTTTATGGATGTGCCCGTGTTCGATCCCTTCAGAAAATTGTTCGAGTAATATTTGGAACAGAAATCCGCCCAAAACGAAAATACCGATAAGATGATCGCCGCTTCGATAAACCTCCGGGATAAGGTGCAAAACAGTAATTGCAAATAGGTAAGCTCCGCTGAAAGAAAGAATGAGTTTAAGGCTGCGGGCTTTGTCTTGTTTAAACAGAAATACCGATAACCCGCCTGCAAAGCAACTTAAAAACAAAATTGCTACAATTCCGGCTTCCATATTTTGTCTTTGTAGAGCGTAAGAAAGAAAGTTCCGGTAAGGTAGCCGATTATGCTGCCTATTAAAGCACCCGCCGCAACATCGAACGGATAATGAACACCGACATATACCTGAGCAAAAGCGATACTAAAAGCCCACACTAAGCTTAAACCGGCAATAGGTTTAAATCGGGAATAAAAAATGGTGGTTATAAACAGAGCAATGCCGAAATGATTGGCAGCATGCGACGAAGGGAAACTAAACCCGCTGCCGCACGCAATTCGCAAATTTATTTCATTATTAAAGCCCGGATCATTGCAAGGACGAAGCCTTTCGAACAAAGGCTTCATAATACCTGACGTTAAATAATCGCTGAAAGCGAAAGTTAGAAACAGAAAAACAAGCATCAACCAACCGTATTTTTTATAGTTCCTGCTCAAAAAAACAAGTAAAAACAGGTAAACCGGCGCCCAAAAAAATCTGTTTCGAAGCAAGGGCATGAGCCAATCAAAGAATGGATTCGCCAAGTCTTTATTTAAAGCAAGAAACAATTGTTTGTCTAATTCTGCTAAACGGCTAAGCATTCTTTTGGCAAATAAAAATCAAACGATCAGAGGTCTCTGTATTAAAGTCATTTAATTGATAGTCGCCGAAAGTATTCAATACAGAGAAGCTGCTCGCCTCGAACATTCTTTCAAAATCGATTCGGTTTAACGCTTTCACTTCTTCCGCGTAATGGTAATTTCTATTTTTATAGTTGAAATCGATCGTCTTTAATACTTTTCCGCCTGTTACCTGTTTGCTGATGTTAAAATCTATTCCTGATACAGTTTTCGTTTCATGGGGCCTAAGGCTTTTGATAATCTTTGCGGTATTAAAAAAATCAAGCACAAAAAGCCCGTCTTTTTTTAGCGTTCGGTTAATAACATTTAACGCTTTAATGTGTTCTTTTTCTGTTTCGAAATAGCCGAAGCTTGTGAATAAATTTAATGCTGCGTCGAAATAGTTTATATACATCAACTTTCGCATGTCGTGTTTAAAAAAGTGTAGCTTTTCGTTTTCGAATTGCTTGGCGTATTCAATGTTAGCAGAAGAAAGGTCAATTCCGGCAACATTATATCCCTTTTTATTTAAATAGACCGAATGCCTGCCTCTTCCGCAAGCAACATCAAGCAATTTAGATTCAGGCAAAGGATTTAGAAATGCACAAAGATTATCAATAAAAAACTCGGCTTCTTCATTATTGCGTTGGCTATAAAGGACGTGGTAAAACGGGGAATTAAACCATTTGTGATACCATTTTTTCGACATAGTTGCTTTAAAAGGTGTGCAAATATATGTAATTAATAGTGCAGAGGTTCGTGATTGAGGGGTTCGACTTTTATAATTACTTTTGATAAATTTTAATTTACAGCTTTGACTTTAATAAAATCAATTTCAGGCATCAGAGGAACAATAGGCGGTTTAGCCGGAGAAGGCCTCACGCCGACGGATATTGTAAAATTTTCGGCCGCTTTCGGAAACTGGATAGTTTCTAAAACCGGCAATAATAAGATTGTTATCGGCCGCGACGCCCGTATTTCGGGCGAGATGGTGCGCAATTTAGTTGTAGGCACGCTTCAAAGTATCGGCATTCATGTTATTGATCTCGGACTTTCTACCACACCGACGGTGGAAGTTGCAGTACCCGACGAAAAAGCCGGCGGAGGAATTATTCTTACCGCCAGCCACAATCCCAAACAATGGAACGCGCTGAAATTACTTAACTCACAAGGGGAATTCATAAGCGACACCGACGGGAAAGAGGTTTTAGATATTGCAGAGCAAATTGATATTGAATTTGCAGATGTAAATAAATTAGGAAACATCACTTTTAACGATACGTATCTTCAAAAGCATATCAACAAGATATTAGCATTGCCTTTAGTAAATGTTGAAGCAATTAAGAAAGCAAAATTTAAAGTTGCTATAGATTGCGTTAATTCTTCGGGCGGAATTTTCGTTCCGGCTCTTCTAAGGGCCTTAGGTGTAGAAACCATCTATGAATTGTATTGTACACCTGACGGGCAATTTCCACACAATCCCGAACCTTTACCGGAAAATTTGATTGCGCTTTCGCAAGAAGTTCTTGCAAAAAAAGCCCATCTAGGAATTGCCGTTGACCCGGATGTAGATCGTTTGTGTTTCGTCTGCGAAGACGGATCTATGTTTGGTGAAGAATATACCTTGGTTGCTGTGGCGGATTATATCTTAAAAAATACCCCCGGAAATACGGTTTCAAACTTATCTTCTACACGAGCATTAAGAGATGTTACCGAAAAATCAGGCAACCAATATAATGCAGCAGCAGTAGGAGAGGTGAACGTAGTGAACAAAATGAAGGAAACAAATGCCGTTATCGGCGGTGAAGGAAACGGTGGAGTTATTTATCCCGAGCTTCATTACGGGCGAGATGCGCTTGTCGGAATCGCCTTGTTTTTAACTCATTTAGCTCAATTCGGAAAATCTGTTTCTACGTTACGAGCCTCGTATCCTAACTACTTTATTTCTAAAAATAAGATTACGCTTACCGCAGATATGGATATTGACGGGTTGTTGGAGCAGGTTCGCGAAAAATATAAAAGTCAACCGCACAGCACTATCGACGGTTTGAAAATTGAATTTGATAGCCAATGGGTTCATTTGCGAAGAAGTAACACCGAACCCATCATTCGTATTTACTCGGAAGGAGATTCTGAAACTATTGCTAATAATCTTGCTAATAAAATCATTGCTGACATTAAAGAGATACTACAATTAGCTTAAAATTTTAATTTGCAGCCTGCAGGATTAATTAAATCTTGCAGGCTTTTTTTATTTATACCTATGCGAATTTACTTAGATAACGCGGCAACTACTCCTATTGATAGGGATGTTTTGCACGAGATGCAGAACGTTATGGAGAACGTTTTCGGTAATCCTTCGTCTATACACGCTCACGGACGCGAGGCTCGTTCTATTGTAGAAAAGGCTCGTAAAACCATAGCAGGATTGATAAATGCTTCACCTTCAGAAATATTTTTTACTTCGGGAGGTACTGAAGCGGACAACACCGCAATTCGGAGCAGTATTGTTAATCTGAATCTTACGCACGCCATTACAAGCAAAATTGAGCATCATGCGGTTTTGCATACACTTCAATCGCTCGAAAAAAGCGGTACAATCAGGCTTAGCTATTTAAATGTCGACTCGAAAGGAAATATTGATTTAGAACATTTGCAAAAGCTGCTAAGCAATACCGAAAGAAGTTTTGTATCGTTGATGCACGCAAATAATGAGATAGGGACACTTACAAACATTAATAAAGTTGGAGAATTGTGCGAGGAATACAAAGCAATTTATCATTGCGACAGTGTGCAAACAATGGGACATTACCGGTTAGACGTTGAAGAGCTTAAGGTCCATTTTTTGGTGTGTGCCGCCCACAAAATTCACGGTCCCAAAGGAGTCGGATTCATCTACATTAACCATAAAGTAAAATGCGGCCCCTTAATCTTCGGCGGTTCGCAAGAACGAAACATGAGGGGCGGTACCGAAAATATCTACGGAATTGCCGGAGTGGCAAAGGCCCTGCAATTAGCTTACGAAAATATCGACAGGCACACGGAATATATATCAGAATTAAAAGAATATATGACAGGCCGATTGAAAGAAGAAATACCCGGGGTAACTTTTAACGGAGAAACAGAACCTGCCAAAAGCCTTTACACTATTCTTAACGCCTCTTTTCCGTTTACAGACATGGCAGATATGCTTCTCTTTAATTTAGATATTGAAGGCATTTCTGTTTCGGGAGGCAGTGCTTGCAGCTCCGGTACAAATATAGGATCACATGTTTTAACAGAAATTAGGGCTGATGCAAGCAAACCGGCTATTCGTTTTTCTTTCAGTAAGGAGAATACAAGAGAGGAGATAGATTACGTAGTGAGTAAACTGAAGCAGATACTTGGGGTGTAAGTAAGCCCGCTCTGTCTCTCCCCGGCATGTTTCCGCATCATAACAAGCAAACGGAGGTCAAAGAACTGATCAAATATTGCTTGATAAGAAGTAATGTCTGCGACAGCATTGATTGGAGATCATTGTCGGTATCAATAAAAAAAATCTAACTTTATAAAAACCTTACCTTGCTTAATGGAAGATTCTAAAGACCGGAAACTTGCAATTTTAATCGATGCCGATAATGTGCCCTACGCTAATATCAAGGGCATTATGGAAGAAATAGCCAAGTATGGCAATCCCACGACTAAAAGAATTTATGCCGATTGGACAAAACCGAGCGTTTCGGGCTGGAAAAATGTACTTCTTGAAAACGCCATAACCCCTATACAACAGTACAGTTATTCTACCGGGAAAAATGCCACCGACTCAGCCATGATAATTGATGCAATGGACATTTTATATTCCGGAAAAGTTGACGGGTTTTGCATTATTTCAAGCGACAGCGATTTTACTCGCCTAGCTACCCGATTACGGGAAGCAGGAATGTTGGTAATAGGCATAGGAGAAAAAAAGACGCTTCATCCTTTTATCGCCGCTTGCGATCGGTTTATCTATATTGAGATTTTAGGAATCAGGAAGGAAAAAGAATCTGAAGAACAAAAAGTAGACGGAGCGCCTGTAAGAAAGCCGGTTCGAAAAAAACCGGTACCGACGATCCCTAAACTTAATATTGTCGTTATTAAGCTTATTGCAAGTACAATAAATGATGTAGCCGACGAAAACGGCTGGGCGAACTTGGCAGACGTAGGCAGTTTAATTATAAAAAAGCAACCGGATTTTGATCCTCGTAATTTTGGATTTCAAAAGCTTACGCCCTTAATTCGATCAATACCTTCGATAGAAATTGATGAACGGGAAAGCGGTAACAAAACCATTAAACATATCTATATCAGAAATAAGCCGGTGTAATTAAGCCGGCTCCAAAGCAAATAAATATTTATATTGCCGGTTCAGAATAGGAAAACATTTAACCATAGCAGTTCAATCATATGCACAAAAAACTTATCGTACAGGCTTTAATCGCTTTATTATGTCCTGCAATTCTAAGCATAGCATCACCGTCGGCTCCTTCAAAAACTAGGGTTCAGGAGGAAGTAAAAGGCAAAGAATTAATAGGCCGTTGGGATATTGTTATTGATCAAAACGGGAAGCCGGCACCGGCATGGTTAGAAGTTAAGCTTTCGGGCACCCGCACCTTAGTAGGACAGTTTGTTTGTATAGTAGGCAGCGCCAGGCCTGTTGCTAAAGTAAATTTTGATTCAGGGAAATTCAATTTTACAATACCTCCGCAATGGGAACCGGGAGACCGGGATTTTGTTATAGACGGGGAGCTTGCAGGAAGCGGAATTAAGGGAAAGATAGTTACAAGCGAAGGAAAGGAGTACAGTTGGAAGGGAGTTAAAGCGCCCTATTTGAAAAGAACAAGTCCGCCCGTATGGGGCAAACCTTTTCTATTATTTAACGGGAAGGACCTAACCGGGTGGAAGCCTCTCGGAGAAAATCAGTGGGTAGTAAAAAGCGGAATTTTGACGAGTTCCCATTCCGGGGCAAATTTAATTACGAACAAAAAATTTAGCGATTTTAAGCTGCATATTGAGTTCAGATATCAAAAAGGGAGCAACAGCGGAGTATATTTACGTGGACGGTATGAAGTTCAGATCGAAGACAGCCCGAAAGATGCACATCCGGCAAGCGGACTCTTTAGCGGAGTTTACGGATTTTTAACACCAAGCAAAATGGCCACTTTAGGTCCAAACACTTGGCAATCTTACGATATTACCCTAATCGGCCGAATGGTTACATTAGCTGTAAACGGTAAAACCGTTATCAGCAACCAAGAAATCCCCGGAATTACGGGCGGTGCTCTCGACAGCAACGAAGGCGAACCCGGACCGATATATCTTCAAGGTGACCACGGGCCGATAGAGTTTCGAAAAATTACGGTAACCCTAGGCAAGTAAAACAAGATTGAAGAAGCGGCTTTCTCGATAAAGGCAAACTAAAAAAGGGGCAGTTAAAATATGGCGGTAGCAGGTTTCTTATGTTGCCGCAAATTCCCCGTTTTCTACTGCCCTGCTTTATTCTTGTTTACTTACTTGTTTTTCAAATTTTGTTAATTGCAAACTTGCCAAAATGAAGATTAATGTTACGCCTGCGTTTGCAGGGTGCAAGCCAAAAGCTCTTCTCGGCTCTTTCCATTAAGTGGAAACACGTCAGATACAACTGGGTATCCAAAAGTAATCGTCCGTTTTTTTGTCTAATGCAATTATTTTGATGCCGGCCAAATGCTTCCGGATATTTTCCGCCTTTTACCAAGGTACCTTTTGCTGACGCGTTTCCGATAGCTGCATAGGTTGCAACCGGTGTAAATATTGCCAATGCACACGGACAGGCTATAAAAAAAGTGTGATGGTTGCAACCAATGATTGAAGTCATGGTGTAAAGTGAATACAGGAATAGTGAAAACAAGAATTCCCGGTGCAAGAATATACGGTGCGTAATACTTTGAAAATTTTTGAATGAGTTTTGTGTTTCGCTTTTGTTTGCTGATTAATGAAAATATGGATTGCTTAAACATGTTCTTTTACTTACTTTCTTAACTGTTTAGAAAATTTGCTAATACAATACTTTGTAGTGAAATGTATGTCCTTGAATTTAAAAAACAATAACTTGTCCGGCTATAGAAAAAACATTAGAACTATTTACACTTTGCTCAATAGGTGTTCCAATTCGTGTGCCGCCCCGTTTAATCACTAGGGTAACTTTTTGTCCCGGTATACCTGTACCTGTGATAACAATAGATGCTGCTGATACATTTGCTGCATAATTAATTTCTATACTCCATGGAAGTGAGGTTACCTCTACATTGGTAAGTCCTCCGGATTCTGTATGGTAAGCTGCCGTGAATTTTCCTGTTAAATTTCCTGTTACTTCGTATCTTAATGTACGAGATGAACTATCAGGTTTGTTGTCGGAATCCTTTTTACAAGAAACTAAAATTGTAAAAACTGTAATGATTGCTATTGTTAATTTTTTCATAATGTTGATTTTTGTTTTTAATTTATTTGATTATATTTTTTGTTACTCAAATTTGATTTATAGTTTTTCATTAACTAGTTTAAAAAATTTTCCGTTTAAAATCTATTCTTGCTATCGATAAAAAAGAAGTTGATTAAGGACTAAGAATTAATTAAACTGAAGGATTCCATAATCTTAACGAGAAGTAAGATTGCTGCTAAAGCATAAAAGCAACTCCAACTCCGGCATTGGTACAGCCAATAGAGCCGACTTCTGTAAACAAGCCTAATCTATCATTCAAATTATATTACCGCCGACTTATACAACTTCCATAATTTTATCTCCCTTAGAGAAGGCTCGGTTTTGTTGGGCAAATAATGTGGTGTTAGTAAAAACTACCGGGAAAAACGTGATTTTGATTTTCATTTTTCGATGTTAAATAAAATATAATTTTTGTTTTAAAGTGAAGTAATGTTTAACAGCTATGCCAAGAACTACGATGCAAAATTATTAATGATAAAATTCGAATCGCTTAACTTAAGTTAAGAAATGAATATCTGTGAAAACTAAATGCTTTTACTGATTGAAGGGTTGAATAGATTGGTTATGCGTTTCAAACAAACCAATACTATTAGACGGGTTGTTGAGAGTTACGCTTATATTTTAGCATTATATCTGAAATGCGCTGCCGGCAATTATCTGCCGGCAATTATTAAATAATTTCCATACCCTTAAATATCTGTAGTTACCCTCAATTATTTGCTCGCCATATTTGGCTTTTAAATGTACAGTTAGGGCAACTGTTGTAATATCATCAATGGATTTTATAATGCGGTCGGTTATTGTAATATCATAAACTGTCATCATTCCGGAACTGTAATTTTCTATATCCATAGATTTTGAAATTGTTTGACCATTTGGAATATTAAACACTAATTCATCGTGTAAAAGTTCGTTTAATACAGCAATGTTGCCATTTTCCATAGCTTCGATTAGCTGATTTTCTAAAAAAATTATTTCATCTTCCGTTGTCATCTTATTTATTCAATTATCACTATGATGGAGATAGGATTATATTTAACTCAAAAAAGTAAGGTACTAACCCGCTTAATTATATAGCTGGAAAACCACTCTTTCATTCTTGTTCAGTTTATTTCCTCTTTATGTATTTTGCTTATTCAAATGTATTCCCCAATTACCATTATTTGATATATTGTGAATCAATTTTTGGTTATTGATGCTAAAAAAAGGTGTAAGCAAAGCAAATATTATTTATGCTGTCCTATTTTGAGAGTATAGCCCACCTGAGCATAAAAAGGTAACGATGGTTTTGAAAAGTTTTGTGTAGTTACTATCCCTCCTTTTAAGAATAGATCGCTTTGCTTAAAAGAATAACCGGCCATCAATCCCAAATTAAAATTGCCGCCGGTTGCTGGCTCATACCATCCATCTTTCACCGCTGCATAAACTTGTTTGTATTCATTAGAATGTTTGAAGTGCGTAACTATAGCCTTATCAAAACCAGCTTCACCGGCAGTAAACCATTTGCTTTTATAATAACCCGCTGCAACAGATAGTTCAGTTCCGAAATTTTGTAACGTTACAAAGTCGTTCATGTTTCTTCTATAAATTCCGTGAAACTTAACGGAGAGATTAAAGTTTTCCATTTGATAAAATCTTATTTGGCCTCCAACTTTAGTTTTAAAATCATCGAATACATTCTCTCCGGATGGTGCGGAACATTCGATATTTAACAGAAATGGGATTTTAGATTTTAGCTGATAACTATAGCTAACTCCATAAACTAAACCATAGTCTAAACCCACATTCAAAGAAGCTATATGCTTATCCTCTTTTTTTAAGTTATTGAAATTTATAGTTTGGGAAAATGTTTCCTTACAAAGAACAAGCAAAAAAGTAAATAACGATAATAGTTTAATAGTCTTCATAAGTATTATTTTAAAGCGTTTAAATAAGTTAAAGCAACCGGATAAAAATTATTCCAGCCGGTAGGAAAAGTTAGCATATCGTGACCGGCAGCATTTACTTGAAATAGCTGAACGTTCGGATAAGCTGATGAAACTTTTTGTGCATGTTGCAATCCATAAGCCTTATTTTTTTCACTATACACAAAAAGCACCTTAGTTTTGTACTGACCTAGATTAGTTGTCCAATTGGGTTTTTCTTTTTCTCCAATATCAAACAATGCCTTATTTACAATAGCCCCAGCTCGCCACTGAGGTAATTTTCCTTCATTTCCGGTTGGATTATCCTTATTCCCTTCAGCGATCGATAATAAAGTGTATTTATAATCTAAAATTGCATGTTCACTATCTGTGCCTATGACAAACTGGTCCTGGTAAAGTATATCGTTTGTCAACTCCGTCGTTAATTTCAATGGACGGGAACGGTCCGCATAATCTAAAACATCCTGCCAAATTAACCCGCCTGGTTCAGCTAGCATAGCCCCATCTATTTGTGTTGGATATTTATTGATATATGCAGTTGCCAATATGGCTCCCCATGAATGCCCTAACAAGAAAACCTTTTGATTTGGAGATGTACGATAGTGGATAATAACTGCAGATAAGTCATCTAACATTAACTGTAAAGAGTACGAATTTTTTGGATGCCTTTTAGATAAGCCCGAACCTCGCTGATCATAAAAAACTACTCGATAACCTTGATCTGCGAATGCTTTACATCTTAATAAGGAACTGTAATCAGACCCGGGTCCTCCATGGATTACGACAACTATCGGATTTGAATTTTGACCAAATGCCTCTGCATGTAACTGAGTACCATTTACAGAAATTGATGGTAATGATGGATCATGCTCTACAGTTTTAGGAACTAAATTTCCATCATCTTGTATAACGTTTGGTTTTTCACACGCTGTTAAAATGCTTAGCGTAATAATGACTATATAAAAATTAATTAACTTCATTTTTAATTATTAATTGAGTTATTGAAAAATTGGCTTTTAAAAAATACTGCTGAGTTAGAAGAATTTGTAGAACAAAGTTTACGCTCCTTAATTTATCAGATTAGAAAAATTAAGGAGATACTTTATTAAAGAAAACATTAATAACTTGATGAGCTATCAGAGAAATTCGATTCTTAAAGAACTGGAGATTTGTTCCTTCTTTAGCCTGTAAATAGTAAGGAAAAGGCTGGGTATTCATGTTTCTTTTCATAAAATAATTTGATTTTAACTTCGTCAAAATTATATACGAGAAGCTAAATAGTAGTCTTACTTTTGAAAGTTGATACCCTAAAATAAATGTGTTAAACTATTATAAAACAATAGTTTATGTAATTTGAGACCTGTAAACTTAATTGATACCTTCTTTTTGAAGGGATAATAAAAACTCGGATGGTGACATTCCTCTTATTGCTTTGAAGTTTCTGTTAAAGGTAGCTTTAGAGTTGAAGCCGGAATCAAATGCAATTGCGATGATTGTATATTTATTGGCATCTGCACCTTTGATATTATTTATAAATTCATCAACTCTCATTTTGTTAATCAGATCATAAAAGGTGGCTTGCGATACATGATTAATAGCTCTTGACATTAAATTGGGGTGAATATTCAATAAAATAGCTAAATCTATTATTTTCAGTTCCGGATTTAGGTAAAGTTTTTCCTTCTTCAACAGTTCGACTACTTTTATATAGATTTCTTGAAGGTTTCCATCATTAGGTTTCGTTTCTTTAATCCCGATACTAATTTCTTTACGTTCAAGGTTATCCAATGAATTTTGCTTTTGTATATAAAGCACATCTTTTTCAGTAAATACTTTCACCTGTGTTAAACCAAAAAAACCAATGCAAATAATGTATAAAGAAGAATAACTAAATATGATTTTATCGTCTTGAATAAAAATCACAGCAACCCAAATTACCAGTAAACCGATATTCAGCAATAATAGCCAGTTAAAATTGATCCTATCAGAATTTGAGAATTCTTTATTAAGTCTGGTTTTATGATAGTATAGGGAAATAAAAGACCATGTTATATAGAATATTCCGGATAAATATATTAATACTAATTTTATCAATCCCTCCATCTCAAAAGCAGCTCCATTATTTTTCAAAATATCTACTTCAGATTCAAATGGCAAAAAATAAAATTTGATAAAAAGTAGATTGGATATAATAAAAGGTAAAAAATGAAGTAGATCTATCCGATGGAAGAATATTGGTTTTGTTTGATATTTGATGTACAAATACATCAAAGGAGCAGAAAGTAAAGGAAAACTAAAACCAAGCACTGTTAACTTGGGATATTTTAAATAGCTACCATTGTATACCAATAGATAAGAAAAAATGAGATAAGATGTTGAAGATAAAAGTAGTAGTAAAAGAATTTCAGCTGCGGATTTGTTTCTTTTCTGCAGCATCAACAAACTAACAAATACAGAAACTATAATGCCTGAGAGTAAGATATATTCAGTCATTAAGAAATAAGCCTTTATGTTTAATATTAACCCAAAGTCAAATTACGGAACAATTCCTACACTTTTAATACTTAATTTGGTGTCTTACTTTTATGCTTTATAAAAGTCTTTACAATATTCTTAATTCTAATATTTTAGTTAAAGGTTTAGCACCTTTCGGTGAGGAACTTGAAGGTCAAATGCTGAATTTAGCACAAATATTGGAATTCCAAATGTTCAATTTTCGAAGCCCCACTATTTCAGACCTTGTTAACGGTTCATTCTTTTTATTTTCCAATGTGGAGATTCCGGAGATGCTGACCCCGTACCGGGGATACTGACCCCCTCTGTTATGACTTTGGCCCTTTGATCTGAAGGCCTGAGATCCGGAAGAGCGTCGTGTAGGGAAAGAGTGTGTTCAACCGTGTA